>JBILLT010000028.1:0-34517 GCA_044375925.1 Chthoniobacteraceae bacterium | reverse complement strand
GGATCTCGAGCAATTCTGCGACGGCGCGGAGTTTGGCGAACGAGTTTGCGATGAGCGGGACGCTTGAGTTGGGAGACGCGACGAATAACGGAGCGCTGACTTTGAGCGGGAACGTGGCGTTGGGCGGTGACACGACTTTGACGGTGGCGAGTGCGGCGACGATCAGCGGAGTGGTGAGCGGAGCGTACAGCCTGACGAAGGCAGGAGTGGACGAGTTGACCTTGAGCGGAGTGAACACCTTCAGCGGATCGACGAACGTGGATGCCGGTGTGCTGATGCTGAGCGGCGGGAGTGCATTGATCAACAGCATGGCGGTGACGGTGTCTGCGGGCGGAACGTTGAAGCTGGCGAACAGCGAAGAGATCGGGTCGCTTGCGGGAGCGGGAGCCGTGAACCTGCAGGGGAACGTGCTGAGCGTGAGCGGCGGGGTGGACACGATCTACAGTGGGCTCATGAGCGGGGCGGGCAGCCTGGTGAAAATGGGCAGCGCGGTGTTCACGATGACTGGCGCGAATACATTCGGCGGCGGGGTGACGTTGAGCGAAGGAGCGATCCAGGTGGGAGACAACGCGGCGCTTGGGACTGGGACGGTGACCTTCAGCGGCGGTCGGATCTCGAGCGATTCTGTGACGGCGCGCAGTTTGGCGAACGAGTTTGCAATGAGCGGAACGTTGGCATTGGGTGATGCGACGAATAACGGAGCGCTGACCTTGAGCGGGAACGTGGCGTTGGGAGGCGACACGACGTTGACGGTGGCGAGTGCGGCGACGATCAGCGGAGTGGTGAGCGGTGCGTACAGCCTGACGAAGGCTGGGGTGGACGAGTTGACCTTGAGCGGGATGAACACCTTCAGTGGACCCACAAACATCGATGCGGGAGTGCTGACGCTTAGCGGCGGCAGTGCGCTGATCAACAGCATGGCGGTGACGGTGTCTGCAGGCGGAACGTTGAAGTTGGCGAGCAACGAAGAGATCGGGTCGCTTGCCGGAGCGGGAGTTGTGAACCTGCAGGGGAACGTGCTGAGCGTGAGCGGCGGTGTGGACACGCTCTACAGCGGGCTCATGAGCGGAGCGGGCAGCCTGGTGAAGACTGGCAGCGCGGTGTTCACGATGAGCGGAGCGAACACGTTTAGCGGCGGGGTGACCTTGAGTGACGGAGCGATCCAGGTGGGCGACAATGCGGCGCTGGGGACTGGCACAGTGACCTTCAGTGCGGGCCGGATCTCGAGCAATTCTGCGACGGCGCGCAGTCTGGCGAACGAGTTTGCGATGAGCGGAACGTTGGGATTGGGTGACGCGACGAATAACGGAGCGCTGACCTTGAGCGGGAATATGGCGTTGGGAGGCGACACGACTTTGACGGTGGCGAGCGCGGCGACGATCAGCGGAGTGGTGAGCGGAGCATACAGCCTGACGAAGGCGGGAGTGGACGAGTTGACCTTGAGCGGAGTGAACACCTTCAGCGGATCGACGAACGTGGACGCCGGGATCCTGACGCTGAGCGGCGGCAGTGCATTGATTAACAGCATGGCGGTGACAGTGTCTGCGGGCGGAACGTTGAAGCTGGCGAGCAACGAAGAGATCGGATCGCTTGCCGGAGCAGGAGCTGTGAATCTGCAGGGGAACGTGCTGAGCGTGAGCGGCGGGGTGGACACGATCTACAGCGGGCTCATGAGCGGAGCGGGCAGCCTGGTGAAGACTGGCAGCGCGGCGTTCACGATGACTGGCGCGAATACGTTCGGCGGCGGAGTGACGCTGAGCGAAGGAGCGATTCAAGCGGGCGACAATGCGGCGCTTGGCAGCGGGACGGTGACTTTCAGCGGCGGGCGGATCTCGAGCAATAGCGCAACTGCGCGCAGTCTGGTGAACGCATTTGCGATGAGCGGCACGCTTGGTTTGGGAGACGCGACCAACACCGGTACGTTGACTTTGAGTGGTAACGTGGCGCTGGGGGCGGATACGACGCTGACGGTGGCGAGCGCGGCGACGTTGAGTGGAGTGTTGAGCGGGGGCTACAGCTTGACGAAGGCGGGAGCGGCCGGGCTGACATTGAGCGGAGTGAACACCTTCGGCGGACCGACGAACGTGGACGCTGGAATGCTGACGCTGAGCGGCGGGAGCGCGCTCATCAACAGCATGGCGGTGGCGGTGTCCGCTGGCGGGACTCTTAAGCTTGCAAGCAGCGAGGAGATCGCGTCGCTTGCGGGAGAGGGGGCCGTGTGGTTGGAAGGAAATACATTGACCCTAGGTGGGACGGGTTCGACCACGTACGGAGGTGTGATTAGCGGGTCTGGGATGCTCGTAAAGAACGGCTCCTCAGTCTTGGCTTTGAACGGCGAGAATACGTTTGAAGGGGGAGTGGATTTGAGTGCCGGCGTGCTTTCGCTTGGGAATAATTCCGCTCTCGGGACGGGATTGGTGACGTTTAGCGGTGGGACGCTTGCCGGCGTGCAAGGCGCGCTGCGCGCCATTGGGAACGAATTCGTGATGAGCGGGATTCTTGGTTTAGGCGAGGCAGTCGATGGCGGCACTTTAACTTTGAGCGGTGGTGTGGCGCTTGCCTCTGAAACCACGCTCAGAGTGCTCAGCCAGGGAACCATCAACGGCGTCATTAGTGGTGCGCACAGCTTCACGAAAGAGGGCGGGGCTGAACTTACGCTCGGTGGAGCGAATGTTTTCAGCGGCAGTTTGATCGTCGGCGAGGGCGTTTTGAAATTGAATGGCGGGGCGGCTGTTGCGGATGCGACGGCGGTACGGGTCAACGATGGAGCCACGCTCCGATTGGGGGAATCAGAGGCGGTTGCGGATTTGTCCGGTGGCGGCGGGGTTGATTTGCAGTCCTATCGCCTCACGTTGAGTGGGGGCGATGTGGGTCGTGTGTTTGCAGGCAGTTTGAGCGGTGCCGGATCCCTGTGGATGACGGGTTCTGGCGAGCAGACGTTGAGCGGAGCGAGCAGTTTCTCCGGTGGTCTTTATGTGCTGGCGGGAACTCTGAGGCTTGGGGTGGACAATGCGCTGCTGTCGAGCGGATCCGTGATTGTGTCAGGCGGTGAACTTGCGCTGGGCACGAGCGTCCAGACTATCGGTGTTTTGCAGTTGACCGGCGGTCTGATCAGCGGAGGAAGCCTGATTGGAAGCAGCTATCAAGTGGAGGCTGGTCGGATTGATGCTGTTTTGGGCGGAAGTCACATTGGTCTCACGAAATCCGGAACGGGAACCGTTGTGCTTGGAGGTTTCAATACCTACACGGGTGAAACGCTGGTGAGGGCTGGTGTGCTCCAGTTGGGTGCAGCGGATCGGTTGGATGACGGCAGCGCGCTGACGCTGGAGGGTGGCACGTTTGATTTGGCCGGGTTCACGGAGAGTGTGTCGTTCTTCACGCTTGGTGGAGGACGCGTCGCGGGAGGCACGTTGAATGCGGCGGGTTACATTCTGAACTCTGGAACCGTTGCGACCAGTTTCACCGGAGTGTCAACGGTGTCGAAGCGCACGGATGGGTTGGTTGAGTTGATGAGTGCCAACGATTACACTGGGGGGACGGAAATTCGCGCGGGCACTCTGCGTTTAGGAGGTGACGATCGCCTGCCTGTTACAGGGCGCGTGAATCTGATTGGGGGTTCGTTGGATTTGAACGGTTATTCTCAGTCGGCGGGCGTGGTGACGCTCACGGCGGGAACAATCGCGAACGGGGTGCTTGCTGGTGGAAGTTACCAGTTCCTGTCCGGCGAGGTGAGTGCTGTTCTCGCAGGAGGCGGGGAGTTGGTAAAGACTGGCAGTTTAAGCGTGTCCTTGGGGGGGCTGAATACCTACACGGGAGGCACTAAAATTCTTGAGGGCACATTGCGTTTGGCGCTGGGCGGCGGATTGGCGGATACCGGTTCGTTGGAGATTAGCGGGGGTGTTTTCGATCTGGGGTCGTTGAGCGAAACTGTCGGTGCGGTGCGCCTGATGGCTGGCGTGATTCAGAATGGGACTTTGATTGGCAGCGGTTACGCAACATTTGGCGGGACAGTCGACGCCGTTCTGGCGGGTGGGGCTGGGTTGACAAAATCGGGAACAGGAACTGTGACTCTCATGCTTGCGAACAGCTACTCGGGGGGCACGACGGTAAATGACGGCACGCTGCGTCTTGGAGCTTCGGAAAGATTGCTGGATGCCGGTTCGCTCTCGGTTGTTTCAGGACAGTTTGACCTGGGAACTTACACCGAGACGGTTGGAGTGGTGAGGTTGCTGGGCGGGGAGATTAACAATGGCGAATTGTTCGGAAGCGCGTATTTGGTTGAGGCTGGGGCGATCGGAGCGAGGCTCTCTGGTGCTGCAAGCCTTTTGAAGACGGGGACTGGTTTGGTGACTTTGAATGCAGTGAGCCACTACACGGGTGGAACGACTGTGGAGGCCGGGACTGTGGAGATTGGCGGCAGTGAGTTGCTCGCGGGGAGCTCCGCATTGAGCGTGGCGGGCGGTCGTTTGAGTCTTGGGGCCTCGGCTTACACGCAGACGGTTGGTTCGCTGGATTTGACGGGCGGCACGCTCAGTGGCGGGACGATTGTCTCCGGAAGTTTGCGTTTGTGGAGCGGTGTGGTGGACAGCGTGCTTGCGGGGACCGATGGGTTTAACAAGCAGGGTGACGGCACGGTGTATTTGAACGCAGCCAGCACGGTGACCGGCACGGTGGAGATTCGGGCGGGAATGCTCAGACTCGGTGGATCAGAGAAGATCGCAGATGCGGCGTCGTTGTGGATGAACGGGGGCACGCTTGATTTGAGTCAATCGGTTGAAACGGTCGGCTTGGTGCGCTTGAGTGCAGGGTCGATCCTTGCGGGCGAGTTGACGGGTTCTTCGTACACAGTCGAGTCTGGTGTGATTCTTGCGGCGTTGCTGGGGTCGGGGTCGTTGACAAAGAGCACGCTGGGGACGGTGACTCTGGGAGGCTCGAACCGGTTGAGCGGTGCGCTGGAGATTCAGGCGGGAAGTCTGGTGATCGTTGGAAATGGAATGCTGAGCTCGGGTTCTGTGGGTGTTTCCGGAGAATCTGCAACGCTTGATCTCGGAATGACCCGTCAGTCGGTTGGCGGGTTTACGTTGGGCGGCGGTACGGTTCAAAACGGAGAGCTCGTGGCCGATGGATACGGGGTGTCCGCTGGTTTGGTTTCTGCGGTATTGGGCGGGTCTGGAGGTCTCACCAAGACCGGGGTTGGCATCGTGGTGCTCGCGGGAACAAATACGTACTCTGGCGGGACCAGGATTGAAGCTGGCACGTTGGAGCTTTCGGTGGACAACGCGCTGCTGAGTTCGGGTAGTATCACTCTTGGCAACGGAGTCTTGAGCCTTGGCGCGACCACTCAGACGACCGGATTGTTCGAATTGAATGGGGGCGAACTGCTTGGTGGCATGCTGCAGAGCAGTGCGTTTGAAGTTCGGAGCGGGACGATTGCTGGGGTTCTTGCTGGATCGGGGGCGTTACTGAAGCTGGGTTCCGGAACGGTGCGCATGACGGTGGGCTCGACATTCATGGGCGGCACGACCGTGAGAGACGGACTTCTCGAATTGGATGGCGCTGGTTTGTTGGGGTCTTCAACGGCGCTGACCATCGAGGGTGGCGAGGTGAAGCTCACTAGTGATGCGTTTGCTCAAACGCTTGGAGATTTGCGTTTAAGCGGCGGCAGCCTGAGCGGCGGGATCGTTGAATCCGGCTTGATTCGTCTGGAGTCGGGAGTGGTAAACAGTGTGCTTGCGGGATCTGGCGGGATGATCAAGAGCACGAGTGGTGTTGTGGCGTTGAATGGAAGCAACACATTCGGTGGAGTGACGCTGGTGCAGGATGGAGTCTTGCGTTTGGGCGCCGGAGAGCGGTTGAGTGATTCAAGCAGTTTGTCTGTGACAGGTGGTGTTTTCGATTTGAGCGGTTTCGTTGAAACGGTGTCAGAAGTCGCACTTGGTGGTGGTTCTTTGAGTGGTGGAACATTGGTCGCCGGTTCGTTTGTTTTGAATGTTTCGGGACAGGCGCTGGTGGACTCGGTGCTGGCTGGATCTGCTGCGTTGATCAAGCACGGGACAGGCCTCGCGGTGATCCAGAAACAGAGCGTTTACACGAATGGCACGGTTGTGAACGAAGGAACGCTGAGGCTCGATGTGAACGATGCGTTGCTGGGAGTGGGTGCGGTGAATCTAAACGGAGGTGAGCTCGTGCTGGGGACGACTTCGCAGCAAATCGGATTGCTGACATTAAACGGGGGATCTCTCGGCGGCGGGACAGTAGTGGCGAGCAACTACGTTTTGCGGGATGGCACGGTGAACAGCGTTCTTGCAGGCACCGGCTCGCTGGTGAAGCAAGGCGCCGGGGTTGCAAGAATTCTGTCTGTAAACGCGTATGCTGGAGGAACCACGCTGGAGAATGGTGTTCTCGCCCTTGAGATGGACAACGCGCTGTTTGCTTCCGGCTCGGTTGCGATATCAGGCGGTGAGCTGAGGCTCGGTACGACGACGCAAACCCTGGGATCGCTCACGCTCAGCAGCGGTTTGATCAGTGGCGGAACGATCTTGGGCAGCCGTTACGAGATTCATGAAGGAACCGTCGATGCGGTCCTTGCTGGGAACGATGCCGTGTTGGAGAAGGTGGGGCCCGGGGTGGCGGTGTTGAATCAACGGAACACTTATCTGGGGTCCACTGTGCTGAATGGTGGAGAATTGAGACTTGGATTGTCCGATGCGCTGGCGGTTGCGGGTAGTGTGCAGGTCAATAGCGGCGTGTTGGATTTGGGCGGCAACGCGCAGACCCTTGCAGGGTTTGTTTTGAGTGGCGGTTCGGTAATAAACGGCTCGTTGATTTTGTCGGGTGGATCCTTTGATTTGAATGTGGGGATTGAGGGAAGCTTGGGAGCGGCTTTGAGCGGGACAGCAGGTCTGCTTAAGACGGGGAGTGGGTTGGTTACGGTTTTCAATCAGAATTTGTACACGGGCGGGACCGAGGTTCGTGGTGGCGTGTTGAGGCTGTCGGTGGACAATGCGCTGGCGGCTTCCGGATCGCTTGTTTTGAGCGGGGGCGAGTTGTCGTTGGGTGCAACCAACCAGCAGGTGGGGTCGGTGGTGTTGTCTTCCGGGATGATTTCGGGAGGCACGTTGGACGGTAGTGTTTATCTGCTGCTCTCGGGTACGGTCGGCTCTCAGTTGATCGGAGCGGGAGAATTGACGAAGGATGGCGGAGGGTTGGTGACGCTTAGCGGGGCGAATGTGTTGAGTGGTGGGATGCGTGTTCTTGACGGAACTTTGGCGCTGGCGGGATTCGGACGACTGAGTGCTGGTACGCTGACGCTCGATGGCTCCGGCGCCTTTGTGGACTTGGGGGCGACGCTGCAGGATGTGTCATTATTGAGACTAACGTCGGGTTCCGTTGGGAACGGGACTTTGAATGCAAGCGGCGGTTACGAGCTTCATGAAGGGGTGGTTGCTGCAATGCTCACGGGGAGCGGTTCGCTTGTGAAGAGTGGTGCCGGGTTGGTTGTGCTGGGCGGCAGCAACACCTACTCGGGTGCGACAAATGTGAATCAAGGCGTGCTGAGGCTCGGCGCCAGCAATGTTTTCTCGGCGACAGGTGGCGGATTGATTGTCTACGGTGCTTCTCTTGATTTGGGCGGATACAGCACTGGTTCCGGGCATTTCGTGCTTGCGGGTGGCTCTGTGATGAACGGCACTCTGGAGGCAGCCGGGTATGAGCTCAGAAGCGGTTTGGTGGATGCCGTGCTGGTTGGGTCGGGCAGTTTGAACAAAGTGACGGTTGGCGAGGTGCTTTTGAACGGTGAGATCAACCTTTCAGGCACGCTGTTTGTGCGTAGCGGGTCCCTAACGCTCCAGCGTTCGGAGCGAATTAGCGATGAGGGGATTGTCAGTCTGGAGGCCGGCGGCGTGTTGAATTTGGGTGGTGCTTCGGAAACGGTCGGGCGATTGAGGTTCAATGGCGGCCAGGCTGTTGGCGGTGCCATTTTTGCATCTGTGTACGAGTTGTTCTCTGGAACAGTTGGTGTAGCGCTCAGCGGGGCCGGATCTGTGGAGAAAGTCTCTGATGGAATCGTTGTGTTCGGAGGGGAGGGGAGTGTGACAAGTACCTACACGGGTGGAACAACGATCAGGCAAGGGACACTAAGGTTGGGGATGTCCAACGCCTTGAACGTCGATGGCGCACTGCTGGTCGAGGGCGGATTGTTTGATTTGGCAGGGTTTGACCAGACTGTGGTTGGTTTGCGGCTAAGCGGCGGTTCTGTTTCGGGCGGCAGTTTGATTTCTGCCGGAACCTTTGAAGTGCAGAGTGGTGTAGTCGGCGCAGTGCTTGCGGGTGAAGGTGCGCTTTTAAAGACGGGCTCTGGCACGGTGAGTTTGAATGCGACGAACCTTTTTTCCGGGGGAGCGACGGTTTTGGATGGGGTGTTGGAGTTGTCTGAGAGCGGCGGGCTCGGCGTGAATGGGGCGGTTTTTGCAGGTGGAGGAACCTTGCGTCTTGGAGGTGTGACGCAGGTGGTGCGGTCGTTGTTGTTGGGCGGTTCTTTTGGATCGGCTAATATCGAGCAGGGAACACTGAGTGCGGGTGTTCTGGATTTGCGTGCGGGTGTGGTCGATGCGCGACTTGAAGGTAGCGCGCGCTTGTTGAAGAGCGGCGGCGGAGTGGTGGTGCTCAAGCAGGTGAACGGGTACACGGGAGGTGCTTTGATCAGCGAAGGGACTCTGGAGCTCCAGGTGAATGGCGCGTTGAGCAGCGGTGGTGACATTGAGGTGCATGGGGGAGAACTGGCGCTCGGGATGACGACCCAGCAAATGGGGGTGCTGACACTATCTGGAGGAACGATTTCGGGAGGGACGATTGAAGCCGAGTCGTACGATTTGCGCAGCGGCGTGGTGGGTTCGGTGCTGGGCGGCAACGCAGGGTTGATCAAGAGCGGTTCCGGTACGGTGAGGCTTTTGGGCGCAAACATCTATAGCGGCAGTACGTCGGTAACCGGTGGTCGTCTGGTGTTGGGGGGAAGCCAGGTGCTGTCGAGTACTGGCATGCTTCTGATAGATGGAGGGGAGCTGGATCTTGGCGGGGCGTTCTGGAACACCGTAGATTTGTTTACGCTCGGGAACGGGTCGGTTGTGGGTGGTGTTGGAACGGGCGCGCAGATTTCTGCGAACCGGTTCGTTGTGCGCAGCGGTTCGATTTGGGCGACGCTTGCCGGGTCTGGTGGGCTGACCAAGGAGTCGGGCGGCACGGTGTACTTGCTTGGAAAGAATGCCTATAAAGGTGCAACCAGCGTGTTGGGCGGCCGTTTGGTGCTTGGCGGAAGCAACGTGCTTGCGGCGGCGACAAGGTTGACGGTTTCTGGAGGAACGCTTGATTTGGGTGGCGCGTTCTCCAACTCGGTCGAGTCCGTGGTGCTCCAGAGCGGGTTGATTGAAAATGGTATGATCACGGCCGGTTCGTTTATCGCCTCTGCGGGAACAATCACCTCACGACTTCTGGGAGAGGGAGCGTTGCGGAAGATATCCGGTGGGGAGCTCACCTTGAGTGGGTTGAATGGTTATACGGGTGGGACTTTTGTGGATGCGGGACGACTGCTGCTTGCGGGCAGTCAGGCGTTGCTGGATAGCGGCTCTGTCGAAGTGCGTGGAGGGACCTTGAGTTTGGGAGGCCATTACGAACACACCTTTGGGAGTTTCAGGCTGGAGTCCGGCCGGATTGAGGGCGGCACGGTGCATGCCGGATTGATTGAACTTGTTAGTGGCGTTGTTGATGCGGTGTTCGCCGGAACAGGGGCCGTCATCAAGGCGCAAGAAGGTACGGTTTTGCTGCAGGCTGCTTCGACGCATACGGGCGGGACACGGATCACTGGGGGCACGCTGCGTCTTGGTGGCAATGAGCAGCTGATCAACAGTGGATCGCTTTTGGTTGCGGGTGGTGCGCTCGAGCTTGATGGCTTTGGGGAGTCGGTTTCGACAGTGGCTGTGCTTGGCGGCGAGATCCGAAACGGTTCTTTGAATGCGAGCTCATTCGATGTGCGTGCGGGAACGATTGGTGCATCGCTTGGGGGCGCAGGATCATTTGTGAAGAGCGGTGGTGGTGCCGTCACGCTTTCCGGGGTGAACCGTTATCTTGGCGGCACGTTTGTTGAGGAAGGATCGCTGGTGCTCTCGGTGAACGGAGCGTTGTCTGAATCTGGATCGCTGTCGGTGGTGGGAGGTGAAGTGTCGCTTTGGGGCACGGTGCAGCAGGCCACTTCGGTGAGTCTGTTGGGAGGCAAGATTTCAGGGGGGGCTTTGCGTGCCGGAACCTTTGAGCTCAGGAGTGGTGAAGTGAGTGCGAGCCTGCTCGGTGATGCCGCGCTGATGAAGACGGGCGCAGGGCTTGTGGTTTTAAGCGGTGCGAATGCGTACACCGGCGAGACATTTGTGGAGCAAGGGACCTTGCGGCTTGAAGGAGCCGGGGTGCGGACAGTCTCGAGCGGAAGCGTGACCATTGGCGGCGGCCGTCTCGAGATCGGAGCGGGAGGCGGGGTGGGCGGGCAAATCCATGACAGTGCCGCGGTGCGTCTCGACAGTGGTGTGTTTACGTTTGCGCCTGGAGTGGTTGGAGCGAGCGAAACAATCGGTACGCTGCGCGTTGTTGGTGGCGAGTTGATTACCGGTGCGAATACATTGATCGGCAGCGGCAGCACGATTCGACTCGAGGGTGGATCGACTACTGTGAGCGCGGGTGGGCTTCTGGGCGACCATCATTGGGTGCTCAGCGGAGGAAACAATGTGATTGCACTCGGGGGCACGCTGGAGGTGCGCGGGCCGCAGGGTTTTGGTGTGACAGGATTGGAATTGGTTGGGAATGGCAGCGCCTTGCTGCTGATCGAGGCTGGCGGGAAGTTGGCGCTCGGCAACGACATCATCGTCGACGCGAATGCGGGGCCCGCGGTGATTTCGAGCACGGGTATTGGATTGAGCGCCGGCCAAATTGATTTGAGTGGGGGAACGCGCACGATGACGGTGCATTCGGGGAGTTTGTTGAGCGGTCTGGTGCTCTCTGTTTCCATGGTGAATGGGGGTTTGGTGAAGGCTGGTACGGGTAGCCTTGTTTTGAATGGAATGAACGACTTCAGCAGCTCGGTTTGGCTGCGCGAAGGCGTCCTTGAACTGGGAACAATCGGGGCGTTGTACGGAGCCGCCGGGACTGGGTTGTTGTTTGAGGGGGGCACGCTCAGGTTTGGGACGGGAGCGATCGATGATGTTTCGGGTTCGATCGGGGTGATCGCAGCAGGGCAGTTTGCCAAAATTGACACCAACGGGCAGAGCGTGAGTTTTGGCGAGGGGCTCACGGGGGCGGGCGGTCTCTTGAAGCTGGGCGAGGGAAGTCTGGTGCTTGCCGGATCTTCATCGCTTGGTTCGGGCGCGATTGTTCAGGGGGGAACGCTGGAACTCGCGATGAGCGATGTTTTGACCGGTGATTCTCAAATTGTGGTGCGCGGCGGGTTGCTGGGGTTGGGTGGCACCATTCAGAGGACTGGATTGGTAACGTTGGAGACCGGCGAGATCCGCGGGGGTACCATTGAAGTGTCGCGTCTGGAGCTGGGGTCCGGTGTGATTTCTTCGTCGTTGAATGGATCGGGAACGATTCGGAAGAGTGGCGACGGGACCGTGTTGTTGAGTGGTTCCGGCGCGTTTGGCGGTGTCACGGAAATTGTGGGGGGCACGTTGGAGCTTGGAGTGAGTGGGGTGGTAGGGGGGACTGTGAACATCAGCGGGGCGCGTTTGGAGTTGGGAGTGACCAGTCAGAGTTTTGAAAAAGTTGTGCTGAGTTCGGGTTCGTTGATTGGAGGCACAGTGAGTGGGAGTGTGGAAGTCTGGAGCGGTTTGGTTGGGTCCGTTATTTCGGGGAGCGGGTCTTTTGTGAAGGAGGGTGAGGGTAGGGTTGAGCTTCTTGGTGCGTTGACGAATTCGGGCGGCGTGCTGGTGAAGGACGGAACACTGGAACTGGGTGCCACAGCGGGGATCACGGGGACGGTGACGGTTTCCGGTGGACAGCTGGCGCTCGGGAATACGATGCAGGCGGTGCAGGCGTTGGTGCTTGATGGGGGTGCGATCGCGGGCGGGACCATTGAAGGCGCGTTGTTTGATTTGCGCTCTGGTGTGATGACTGCGGTGTTGGCTGGAACTGGTGCGCTTGTGAAGAGCGGCACTGGTGAAGTGATGATCGCGGGGCTCAATACCTACACAGGCGGCACCACTTTATTGGATGGCGTCTTGAGTTTGTCTGGCGGTGGGGTGCTGGGTAATGGCGGTTCTTTGAGTGTGTTTGGTGGTGCTTTGAACCTGGGTTTGACGACTCAGGTGGTGGGTGAAGTGTTGTTGGTGCAGGGGAGCATTGGAGGCGGGAGCTTGGAGGTGGCCAATCTGGTGGTTGAAGCCGGGACGATTAGTGCGTCGGTCACCGGGAGGGGGGGTCTCATTAAACGGGGGGATGGCGAGGTGTTGCTTGCTGGCGTGGTTTCGCACGCTGGTGTTACCGAGGTTCTTGGTGGATCGTTGAGTTTGGGTGGAGCGAATCTGCTTTCTGGTGCGGGCTCGCTATTTGTTTCCGGTGGCCGCTTGAACTTGGGTGGATTCACAAATTCGGTTGGGTTGGTTCACTTGGTGGATGGCTTGATTGTTGACGGAACATTGAGCGGCGCAGGTTTTGTAATGGAATCGGGTACCGTTTCTGCGGTCTTGCAGGGGGCGGGTGGGTTGATCAAGCGCACGGAGGGCAGACTTTTGTTGAACTCGGTTGTTCATTACACGGGAGAAACCGTGATTGAAGGCGGTGTGCTGGAGCTCGGTGTGGAAAACGCAATGAGCTCGGCCGATGTACGCATTACCGGTGGTGAGCTGGCGATGGGAGCGACTGTGCAGTACATATCGAAGCTCCGCTTGTCCGGCGGCTCGATTTCAGGCGGTTCCCTCACGGCCGGGCTTCTCGCGCTTGAATCAGGCTCACTGTATTCGTCTATGAATGGGTCAGCCAGTTTACTGAAAACGGGCCCCGGCACGGTGGACTTGATGGCGGTTAACGGGTTTACGGGTGGCACTGTGATTGACCAGGGCACGCTGCGACTGGCGCTGGATCAGGCGTTGTTTGCAGGTGGGCGCGTCGAGGTCTCAGGAGGGGAGCTTGCGTTGGGCGTGACCACGCAGAAGGTGGGCGAATTTCATTTGAACGGAGGTGCCATTTCCGGTGGAACGCTCGAAGGTGATGCATATATCACTACCGCCGGTACGGTCCGTAGTTTGCTTGCGGGAACGGCGGCATTGCTCAAGGAGGGATCAGGAATACTGGAGATCAAAGTTGCTTCGACCTACACCGGAGGCACTACGGTCCGTGGCGGCGCGCTTGAGTTGGACGGCAATCAGTTGCTTGCCAGAGCGGGCTCGCTCACAGTTGAGGGCGGTGAGGTGAAATTGACTGCGGCTGATCAATGGCAGGATTTCGCGGCGATTACCTTGTCGGGAGGGAGCCTCCGCGGCGGTATTTTCAGTGCTGGCTTGCTTACGTTGGAGTCGGGGGTCGTGGAGAGCGTTCTGGCTGGATCCAGCGGCATGACGAAAACAACGGCGGGTGTTGTGACTCTGAGCGGGAGCAGCACGCTCACGGGAATCAGCAACTTGCGGGCTGGAGTGCTGCGTTTGGGTGCCGGAGAGCGCATTGCGGACGCGGGGTCTCTTTGGATTTCCGGCGGGATTTTCGATCTTAACGGGCATAGCGAGTCCATCGGGCTTGTCAGGCTCGCGGGCGGCAGCATCAGCGGTGGGGAATTGTTTGGAGGTTCTCTTGGAATTCAAATCGGGTCATTGAATGCCGGCCATAATTCTCATGTACCGACTCTTGCGGCGGGCACGTTGGAGTTGGCGGTCGACAACGTGCTCCCAGAAAATCAGGCGTTGAGTGTTGTGGAAGGTAAGCTGAACCTCCCCGGAACGGTGCAGAAGATTGGGGGACTCTCCATGAATGGAGGCGTGTTGTCCGGCGGAACGATTGAAGCGAGGTCGTACAAATTAAATGCGGGTTCGGTGAGCACTGTGCTCTCCGGCACCAGCAGTCTGGTGAAGGATGGCGTCGGGACATTGAGGATTGATATGGCGACGCGGCATACCGGGGGGACTGTGGTGCATCAGGGATCACTCGTTCTTGGAATTGCCGATGCTTTGATAGGAGACAAACCCGTGGAAATTGCTGGAGGTGCTTTGGTGTTGGAGGGTGTGCCTTTATCGGTGGGCAGTTTGACGCTGAGCGGCGGGGCGATTTTGGGCGGCACTCTTGCTTCAACCCTCGTGGATCCAGGCAGTCTCGCCCCAGCGGTGTTTAATTTTGTGAACGGAAGGGTGACCTCCGTTTTGAGTGGGTCTGGCAAGTTACTCATCAGCGGTGGCACCGTTGTGTATGCGCCTCAGGTTGAAAGTCCGAGTTTCGGAGGGCGAATTGAGATCGCCGAAAATGCGACTTTGCAGCTGGGTGATGAGACTTTGTTCAGCGGCACGTTTACTGCGTTGCTTGGCGGATCTGCGCAGAGTGTCGTCGGCAGTCCCGGGGTGATTCAGAATGACGGCGTTCTTGCCTTTAAGTTCGGGGCCGGTGTGAAGATTGAGTTGCCTAACGTGATCATTGGGAGTGGCGCGACAGAGTATCTTTCGCTCGACGGGGCGGTTGGGTACTCGGTGAAGTTTACTGGGAAGAATCTGAGCACTGGGAGTTTAATGTTCCGTTCAGGGGTTGAGTTCGATTTGAGTGATGACAGGGCTTTTGGAGTTACCATTGACGAGAATGGGCGAGAGGTTGCCAGTTCGGCTCCGGTGAATCTCAATGGAGGCAGTCTGAAGGTTGTGTCGGATGTGGTTCTGCCATCGACGCGGACGTTGAATCTGGGAGCTCAAGGCGGCGTTATGAATCTAGCGGGAAAGCTTTCGGTTGCGGGCACGATCGCGGGGGCCGGCTCCTTGTCGGTGAGCGGGACCGGGGCATTGGTAATTCAGAATGCGGGTAACACCTACACCGGCGGCACTGAGGTGACGGGGGGATTGCTGCGCTTGGAGGATGGAAACATTGGCTCGGGCTCGTTGTACCTCGGGGGAGCTGCGAAGCTGGAGGCCAGTATCACCAAGGCGATGGTGGAGTTGCCGGGGTCTATTTCCGGTTCTGGTGCTATCAGCAAGAGTGGTTCAGGTGTGTTGCGGATCACTTCCGGTAATGACGGGTACACGGGGGAAATCAGTGTGCAGGCTGGGACTCTTCAGTTGAGCTCAAGCAACGGCAGTGTGGGAGGTCTTGGAAACGCTTCGAGTGTGGTGAACAACGCGGCGATTCAGGTTGCTGGCTCGGGGAATTTTGCGATCCAGAAGCCGATCACAGGCACCGGGGTGCTGGTGATTGGAGACGGTATGGCGCCCGCGGGTGAACAGCCTGTGGTGACGTTGTCGGCCAAAAACGAGTTTACGGGTGACACGCAGGTGAAAGGTGGAGTGCTGAAATTGAGCGGCAGCGCGAGTTTGTCGTCGCAGAAAGTGGAGGTGGCAAGTGCCGGCAGCGTTCTGAAGCTCGACAGTGGCGCAAGCTTGGATGTTGCGCAGTTGAAGTTGCAGTCGGGTGGGGTGCTGGATCTGACTGCTATCGGCGGTTCGGCCGGAACTGTCTTTACTCTTGGACCCGGTACGGCACTTGGCGGAAACGGTGGGGTGGTCAAAGGTTCCATCGCATTGGGTGCCGGTTCAAATTTTGCTCCCGGTAATTCGCCGGGCACGGTGACCATCGAATCCGGATCTGCGAACTTCTTAATTGGCTCTGTGTTCACCACAGATTTTGACCAGAGCAGCGGTCAAGCCGATCAAATCTTAGGGCAGACCTCGATTAGTGGAGGCACGCTCTTTGTGAATGCGCTGACTCGTGTGGTTCGGTCGGGCTCGTACACGGTCATCAGGCCGGGGACTTCGGGCAGTGGTGTGACGGGCGTGTTTTCTGAAATCGGTGCGGACTTCTTCACGAATTGGGCATCGAACGAAGTGAAGCAGTTGTACATCGCGGGTGGCTCCGGCATGACCGCCGTGCTGAAGGCGCGGGTGCTTTACACGCCGAGTTCGGCGCCCGATTCGGTGGTGATGGTGGTGGATCGCAGGTCTTATGCATCTTTCGGGATTGGCGTGAACGCAGTGGAGTTTGGCGCTTATTTGGACCGGGCCTCAGAATCCGCTGGAGGGTTGGTTGAACCGTTATTGCGATTGGACGTGATGCGCTCGGATGCGGAGGTGGCGCGGGCTATCCGCGGTGCGGGTGTCTCGCAGTACGCGAATCTTCTGACCGTCAGTCGCCGCAGGATGTTGGATTTGTCGCTTGGCGTGGGGGCGCGCTTGGACCTGCTCGGACTGGCGGGGGCCCGCGACGGGGGTGTTGATACGAATGTGGGCACCGGGAAAGAGGGGTGGAGTTTGTGGACGAGCACGGTGGTCTCGCTTCTGAACAGGGATCCGGAGGAGTCGCAGGGCTTTGGCGGATACAATGTAAACGGCCAGAGTTCGGTGATGGGGCTTGAGCGTCCCTTCGGTGCGCTTCGGATCGGTTTGGTTGGGAGTACCGGGACGACCACATCGAATTTTTCGGCTCCGTACGCGCGCATCTCCAGCGACTCCTGGCATCTCGGTGGCTATGCAAGCCTGCCTGTGGCGCCGTTCTACGCTGATCTGGCCTTCATCTATGGTCATGTCGACAACGATGCGACGCGCAATATTGAGTTTCCGGGGAGCATTGCGAGCGCTCGTGCCCAGTTCCGTTCGCAGGAGTATGTGTTCAGGCTTGGTGGCGGGTACCAGATCATGCCTGCGGGGAGCATGTGGGAGTTTACGCCTACGGAACATTTGCAGTACGTGGGTGCCATGCAGGCGGGTTTCGAGGAGCGTGCAGGGGGACCACTCGGTGCCCGATTGCAAAAAGGGAAGCAGTCCGCGCTCATCAATGAGGTGGGGATGACGGTGGGGCGGCGTTGGGTGGTCTCAAGGGTGCCGGTCGCGGTGCGATTGCAGGGCAGCTGGCTGCATGATTTTGCCGGGGATGATTACGTGCGGGCTTCCCTGTTGTCGGCCTCGAGCGACGCGGGTTCGTTCCGAGTTTTGAGCGCAGGCGGCGATAAGAACGCCTTCCGCTTCAACGGCTCGCTGGAGATAGCGTTCACGCAGCGAGTCTCGCTGCGCCTAACCGCCGAGCGTGAAATCCGCAGGAGCAGCAGCCGGAGTTACTTTAACGTGACGATCGGGCTTGAGTTCTAGAGCGAGCGATCCGGTGGTTCGGAATCAATCCAACGGGCCTCCACTCAGGCCGCTTGATTTTTCGTTCTCAGCCTCGGGGCGGGGACAGGTTAGTTTTTTTCCGCTGCGGGAGTCTCTTTTTCTTCCTGCTCCGCGGCTCTGGCGCGCGATGCCGATTGTTCGCGATCAATCTTTTCAATCCAACCGCGTTGCCGCGCATCCTCGTGTACCGCCTTCTGTTGCTCGTTGTGATCGAACCAAGTCACGACAACCACGAATGCGAGCGCTGCTGCGGCGCCGTACAGCGCGATTGTAGAGAATCCTCCGGCCATCGATTTCCGCGAGGTGGAGGCGATGAGTATCTCGGATTCGATCCACGATTTTCGTTTAAGAAAGCCTTTTCTGATTCTCGGGCTGTGCGCGTATTTTTCAGCGTATTGCGACGCGAGGGAGATCGCCCTTGGTTTGTCGCGTAGCGCAACGGCGTTTATCTCCGCCAAATGCTTGTTCAACATGGCATCAAGCTCGCGGCAGACCGCCTCGACATCCAAATCCACCCAGTTTCGCCGGGTGATCTGGGACTGGGAGGCTTCTGCTTGGGCGAGTTTGCCGGCTTTGAATTCCGCGAGCGCCTTTTCAAGAATCGTCCTGGTCTTTTCCCATTCCTGACGCGCCTCCGTGAGTTCCTTCTCGCACCAATCAAGGGCCTCACGGATGTCGGAGATTAGGTCCCTCAGCGCGCCCAGATCCATGGGCTTTTGTCCGCTGATTAGTTCCAATTCTTCCGCACCGAATCCAGCTGCCTCGGCTGCGGCATGGACGGGGGCGGTGCGCTCCCAGAGATTTTCGTACGAGTTTAGGGCGATCTCTGCGAGCAGTCGGATCTGCGACACGGAATCCAAGCCGAGCTGTATTTTATCGGAGGAGTTTTTCGAGTCAGGATCGGCCCAGACGGAGTTCAGCAGCCGTTCTGCGCGGAAAAACGCCTGCTGGTGGATCTGTCTGGGGCAGACACGTCCCTCGTCCGTGTCCAAGGAGCCGCCGTGCCAGTCCGCCATTTTCACGATCAGATCCAGGGAAGACTTCAGGGTGTCCGAGGTGATGCAAGCTGCGTTCGGCGGGCGGTCGCCGTCTGTGTCGGGCCGAGCAGCGCTGCGCATGGAGTATTCGCCTTGGAGCAGCCCGATTTCGCGGGCGAGTTTTCTTGTCAGATGGACCCAGCAAGCGGCTCTTGAGATGCCGTTAAATTCGTGATCCGCAGGGTGGTTTTCGAGCGCTTGGGTGAGTTCGCCAGCGAGTCGCTCGCATTGGGCGGCCATGTTTTGGAGTTCGACGAGTTTGTCGCCCTGCCCGGGTTGGTCCGGGCTTGAATCCTTTGTTGAGGGGTGTTGCGTGTTGGGTTTGGCAGCCGGGACGGGGGCGGTTTCATCAGAGGGCTTCGATGAAGGAGCGTTGGTGTTTGGAAGACTGGAACGACGCCGCCTCAAAAATCGGCCGCGGTCGTCGAATGGAATGTCAGACTCCGCATGGTCCCGGTCCAATAAGACCGCTTTTGAAGGGTCCGCTTCGGGAGTCCAGTCATCGGGAAGGAGCTTGCCGGCGCGCCGCGTTGGAAAACACATCAGTCGGTGAACAAGTTCACGGATCTCTTTTTGAATGGTATCAGCGGGGCGGCTCATATTTTACGGAGCATAGAGTATTTGTTTTCAGGTAAATATTCAAGCCGGCAGATCGTTTTCGGAGGGCTTCGGAAGTTGCTGTTTCGCTGCATCGATTGCGAAAGCTGCTGCAAAAAAATCGCGCAAAAATCGCGTGGGATGCCCGATGTGATGCGTTGGAAAAAAGTTGTGGATGGATTGCGGGCGGAGCGCGGTGAAAAACTTTGTGCGTGCGCAAATCAAATTTTGTTTTCCAACTGACTAAAAAATAAGTTATACGAAAACATGCTGTTTGATTACTGCGCAGAGTGTAGGCTTTGCTGCCACATCGAGGAGGGCTACCCGCCGCTCGAAGTTTCACTCACCAGTTCGGAAAAAAAGCAGCGCAAGAGCATCTGCATTGAAACAAAATGCCCGCATTTGAGCGACACCGGTTGTGTTTTGGGTGACCAGAAACCATTCAGCTGCAAGCTGTACCCGCTTGCCTATAATCCGCGCCAAAGCCGCTTTTATTACGACAGCGAGTGCCCTTTGATGCCTGAATACATTGAACAACTCGGCGAAGTTCAAAGCGACGCATCCAAACATTTATCGCAAATGCGCTCCGAGATAGAGCGGTTGGAAAAATCCGACCCCGGATTCTTGAAGCAAAACTTTGCGGTTGATCAAAACTATTTCCAGTTGCAAACACTCCCCCTGAAAAACCCACACCCCTAGTCTCCCCGACAAAGTTCGAATGAATAGTCCCATTTACAAATCGAGTGTCCACCAAAGAACGCGATCCCCGAGGCCGAGGGTTCGGGAACTTGGAAACCAAAGTTGGACCCCGAAAAATCTCTGCATCGAAAGTTACCACAACGACATTCTTTACTACACCTGCCGCTGGGATGCGCTCTGCCCCTACATCGATGTGAACGAGGAGATGCTGGCAACCGTGCCGCGGCCGTTCATCGTGTACGCACTTCCCCCCGACAGCCCTTACGGCGTTCAGATCGGCGACCAGTACGGGTTGGTGAACGTCGCGTCGGAGGAATTTGAGGAGGACCCGCGGCGTGCCCGGAAGTTTAAGGAGATCCAGAAGCGCTACAACCGGTTCATCCACTCGGAGTCCGTCGTGTCGGGGAAGGATCTCTCGATCAAGGATGTCATGGCCATGGGGGGGCAGCACTTCGAGGACTGTTACATTGACGACGCGGAAGTTGCTGGATTTGTGGATTATGTCCGTAAATTGGACGTCCTCATCCTTCGGGTGCACGACGAGCATGGAGAGCTCGTGCTCACCGACGTATCCATCCTGCTGCCCGCTTACAGCCAGGTCTACGGCAGCTTCTGCCAGTGGAACCGCAATTTCTCGAGCCGCTCCCCGGGGCTCTACGCCTGCTTGCTCGCGAGCCGCTGGGCGGCCAAGCACGGATTCAATTTCTACAACCTGGGCCCTGTGGGTGACTACGGATACAAATCGCTCTTTGTCACTGACTTCGAGCCCATTTACGCGCTTGCGCTGACCGACCCGGAGCATCCGCTTGCACGCGACCACACCTCACCGCTCAATCTGGACTTCAAACCCGAGGAGTGGAATCAGGTGTATCGGCATCAGAACGCTCGGCTTTAACAAACTGGGTGTAAGCCGGGGGTAAGCTGGATCTGGACGTGCCGGTGGGGCTCGGTTTCTTTTCCGATGGGTTTTTCAAACCCCCAACGGAAAAGGAAAGAACAGGAAGACGGGGAGGTGCCCGAGAATCTGCGTCTTGAATACTCCGGGGTGTCTGATTCCTGCGGCGGTCTCGGACGCTAGTCGGAGAGGGGTGTGATCATGCCCTCAAGGGTGACGCAAAGGCCGTCGAGGGATTCTTTGAACGGGGAGTGGGGGAGTTCGCCGAGATAATCCCTTGCCTCCTCAAGCATTTGACGGCCTTTTTGGACCGCGTACCGCAGCGCGCCGGCTTCGATGGTGGCCTGGATGAGGTTGTTGAAGTTTTCCTCGCGGCCCTCCAAAATAACCTGACTTATTCGTTCGCGTTCAGCAGCTTCGCTGGATTCGAGCAGGTGAAGGATCGGCAGCGTCAATTTTCCTCGTCGCAAGTCGCTGCCGAGCGTCTTGCCGGCTTTTCCCTCGTCGCCGGCAATATCCAGACAATCGTCGTAAATCTGGTAGGCCGTGCCCAGGCACATCCCGAACTGGCGCAGTTTGAGCTGGGTTTCATTCGACGCCCCGTTGAGGAACGCGCCCAATTCTGTGGCGACTGCAAAGAGGGCGCCGGTCTTTCTTTCGAGAATCTTGAAGTAATCCGAGACGCTCAACTGAAGGTTGAAGCGGTGCCGGGTTTGGATCATTTCGCCTAGGCAGACTTCGCTTGCGGCGTCGGCGAGGCGCCGGCTCATGTGCGTGTCATCGAAGTCGGTGGCGAGGCGCAGTGCGTGTGCAAAGAGGGTGTCGCCCAGCAGAACGGCGAGGGAATTCCCCCAGCGCGCATTGGCAGTCGGCTGGCCGCGGCGCTTGTCCGCGTGATCGAGGATATCATCGTGGACCAAGGTTGCGGCGTGGATCAATTCGACGATCACCGCGAGGTTGATGTGCCCGTTTAAAATTCCGCCCGTGGCGCCGCCCGCCAGCAGGGCGAGAGCGGGGCGCAGTCGTTTGCCATGGCTTTCAATCGCGTAGGCGACGTACGCCTCAACCGAGGGGTCGAAGGCTTTGGCTTGGTCGCGGATCCGCTGTTCGACCGTCTTGATTGGGGCGCTGATCGGCTCAAACGCGTGTCTGAGCCCCAGTGCTTTGTCGAGCTGCGGATCTGTTTCAGTGACGGGATTCACTAGCGTCAGGATAGGGCGGGAACCATCGAAGTCAATGGAAGCCGCCCGAGGGATGCTCAGCTTTTTGATTACGCGGTGACCGGGCAAGTCGATCGCTTGCGGGGGGTGCAACGAAACGCGAGACGGTGCAAGAAATCGCGAGACTCCGCGCTGAGCGCGACTTCGGCGCTGGTCAAACACGCGATTGCGTGCGACTGTGCCAAGCTTAAATGAAATTCAAACGCTTCGCTCAATCGTCCTTCAGCCCGCTTCGCTCGTTGAGAAATGCCGGTGTTCTCGCTTTGGTCGTGCCCGCGCTTGTTGGGTTCAGTGCATGCAAGCCTGCCGCCACTTCTCCGGTCGCTTCCAACGATGGCAATCCTCCCATGGAGTTGGCTAAGGTGGCGGACCCGGCTGCTTCCGCGGCACAGCCTCAAAAACCGGCGGAGTTCACGCCTGACACGCTCCAGCAGCTCCTGAACCAACCGAAAGCGGACGCGCCGTTGCCGGACGTCGTGGCCGTGGTCGAGGGAAAGGAAATCAAGAAAGAAGAGCTGGAGCAGGCGCTTGCAACCGTGCTTGCCGGGCAGGGGATTCCAGCGGATCAGCTGCCGGCGGCTCAGAAGGCGGAGGGTTACAAGATGCTCCTTAATGAGCTGGTGCTGGAGAAACTGGTGTCCTCTCGGGCTTCCGCCGTGGAGGTCAAAGACGAGCAGGTGGATGCGCGTTTGGAGCAGATCAAATCCAGGTTTCCTTCTCCCGAGGCGTTTGAAGAGCAGCTCAAAAAAGCGGGCCAGTCCATCGGGAAGTTGCGCGAGGATGTCACCGCTTCGATTCGCCAGCAGGAATGGGTGGAGAGCCAGGTCAAGGATGCGCCCAAAGCGACGGACAAGGAGGCCGAAGAGTTTTTTGAAAAGAATCCCCAGCAGTTTGAAAAGCCGGAACAGGTGAGGGCGAGTCACATTCTGGTTTCAGTGCAAAAAGATGCAGAGGAATCGGTGGTGACGGAAAAGAAAAAAGCGGCGGAGGCGATTCTGACACGGGTGAAGGCGGGGGAAGCGTTCGAGAAACTTGCAGCGGAACTGTCCGAGGATCCGAGTGCGAAGCAGAATTCAGGTGACCTGAACTTCTTCACCAAGGAGCAGATGGTGCCGGAGTTTTCGCAGGCTGCCTTCGGCATGAAGAAGGGCGATCTGAGCGAGCCGGTTCGGAGCCAGTTCGGGTACCACATTATTCAGGTCACGGATCGGAAAGACGCGGAGAAGATGACGCTGGAATCCGTCAAGCCGCAGTTGCTGATGTTTCTGAACCGGCAGAAGCACGACCAGGAGGTTCAGAAGTTGCTGCAAGGCATTCGTGAGAAGGCGGATGTGCAGGTGAATCTCCAGTAATGGAGGCGTGCGGGAAAGACCTTATTTGAGCGCTGTAAGCGTGGCCCGAGTTTAGAATCAACCGAACATCAAGTGCCGGTATAAGAGGCTGCTCCCTTGGCGGGGAGCGGCCTTTTTTTGTCCCCAAGCCGCCTATCCGGGCGGGGGTGTTTTTTTCGGAAGCTTTTTCGGAGCCGGAGAGAGGGGGCGATGGGCGGTGAAAAAACATGCATTTTTCAGATGCAGAGGATTGACCCTTTGTAGTGAAGGTGGCAAAGAGTGGGGCGATGTGGGGCAAGGTGGGTTTGATTTCCTTTCGGGCTTTGCCGCGCATTTTTTCAACCCTGTAAACTTAACCTTTTCAAATTATGGCACTTGCAAAGAACTTGACTCCGATCTTTTCGGGCGAGTTCCGGCATGCCCTGGACGCCAAAAACCGCGTCACAATTCCCTCTCGTTGGCGAACTTCCGACGCGGATGAGTTTTTCATGATCCTTGACCGGTCGTCTTTTTTCGCGCGCGTGATGCCTCCCGATCAATTTCGCGCGGTCGGAGAACGGTTGTCCCAGAACCCGGAGATCGCGCCCAAGGACAGGGCGGTTTTCCTGCGGCATTTTTACTCGCGCTCGGTTCAGCTCGTCTCTGACAAGCAGGGGCGCCTGACGGTTCCAGAGGATTTTGCGGCAAAATTGGGGCTCGCCGGGGACGCGGTGCTGGTGGGTTCGCATGAGACCTTTGAGCTGTGGAATTCCAAGGCATGGGCTGAGACCCGGCAGTCTGAAAACGCGACTTTCGAGAGGGTCGCGGATCTTGTGGGGCTATGATCGCGATGGCTGCGCCAACGGAGGATTTGAACGAATCGGAGGAAATGCCGTTTTACCATCGGTCTGTTCTGGTCGGGGAAGTATTGGATTCGCTGGCGGTCTCGCCCGGGCGGTGTTACCTGGACGGCACGCTTGGGGGAGGGGGGCACTCCGAAGCGCTTCTGGAGGCGGGGGCGCTGGTGGTTGGGGTTGACCAAGACGAGGACGCGCTCAATTACGCCCGCAGGCGGTTGGCGAGGTTCGGGGATCGTTTTCACGCGGTCCACGCCAGCTTTGGTGACGCCGCGCAAGTGATGGATTCGATGGGGATGCGGCAACTCGACGGGGCGCTGCTGGACCTGGGCGTGTCATCTCACCAAATCGATACCGCGGAGCGCGGATTTTCTTTCCAAAGCGACGGTCCCCTCGACATGCGGATGAACCGTTCGGCATCTGTCAGCGCGCGGGATTTGATCAACACGGCGAGCGCCGAGCAATTGGAGAGAATTTTCAGGGAATATGGGGAGGAGCCCAATGCGCGCAAAATCGCGCAGCGGCTGATTCGCGACCGGATGGTGCGTCCGCTGGCATCCACGTTTGATTTGGTGCGGTGCATAGAGTCTGTCTCCCCGCGGCGCGGCAAGACGCATCCGGCGACAAAGGTGTTTCAAGCGTTGAGGATTGCGGTGAATCGCGAGTTGGAAGTGATTCCACGGGGATTGGACGCGATCGCGGAGCGGTTGCGCGAAGGCGGAAGGCTCGTGGTGATCACGTTCCATTCCTTGGAAGACAGGATTGTGAAGCAGCACTTTCAGCGGCATTCCGCACCGACCATTGACCGGCCTGAATGGAGCGCCCCAAGGGCAAATCCGGAATGCATTTTCAAAAAAATCACCGCCAAGCCGGTTGTTCCAAGCGAGGAGGAGCAGCGTCTGAATCCTCGTTCGCGAAGCGCCAAACTCCGTGCAGTTGAAAAACTCGCCCTTTCGCATGGGCGTTCCTCCGCCCGCTCCTTCGCCAACAATCCCCCGCCGTGAGATGTTCGGGAAACTGAAACGCCCCTGCTAAATCCGCTCTAACCACCACCCCGCCATGACCCACAATCGTCGTCGCAACGAAAACCTTCTCCCAGCCGCAAAGATCGTTCTCTTCTCTTTCCTGATCCTGATTTTGGGCACGGGAGGGTTGTATTACGTGAATGCAAAAAACGAAGTTCACCGCTTCGGGGAGCAGAAGAAGCAGTTGGAACGTGAGATCATCGCGACTGCGAATCGCGATGAGATGATTTTGGCGCGGATTGCGATGCTGTCTTCCTACGAGTCTTTGCGCAAAAGGCAGCAGCAGGAAAAAGAGGCTTTTGCAAAGCTGGTTCCGGTGAACGATGCGGCGCTGGTGCGGATTCCTTCCGGAGCGCCGGGAGGAAGTGCTGCGGGCATCGCGGCAGGTGGCCGGGCCGGGGACATTCAGGCGGTTTCAAACACTCAAGCCGTGCGTTGATCCATGGGCGTTTCTTCGCGCAACAGGGCATTCTGGA
This sequence comes from Chthoniobacteraceae bacterium, assembly GCA_044375925.1. Taxonomy (GTDB): domain Bacteria; phylum Verrucomicrobiota; class Verrucomicrobiia; order Chthoniobacterales; family Chthoniobacteraceae; genus Chth-196. The sequence continues at coordinate 9,083 of JBILLT010000028.1, read as the reverse complement.
TCGGGGCGACGACTGCTGCGCTTTTTACAGGCGTCTCATTGCGACTGGTTGACCTGCAGGTGGCGCGTCACGAGTATTACGCCGCGCTTGCGTTGGAGAAGCACTCTGCACGCCAGTCGATTTCGGCAAGGCGCGGTTCGATCACAGACGCAAACGGCGAAATCCTTGCAACCAACGAGCCCGTAAAGACGGTTGTGGTTGATGCGAGCATCACGAAGCGGCCCGACGATCTTGCCGAGGTGTTGGCTCGGCACCTTGAGATGCCCGGAGACGTTGTAAGACAGAAAATCGCACGGAATGTCTGGTCTTCGCCGCTTGGAACGATGGTTCCCTCGCCTTACGTCGTCGTGAAGCGCGAAGTGTCTGAGTTTACCGCCGAGGCGCTCATGAAGGAGCTTTCCCAGCGCAAGATCAGGGGCGTTTCGCTGGAGCAGGATTTCATCAGGGTATATCCCAACGGTTCGATGCTCTGTCATGTCGTGGGGTTCATGAACCGCGCGGGTTTGGGTGTGGAGGGGGTCGAGCGAGAGATGCAGCAGTGGCTGAGCGGACACGATGGATTCCGTTTTACGGAGCGCGACCGGACTGGAAAAGAAATGGTCGCTTTTCGCAAGCTTGAGAGGCCGCCGCGCGACGGGAGTAATGTGAGGCTCACGGTTGACCTCGCCCTGCAGGATATCGTCGAAACGGAGATGGACGCCGTCGTCACCCAATTCAGGCCGAAGATGGCGACCTGCATTTTGATGAGACCCTCCACCGGTGAGATTCTCGCGATGGTGAACCGGCCCCATTATAACTTGAACCAGAGGGATGGAGTGCCCGATGAGGCCCGTAAGAATCGGGCCATTATGGACATGGTCGAACCCGGGTCCACTTTCAAGCTCGTAACCACCGCAGCTGCGTTGGATTGCAAGCTTGTGAAGCCGGACACGGAGATTTATTGCGAGCATGGGAAGTTCACTTACGCGGGAACAACGCTGCATGACTCGCATCACGGGCACGGTTCGCTCTCCGTTCACGACGTGCTGGTAAAGTCCAGCAACATCGGGGTGGCGAAAATGGGGATCATGTTGGGAAGCAATCAACTGCACGACTATATCAAAAAGTTCGGTTTCGGGGAGCGCACCGAGATCGCGCTTCCGGGTGAAATTCGCGGGATCATTCATCCGACACATCTTTGGAGTAAAATTTCGATCACCCACGTGCCGATGGGACATGAAGTCGGCGCGACTCCGCTACAGGTGATTTCTGCAATGTGCACCGTCGCAAACCGCGGGTTGATGATGCAGCCGCAGATCATCTCTTCCATCACGGATGCGTCAGGGCAGGTCCAGGCTGAATATCCACCGGTGGAGGTCCGGCGCGTGATTCCGACGGAGGTGGCGGAAATGGTTGTTTCCGCTTTGAAGGAAGTGGTCAGCAGAAAGGGGACTGCGGCCGCGGCGCATGTCCCCGGTTTCGAGGTTGCCGGCAAAACCGGCACCGCTCAGAAGACTTCTCCCACGGGCGGTTACGAGCACGGAAAATACGTTGTGTCTTTCGCGGGATTCCTGCCGGCGGACAAGCCGGAGTTGTGCGGCCTTGTGCTCATAGACGATGCGCACACGGGGAGCATTCCCAATTACGGCGGAACTGTTGCCGCGCCGGTTTTCTCGCGCGTTGCGGCAAGGGCGATGCGCTACCTGAACAAGGCGCCATCACCTGAATTTTTGAAAGTCCCAAACCCTCTTGCGAAGGCTGAAGAAAGGAAAAGTCGGTGAAACTTGCTGATTTGCTTTCCCAGGTCGCGGTGGTGGAGATTCACGGGAAAATCGACGTCGACGTGGTCCAGATTTCCGCGGATTCACGCACCCTTAAGCCGGGCTCTCTCTTTGTCGCGATCTCCGGCAGCCGCGAGGATGGAGTACGTTTTATTCCGGAGGCGATCAAACGGGGTGCAAGCGCGGTCGTGCTCTCGACTGAGTCTGCGAGGCAGGTGGATTTGGACTCAGTGGACGCCACTGTTATCGTTGTCACCGATGTGCGGGCGGCGGCTGCGGATTTGGCGGCAAAGTTTTTCGGGCATCCGTCTAAGGAAATGCGTGTCGCAGGAGTCACCGGCACGAATGGGAAAACAACCACAACGTTTTTGATCCAGCACATCTGTGAAGCGGAGATGCTCCGGTGCGGCCTGATTGGAACCATCCGCTACAAAATTGGCGAGCGGGTCCTGCCGGCGGCGCGAACGACCCCGGACGCCCTGGAAACACAGGGATTGCTTGCGCAGATGAGGGATGCCGGGTGCAAGAGCGTGGCGATGGAAGTGAGCTCGCATGCGATCCATCAAAAGAGGGTGCGAGGAGTCGAGTTCGACACGGCTGTATTCACGAATCTAACCCAAGACCATCTGGACTATCACAAGACGATGGACGCCTATTTCGAAGCGAAGGCGGAGCTTCTGCTCGGCCTTGGCGCGCAGAGGTTCAAGCCGGGCAAGGCCGTTGTGAATATCGATGATCGCTACGGCTCGCAGCTTGCAGGCCGCTTGGAGAGAGAAGGGGTCGCTGCGATCACGTTTGGACAGGGCGCGCGCGCTGACTTCAGGGCGAGTGCCGTTCGTACTGAATTCAACGGATCCAGCTTTCAACTCGATGCGCTCGGAAAGTCATGGCTCGTCAGAGTGCCGTTGATCGGAAAATTCAACGTGATGAACGCTCTTGCGGCGCTTGCCGCGTCTCACGCCATGGGGGTCGACTTGCGATCCGCAGTTCTTGCCATGGCATCCGCTCCCAGCGTGCCCGGCAGGCTAGAGCCGGTTCCCGCTCGGCGTGCTTTCAAGGTGTTTGTCGACTATGCCCACACGGATGACGCGTTGAGGAACGTGCTTCAGACCCTCCGAGCGTTGCAGCCCAGAAAAATCATCACCGTGTTTGGCTGCGGCGGGGATCGTGACCGCGCAAAGCGTCCGCTCATGGGTGCCGCAGCGGCCGAACTCTCTGACTTTTCGATTGTGACCTCCGATAATCCAAGGAGCGAGAACCCGGAATCCATCATCCATGAAATTGTAAGCGGAATGCGGGGAGCCGCGATGGAGGTGATTTTGGATCGCAAGGAAGCGATTTGCCGCGCGGTCCAGATCGCGGAAGATCACGATATTGTGCTGATCGCGGGCAAGGGGCATGAAACCACGCAAGTGAATGGATCACGGGTCGAGCCGTTCAGCGATCTTGCAGTGGCCCAGTCCGCGATCGATGCACGTCCAGTTGACCTAGCGCGCTGACATGGACCGGCTCACACTACAACAACTCGCAGCGATGAGCGGGGGACTCCTGGAAGGGGATGCTTCGCTGGAGTTCAGCCGCGTGATTACCGACTCGAGGTCTGCGCACAGAGGGGACTTGTTCGTGGCGCTTCGCGGCGAGCGGTTTGACGGCCACGCATTTCTCGCTGAGGTGGCGTCCAGAGGTGTGACGGCGGCTTTGGTCGACGGCGCGTGCCGCGGTATTCCACAGGGATTCTCGGTGATTCGCGTATCGGAAACATTGGCTGGGCTCCAGCAATTAGCTGCCGCATACCGCAAAAAATTGCCGGCACGGATCGTGGGGATCACAGGGTCCAGCGGGAAGACGACGACCAAGGACTTCACTTTTTCGGTGCTCTCTCAGCGGATGAAGGGATGGTGCACTTCGGGAAATCTAAATAACCATATTGGCGTTCCCCTGACACTGCTCGAGGGTAATCGGGAATCTGAAATGGCGGTTGTAGAAATGGGGATGAATCATGCGGGGGAGATTGCGCCGCTCGCGGCGATGTCGCATCCCGAAGTCGGAATCATCACCAATATCGGCGTGGCGCACATCGAGTTTCTCGGGAGCCAACATGCGATTGCTGTTGAAAAGGGTGCGCTTGCCGCTGCGGTTGATGCATCCGGCACAGTTGTTCTCCCTGCGGCTGACCCGTTCAGTCGCGTGATTGAAGGGATGACGGACGCTTGCATTCTGCGCGCAGGTCTATCCTGCGGCGATGTTCAGGCGGTTGATGTCCAGCCGTTCGAAAACGGCAGCAGATTCGCTTTGGTATACGAGGGGATGAGAGCGGAAGTGGAGTTAGCGGTGCCGGGTTTGCACATGGTTCAGAACGCTGCGCTTTCCGCTGCGGCTGGAATCGCGCTGGGCGTGCCCCTCGAGGCTGCTGCGGTTGGCTTGCGCGGGATGAAGCTCACGAAGGGGCGGATGGAGTCTCGTTTGTTCCGGGGGATTCATTTTTTGGATGACACTTACAACGCGAACCCCGATTCGATGTGCGCCGCTTTGCGCACCCTTGTCCAATGGCCCGCCAACGGAGCAAGAATCGCAGTGCTGGGGCGCATGGGCGAGCTCGGGGCGTTTGCCGAGGAAGGCCACCGGCAGGTGGGCAGGGTTGCAGCAGAAGGTATCGACTGGGTGCTTGCAGTGGGAGAGCAGGCTGACTGGATTGCGGACGAGGCGCGGCGAAATGGTGCGACGCGCGTTGATTATTTTGGTGAAATCGGAGAGGCATCGGCGGCTTTGCGCAATGGACTTGAGACGGGGGATGTGGTGTTGGTGAAGGGCAGCCGTGCTGCTCGTATGGAACGCGTGATCGAGGAGGTGTGCGCGCCATGATGTACTATCTCAGCAAATGGAGTGAGGTTGGGCCGGACTGGCTCCATGCGCTCAACGTTTTCCAGTACATCAGCTTCAGGGCCGTCGCTGCCGCGGTGACCTCCTTTCTCCTCTGCATTCTCTTCGGTCATTGGGTGATCCGGAAATTGATATCGCTGAAAATCGGGCAGCCGGTTCGCACGGCCGAGGAAGTGCACAAGCTGTTCGAGTTGCATGGTAAAAAAGCGGGCACGCCGACCATGGGCGGGGTGTTGATCCACGGAGCGGTGATTGCTTCCACGATTTTGTGGGCGCGTCCCGACAATTCGGCCGTATGGCTTTTGGTGTTCACTATCGTGGCGTGCGGGGCTCTGGGATTCTGGGATGATTATCTCAAGATATCGAAGAAAAACTCAGGAGGGATAAGCGAGCGGGCGAAGTTGATCGGGCAAGTTTCAGTTGCGGCCGTGGTTGCCTGTTTTTTTCTCATGAACCCCGCCACCGAGGTTCAGGCCCGGGCCCTTTATGTGCCTTTTTACAAAGCGCCCCTTTTGGAAAATCTGGGTTGGTGGAGCATCGTGTTTTTCGCGCTCGTGATCGTCGGCACTTCCAATGCTGTGAACCTGACGGACGGGCTGGACGGTCTCGCCGCTGGATGCACGGCGACCAGTGCGCTCGCATACGCTGTGATCGCGTATGCCGCGGGAAATGTGAAGGTGGCGCAGTACTTGCAGATTCCTTACTACGCTTTTGCCGGCGAACTTTCGATTGTATGTCTGGCTCTCGCTGGGGCTTCAATCGGGTTCCTCTGGTTCAATGCGCATCCGGCGAAGGTATTCATGGGTGACACCGGATCGCTTGCAATCGGCGGGTTGCTTGGGGTTGTCGCAATCTGCTGCAAGCAGGAGCTGCTGCTGGTTCTCGTGGGTGGCGTTTTCGTGATTGAGGCTACATCCGTTTTGATCCAGCGGACGGTCTTCAAGTTGACCAAACGACTGAGGGGCGAGGGGTATCGCGTTTTCAAGATGTCCCCCATTCACCATCACTTCGAGCTGCAAGGGTGGCCGGAAAACGTCGTGATCGTCCGTTTTTGGATTCTCTCGGTCCTTTTTGCCCTCCTCGGGCTCGCAACTTTAAAGTTAAGGTGAACACGCGCTCCGCAAAAAACTTGAATATTGCGGTGCTGGGCGCCGGCGAAAGCGGACTCGCCGCCGCGCGGCTTCTCGCGCACGAAGGTTCACGGGTGACTGTTTTCGACAGCGCTTCAGAAAGCGCGTTGAAAGCGCGGCAATCCGCTCTCGCTCAGTCGGGCATTTCGCTGAGCGTCGGGGAATCCGCTGATTTTACTGGCACGGTGTTTGAATGGGGCGTTCTGAGTCCCGGAATCGATCCTCGCACCCCGCTCGTCGAATCTTTCACGAGGGCGGGGGTCCCTTTGGTGGGTGAACTCGAGCTGGCGTTTCAGCGATGCGCATGCCCCGTCGTTGCCATCACAGGAACGAATGGCAAGACCACGACAACTCAGCTGGTTGAATCGATGTTGAACGGCGCCGGAGTGTCAACCGTCGCTTGCGGCAACATCGGCCCAGCATTTTCCTCAAAAGTGACGGAGAGTTCAAAACTCCAGGCGATGACGGTGGAAGTATCCTCATTCCAACTCGAAAGGATTCACACTTTTTCGCCAAAAATCTCCGTCTGGCTGAATTTTACCGCTGATCACTTGGACCGCTACCGTTCAATGGACGAGTATTTTCAAGCGAAGGCTCGTATATTTGAAAATCAGACCTCTGCGGACTGGGCGGTGGTGAATGCACGGGACGCACTTCCCCCGATCAAGGCCCGAAGAATCACCTTCAGCGCGTTTGAAGAGGGGGCGGATTTTTCTTTCCGCGATGATACCATTTATTTCCATGGCCGCGCGCTCCTGCCGCTTTCACAGACCCGGCTCAGGGGGAGGCACAACGCTGAAAACTTAATGGCAGCGTTGGGTGTGGGGCATGCATGGGGTTTGGCATGGGAAGAGATGCTGGAGGCCTTGACCGCGTATGAACCGCTGCCCCACCGGTGCGAGCTCGTGGGGACGATCGATGGCGTCGACTTCGTCAACGACTCGAAGGCGACTAATCTGGACGCATTGGAAAAAGCGCTCTCCTCTGAGTCTCGCCGCGTGATTCTGATCGCCGGCGGCAAAGACAAGGGGTTTGAGTTTGGTGCTGTGACCGATCTGGTCGCTGAAAAATGCGCATCAGTCGTGTTGATTGGTGAGATGGCCGGCAGGATCCAGCAGCTGTGGGGTGACGCTGTGCAGTGTCACTCTGGTGAGACTCTGAAGGATGCGGTTCTTACCGCCCGCACGCTCGCCAAGCCCGGGGACGTGGTGCTTTTCAGTCCCGGGACATCATCTTTCGACATGTTTAAAAACTACGCAGACCGAGGCGATCAGTTTCGCGCGGTCATTCGGAGTTTGAAAAGCGAGCACACAGCGGCTGTGTGACTATGTTGAGTCCAATCTTTTGTTTTCTTAATCCAAACCAACCCACGTTAACACCCACACCCACGCCATCCCGTCCATGAAGAAAATCAACATGCCAAACATACGCGCCCTGCTTCCACAGCCCAAGCCGAGGAAGCCGCGGACCCGCCTGCAGGCTAGTGCATCGCGGCTCACCCAACCCGTCTATGACGACTATGAGGACGAGCCGACAACCAAACTTTCCACGGCTTTCGTTGTCGTGCTTGTTTTGCATTTGGTTGCGGTGGGTGGCATCTACGCTTTTCACAGCATCAAGGCTCACCGCCGGGAGGCGGATGGAACGGCTGTGGCGGCCAATCCGTCTGCATCCAAGAAGGCGGCGGCTGCACAGCCCGCACCGGCTGCTCCTGCGCAGGACGCCAAGGTTGCTGCCTCCGCGCCGGCGTCTGCGCCTGCCGCAACCCCTGCCGCCAAACAGGCCGTGGCTGTTCCGCAGCCTGCTCCCGCGCCGGTCGCTCCCGCCCCCGTGGCTCAGCCGCCGAAGCCGATCACCAGCGGTGGCGTTGTCGATAAATCGCAGGTTCCCGCGCAGTCCGCACCGTCCGCGGTGCTTCCGCAGCCGAAAGCGCCTGCAATGAACGCTCCGACCAAGGTTGCCGCTCCCGCCTCAGCGGAGACAGCTTCACGCACCTACACGGTTGCCAAGGGAGACAACCCCGTGAGCATCGCGAAGAAAATGGGTGTCAGCTCCGAGGAGTTGCTGAAGTTGAACGGACTGGAAGATCCGAAAAAGCTGCAAATCGGGCAGGTGCTGAAAGTGCCGGCCAAAAAATAAAGTTCGCCACGCGTCCGCGCACTTTACTGGTGCCGGTGTCCGGGCAGATCCAGTGAACGTGTAAAAACCACCCCAATCTATGCATAGGCTCAGTGTGCTTCTGCTGATGACCGCTGTCGCAGGATTGCTCGCGCTCGGAATTGTGATGCTTGCGAGCACTGGCGAGTTTGCTCAGGACGCGCACGGCAGGCCGTATTTCTTCCTCAAGCACCAGTTGATGTGGCTTGGTCTGGGAGTGGTCGGCTGCGCTGTGATGGCTAACATTGATTACAAGCAGTTGGTGAAAAGATGGCTTTGGGTGTATCTGATTTCCGCCGCGCTTCTGGTCTGTTGTTTTGCGCCGGGGATCGGAGCAAAAATCAATGGTTCAAACCGATGGATCAGACTTGGATTTGCGACATTCCAACCTTCTGAGTTGGCAAAAGCCGCTTCAATTCTTGCGCTCGCTTGGTGGCTCTCTCAAGAGCGCGACTTGGAAAAACAGTTTCTTCGCGGCTTTGTGGTGCCTCTTTTGGTGGTTGGCGGGCTCATGGGTCTGATTGTTTGTGAGGTTGACGTGGGATCCACGGTGCTGATTGGCGGCACAGCGATGTGCATGCTGTTCGTGTCGGGCTCGCCCTGGAAGTTCATCGGGGGCCTGATGACTCTTGGTGTGATCGCCGTGGCGGGAGCGATCTCAATGATGCCGGAGCGGCTCGGGCGCTTTCTTGCGTTCATGAATCCCGAAAAATATCCCGCGGACGCCTATCAGACACAGCAGGGGTTGATTGCCTTGGGCTCCGGCGGGATGAGCGGCCTTGGATTGGGGAACGGCAGGCAAAAGCTCCTCTATCTTCCCTACGCGCACACGGATTTCATTTTCCCGATGATCGGCGAGGAGTTGGGTTTGATTGGGACGCTTGGAGTGATCATGGCCTATATTCTTTTCATGTTGGGCGGGGTTTCGATCGCCATGAAGGCGCGTGACCGCGCGGGTTTGTTGACCGGCATGGGGATTGTCATGCTGATTTCCTTGCAGGCCCTTGTAAATCTGGGTGTGACCACCGAGCTTTTGCCGAACAAGGGATTGCCGTTGCCGTTTATCTCTTACGGTGGATCCAATCTGGCTTTCTGTCTGTTGGGGGTGGGTGTGCTCATCAATATCTACCGGCAAGGTGTCAGTGAGCGTGAGGAG
>JBILLT010000201.1:0-8189 GCA_044375925.1 Chthoniobacteraceae bacterium | reverse complement strand
CGGACGGCCGGTGCGGGTCAGGCGATGTCGGACGGGTCCGGGAGGACCGGCGCGGCCGCCGGGAGCCGAGGGTGCCGAAGCTGCCAGCGTGCAGGGTTCGGACCTCGGGCGTCCTCGATCATGTCGATCATCCCGAACCGCCGAAGCTCGCGGAGAAGCTCGTTGACCCGCTGGCGAGGTCGCCCGATTCGCTCGGCGATGTCCGGTGCATGGAAGTGCTCATCCAGCCGCACGAGGTCGAGCAGCGTCTCGGCGAACCGCTGGACGGGTTCGCTCGGAGCCCCGGATGTGGAAGTCGAGATCGTCGAGCCCACGAGCCGTCGGGCGATCGCGTAGTCGCCGAGCGTCGCGAGGATCGCTCCGTCGCGACTCTCGCGCTGGAGTCGATGCAGGACGGCGCTCGCCTGAATGACGCTGAGGAGAAGCCCGAACGCGCGTCGCGCCTCCGCCCGGTCATCCGGGATGCGTTCCGCGAGCCGCTCCGCGAACGGCACGAGGACCGCGTGAGGAGTTCCCTCGGCTAGGACGCGTTGCATCGCGTGATGTCTCGTGACGATCCGGGCGTCGTTCGTCTCGGTGCTCCCCGATGCACGCTTTGCCGCTGCCGCGAGGATGCGCCGAGTCTGCGCAGGCGATTCGTCGGTCGAGAGCAGGAGGCACCTATTGCGGTCCTCGTCGAAGATGTGCTCGGAGGTCGTCGATTCGCTCGTGGCGACGGGGCCCTCGACCAATCGTGAGACGAGCTTCCCCTCCTCGACGATGCGCGATGTGATCCGTCCGCTCGACTGGAGTTCGCGAAGCGCCTTCGTTGCGTCCTCCTGCTCGGGACCGTCCGACCTCGCTCGTTCGCCGAGCACAAGCCAGCGGTGCGAGATCGAGTCCATTCGATACAGCGCCTTCGGCGAAACATGCGTCGCGACGATGAGTGCCTCGGGCGGGAAGAGCCTCGCGACCTGCTCGACGACGAATGTTTTCCCGGTCGAGCTATCGCCCTGCACGATCGCATGCAGTGGCTTGCGCAGGAGCCGACTCGTGCCGACGAGGAACATCGTGAGACGGAGGTCGTCCTCGCCTTCGATGCCGATGTCGGCGAGGTCCTGCTCGACTTGGCACACGAGATCGCCGGAGAGGAGGACTTCACGAGCTTCGGCGAGATCGCTCTCGGATGAGTCCGTCATCGTCGCCCCTCCCGCTCGGCGTCGAGCATGATCCGACGGATTCCGACGAAGTATGCGCTTGCGCGCCGGAGGTCCGCCATGGCGTCGTGGAGCCGAAGCTCCGACTCTGCGGCGTCAGCCCGACGGAGCGTCGCGCTGAGGAATGCGATGTGGTGCCCAAGCTCTCGCTTCTGATCGGCACTCGTCACCGCGTCTCGGGCGTCGAGAATGAAGTCGGTGAGATCCTGAATCTCGCAACGAAGCTGCTCAACTTCATCCGCCCGGCGGAGGATCTCCAGCGCGATGAGGTCGCGGTTCGTTTCGCTCATCGTCGGCCTCCATTCGTGGGAGCCGGTCCTCGATGTCGAGATGCCTCGATGAAGTCCTCGATGTCGGCGATCGAGATGCGGACGCTGCGGCCGAACCGGATCGCGGGGATCTTTCCGGTGCTGAGCAGTTCGTCGAGCTTTCTCGGCGATATGCCGAGGAGGCGCGCCGCTTCAGGCTTGCGGAGCAGGAGTCGGGCGGAGGGATCGCTCATCGGTTGACCTCCTGCCCCGCGTCGGACGATTCGGAGTGTTGACGCTCGCCGTTTCGGGCGCGGTCGTTCACGATCTTCCGGACTAGCTCAAGGTCGAAGAGGAATCTGTCACCCGCCCGGAGGCAGGGAATGCGCCCGGAGTTCGCCTCCTCGCGAAGCCACTGTGCCGGGAGCCCGAGAGCACGCGAAACGGCGTGCAGCGTTGACGGTCGTTGGGTGGGGTTAGCCATGCGGGGAAGGATGCGGGCATCCCTCGCGATCCGGAACCGCGCCGACTACGCATCTACTACTCGGCGACTCCGCGCGTCGCTCGCGTGAGGAAGTAGCCGCTGCCGCGTTCATTCTCGATGCGATAGCCTTCCGGCGCGATCGCCTCCCTGAGTCGAGGGATGATGCGCTCGCTAAGCTGCTTCTCGTCCGAGCCGCTTGTCGCGCCCAACTTGTCCAGCGCCGCACGAATCTCTTTGCCGGTCATCGGCGACCGCGCCTCGCTCAGGATGTCGAAGACGGCCGCACCGGTCGGGTGCAGCGTGGAGCGAATCTCATCCGGGAGCCGACGCTTCGTCGTTCCGAAGACTGCCTCGATCTCGTCGAGCCGTGCGATCGCGGCGTCCAGCCAGCGCACAAACTCCGCCGAGGGTGCCGGTTGATTCGGTTCGACCTCGACGCGGTAGTACTTCGTCCCTTCGCGTGAGGTCCTTCGCCGGAATGTCGCGGCAATCTGCACTCGCATGAGAGGACGATCGAGCGCCGCAGGCGAGCGCGGTCCGCCGAAGTCGATTCGCACGGTGAGCGGTTTCGGGCATCGCACCTTGTGCGGTGGCTCGTCGTCGTCGTGGGGGAAGCTCTCTGCGAGTCTCGCCTCGACCGATCCGGGCTCAAGCCTCGCATGGATGTACGGCGCTGCCTCGTCGTGGTCGAACATCCGCCATGTTTCGATAAGTCTGCACGCCAACGCCGACGCCACGAATCCTTCGCCGTAGAAGGTCGCCTCGACGATCTCGACGAGGTAGGCCGTCGGATCGCTGCGGAGGGTGCTCACGATCTCTCGCGCGGCGTCGATCGCGCGGAGGCTTTCCGGGGTTCGCATGTTCCGTCTCCACCGGAACGGCCGGACCGGACCGCAGGCGAGACGGTGCCCACGATCCGATCCGGCCTCTTCAGCGCCGCGCAGCGCTGCCGGTGTCGTGATGTTCGCCCGGACGGTAAGGCCCCTCCCCAAGTGTCAGGATGTTCGACTTGGCGTCAGGATGTCCACAGGGACGCGATACGATGCCGCCGGGGGTCAGGGGGAGGGAGTCATCCGGTCGCGGACGATCGCCCGCCGAGCCGCTTCGCGAGATCGACGAGCAGCGCGACCGACTCAGGAGGCAGTTCCGCAAGCATGCCCACGAGCGCCGCGAGGTCGGTCCGGCGCAAGTCAGGTGTACATTCCGGTGTACAGTCACCCTCGGATCGTGCAGAAAATCCCTTGTTTTCAAGCTCCGACGCGCAGCTTCCCAAGCTGAATGTCGAGGGTTCGAGTCCCTTTGCCCGCTTTGAAAGAAACACCGCTGACTGCGGGACTTCGTACGCAGTACCGCCCAATGTGGGCGCGACGGCACCTGACCAAACGTGGTATCGCCTACCACGAAAGGGCCCGATGTCGCGCCGTCCCAACGCCGTCCCCAGCTACCTGCTCCACCGTCCTAGCGGTCAAGCCCGCGTGCGTCTCAACGGACGCGATGTCTACCTCGGCCCGTTCGGTTCACCCGACAGCCGACGCCGCTACGCCGACCTCGTCGCCTCCGTCGCAAAGGGTGAGGCACCCAAGCGGTCGGCCGATCCGCTGGGACGATTCACCGTCGCCGAACTCTGCGACCTCTACGAACAGCACGCCGAGTCGTACTACCGGCCCGGCCCGTCGCACCGTAGCCACCCGACCTACCTGCGAATCAAGAACTGGGTCGTTGAGATCGCTCAGCGGTACGGCCACCTTCCCGCCGACGAGTTTGGTCCTCGGTCGCTGCGCGATGTTCGCGACCGGTGGGCAGCGAGCGGTCGGCTCTGCAGGGCCGAGGTCAACCGCCGACAGGGCGATGTAGTTCGGATGTTCCGCTGGGGCGTCGCCGAGGAACTCGTCGCCGCGTCCACCCTCAACGCCCTCAAGGCTCTCGCCGGTTTGAGAGCGGGCAAGTCCGAGGCGAGAGAGACCGCCCCGCGAACCGCCTGCACGGATGAGCAGATTGCGGCCGTCCTTCCCCATCTCACTCCGCCCGCTGCGTCGCTGGTCCGAATGCTCCGAGCGACCGGCATGCGACCCGACGAAGCCTGCCGCATGCGGATCGCCGACATCGACGCCACCGGGGAAGTCTGGACCTACCGCGTCGCCGAACACAAGAACTCGCACCGAGGCCACCAGCGCATCGTTCCGCTGAACGCCACCGCGCAGGCGATCGTTCGCCAGCATCGTCTGCGGCCCGACGGCACCGAACGCCCCGACGACGCCTATCTGTTCGACCCCGCTGAGGGTGGACGCCGCAACGCCTACGGGCGTTTCCTCCCGAATGGGTTGTATCAATCGCTGCAGGATGCCTGCGACGCCGCCGACATCGACGCATTCAGCCCCTATGCGATCCGCCACCGCGTCGGCACCGAACTGCGGAGCAAGCTGGGGATCGAGGCGGTCGAGGCCGTGCTAGGTCAACGCACGCCGAGCGTTGCCGAGCGGTACTCCCGCGACAAGACCCAGCGAGCGATGGCCGCGGCCGCCTCGATCTGGGTGTCAACCGAAAACACGGCGTTTTGTGCCATTTCTGACACCGTCGGAATCGGAAACGCTTGCAACGAGCGCGACGACTGCTAAAGTCGCACTGAACACGACGAATGCCTGCGAAGGACGCAACCGTTCGCCGTCGCCAGCCAACGCTGACGACCGCGATTGAGCCAGTAGGTAGCCCAGCCGAGCGAACGGGGTGAACCCGAGTTGATGGCGAAGGGCCGCAGCCAGAACTGGACGAGTGACATTCCCCTCCCCGTCTCCCTCTCATTGAGGCCGGTATCACATGACCACCGAAGGCACTCCGCTGCGCGGCGCTATCTCGCTGTCAGCCGCCGCACGTCTCTGCAACGAACTGTTCGGACTCGCCCCGAATCCCGCCACCGTGTTTCGCTGGTCAACCTGCGGCGTTCTTGTAGGCGATCGCCGCATTCGACTCGCGACCTTTCGAATGGGCCGACGCCTGTTCACGACCAAGACATGGCTTGAGCAGTTCCGTTCCGAACTGAACTGCGGCCCCGCTCTCGCGACCGAAGACCTCAACCGCCGCGCGGCCGATGCGACGGCACGGCTCCAATCGCGTCTTCGCACGCGCCCGAAGTCGTTGCCCCGTCGCAGGCCCCGCTGAACTACACCCCAACACGGAAGGACCAGCCCGAATCTTCTCGGGCCGCTATCCCCATGCATCCATTCGACAAGCTCGCTCGTGGCGAGAAGGACTGCAACCGGTCACTACAACTTCTCGCAGCCGCCTGCGTCTCGCCGGAGTTCGCCAAGCTCGTTGAGCAGCGAATGCTCTACGACGATATCCACCGCGCCGCCTATAGCGTCATCCGTTCTGAGGGTTCGGCGATGAGCCCGATTCACGTCGGCGACCGCGTGGTTGAACTGCTCAACGATCCTGACCGCAACAACGAGGTGGCCAACTTCAGCGAAGACCTCGCCGGTTTCATTCTCTTCGCGAACAACGCCGACGGCTCGCTTCGCGAGCGGGAAGCGATGTCACGCCTCACTGAGGCACGCGGAAAGGTTGGCAGGGAGATTGCCGAAGTGCGTCTCGCGTCGCTGCTCGAAGAAGTGAAAGACGGCCGGATCCAACCGTCGGAACTCCCGGCCGAGTTCGACGCCATCGTTACCAGCACCGCACTGGCGAATCCAACACCTCGCAAGACACTCGCCGACCTCGCCTGCCCGCTTGACGGAGCAAACCGGACGATCGTGCGAACCGGCATTCGTTGGTGGGATGAGCGGTTCGTTGAGCGTGGACTGCGGCCGTCGGACAAGGTCCTCATCGGGGGTGATCCGGGCATGGGGAAGACCGCACTGGCGCTGAACCTCGCGTACGGGTTGTTGGTCACCGACCGCAACGCCAGCGTCGTTTGGGCCCACGCCGAGATGGCCGCACAAGACCTGTTCGAACGGCTCTGCATGATCGTCACGAAGCTCCCCCTGACCAAGCTCACTTGTCCGATGGACTTGTTGAGTACGAACGAGCAAAGCACCCGATCGCGAGGGATCGAAAAGGCGATGCATCTCGCGGCCCGAATCATCCCTTTCGGTTCACCGGTCACGACCACGCAACTCGTCGATGCCGCGTCCCTGCTCAAGCCGACAATGATCGTGATTGACTACGTCCAGCTGGTCCGACCGGCTCGCGAGTATGCCTCAAAGCTGGACACCATCGAGGCGGTCGTCGCCGACGTTCCCGACATGGCGAAGTACGGCTCAATCGTCGTCTTGCTCTCGGCCGTCAACAAGCGGGCGAGCGGCGAGAGCATTGGCATGCACAGCGCCGCGAAGGGCAGCAGCGAACTGCTCCACCTCCCGGATGTCATCGTCACGCTCTCACGCCGGTCAGGCAGCGACGCCGATGGCAGCGAGGACGCCGACGACGGTCGGCGCTTTGTGCGAGTCTGCGTTGAGAAGAACCGCCGAGGTCCAGCGGGCGACGACATGCAACTTGTTTTCGACGGATCGACGCAGCGCTTCGGGCGGCCGAGGGAAGAACCTCGCGAGGACATCGCATGACGGCCGACGATGACCCGCTGAACGAACTACTGCCTGCCCCGCAGCCGCGACGAGTCGCACGCCCACGCCCGCCAACGGGGCAACAGCGTTCCGGACGTTGGACGGGTTGGATTCCATTGGTCGATGAGGTCCGGGACCGCTGCGGCCCAACCGGTGTGGACACATGGACGGCCCTCGGTAACCACCGCCAGCAACGGGATGGATCCCTGACGATCGGTCACGACGAACTCGCTCGACTGCTCGGGGTCGGTCGCGACGCCGCGAAACGTCGCATGCGATCGCTTCGAAAAGCCGGTTTCATCCGGCAGCGGACGCGAGGTCAGCGAACAGCCCGGCATGCGTTCGTCAGCACCTATCACCTGCGCGAATCCCCAGCGTTCACTGGGGCGCGAACGCCCCCATGAGAGCCTACTCGTGGCAGCGTTCTCGTTGATTCTCAATGGGGCGTGGACGCCCCCCGATGATGGGGGCGCGACCGCCCCCCTTCTCCAATTTGAGGGATCCGGCTGAGCGCCGGAGTCCCTTCGCCTACACTCGCGCCGGGTCAGAGGCCGTCTGCGCCCGAGGGGTCAGGGGATCGCTAGGTTGAGCGGACAGCCCCACGGCGGGTTCGGCGCGTGCGGGGCCTGGCCCCCCCCCATCGCCAGAACCTACCGGCACGGCCCCCAGCCGCCTAGCACGACCGAGAGATCCATTCCGTCTACGACGCCATCGCCGGTCACGTCGGATGCTCCCGTTCCGCCACCCGACGTGCCCCAGAGCGAAAGGACGAACGCGAGATCCACGCCGTTCACCACGCCATCGCCGCTGATGTCTCCCAGACATTGGCAAGCGTCGGGGATGGAGTCGCCGTTCACGTCCAGAAGGTCGCCGCTTCGGAGTTGGCCGAAGTCAACGACGCCATCCCCGTTGCAGTCCGCGTCATACTCGACGACGAAGCCGACGGAGATCGGAAGGCAGTTGCAGGGCAGCGATCCGACATCGTTCCACCAAGCGGTCGGCACGGATCCGCAATCCGGATTGATGAGGTGAAGCCATCGCTCGTTACCGCAGCCAGCATCGCTGTTGCTGGGGTTCGGGTTCGCAGGATCGTCCCACGCTGCCCAGTTCCACGCTTCGCCCGACACCCAGCGCCATCCGCCGTTCGGTTCGCTGTAGTCCCTGCCCGCGAGGTCTTGATAGCCGCCGAGCCAAGGGCCCGTTGGGCCGTTCCAAACGCTTGGCATGAGCGCAACCGAAGCCGAGAGCCATTCGCTTTCGGCGGGGGATGTTGGGCACGCGAGATAGCCTCCACGCTGAACCGCCAGCGAACTGGCAGCGACCCAACCCAGCCCCCCAGCGAAGGGCACGGCTTCGTACCAATGTCCGTTCCCACCGTCCGCCGGACGCCACTGGACCGCTTCGGCGGTGGCGGACGACGCGAGCAGGCACGCACCGACGCACGCGGCGGCGGACAGTCTCAGCCGACCAGTGACACGGTTCATCGTTCGGACTCCTTCACTCCCGACCGGCCACGCGGTCGGCACTCTGTTGTTGTACCACGCATGTACCACAATCAATGCATGGATTGCGCGATTCGTGGTAGACTCATCCGCGTTCGCAACGTCAGGAATGCCGCTGACCGTACGGGTTCAACGCAGGGCGAAGCTTCCCAAGCTGAATGTCGCGGGTTCGAGTCCCTGCGTGGGTGAGGAGGAGACCTTTC
>JBILLT010000090.1:0-10216 GCA_044375925.1 Chthoniobacteraceae bacterium | reverse complement strand
CAAAAAGGCCATGAGCGTATGGGCCGGAGGGATGGCGTTGGGAGAAGACAGCGTGAAAGGCATGACTTCCTGAAGTTTGGAAGCGAGACCGATCTTGTTGAAAAACTCGAAGAGGCTGCAGAGACCGCCAAAGGGCGTTACGGCTTTGGGCGTGGAGCGGATTTGGACTGGTTTTGATCCAAAAACAGGGCGAAAACTTGAGTGCATCGTTTTGTGTGAGCGGTTGTTTTGAAGTGCGTGTGGTAACTCACTTTCAAACAAATTGTTCCCCACAGAACGATGCTTTTTAATTTAGGAGTTCGGGTTGAACGGCACTACATTCAGCACTCATCAAGGTAGCGCTAGCTCAAGACTCCAAGTTGCTGTTTTCAACGCAGGCAAGTCGCCCATCTCTATCCAACCACGCGCTCTAAGCAGTTTTTCGTTTTCTCTGGGTGATCGGATCACTGTGCCGACCAAAGCGCACCACCCGTTTTCGTCGGGAGAAACAAACCAACCACGAAATATACCGCTTACTTTTTCAAAGCTTAGCTGGAGAGTAGGCTGGCTTTCATTCTTGGTTATGACGTGAAGGGAACCAGTCGGTGCAACGCTGACGCCCCACTCATACAACGTCTCTCCTGTCGAACTTTTCACGGCAATCATGCCATTTCCAAGGGGCATTCCATCCGCCGTTCCTTGCGAAAACCAAAAATATGCAAGGGATCGCAAATGAGTATCGCGATCCCATCGGCAAAAATAACCTTCGCTAAAATTCAATCGCCTCCTACCGCACCAATTAAATTCTTTTGTTGCCATCGCTGAAAAAGCAAAGCGGTCAGAATATTCCGCTCGGCCATTGTTTTTGACCACATACGAGGACTGCCTTTCGACAAAACCATCTTCTGTACCAACGCTCAACCGTGTGCTCCAACCACCGTCAGCGAGCAAATCTAAACTAAGAGTCCCTAAAAGACCGTTTGCTCGATGCAGCCTTGCATTTGTTAAGCAGCGCGCTTCGTAAAATGGTGCAACCAGCGTCATGGTATCCATCAATCGAAAGCCCGCCGCACCGCTTCCCGACTCGTTTTTAAGCCTTGAGGCCCAGAGGACCCGACCCGATGGCAGCACCTGCATCGTCACAAAAGCGTTTCCATCGACGCTGTTGGCGGCTTCGCCTTCGTTTTGAATTGACGCACTGATGTTGTAACGTCCCATTGCGGTTCTCAAGAGCACCTGATGATCCGTGCCGACTGTTCCGCTTAGTTCCGTTAGATTCCTGCTTGGAGCAATCCCATTACTGACGGCGCCCTCAGCCTCAGCTCCGGGCGGCACGGAAATCCGATCCAAGACGCGAGCCTTCAACGATACGGGACGGGATGTGAAATCCAATTCTAGCGTCAGTTTCAACGGCTCTGCCGAGCTGCTGCCCCCGATCCTTGGAGTGCAAACCAATTTTTCTAAGTCGTCCTTGGACGTGTTGAAAACGCCAGAGAAAGATTTCACGACCGGCTCGTACAAGCGGCGTGCAGGTTCATTTGAACCGGAAAGTTCAGGCGCTAAGATGTAACGCAGCTTTCCAGAAACAACTCCTGTCTTGCTCACGTTTAAAATGAGACTACCGCGGTAACTCGCGCCGTCTTTTATCGCAAAATTAGAGTCTTCAAGAAGCAACTCATAAACTCCGGCGGCGTCGGCCATAGACCGCGTATCCACCATGAAAGGCTCGCTAATGACACGGTCAGCCGGCAAGCCATTCGTGTACCTGCGGACATACTCCACGGCATACGTGCCAGAGTTCACAAAGCGGCTGGCTGGGATCTCAAGCATGCCGTCTTCTGGAACGGGGAGCGTTGCGTTCTGCATTCTAACAAACACACCGCGAAACAAACGCAGCAACCCATACGTGGTGCTTGCAACGCCCGGTTGGACAGGATCAATCGCCGTGGGAATGTTCCCTCGAGCGCCAACCACAATTGCGGCGTTGCCCGCTCCCATCTGCCCGATCGGATGGACGAAGGAAATCCCCTTTTCTCCCGAAACGGCAAGCTCGGCTATATTGCTAATCACCGAGCCGAAAGCATTTTGTACTTGGACATCGTACGTGCCGGTGTCATCGGGATTAACCCGCGGGACCGTGTAAGTAGAAAGGATGGCACCAGCAATCGGACTGCCGTTTTTTCGCCATTGATAGCTGAGCGGCGCAGCACCGTTAGCAATCACAGAAAAAGTTGCTGCAGCTTCTAAGCGCGTGCTGACATTTGCCGGATGAGAAGCAATACCGGCCTTCCAATAAACTACTGCGCGATCACTCTCTATTTTACCTGCGTCGTTAGCGATCTCGACTCTATACGAGCCAAAATCAGCCGGGGTGAGATTTGAAAGAAGGAGTGTTCCGCTTTTGGCACTTGGGAGCACAACTCCATCCTTGGTCCAACTGAAGCTAAAGGGCGGAGTGCCATTCACTGTTACGCGCAGAAGAGCCTGTTCTCCGAGCGCCGCAAAAACCGGCGCAGGTTGCCCCACAATGGTTACAGGAAAGATTACTTTAAGCGTCGCTGACCCACTGGTAACCGAGCCGCTCGGACTCGTGACAATTACCTCGTACGAACCGGCTGCAATTTCCTCTACATTTCGGAGAATGAACGTATTTCCCGTCCCGCCAGAGATATCTACGCCGTCCTTTCTCCACTGGTAAGTTGCTGGCTCTACACTTCGAACAACCACATTAAATTGGCTCATCCCGCCCTTGCCTACGATCACTGATGTCGGTTGCGCGATAATGACCGGTGGCGGAATTACTTGGAACCTTCCCGCCTTGAATGATCCCTCCAAATCGCGAGCAAAAAATGCCCCTTCTGAGGAATTTTTCCAGCTGAACGCATAACTCCAAGAATTCGCCCGTTGCGTTCTCAGCTCAATCGACGAGGCTCCTGACTCTCCTTTCGAGTAAACATAGGTTCCCGAATCGACTAACCGTTGGATATCGTGAAGTTCGTAGGTGTCATTAACCGGATGGAATCTGACCTTTAATTTGTCATCCATCGAGAAGGGATACGTCTCACCTGCCACCTCTAACTCAATGCTGGTGCCCTTAAGCGAGTCAGGAGCTTTCCCATCGTAAAGGCTGAAAGATCCTTTCTGCTGGTAAGAATAAGCTGAACCGCCAAAATTGGTTTCAAACCGTCCCGCTGTGGTGCTCGTAAAAACAAAAGACGAAACGAGAAGCCTCATGTTCCCGTCCTTCCCTTTCTCATACAAAATAACCCGCGCTGTATTATTACCTTCCAACAAATTCTTTCCGTATGAACCACTGCCCTGGCTGTAAACCATGTTGGAAGAGGTTGGAATAATCACGTAAGGATTCTCGGGAAGATCCTTGCGCTCCGCCATAAGAAGCAAAAATGAACCCTTTGCAGTGGAGGTAAATACATTAGAGCCTTCGGTGATTGTTGCTTCAACTGCCCGGCCAGTCACCGAGAATGGCGCCTGCCCCTTGAGGGTCGGCGTGATCATCCATCCCAACACAAATAAACATGTCAACCTGCACAGAGGTAAAAAGCACTCCCCAAACATAGATTAGTCGTTGAAAACTTGCCCGAATATCAAGCGCCTAAGCAAATTAGACTACAAAGTATTCGTCTGCGGCAAAAAATCGAGGTTTTCAAAAGCCCGCAGCGCAGGTCGCGGCCGACAGAATCAAAGAATCCATGAGTTTCAGCATAGTCGGACAACATCACAAGCCACGCCTGACTTCTCATGCCTCACGGCGCCGCAAAACTTCGCCAGCCGCCCGATTGCTCAATGTGGATCCATCGAGGCCAGAATGGCTTCACGCCAGGGGATCGAGGATTGGGCGCCCGCTTTCAGCGTCGCAAGCGCCCCTGCCGCATTTGCAAACGCCACGGGATGCCCTTGTCCTTCGCTACTCGCAACCGCAAACGCACCCGCGAAAGCGTCCCCGGCGCCCACTGTGTCGGCCGGCGACACCTTCGGTGGAACATATTCGCACTGCCCGCCCTCGGTGACGTAGAGCGTGCTCTCCGCTCCTCGCGTGATGACGAGCTGCCGGCTCTTCGCCTCCTTCAGCGTGCGGTTCGGGGCCAATTTTCGCGCCTCGCCCTCATTCACGATCAGCACGTCCACCTCAAAAGGGTCGGCCAAAAAAGCCTCCGTCAGGGGCGACGGATTCAAAATCACCCTGACCCCAGCGGCACGCGCAAGCCGCGCGGCAAGCCGCACCACCGGCAATGGACACTCCAGCTGTAACAGCAGTGAATCCGCTTCACGAATCAACGCTACATGCCGCTCCACCTGAGCGGTTGTAATCTCATGGTTCGCTCCCGGGTTCACGATGATGGTATTTTCGCCCGCATCGTCGACTGCGATGAACGCGAGACCCGTAGGTGTTTGAGAACGCTGGATCCCTCGGATGTCGATGCCCTCGTTTTTAAGCGCTTCGATGTACCGGGCGCCGGATTCATCCACTCCAACGCATCCGATAATTGCGGTCTCCGCACCCGCGCGCGCTGCGGCGATCGCCTGATTCGCGCCTTTCCCGCCAAAACAAGAAAACATGCCGCTCGCGGTCAATGTTTCACCGGGCGCCGGAATTCTAGGCACTCTCAGGGTGTAATCGATATTCAGCGACCCTACCACCACCACGTTTGGGCGCGTGGTGATCATCACCGCTTCGCCCGCCAGGGCTCGATGCTGAGCTGCACCACCGCCTCGCGGACCCTCGCGACCTGCTCGGGTTTCATGATGAGAAACCGATGCCGTCCCGCCGACCCCTTCGTCGGACGAAAAAGCGTAGCACCGTCGTTTTCAACCGTAACGATTCCCGATGGCGACAGATCAAAGTAACCGCGCTCGGGCAACACGGCATACAAAACCGCCGTCGGATCCCACGTGGGACGGTCATGGGGCGGTGGGTTGTACAGATAATAAGCTTCTTTCAGTGGATGATGCGCCGCGTAATTCAAATCCTGTTCGATCACCGTATGAGGGAAAGCCGCGGCGACGCCGATTTCATAACCGCTCCACACCATCGGCGTGGGCCATTCCAATGCGAGCTTCTGCGCCGCCGGAACGTCCACCTTGACGTTGTATTCGAGATAGCGCGTATCCGCGTTCACGGTTTGAAACGCGCCGGCCATGATGCTGAGCATTTTCACTTTCCGTTCGACAAGCGCCTTGGCTTCGGGGTCTTCGAGCAAGCGGGCGAGATTCGTGAAAAATCCCACCTGCACGACCACTACTTCTCCATCGGGCTGCTTTTGAAGGATGTCTTTGATGAGTCCGACCGCCTCCGGCGACGCCGCACCGTTCTGCAGAGCATGCGGATACCTCTGCGATCCGTCCGAATTTTTCGTATCGGCAAGCAGATTGAACTTGCCCGCGTCTTTCCCCGCGCCGCCCCGCACCACGCCGATGGGTGTGTTCGGATAACCGTAAAGCGTATTGACCGCATCCACGAAGGCAGCAGCCTGCGGGTGATCCTTGGTAATCGTAACCGCGAGCAGCTCGCATGCACCGCGCTTCTGCAGGGTATGGATCATGCAGAGCGCCACCAGATCATCCACGTCGTTGCCCATGTCCGTGTCGAAAATCAACCGCACAGGCGCCGCCGGAGCCGGAGCCAATCCGGCGATCAGCATCAAACTAAACAGCAAGCGTTTCATTGGGCCGGCGGATTGACGGTGAGATGCACGATCGCCTCCAGAACCCGGCTTCTCTGCAGGGGGTTCATGGTCAAAAACCGGTCGCGCCGGATGCGGGGGCCGCTCTTTGGCGTTGTAAATCGCGTGAATCCGTCGTCCATCACCTGCACGCGTCCATGCGGCGAAAACCCGAAGTAACCGCGGTCGGGATACACCGCCCAAAGGACGCTGCTTTCATCCCAGCAAGGACGGTCATGCTGCGCGCCGCTGTGCAGGAGATATGCCTCTTTGACCAGATGATTCGGCAGGTAATCGAAATCCTGCTGAATGACGGTTCGTGGAAACGGCAACGCTTCCCCGATCTCAAATCCGCTCCAAACGATAGGCACTTCTTCCGGCCAGTTTTCAGCGACAGTCTGCATGTAACGGATGCCGTTTACGACGTTTGCTTCAAGGTGGTAATTTGTTCCGTTGCAGGTTGCGAATGCGCCGGCCATCAGTGAAAGCACCTTCACTTTTTTCTCCACGAGCTGGATACCCCCTTCGGATTTTAACAGGTTAGCGAGATTTGATGCGATACCGACGCTGATGATGCTTACGCTCTTGTCTGGTTGGGCGTTTAAAATCCTCCGCAGCAACTCCACCGCATCCGGAACGTCCGCATTGCGTTTAAGATCATGCGGATATTCCGGCTTCTCCGCGAGCTTGAGATATTTGCTTTCACGCTGCTGCGCCTCAGGGTCGCGGGTGACGCCGACCGGCAGGTCTGGTCTGCCGTAGAAGGTGTTCTGGGCATCCACAAAACTTGCTGTGAGCGGATGGTGTTTTGAAATGGTCACTCCCAGAAATTCGCACGCTCCCCGATCCGCCAGGGCATGGCACATGGCCAGCGCGAGAACGTCGTCGACATCTCCCGTGATGTCGGTGTCAAAAAGAATCCTGGGTTTCTCGGCGCGCGCCAAGCACGCGAGTTGTAAAAAAAGCGCGACAAAAACGAGCCGTTGGTTCATTCGTGTGTTGCGGTTCTGGCTGAGGATTTTCTGGGTGTGATGATCCATGAAATGTCCGCCGTCGCTACGCTGTATACCGTCGGCGGACTTTCCGCAACATTCCAGCCTTTTTTACGCCATTAGGTTTACGTTGAGATCGTTGCCTTTGAGTCTTCCGATCAGCGAAGACTAGCTTTCCGGAAAAGTTTGGTTACGCAGTTGTTCTGCCCAGCGGAGTGATTTTTAAGCAACGGTTGGGGATACTATTGTGAGTAACCCTTGCACATCTGCGAATAACCCTCTTTTGTCGCATTACGAACTCTGCGCTGGTCTGGTTGTTGCCATGACCAAGCCGGTTTTACCCATTCGTGTTTCCGTGTGGAACCCGCTTGTTTGGGGGGTTCACGCGCGTGGAACAAAGTTGTTCACAGTTTTAATAAGAAGATTCAAGGGCTTCCTTTTTTCTAATTCTCTTCAAAGTGCGAACAACTCCTGCGGGCCTAGAAATCCACGTAATCCGTTTCCGTCACTTGTTTTCTCGTTATCTTGAAAACGTGGGCTTGTTTGCCGTGCGGCGTCAAAGACACGTAGTTTCGCGACCCGTGCCAGAGGAACTGTTCGTCGGACAAAAGATCTGAAACCGTGAAAGATGCGTTTGGTTGAAGGCCCAAGAGGTGCAAGGGCACTTCAATGAATCCGGCCTGCGGATGCTGATAGTCGAGGGAGATGACAATCAACAGAAGGTCCTGCTCGGCCGGCGAAGATTTAGAGTAAAAAAGAATGGACTCGTTATCCGCAGGATGGAACGCAAGATTATCAAAGGATTGCAAAGACGGATGGCGCCGGCGGATGCCGTTCAGTTTCGTAATGAGCGGTTTGATGTTCCCGGCGGCGGACCAGTCGCGTGCTTTGAACTGGTATTTTTCACTGTCCAGATACTCTTCTTTGTGAGGGAGAGCCGCGTTTTCACAGAGCTCAAAACCTGAATAGATTCCGTACGTGGGTGAAAGGGTCGCTGCGAGAATGAAACGGATGACGAAAGCAGGCGGGCCCCCGAACTGCAGGAAAAAAGGAAGAATGTCCGGGGTGTTCGGCCAAAGATTCGGACGGAAAAAATCTTTTTGCGGCGCTTGGGTGAGCTGGGTGAAATATTCCGTGATTTCGTGCTTGGTATTTCGCCACGTGAAATAGGTGTAGCTTTGCGTAAAACCCACCTTCGCGAGAGCCAGCATCATTTTCGGCCGGGTGAATGCTTCCGAAAGAAAAATGGTGTCCGGAAATTGATGCTGCACCTTGGAAATCAAAAACTCCCAAAAAGCGACAGGCTTGGTATGGGGATTATCAACTCGGAAAATACGAACTTTGCGTTGCGCCCAGAACAGAACCACTGCCGTCAGTTCCTCCCATAGGGAACGCCAATCAGGGTTATGAAAATTCAAAGGAAAAACATCCTGATACTTCTTGGGCGGATTCTCCGCGTATTTAATGGAACCGTCCGGGCGTTTGTAGAACCAGTCGGGATGGTCATGCACATACGGATGATCCGGAGAACAGTTGATGGCAAAATCGAGGGCTATTTCCATGCCCTTTCGATGAATCTCGTCCACGAGCCAGTCAAAGTCTTCAAGCGAACCAAGCTCCGGGGCCACATCGCAATGCCCGCCTCCATTTGGACACAATTGGTGCCGGTTACCGATCGCGTACGGAACGCCGGGTTCGCCGGGTTCGCATGATACGGAATTATTTTTGCCCTTCCGGGCGGTTACGCCGATCGGGTGAATCGGAGGAAAATAAATCACATCGAAGCCCATGCGTTTTGCGTCATCGACGCGGTCCAAACAATCCCGGAACGTCGATCCCTTGGATCCGTCGCCTTGAGCGGAGCGCGGGAAAAATTCATACCATGCGGAAAAGAGGGCGGCCTCCCGATCGACGACCACGCGGGGATAAGAAGGCACGGCGTTCGGCAACGGCGGGGTTTCAACCAGAGCCCGCACCGAGGATGAGGAGATGAAAAACTCACTGGCCTCCGCTTTTTCAGCATAATGCTCCAGCAAAGCGCTTAATGAAGGCTGTTGAAGAAGGTCAAGGATGGTTTCCGAAGAGGCCGCCCGGACGGCCGCCGCTAATGAAAACAGAAGTTCCGAATCATGGTCTGTTCCGCAGGCGCGAGCGTTCAGGGCGGCGTGCTCGCACAGCAAAGCACCTTCCATGAGTTCTAGTTTGATTTCAGAAATCCCCGCTTTCACCTTCGCTTCCATTTCATGCTGCCATGTATGAAATGCGTCTTTCCAAGCCTCGATGGTGATTTCGAAGACAGCGTTTTCGAAGAAAATGCACGAGCCGCTCCAACGATCGTTGCCGTTGGGAATCGGGGTCATGGGCGCGCTGTGCCAGTCCGGTGACCCAAGACGGCGCCATTTGAGGCATGCCGCGATCAAATCATGACCGTCCTTAAAAATATCGGCCTCAACAGTTAACGTTTGACCCACCGCGCGCTTGACCGGATGTCTTCCGCGGTCGTGGAAAGGAGAGACATTTTCGATAACCACCGTCGAGGGACGCAATGCCATAGAGGCTCATTTTGCCCGAGAGCTTATTGGCTGCCAGCGGTTTTTGGAAAAAAGCGAAGCATCTGGCGGGCTGCAGAGCCGGAAGCGCGGCGCGTGATCCGGCGGTTTACTTCCGGAATGGGTGTAAAATGCGGTTCCACCACGAGCGCACCACACCCGTTTTCAGTTTCTTAAGCTCCGGGTCGATTTTTTCAAACGGAACGATTTTTGCGGACAGAACCCGAACCGGATCCATCGGCTTGTCGTTGGGATCCACCGCAAGCGAATCGAGTGAATCCAGAACCTCAAGGCCACGTGTGACTTCCGCGAAGACCGTGTATTTCTGGTCCAGTTCCGGAAGCGGGCGAAGCGCGATGTAAAATTGACTGCCGTTGGAAAGCCTCTTTGGGTTCACCGCGTCGCTTAGACGCCCCATGGCGACGGAGCCGCGGCGATGTTTGGCGCCGAATTCGGGATTCAATGTGTAGCCCGGACCACCGGTTCCGAGGTCGCCGGAATCCTTCTTTTTACTCAGCGGATCGCCGAGCTGGACCATCGTTCCGGGAATCAAACGATGGACAAGCAAGCCGTCGTAAAAGCCGTCTTTGACCAGCTTTTTGAAATTGGCGACGTGGGCGGGAGCGGAGGATCCATTAAATTCAATGACCAAACCGGGCAGCCGTTCGCGGTTTTTTTCCAGCTGGATTACTACCGCATCCGCTGCAATGGAATTTGCGGAAACACTGGCGATCAGCGCGGTCAGGAGGGAACAGAATTTGCGGATGGGCGGGAGCATAAACGGGTGAGAAGGACGGAGCAAAGAATGTGCAAGCCGGGAGACAAAGGAAAGACGGGAGAAGCGGTGTGAGCGCTTTTTACTTATTTGACGCACCGGAATGGTTCGGATGGAGCTCGCGCACTTCGAAAGGCGTTCCGGCCTCGCTGACAACGGTCCGCGCATGGACGCCGCGCTTGAGGTAAGCGAGGGCAACCGGCCCCGTTTCAAGACGGATGATGCTTGTGATATGTCCGA
>JBILLT010000089.1:0-10242 GCA_044375925.1 Chthoniobacteraceae bacterium | reverse complement strand
GCTCACTTGGGACTACGTCTACCAAGCCGTTCGAAAACGGTGCAAAATGTAGTGGAGAAAAACCGCTGAAAAACACCGCAAGTTGTTCAAAATCAACAAAAGTACTTTTTGAACTGCGGAACTCGGGCTAATTTCGAGTCAGTACACTGGTGCTGTCCGGATGGAATCGGGACCCCGATGAATGAGACAGACGCGATACCCCATGCTTCTGGGTCTACCAAGTACCGATCGCGCCTCATGCGGGCCAAAGACCATTCACGCCCGCAGCCTCCCCTACTTTGCAGAAAACTGTTCCGACTCGCGCCCCGCTGCGGAATGATACGC
This sequence comes from Chthoniobacteraceae bacterium, assembly GCA_044375925.1. Lineage (GTDB taxonomy): Bacteria > Verrucomicrobiota > Verrucomicrobiia > Chthoniobacterales > Chthoniobacteraceae > Chth-196. Next base: position 9,918 of record JBILLT010000089.1, on the reverse strand, counting down.
TTCAAGAAAATCACGCCGGAATACCTGAAAGACGCCTGATTCAATCGCTTCCCTGATACGGCGCATCAAGTTTAAGTAGAAATGCAGATTGTGAAGCGTTACAAGCCGCAAACCTAAAATTTCCTCCGCTTTCAATAAATGACGGATGTAGCCGCGGCTGAATTGTAAACAGGCAGGGCACTTGCACCCATCCTCGATTGGCCCCTTCGCTTTGGAGTGAGTTGCGTTCTTAAGATTCACCGTACCCTGCCCTGTATACGCCGTCCCATTGCGGGCAACCCGCGTGGGAAGTACGCAATCGAACATATCGACACCGCGCGCCACCATTTCGACGATCTGCGCAGGTGTTCCAAGTCCCATGGCGTACCTTGGTTGGTTGGCGGGCAGGTATGGCTCGCTATTCTCAATGGCTGCCAACATCTCATGCTCAGGCTCTCCAACCGACACACCCCCGATTGCGTATCCGTCAAAGCCGATTGAGACGAGGGCTTCCGCACTTTCGCGCCGAAGGTCCGCGAAGGTCGCCCCCTGAACGATCCCAAACTTGGCCCCCGGCGTCGCTTCCTGCTTGCACACAGCAGCCCAAGCAAGAGTCCTTTCGAGGCTGCGCGCAGCATACTCGCGATCACAAGGATAAGGCGGACATTCATCAAAGAGCATGGCGATGTCTGATCCCAAGCATGCCTGAATCTGCATCGCCTCCCTCGGCCCGATGAAACACGGCGCGCCATCAATGTGACTTTGGAAGTGCACGCCCTCATCCGATATCTTCCGCAGGCGGGCCAGGGAAAAAACCTGAAAACCGCCAGAATCAGTTAAAATCGGCTTCTGCCAGCTGCTGAATGCATGTAGCCCGCCGAATTCTCGCATGATCTCAAGTCCCGGGCGCAGAAAAAGATGGTAGGTATTTCCCAGAATTATCTGGGCTCCGAGCAGATCGAGTTCCGCGGGCGAAACCGCCTTCACAGTCCCCTGCGTGCCGACCGGCATGAAAACGGGAGTCTCCACGACCCCATGCCGTGTGCGCAACCTGCCCCGCCTTGCCTTTGAATTGGGGTCTTTCGAAATTAAATCAAACATGTTTCGGCTTTCAGTGATGAGTAAGCGGGAGCCCCGCAGCGGCCTGCCAAACGCCCATTGTTACAGGTTTAAAGCAGAGCTTTCTTCAAGCAACCGAAGGTAATGCGGCTGTCCTGCGCTGATGTTCATCCGCCAGTCGCCCGTAGATTCAGCATTCGCACGGTCGCTGATGAATTTGTGACAAATGAACTCCACTCTGGACAACACGCATGCTTTCGCGATCGCGTAAGCCTCCATGTCGACAAGATCGGCGTGGAGATCCAATGTCGGATCGGTCACGAAGCTGTCGCCGGAACTGCAAAGCAGGCCTACTCCTCCCAGATCCAAGACTACATGCTCTTCAAACGGTGTCTGTCCGGGAGCAAATCCGAGCGCCCCCACCCGCATGTCTCTTTGCAAAAACCGCGTGCACCGGTGAATGCCCCCGCCAACGGTGACCCCTCCCGCGGTTCCGAAGTTCCAAACGCGCCTCGGGTGATGTCGTTCAATCAGTCGTGAGGCTGCAAGAGCCGCATTCACCTTTCCAACCCCGGTAAAAAACACATTCGCCGCCCCTGCCAAAGCAGGGGCTTCTTCCTGTAGGGCAATCAAGACGATTTCATTCATGAAAATCTAACAGGGCATCGGCTCGAGCGCCAGCCTCCTGCAAACGCTTTCTACCACCAAGAAACTCAAGATTAATGACCGCAGTGACGAAGGTTTTTTCAGGCGGAACTCCAAACCGCCGGTTCAACAAGTTTAGAACAGCCAAGGCGGTGCCGCCTGTAGCCAGAACGTCATCAATCAACATCACCCTTTTGCCCTGTAAATTGCATCCAACCTGCATGCTAATACTGCTGGCATTGTATTCATACTGGTACTCCTCGGTAAAAACTTCCCCTGGGAGTTTGCCGGGCTTGCGCGCAAGATGCAGAGGAAGACGCGCCGCGAAGGCAACTGGGGATCCCCATAAAAAACCGCGCGCATCGGGGCTCACGAGCGCCTCAATCCGGTGACGCGCGCAATGCTCCACCAAATGATCAACCGTCCACGCAAACGCATCCGGCTCTTCGATGATCGAGCAAATATCGTAAAAATTAATACCCGGTTTTGGCCAATCCTTTACGGTACGGATAATTTTCCGGAGTGATGCGGTGTCCATGTCGGTGGGTGCCTCTGATATACCTGTCGAAGTCTGAAGGCTCAGAGATCGAAAGTCAGCACGGGACTTTTGCGTAAACCGATCGGGGGCGGGACGTGCTGAAGACGGAGACTTCATGCCCGCATTTCACTTCTATCTCTTCAACGCGTCTTCGAGCAGTCCGGCAACCCGAGCAAGCTCGGCCTCGGTGTTGTAAAAATGCGGACTAAACCGCAAGTATTCACGGCCCTGCGCATCATGCCTGAGCGAGGCAACCACGCCTCCGGCCTCCAGGGCGCTCATCAGAGCACTCGACGGCGCATCCGGATGCCAAACGGTTGTGATCCCGCTCGCATTCACCCCTCCCCTGACTCCCATCAACTCAAATCCGAGAGGTTCAAGTAAATCCAAAAGAACTTGTTTTAGGCGGATCAGACGCGCTGCGACCCGCTCAACGCCAACCCCAAGCAACAGCTCGAGGGAAGCTTTCATTCCGTAAACACCTGCAGCGTTCAGAACCCCGGGTTCATATCTCCGGGCCGTCGGCACAAATTCGATCCGGTCTTGAGCCAAAAACCGGGGACTCTGCACATTCCAAGCGCCGAGCAAAGTCGGACGGATCCGATCGAAGTGCCGCTCCGCCACGTAAACAATCCCTATCGCCATGGGCCCGAGCAGCCACTTGTGCGCGTCTGCGCTCAACATGTCCACGCTCGCTCGGACAACGTCCAAAGGGAAAGCCCCAAGCGTCTGAATTGCATCCAAGGCGAAGAGAATCCCGCGCTCACGCAAAACAGCGCCGATTCCCTCCACATCCAATCTGTAACCGCTGAAAAAATGGCAGCTTGCAAGAGCAACCATGCGCGTCCGCGGGCCGAGAGCAGACAGAACAAGTTCGGGGGTGATTTCGCCGGGCGACTTCGCACGGATTGGTTTGCAAACAACACCCCGGCGCTCCAACTCGATCCATGGATACACATTTGCGGGATAGTCATCCGCGTAATACACTACTTCGTCACCGGCGATCCATTGATAGCCATTGGCGAACAAACTTAATCCAAGAGACGTAGGTCCAATGAGCGCGATTTCCTCCCAGCGGGCCCCGATTAATTGCGCCGCAAGCTCCCGGGTCTTTTGAAAATCCCGTAGAACCTGCCCGAACTCCTGCGGGAGCAGCGCTGATTGCTCAGCGTACCGTGACATCGCGTCGGCTGAAACCTTTGGCAGGACAGTCACCGCCGCGTGAGCAAGAAATACACTGTCATTACACACCGGAAACGCCGCCCGCCTCGCCTCCTCGCTCCCGTAAAACTGTGAATCACTTGAGATCGACAGATCCATCTAAGGTTTCCCCGCAGAGCGCCCCGCCTCGATTAAATCCCAGAAACGGACCTGCTGCGCCAACTCGGAGTCCTCCGCAGGCATGGGCAAAGAGGCGCGGAAAAGAAAGTCACGAAACGTATTCCGGTGCAACACTCTGTGAACCATGATGCCGTCCGGCCCCCGCTCGAAGTAAATCCTGTAATCCCGAGCCCGGTATCGAAACAGGCTTTTACCATCCCGCTGAATCACACCGAACCTGTTGGCATCGGCTTTTTCGATATCCTCGGGAAGAACTTCAAAGTCAGAGAGCAATTCCAGCTGCAATTCCGTCGGCAGCGCCGCCATTTCAGCAGCACTAATATTGTTGAAAACGATCTGGAACATAACGAACTGCGACCTCAGTAGTACTCACAAGAGGTCTTCGCAAAAGAAACGGTTGCTTACTAGAAAGACCAAAGTTTCTTGGCCTCCCTGAATGCGCGCCGCGCCTCCTCAATATTACCCTCACGCTCCAACAGATACGCAATTCTGAGCCATGCATCCGCAGATCCCGGCATCAGTTTGACGGACTGCTTGAAGGCTTGCATTGCCTCTGTATTCCGCGACTCCCGTATCAACTGCTGTCCAGAACGGTAAGACTCCGTTGCCTGCCTCCTGATCTCTTCTCTGCGCTCCGACTCTGAAAGCTTCTTGGGCGCGCTCGCTGGAATCTTGGTCGCCGATTTAGCAACTTGGTCGACAGCAGTTTGCGGATTCGTGACCAGCAGGCCGGTTTGATCTGTAGTTGGAACCGCCTGTGATTGGACAGAATTAGCCGAATCCTCGGGCTGATTTAACCGGTTTTCAGACTCCTTCGATGCCCCGGGAACGGTTTCAGCCGACGGCTTTGCCACGGTGAGCGCCGGCCCACGGGTGATTTTTTCATCGGCCTTCTGCTCGTCCTTTTTAGCTGTCTCCGTAGACTTCTGATCCACCGTCTCGCGATGAGCCCTCGACTCGTCTACCTTTGCACCAATCGAACCAGCACCAGCCAAGGGCGGGGCTTGCACCGTCGAATTCGCAACCACCGTGCCGGCTTCAAGTGCCGATGGATTCACTGCGGGAATCGGCTGCTCCTGCGGAACGATCGCGCCTTCAATCGGGCTTTTCACCTGAACCGGCGGCGACGAAGGCTCCTTCGGCATTTGAAGAGAAGCCGCTGAGGCTCCGGCAGTCTTCGTCTTCGACTGTTTTTGAACTCGAGCGGTAGAGGGCACTTCGAGCGGGCGCTCCCAAGGTTTGCCAGCATCGCGCACGGGTTCAGTCCCCGGCTTGGCGGAACCGGAACGGTTTGTCGCCGGTTTCCGCGCTGCGATTGCTGCCTCACCCGAAGTTGATGAGGGAACCCTCGATGCCACTTTTTTCGGTTCATCAACCTTGTCCTGAGATGAAAGCGATTTGCGTTCAGAGGTCTTTGATTCTGAAATAGAAGAAGGTGAAATCGCATCGCGATTCGAATCCAGCCCAATATGGTGGGATGTTTGATCTTTCCCCCGTGGAAGCTGAACAACTGGCACGATCGGGGAATCTGTCCTCGCATCCCGCTTACGAATGACCACGGGCTTCGAAGGCGGGTCAGGCGTGAGAGAGATAACCACGGGTTTCACCTCCTTGTTCGACCGAACCGCACCATTCGAGCGCGTGGCCTTGGGAAGAGGCTCGGTTCGATGACATCCACCCATGCTAAGGGTGGCAACAAGAAGCAAGGGGAGGTGACGGTTCATTGGCGCCGGTTGACTGAATACCCCTACCCGGCTTCCTCCACAACCCCAAAGCACGCCAACCCTCGACAGCCGCAGACATTTCAAAGAAAGTGTCGCCTATGCAGAACCGGAAAGCATCGATCGCGAAAATTTGCGGGATCATCGGGTTCGTAGCAGGCGAAGTTTACATGGTATTCACCGTTGCCGGTCCACGGTTGCAAGGGATAGAAATCCCGCTGAGTTCCCTGTTCACTCGACTGGTCGCTATGTCACTCTTATTCGGACCTTTCGGAATGGCCTTGGGAACCGGAATCGGACTCCTGCTAGGAGCCCTGAGATTCAAAGAGGACACACATCAGCACGATCGCTAAAAGTAGGCTCGCCAACGAATCCCAGATCTGCGACTCCTACAGCCGGGCGCGCAGTGCTGCGCGGCCCAAACCAAAAAAAGTTAACATGAATCTTCAAAAATTATCCCCTCTGGTTGCAGCCGTATTACTAACTGCTTGCGAACAACATAAGCCCGCTCCGGCACCTGCTCCGGCACCTGCTCCGGCACCTGCTCCGGCACCTGCTCCGGCACCCGCTCCCGCACCCGCTCCGGCAAAGTAAACAGCCCGCTGAAATCAACAGTCAAGAAAGCGCCGCTCCGAAAGGGCGGCGCTTTTTGCATCTGGAAGTTTTATCGCGGATCAAAAAACGGCTCGCATGAGATGGTTCATCCTTTTTGACTAACAACAGCGATGCCAAAGAACAGTCAGTTATTTCTGCTACCCTTAGCCGAGCAAAAGCCCCCAGGGCTATTAAAAGTCATGACAACTGTGCTTTTAAGCCTGTATGCCCCTTTCTCCTGGCTGCTAATTTTTGACGGCCCTTGGGACGAACGCAGATTTTCCTGGATCAAATCATGGCCGACTTTACCCGGCCTTTTGGTGCAATCTCTGGACGTCGTCGCTCATGCTTCTGCTCGTGTCGGGTACGGACTCATGGCGGCGTTCACGCTTCTTGTTTTCCTCGTACTGTGCCGGATCGGTAAGACAAATAACTTTGGACTGATTCTCTCAGGAATTCTCGGACTTGCATTCTCCTCATGGAATTCCTGGCTGGCATACAAAGCTTACGCGACATCCTTTTAAACGGTACGGCAAAAACTCCGCTGCCGGTAATTTGATGAAAAATTCACCGTTAGACTTCTCAAAAATTCGCACATACCCGGTGGCCGAGCGCTGCAACAAAGTCGCATTGGAATCATTTGCGCGGCCGCATGCTCCAAATCTCAGTTTCTCAAAATTCATCGAGAACCTGCCCTCTTTTTTAGCGGTTGAAGATTTACGCGCGGTCGTGCGCGACATCGTAAGCGCGCGGCGCAACCAAAAACCCGTTATCCTGATGATGGGCGCACATCCCATCAAAGTGGGACTAAATCCGATCATCGTCGACTTGCTTCGTTCCGGAATTGTGACTGGGATTGCACTCAACGGAGCCGGCGCAATTCATGACTTCGAGCTTTGTTTTCAAGGCGAAACAAGCGAAGACGTACAACGCGGGCTGAACGATGGTTCATTCGGGATGGCGGAGGAAACCGGCCGAATGATGAACCAAGCTTTCCGCGAAGGCGCGAGTCTAGGCCGCGGCGCAGGCCAAGCATTAGGCGCTGCCACCGCCACGTTTCCAAACCGTGACCTTTCAATTCTTGCCACCGCTTACGAACTCGGAATCCCACTGACGGTGCACATCGCGATTGGAACCGACATCATACACCAGCATCCTCATTGCGATGGAGCCGCACTGGGCGCTTGCAGCTATTCGGACTTCCAGTTGCTCGCCTCCCTTCTAGCCCAACTCGAAGGAGGCGTCGTTTTGAATGTCGGAAGCGCGGTCATACTGCCGGAGGTTTTCCTCAAAGCTCTGACGGTTGCGAGGAATCTGGGCAACCGTGTGTCGACGTTCACCACCGCAACCTTTGATATGACTCGTCACTATCGCCCCACCGAAAACGTCCAGCGCCGGCCCACTGCATTGGGCGGGCGCGGCTATTACTTGATCGGCCACCATGAGATCAATCTGCCCCTCATTTTTGCTGCCGTGAAAGAAGCCCTCGCACAATGAGCCTGCGTCGAAGTGAGGTTGAATCATTTTTACGCCCGTCATCCCGCATTTTGGTGGTCGGGGAGATGATACTCGATGAATTCATCTGGGGAAAAGTCTCCCGCATTTCACCGGAAGCTCCTGTGCCTGTTGTGGAGGTCGTCCGCGAAACGTACAACGCCGGTGGCGCCGCAAATGTTGCACGGAATCTGCGCGAGTTTGTAGACCATGTTCAACTGCTGGGCATGGTCGGAGACGGACCGGACGCTGAACGCTTGAAAGCGCTGCTAACAGCCGCAGGCATCCTCATCGACAGCGCATTGCACGATCCGGACTATCGAACCATCCGCAAGACGCGCGTCATCGCGCGGACGCAGCAAGTGGTAAGGGTCGACCGTGAGTCCCGGATTCCGCTCACTGCCGAACAAAAACAAAAAGCGGTGACGCGATTCGACTCATTGTTGGGAGGGCTTCATGCCGTCATCCTTGAGGACTACGACAAGGGACTCTTTGATCAGGAATTCGCAGACGCAATCATCTCGCGGGCGAACCGGGCCGGGATTCCGGTGATGGTGGATCCGAAACCCACCAACACCATCCACTGGAAATCTGTAACAGGCCTGACGCCCAACCGCGTCGAGGCGTTCAAGTCAGCGGGATTTCCATGGTCGGAACCGAGAAACCCTCCAACAAAAGACGCCGCACTTCTGAAAGTTGGACACACGCTTCTCGAAAAGTGGCAGTGCCAATTTCTATTAGTCACTCTCAGCGAGCAGGGAATGATTTTATTCCAGCACGGGGAGTCGCCATATCACATCCCGACTCGCGCCCAGGAAGTTTTCGATGTCTCCGGAGCAGGAGACACTGCGATTGCAGTCTTCACGGCGGCGCTGGCTGGCGGCGCCAGTCCGCGCGAGGCTGCTGAAATCTGCAACCATGCCAGTGGAATCGTTGTCGGCAAGTTAGGCACTGCAATCGTCTCGCGCGCCGAGCTTCTCCAAAGCTTCGCGGATTAACCCTGCAAAAGAACACTGCATGGAGGGCGCAACAAAAAAGTCCGCGGTCTTTTTAGACCGGGATGGAACTCTCATGGAGGAAGTCCACTACTGCAATGATCCAGCCAACGTCCGCATTATCCCAAGAGCCGGCGAAGCTCTGCGCCGGCTCCGCTCCGCGGGATACGTCACGGTGCTTGTGACAAATCAGAGCGGCATCGGCCGGGGCATCATTTCGCTGGATCAGTACAAGTCCGTGCACCTCCGATTCCTCGAGCTACTCGGTGAAAATACCATTGACCGCTCGTACATGTGCTCTGACCTGAGCGGTCAGCCGTCTGCGCGCCGAAAACCAGCTCCGGGTATGTTGTTGGAAGCAGCGGCCGATTTGTCTCTAGACCTCGGCCGCTCATGGATCATCGGAGATAAGGCCATCGACATCCAATGCGGCATCAATGCGGGCGTGCCGGGTGTGCTGGTCAAGACCGGATACGGCCACTTGGCTGGCGAATGCGGCGCGAAATTCGTCGCGGAGAACATTCTAGATGCTGCCCAATGGATTATCCAAAACTCCTGCTCCTCACCAAATACGTGATCCCAAAACGGATCCCGCCTCCAATGGAACTTAGTTTGCCGACGCCCTACCTCCGCTTTGCGCTCGTCCTCGTGAGCCTTAGCTTTTCAAGCCTATCAAGCAGAGGCGAGCAGTTTGAAAAAGGTATTGTCGCAACAGTTCACCAACTGGCCACGCGCGCAGGCGTCGAGGCGTTCAGGGAAGGCGGCAACGCCGTCGATGCCGCAGTAGCGGCAGGCCTCGTGTTGGGCGTTGTCGACACCCATAACTCGGGACTGGGAGGCGGATGTTTTATCCTTATCAGGAAGGCCTCGGGTGAAGTGGTTGCATTGGACGGAAGGGAGAGCGCGCCTGCAAACGCGCACCGGGACATGTTTCTTAGAGGCGGACACGCCGCTCCCACACTGAGCCGGACCGGTGCACTGGCTGCGGCCGTTCCCGGCGAGCTCGCTGCCTTTCAGGAAGCCGTAGAAAGTCACGGAAAACTCCCTTGGAAGAGGCATTGTCTCGCAGCGGCCGCTGTCGCCGAAAACGGTTTCACCGTAACGAAAAACTACGAGAAGCGCCTCGCATCCGTTAAAACAGAGATATCGAAGTTCAACGCTTCCCGCGAAATCTTCACCGATCAATCCGGCGCCACGTGGCGCGCCGGTGACAATTTAAAGCAGCCTGATTTGGCTCAGACGCTGCGAGCACTGGGGGACGGCGGGAAGGAATGGTTTTACCACGGCCTATTTGCGAAACGCACGGCAGAGTGGATGAAAGAAAACGGGGGGTTAATCTCGGAGCAGGACTTTGCTCAATATACGCTGAAAAAGCGCGCCCACTTGGAGACGCAGTACCACGGATACACGATCCTGGGCTTTCCTCCGCCCAGTTCCGGCGGCGTGCACATCGGACAGATCCTCAACATTCTTGAGTTTTTTGATTTAAAATCACTTGGGCAGGGATCGCCGGATTTTATCCATGTGGTGGCGGAGTGCATCAAGCTGGCAT
>JBILLT010000088.1:0-10282 GCA_044375925.1 Chthoniobacteraceae bacterium | reverse complement strand
ATCGACGAAGAAAACCTCGCCAACTACGCCGCCGACCGCGTGCAAACCCTCGGTTGGGTTTACATGGGCCTCACCACCAACTGCGCGCAGTGCCACGACCACAAATTTGATCCCATCACCCAGCGCGACTATTACTCGCTTGCCGCTTTTTTTAGAAACACCACGCAGAAGCCCAAAGACGGCAACGTGAAGGACGGTCTCGGTCCCGTGCTTGCCTTGCCCGCGGCCGAGGACAAGCCGCGCTGGACGGCGTTGCCGGGCGAAATCAACGAAGCGCAGGCGCAGCTCAAAAACCTCCGCACCACGGCGCGGGCCGAATTTGAAACTTGGGCTTCAAGCGTGAAACCCGAGGATCTCAACCAGGACGTCCCTAGCGCTGGACTCGTCGGGCATTTTCCGTTGAACGAGGGCGCGGGCGTGCCGGCGGGCACCACCGCCACCGGCGCGATCGTCTGGAAAACCGACGGAAAACTCGGGGCCGCCCCCGAGCTCTCGAAGGGCGCGACCCTCGAGGTCGGCGATGCGGGAAATTTCAACACCATGCAGCCCTTCAGCGTGGGCGCTTGGATCCGCACGCCCAAACTTGATTCCGCCGGCGCGATTGTCGCGCGCATGGACGACGCGCGTTCCTCGCAGGGTTGGAGTCTTTTCCACACGAGCCGCAACTTCGGCGTGTACATCATCAGCAAGTGGCCCGGCGACGCGATCCGCGTCACGACAACAGCCGTCACCGTGCGGCAGGGAGTGTGGCAGCACGTGTTGTTCACCTACGACGGCAAGGGCAAGGCGTCGGGAATCAAGCTCTACATCGACGGAGCGCCTTCGGAGTTGAAACTCGAAATCGACAAGCTTACAACCGCTTCCCAGGCCTCGACCCCCACGCGCATCGGACAGCGCAGCAACAGCGAGTTTTTGTTGAACGCGGCCGTGCAGGATGTCCGCCTCTACGAGCGGCAACTCAACGCCGAGGAGGCGAACGCCATCGTCAAGGTGCCGCCGTTTCAGCGCATGTTCGCGGCCAATCCCGCGGGGCAAAAAGAGAAGAACGCCCTCTTTGAACACTATCTTGCGCACCGGCATGATGGTTTCAAAACCACCAACGCCCGCCTCGCTTCGCTCACCGCGGAACAGTCGATGATCAAGGCGCGCAGCCCCATCACGCACATTCAGGAGGAGCGCCCGAACATGCAGCCCATGGCCAATATCCTGATGCGCGGCGCCTATGACAAACCCGGCGAGGAGGTCGCCGCCGCCGTGCCCGCCGCGATGGGCGCTCTGCCCGCGGAGGCTCCGAAAAACCGGCTCGGTCTCGCCCAATGGTTGGTGAGCCCGCAGAATCCGCTCACAGCGCGCGTCACGGTGAACCGCATCTGGCAGGAGCTCTTCGGTTCCGGGCTCGTGAAGACCGCGGAAGACTTCGGGATCATGGGCAGTGCGCCCACGCATCCCGAACTGCTCGACTGGCTCGCGGTGGAGTTCCGCGAGTCCGGTTGGGATGTCAAAAAGCTTTACCGCCTCCTGCTGCGTTCGGCCGCGTACCGGCAGGCCGCCGTCACGACGCCGGAGAAGCTTGAGAAAGACCGAGACAACGCGCTCTTGAGCCGTGGCCCGCGCTTCCGCATGGACGCTGAAATGGTGCGGGATTACGCGCTCGCCACGAGCGGCCTGCTCTCCGCGCGCATGGGCGGTCCCGGCACGATGCCGTATCAGCCGGAAAACATCTGGGAGGTGGTCGGGCTTGGAACCGAAAAGTACAAGCAGGACAGCGGTGAAAACCTTTACCGGCGGACGCTCTACAATTTTTGGAAGCGCATGGCTCCGCCCGCGAGTCTCGAGTTGTTCAACGCGCCGAGCCGCGAAACGAGCTGCGTGCGACGCGACCGCACCAACACGCCGATCCAGGCGCTCGTCACCATGAACGACCCGCAGTTCGTGGAAGCCGCGCGCGTGCTCGCCCAGAGCTGCCTCCTCACCTCCGCGGACGACGAGGCCCGCATGCGCGCAGCGGTTGAAAAACTCCTGTGCCGCCAGCCGTCGCCCGCCGAAAAAACAATTCTTCACGCGTCGCTTGTGAATCTCAAAACGCACTACGCCAAAAATGCCGACGACGCGGAAGCGCTGCTCGCAGTGGGAGAATCCAAGCCGGATCCGAGTCTTCCCAAGCCGGATCTCGCCGCATGGACCATGGTCTGCAACCAACTGCTGAATCTCGACGAAGTGCTCAACAAATAACCCCACACCGTTATGTCACTCCTGCAAGAATGGAATTCCCTCGAAACGCGCCGCAGATTTTTCGCGCGCGGCTCCAACGTGCTCGGCGCCGCGGCGCTTTCATCGCTGCTGGGCCGGTCTGCGTCGCAAGCGGCGCCGGGCTCGACGCCGCCCGCCCACGCGCCGAAGGCCAAGCGGGTCATTTATCTACACATGGTCGGAGGCCCCTCCCAGATGGATCTCTTCGACTACAAGCCGGTGATGAAAGACTGGTACGACAAGGATCTTCCGGAAAGCATCCGCAAAGGGCAGCGTTTGACCACCATGACCAGCGGTCAGGCCCGGTTTCCCATCGCCCCTTCGAAATACGAGTTCGCGCAGCGGGGCAAGTGCGGCATGTGGATGAACGCCGATCTGCTTCCCTATCTCGCGCGCAACGCCGACGACATCTGCTGGATGCGCTCGCTTCACACGGAGGCGATCAACCATGAGCCCGCCATCTGCGCGATGCAGACCGGCAACCAGATCACCGGACGCCCATGCCTAGGCTCGTGGGCTTCGTACGGACTTGGATCCGAAAACAACAACCTGCCCAACTTCGTGGTGCTGATCGCCACGCCCACCAACCGCGAACAGGAACAGGCCATTTCGAGCCGCCTCTGGTCGAGCGGTTACCTTCCCGGCGAGCATGCGGGCGTCTCCTTCCGCAGCAAGGGCGATCCGATCCTCTTCATCAACAATCCCGCCGGCGTGCCGTCCGATATCCGGCAAAAGACCATCGAAAACATCAACGCGCTGAACGCGCTCAATTACCAAGCGGTGGGCGACCCGGAGATCCACACGCGCATCAAGCAATACGAGATGGCGTTCCGCATGCAGGCGAGCGTGCCCGAACTCACCGACATTGCCAACGAACCCGAATCCACTTTCGCGCTTTACGGGGAGGAGGCGCGCAAGCGCGGTTCCTTTGCAAACAGCGTGCTCATGGCCCGGCGCCTCGCGGAGCGCGGCGTCCGGTTTACGCAGATTTACTTCAACAACTGGGACCATCACGCGAACGTCAACGGGCGCATGCCCAGCCAGTGCAAGGACGTCGATCAACCCTGCCACGCGCTGATCGAGGACTTGAAACAACGCGGGATGTTTGACGACACGCTCATTATCTGGGGCGGCGAATTCGGCCGCACCATCTACAGCCAGGGCGGGCTTACCCGCGAAAACTACGGCCGCGACCATCACCCCAGATGCTTCACCATGTGGATGGCCGGCGGCGGAGCGCGCGGCGGACAGATCTACGGCGAGACCGACGATTTCAGCTACAACATCGTCAAAGATCCGCTCCACATCGCCGATTTCCACGCCACCGTTCTGCATCTGCTCGGGTACAACCACGAGCGGTTCACCTTCAAATTCCAAGGGCTCGACCAGCGCCTCACAGGCGTGCTCCCCGCGAAGGTCGTGCCCGATCTGATTGCCTGACATCGCCTGGCAGGGCTGAGTCGAACGACTTTGGGTACTTTCGACATGGCACGCTCTCCTTGTATGCCGCCTTTGAAAAGCAAACTGCGGTTGTTTGGGGCAAAACCGCCACGCCTCATACGAGCTCGGAGTTCGTTGCCTCTCTTCGGGAGATCGTTGCTTCACAAAAGTCTGATGAATTCTTGTGATCGCAAACAACTTTTCGGTCCACAAAACAAAACTGGCCTCTGAATTTTTCGTGGTTCATCCGAATGTCCTACTGCACGATACGCTGACTTATCTCTGCTGGCTCAACCAAGTTGAAAATTGATTCGCACGAGTCCAACCCAATGGCATCACTCCGGGGGGGTCACATCGATCACAAATCTGCGGATCAAACTGATGCGCTACATCCGCCACTACAACAAGACAGCCATTTCAATTCGCCGTACTTACTCCGACCCTTGAAAGCGAATGAAATCGCAGTCGTTTTATTTGTTGCCCAGCACTATTCAACCCCAATCCCCCGACTTTCATTGGAGACGGAAGTCCGACAGGCTGCTGGTATCCAGATCGCCCAAGTCATCCGAAAATCTCGCGCACCACGCGTGCGGATTCCACGCCGGTGAGTCGCTGGTCGAGACCTTGGAACCGGTATGTGAGTTTCTCGTGGTCAATCCCAAGCAATGCGAGAAGCGTCGCGTGAAAATCACGGACATGAACTTTGTCCTGAACAGCCCTGTACCCAACCTCGTCGGTAGCACCGTAATGAAAGCCGCCCTTCACACCGCCGCCTGCTAACCAGACCGTGAAAGCATGCGGATTATGGTCGCGCCCAGGTTTTCCGCCCTTTTGCGAGGTGGGCGTCCTGCCGAATTCGCCGGCCCAGATCACCAGAGTGTTCTCCAGCATCCCGCGCTGTTCAAGGTCGGCGAGAAGTGCTGCCACCGGTTGATCCGCCTCCATCGCAAACCCCCGATGGTTACCAACCAGGTCCGCATGACAATCCCAGCTCAGTTGGTTGTCCATTCCCCCGGAGTAGATCTGCACAAACCTGACGCCACGCTCAACCATCCGGCGAGCCGTCAAACACTGGGAGGCGAAATGTGCGCAATGCTTTTGATCGACGCCGTAAAGTTTTTGAATGTGCTGCGGCTCGAGCGAAATGTCAAAAGCCTCGGGCGCGGCAGTCTGCATCCGATAAGCCAACTCGAAGCTTTCAATGCGCGCGGACAGCTCGTTTTCAATCGGATTCTCGGCGAGATGCCTGCGGTTTAGACGCGCAAGAAGATCAAGTTGCGCTCTCTGGCTGTGCGGAGTAGCCGCTACGGCAGGCTTCAAATTTTCAATAGGCTCTCCTTTTGGCTTCAACCAGGTGCCCTGATAAACGCTCGGGAGAAAACCCGCCCCCCAGTTTAATGCACTGCCCTTCGGCAAACCGCGGTTGAGCGGATCGCTCATGACGACAAAGCTCGGCAAGCTGTCAGCCTCCGAACCCAGCCCATAAGTCACCCACGACCCCACGCACGGCGAACCCATGCGCGTGATTCCCGTGTTCATCATGAACAGCGCTGGGCTGTGGTTGTTTGAGCCAGTCCAACACGAGTGAATGAACGCCATTTTGTCCACGTGCCGGTTGAGATTCGGGAACAGATCGTTCCCCCACGTGCCGCTCTGCCCATGCTGGTTCCATTCAAAAGGCGAGCGCATCAGCGGCCCAGCAGACCCGGGAAAGAAGCCCGTCTTGGGATCAAACCCTGCGAGCTCTTGGCCGTCGCGCTTTTGAAGCTCAGGTTTGTAATCCCAAGTATCCACCTGGCTCGGGCCGCCATTGGCAAAAATCCAGATCACGGATTTCGCGCGCGCAGGGTAGTGGGGCTTTTTCAACGCCAAGGGGTTTAGAGGCGCATGTGCCGGCACGGCGCCCACCTCTTGAGCTCCCTGTGTGCGCTGCAGTAGAGCAGAAAAAGCCAGCCAACCCATTCCCCCGCCTGCGCGCTGGAGTGCTTCGCGTCTGTTTAAAAATGGAGAATGAAAGGAATGCATCGGCGGAAAATAATTTCAGGGACGGTACGCAAATTCGTTGGTCTCGAGAAGCACTTGGCAAAGCTCTGCGAAGCCATGCAGCTGTACTGCGCCACCGGTCGCGGCAGCCGCATTGTTCAGCGGCGCATTGTCGCCACCCCGGGGAGACTGCGCGTCCAAAAAGGTGCGCGCATCACCGAGCTCCGCCGCGCTTGGAGGCCGCGCAAAAGCGAAGAGACAGGCGCGCCTTATCAGATCTTCGGCAGCAGCATTCGGGCCAGCATCTCTTGTGACGCGGTCGGCAAGCCCCTGCGCGCACTGGCGAACCAAACTGCTGTTCATCATCACCAACGCCTGAGGCGCAACGGTTGTGGTAGGTCTCGATCCTTGACTCACCAGCGGCTCCGGTTGGTCAAAGCTCACCATCGCGTTCATCAGTTGACTCCGTTTCACACGGAGGTAGAGGGAGCGACGCCGGCTGTTTTCGTCCCGCTCGCCCGGTCCGTACTGCGTTTGCTCCAACAGACCCCCGACGGACAACAGGCTGTCCCGCATCGCTTCCCCTTCCAACCGCTTCGGCAAACGGCGCATCCAGAGTTCGTTTCCGGGATCCTTCGCTTCCTTCGCCGCGTCCCTGCGCGCCTCCTGTTGGTAGGCATCGCTTGTCATCATCAACCTGTGGATCGCCTTCAAACTTCCGCCCTTTTCCAAGAGCTGGCCCGCGAGATAATCCAACAACTCCGGATGTTTTGGCGTAGCTCCTGTTTTTCCAAAATCGTTGGGCGTTGTCACAAGCCCTTGCCCGAAGTGGTGCATCCAAAGGCGGTTCACAAACACGCGTGCGGCAAGAGCGCCCGCTCCCTCAGCTTCGTCCAAAATCCAATCCGCCAAAGCGCGGCGCCGCCCCGCATATGTCGCGCCCTCCGGCGGCGTCCACTGCCAACGCTGTTCCGGAGCCCGGGAGAGCACCTGTAAAAAACCAGGAGCGGCAACCTCCTCCTTGAGCGCCACGTTGCCGCGCTTGAGCACGTAGGTTTCTTTGTACGTCTCCACACTGCCCCCGGCGGTGTGGTATTTCACCGGCGGAAAACTCTCGGATGCCACAAGCACCTTGCTCAGCGCAATCGGCTCAGCCTTCAGGCTTGCGACGCGTCTTGCCTCCACAGCTTTCCATGCAGCATTCCGCCTCATCCACCAGCGTTCGAGAATTTGCTCATCCGCGACATGCTCGGGAGCAGCGCGGGTTCCGAGAAGCTCGATGACACGCAAATCCTCCGCGGGTGCATCCAAGCCGAAATCACGCGTCCCGGCCTTCCAAGAGAGACGCGGCCGACGCATCACGTGCCTTGGCGCTCCCTGAAACTCAAGCACCACCTCCATCTCACTTCCCGACTCCGCTTGGAATGGCTCCGCTAACCGGAATGCCGCCCTGTGAGCCTGGCTCTCCCTGCCTCCCACGGACCACCCGCCCTTACCGTCACCGCTGATGGAGGCCTCCGCGCTCCTTTCTTTTTTATTCTGTTCAAAATCAGCTTCAGCGCCCCGGAAAGAAAGCTCCACACGCGTGCCGTCGGGCTTCTTCTCAAAAGCACGGATCCGGCTCAACTGGAAATTGCCTTTCTCGCCGCCACCCACAACAGGATCCGGAAGCCGCTCGTCCAACAACGCCTCAACACGAAGCGCACGCACCGCGCACTGCGGGGCCGAGCCAGTGAATGTGACCGTTTCCCTCTCAGGCGCATTGCCAGCCGCCGGACCGTTCGCAACCTGCCAGGAACCATCCTCGTAAGGCACGAAAGCGATGCCCGTCGTGCCCTTCGCCTCCCGCACTTTCCAAACGCCCCATGCGTCCAGCTCTGGATGCTCCGAAATCGCTTTCCGCAGAAATGTTTCGAAACTCGGCCGCTCGTCGTGAATCAACTTTTCTTCAAATGCCCGCTGCTCCGCGAGCAGCCGCTCGTGCGAGCTGCGCCATGCATCCCTCCTGCTGCGTGTTTCCTCGGGGTAAATTTCCAAGTCGATCTCGCTCCGGACCGTGCCGGTAAACGTGGAAAGCATCCGGTAATAGTCGCGCGTCGGAATCGGATCGTATTTGTGATCGTGGCAGCGGGCGCATCCGATGGTTAAACCCAAAAACGCCGCACCCGTTGTGGAGAGCATGTCGTCCATATCCTCATAACGGACACGCTCAAGCTCGTTGATGGTAATCTGCGTGGGAAAAACACCGAGGCTCAAAAACGCCGTCGCAGCGAGCGCCATCGGATCACCGGGCGCAAACTCGTCACCCGCGATCTGCCAGCGGACGAACTGCGGGAACGGCATATCCGCATTCAAGGCGCGGATCAAAAAGTCACGGTACTGGTACGACCCCTTGCGATCATAGTCCTGCTCAAAACCAGAGCTCTCCCCGTAGCGAGCAACGTCCATCCAATGCCGGGCCCACCGTTCACCGTAGGCGGGGCGCGAAAGCAGCGCATCCACCAACTGCGGCCATGCCTCGGAGTCGGGCGCGGGATCCGACACGAACCGCTCGACCTCGTCCGGCGCAGGCGGCAGTCCTGTCAAATCCAAGAAGGCGCGGCGGATCAAAGTTCGGCGGTCCGCCCGCGCTGCAAACTCGAGTCCATGCTGTGCCGCTTTGCTTGCAAGGAAACGGTCCACTGGGTGCGCATGTTTCCCGGCCGGAACCGTCGGTCGACTCAGTCGCAAAAAACTCCACCACCGCCGATCATCGTCGCTGACCTTCGCGCGATCACGCTCCGGATTTTTCTGTTCGACCAGCGGTTTAGAATACGGCGCCCCCTGCTCCATCCACGCTGCAATCTTTGCAATCGCCTCGTCCGAGAGCCTCGGCTTTTTCTCGGGCATAAAAGGCTCCTCCTCGTGACGGAGCATCTTGAGAAGGCGGCTTTTTCCGGCATCGAATGGAACCACCGAAGGCCCTTCGGCACCGCCCTTCAAGAGCGCATCGCGATCCGCCAAACTGAAATCGCCCTTTGTCTTTTCTCCTCCATGGCATGTAAGGCAATTGTCGACCAGCAGCGCGCGGACATCGCGGTCAAAAGCTTCCAACCCCTTGGTCATACGCTCCGCATGATCCACGGGCACAGCAACCGCGCCACAGGCAGCAAGCGCGGCAAACAATACGCTGATAAAACCGACTGCCGCGCTGATTTTCGAAGGGAATCTCATCGGCGTTTTTCTAAGCGTTGATCCACGCGGAACGCAATCGCACCAAAAAGCATTTCGGTTCATTTGAAAGGACTCTCGATTTGCATGCGTGCATTCGATCAAGGCAGTGCTCCGACCGCCAGAAGTTCCGGTACCCTCCTTTGAATCGGTTCATGCCGCACTGGATTGGATCGCGAGATCATCATTGTGTTCCGCAGTCCCCCTGAGCTTGGCGGGGAGTCATTCAGTTCATGCAAGAATTTCGCTGATCACACGGCGCTCTTCGACGCCCGTAAGACGTTGGTCCAGGCCCTGAAACTTGAATGTGAATCGTTTGTGATCGACACCCATCAGGTGAAGAATGGTTGCGTTTAATTCGCTCAAGTGCACGGGGTTTTCGACAACGTTGTAACTGAAGTCGTCGGTCTCGCCGTATGAAATTCCGGGCTTCACCCCAGCGCCCGCAAGCCACATTGAAAAGCAGCGCGGGTGGTGGTCGCGGCCGTAGTTGGTTTGCGTGAGCGTGCCCTGCGAATACACGGTGCGTCCGAACTCACCGCCCCATACAACCAGCGTGTCCTCAAGCAAGCCGCGCATTTTCAAATCGAGCAAAAGCGCGGCGCAGGCCTGGTCAGTCTGCTTGCACTGTCGGTCGATGTCTTTCGGCAGGTTGTTGTGCTGATCCCACCCGCGATGCAGGATCTGGACAACGCGAACGCCGCGCTCCACAAGGCGCCGTGCGAGCAGTGCGCTGTGCGTAAACGTGCCGGGGTCTGTCGCCTCTTTGCCGTAAAGCTCGAGAGTCGCCTTGGACTCGTTGGAAAGATCGACCAAATCCGGAACGCTCGCTTGCATACGGAAAGCCATCTCGTACTGGGCGGTGCGCGCGAGGATGTCGGGATCGCCGATCCCCTGATGGTTTGCTGCATTAAGCTTGCCGAGCGCGTCAAGCATCACGCGTCGGTCGGAGGCACTGACGCCGGGTGGATTTTGAATGAAAAGCACGGGATCGCCGGCGGAGCGCAGCGCAACGCCGGTATGCTTTGTCGGAAGGAATCCGCTGCTCCACATGCGGGTGAAGAGCGCCTGACCGCCCGCGCTTCGCGGGGTGAGCACCACGAAGGAAGGCAGATCATCATTGAGACTGCCGAGCCCGTAACTGATCCACGAGCCGATGCTGGGCTTGCCCGGAATTTCGCTTCCGGTCATCACAAACGTGCAAGCCGGGTCGTGGTTGATCGCAGTGGTGCTGACGGATTTCAGCAAGGCAATCTCATCGACAACCTGAGCGGTGTACGGCAGGAGTTCGCTCACCCAGCGGCCGCACCGGCCGTGCTGCGCGAATTGAAACAAACTTGGAGCCACGGGAAATCGCGCTTGGCCTGAAGTCATCGTGGTGATGCGCTGACCGTTGCGG
>JBILLT010000087.1:0-10332 GCA_044375925.1 Chthoniobacteraceae bacterium | reverse complement strand
CACGCGGGGCGGGCGTCCCGCCCCGTGCGCCGCTGCTAGCGCGGTGCCCGCGGTCTCCGCGAGGGGACTGCAGCCGTAGGGGCCGCGGACGGCCGAAAGAAATGCCTGCCGGGTGTCGGGCAGGGGAACGGGTGTTTGTGGAAGCAGGAGGTCGGCGTGGATGCCGGGATGGTCGAGACGGACCTCGATTCCGGTTTCGCCAAAGGGCAGCCGCACTGATCTCATCCGGGCAGCGTATCAGAAGACGGTCGTGTTTTAATCAAAATCAACGCGCCGTCTTTGCGCGGCTTGCCCAACCGGGAGAGTGTTCACAGCTGTGAAGAGCGGCAGGCAGAGCGCTGGGGGGGCGGAATTCATCAGGGTTGTCCCGGCACCCACTTGAATTCCAAAAAAACGACTTTTGTCATGTCCGAGTTCATTCCCGCGGCTGGCATGAGCAGAAGATCGTTGGTCTTCGCCCAGTCCTGCATGGGTTCGCCAGTAGTGCGGTTGCGGAGGTTTTTTGCGCTGATGACGATGGTCTGCGGCTCGCCTGAAGGCTGCAGTTCGAGATTCATGTCGAACTGATTGTTGGCCGACATGTAGAGCTTTTGTGGTTCTGCGCAGTGCAAGCGCACGGACAACGCGGAATCTGGCTTCGCTCTCCATGCGGGATCGTTCATCTGCTGATTGCGGGTGCCTGTTTTTTTGTTGATGGCACGGAAGCCCTCGATGCCTGCGGGCGTTTTTGCAGGCTCGTTTTCTGTCCATGCGTTGTTTCCCCAAGGGATGACATCGGTCGCCTTGTCTGTGGCTACGGCTTTGCCGAGTTTTGACGGGATGACCGCTTTGAAGTCAGAGGAGAGCACAATGTTGTTTTCATAGCGCGCATTTGAAAAGGCAAAGACGTAGTCGTCGGTATTCAGCACAGGAAGCGTGGCTGTCCACGTGTTGCCGTTGCGTACGGTGGAAGCTTGGCGCCAGCTGCGGTGCACGTTGTTTGGCTCCTTCTGGGCATAAAATACCTGGAGCTCTTCGAGCGAGTTTGTTGAGTCTGGCGTGACTCGGATCTGCGGCACCCCGGCCTCGTCCAGTGTCAGATCGGCGTGCGGACGCGCAGGCCACGGTGTGTTTTTTCCGAGCACGTATTTCTCGAGCCACAGCTTTGCGTCGTCTCCGAGTTTTTCGGTGTTGTGATGACCGCGGGCTTGGATTGCGAAGGACCAAGGTACCGAAGGTCTGAAAAGTTTGAAGGTTTCGCCACCGCGTTCGTGGCCGCTGTGATGGTCGTTGGAGCCTGTCAGCCACATGGTGGGCGCGCCGATGTACGGCGCGTGAGACTGAGCCTCAACTGTTTGGATAAAAAGCTTTTCTCCCTCAGACATGGGCGGTTGCCGGCTGTTCGGATCGTGCATCCACACGCCGCGGTCCCGGTAGTAGGTGATCCATCCGATACCAAAATACGACACGACCGCCTTGACTCTTGGGTCCATTCCAAGGTTCCACATGAGCGTACCGCCGTAAGAGTAGCCCTTGGCTCCGATGCGGTTCTTGTCGACCTCCTTTTGGGACAGAAGATAGCTGAGAACGCGCCTTTCAATGGCGAACCAAAGGTAGTGCGAAGTTTGCTTGGGATCCGTGATGTCGTGCCCGTCCGGCAATTTGGCGTGGATTGTCTTCGACTCCATCCGTCCGTGCGCCAGTTTTTCTGGGTATTTTGTGTAGTGCGCGCGGTTGTCTTTTTTGCCGCAATAATCATGCGCCATGACCGCCCAGCCGTCGTTGACATACTCGGTGCTGACCATTGGCATGCCCATCCAACCGTGCACGTCGAGGAGCCCGGGTGCCCGACTGGCGCCGGCCTTCACGCGGTAGCAGCAGTAAACCCTGACTTCTTCTCCGAGCACGTAGGCGCTGATGTAAGAGTCCCGCGAGTAGATGCCGCTGGCGGTTTCTTCGCGAACGATCTCCTCGTTGAATGGGCCTTCGTCAGGGTTGTAGGATTTCCAAAGTTCAGGCGGGGTGAGCGGAGTGGGTGGGGTTGCTGATGACTGTGCGTGGACCGGGGGAATAAAAAGGAGAATAGCGAACAGGGGGAGGTGGAATTTCATCATGCGATGTGAGGTTATCAGGTCGGAACACACTGCGGCTAGAGGGGACATTGCCACCATGCAATCGGCGGTTGAAAGAGCAGGGCATTCATTTCGCAATGTCCGCTTTGTTTTTTGGCTGGACCATGAATGAGCAAAAGTGTGTCAAAGCGCCGGAGCAGGCTTCGCGCATTTTTGAAATACGCTTTTTTCATGTTTTTCTTGCTCCGGCACCTGAAAATGGCGGTGAGCGCGAGGTCTTCTGGGCGGGGTCTTTCAAATGGCAGTGGGTTAGAAGGAGCCGGTAGGGTTGAATGGAGGAGTGACAGAATAATTTCCTGTCTTTTCGCTGTAGCATAGTGACAAAAGTGTCGCGGCCATCGTTCAAGAAATGAAAATCCTGGTTTCCTCGTGTGATCATTATGCAGACCTGTGGCCTGCGTTTTTTAACTTGTTGTTCAAGTATTGGCCCGAGTGCCCGTTGCCAGTGTATCTGATCGCGAACTGCAAGAGTTATCAGGATCCAAGGGTTGTGACCCTTTCGTCTCCAATCGAAAAAGGCTGGGCTGGAAATTTGCGCGACAGTTTATCGCAAATTGATGTGGACCACGTGGTGTACCTGCAAGATGACTACCTGTTTCACGCGCCGGTTCACAGCGATGTAATCATCGAGCTCTGTAATTTACTCGGCCGAAAACAGGGCGCGATGCTCCAACTCAAACCCCGCGCTCAGGACAGCAACGAGGAGCAGACCGATTCTCCGGCTGAGGTAGCCCACTTCGCATCAAGTTGCAAATGGATGACTACCCTGCAGGCCGCGCTTTGGAATCGGAAGTATCTGCACGATACCCTCAATCCTCATTGGAATCCGTGGCAGGCTGAGTCGGGGATTAATCTTCATGCCAAGCAGGTAGGAACCGGATTTTATGGAATTAGGAAAGGGCAGGAAGAGGTCTTCCCTTACACAGAGGCCGTGAAAGGCGGGTACTGGATGCCTGACGGGGTAAGTCTTTGCCGCCGCGAGGATATTCCGTTGGATTTAAAGTTTCGGCCTTGTCTTCCAACCGGGCGAGGTTGGATCCAGAAAATTTATCGGAGCATCGTGAAGCGAAAAACCGAGTTTTCCCGGAAGCTTCACCCGGGAAATCAGAGTTTAGTGGTGCGGCCACTTCATCTGGGTTGAATGCGCATGGCATTTTGAACCGGAGGTGGGCGGATTGATTGGGGTTTCCGCGGTGTCTGGAGGCGGTACTCAGCGGATGATCCGGTGGTTTCCGGACGGGGCATTCAACCCGTGAATGCAAATTTGAGCTTAGGGATGATGACCCCGGAGATCCTCGGGCAGGTTTGGATTGTCCCTCGCCAGTTGGGCTTCGAGGGTTTTAAGCATCCGGGTAGCCATCGCGGGATGCTCCCTGGCGCATTCCTGCTGTTCGTAAGGGTCCGTCGAGAGGTGGAAGAGCTCTGTTGATTTTGCGGTGCGTATCAGCTTCCACTCGCCTTGATGCAGGCTTTGGCCTCCTTTGCTTGCGATGTAAATTGGACGCTCCGCGTCCCCCGGCGCGTCCCCGCTCAGGGCCGGCCACTGGTCGAACCCGTCCCACAGCAGGTCCTCTTGCGGAGTGAATCCCGCAAGCCCTGCGATGGTTGGAAACCAGTCCACCGCGTGCATCGGAACCGTATGCTTGCGCGGTTTGAGCTTCGCCGGCCAGTTGATAAATGCGCATACGCGCGTGCCGCCTTCGTAAAGCGTTGCTTTCTGGCCGCGTAAGGGGTCGTTTTCGCTGTTGAGCGGCGAATGTCCGACAGCTCCGACGTAGACGTTCTTGAGCGACTCGATGCCGCCGTTGTCGCTTGTGAAAATGATCAGCGTTTTTTCACGCTGCCCGGTCCGCTTCAGAGTCTCCACAAGCTGCCCAACCTTGGCATCCAGCTGGCTAACCATCGCCGCGAGCCGCAGGCGCGAATCCTGCCGATCGTGGTCTTTGTCAAAGACCACGCCGTCGTAGAGTTTTTTGTACTCTGCGGGAGCATCCACCGGTGTATGCACCGCATGGAAAGGAACGTAAACAAACCATGGTTCGTGTTTCTCCTCGATTAGGCGAATCGCTTCAGCTGTCACAAGTTCGGTTGCGTTGCCCTCTTCATCGATGCGTTGTCCGTTCCGATGCCATGTGTCCTCGAGCGGGCCCTGTCGGTATTTGTGCGTCCACGGGTCCGCCGCGCCAGTCATGCTGCCGTAGCTCTTCATGAAACCGTAATGGTTCGGACCCCATTCCGGCAAAGCGCCCAGATGCCACTTTCCGGCCATCGCGGTAAAGTAGCCGATGGACCGGAGGGCAGAGGCGAGTGTACAGGTGCCGAGCGGCATTGCGCGAAGGTTGGACGGCGCCAGCGGGTGCGGGCCAAAGCGGCCGGGATAACGTCCGCTCATGAGTGCTGTCCGCGTCGGCGTGCACACGGGCTGCACGTAGTGCCTGTCGAGTTCGACCCCGCTTCGTACGAGTTCATCCATGTGCGGGGTTTTGGCAAAGCCGCCATGCCAGCCGACGTCCGCCCAGCCAAGGTCGTCGGCGACGATCATCAACACGTTTGGTTTCTCGGCGGCTTTTGAAAGGCCCGCGAGGAGAAGGGTGAGCAGAGCGGTTAAATTCAGAAAACTAGAATGCATGTCAGTGGGGGTGCCGTGCCGCTCTTTTAAAAGCCGCAATTCTGTAAGTGCAGCTTCTTGATGCCTGCTTTGGAGCCCCGTTCCAATGCCTTTTATTTCGGAAAATTCTCCGGTGGAGTACCCAGACGTTGGCTTCTGCCGGGTTTGTCGCGGTCCATCATGAATAGATCAGAGCGACCGCGAGCGGCGGATCCGTGGCGTGCGTAGGGCAGCAACGCGGTTTTTCGGGGTTGGCCCGAACTGCCCGGGTGTGGCCGCGAATGGGCAAGCATCGTTCGAACCAAAACCGCCCGACGCCATTTCCTTCCTGCGAATAGAGGGCCAAGAGGTGCCGCTGCGTCTCCCTGCTTCTTCAAGAACGTGGCGCTGGGCTCCTTGAAGCACGGAATCTCCCGCCTGCCTGCCGGTTTTGCAGCGCCTGAGGATCGGGCTCGGGTTCAGATTTTTATCCCCGTGTTCAGTGTCTGAGAGGATTGTGCAAAGGTTTGCCTGCGCATCGCGATCGCGCAAGTCCGCTCAAAAACCGCCTCCATTTGAGGAACGGTCTGTTCGGTCGTGAAATGCTCGAGAACCCTTTGCTTTCCAGCGCTGCCCATCTTTGAACGCAGGGCAGGATCGGCCACCAGCCTGCAGATCGCATCCGCCATCTTTCCGACATCACCCATCGGCACGAGGAGCCCCGTCACCTCGTCCAATACGATCTCCGGCACTCCACCTCCGCGGGTCGCAACCACGGGCTTTGCTCCGAGCATCCCCTCCGTGATGACACGGCCGAAAGGCTCCTCCAAGATTGAGGCGTGGACCACGATGTCCAAAGCGTCGATCGCGATTGAGACGTCTTCGCAAAATCCAAGAAACTCCACGCAGCCCTCCAAGTGCAGATCCCCGACCTGCTGCCTGAGCTGCGCCTCATACTCGTTTTCACCAAACATGGGGGATCCGATGATCTGGAACCGCGCGTTTGGAAATCTCCGGCGCACAACGGACGCTGCTTCAATCAAGATGTGCTGCCCCTTCCAGCGCGTGAGCCGCCCGATAATCCCGATGCGGACCAGTTGTTCAGGGATTGCGTCGCGCGGTGCCGAGTACTCGCGAGCGGGTGGATCCGAAGCGGTGCGGGGCGCAGCGCGTCCGTCCCAATTTCGGCCTTCGCCCGACGTCTCGACTTGGCTGGGTGTGGGCGGGGCGGGAATCCCTTCGAACACCACCATGCTGCTCCGGAGGTCGCGCAGGCGGATGCTCTCGAGAGTCGAGCGTGAGTTGGCCACGATAAAATCCGGAACCCACCGGCACAAGAACCGCAGCACTGCGGCCACAGAGCGGGGCAGGTAGCCGCCCTCAAGGCGGTCGTGGATATGCCAGACGAGGGGAGTGCCCGTTGCCAATGCACAAACGCCACCGATTACGTCCGCTTTCAAAGAGTTTGTGTGAATGAGGTCGATGTGCCGCGCTTTGAGCAATCGCGAAACCTTCCACGCGTATCGGATCGTTTTCCAAATCGCTCTGAATTTGAAAAGGGTGCGCATTCCCAACGCGTCCTTCTTGGCCTGCGCCACCTCGTCGCCCAAGGGGAGAATGCACGTTTCGACCCCCGCGAGGGCGAGGCAGCGTTCAAGAGGGCCAGACTCGCCCAAAATCACGGTGGGCGCAAACCGGGTGCGGTCGATCCGTTCCAGCATGTTCAACAGCGAAAGTTCGGCGCCCCCGAGCTTGGCCGTGTGATCCAGAAACGCGATGCGTAGCGGGCGGGGAATCTGCAATGGGTTTGGGTTCATGGGAGGTGCTTCGGCGGTTTACGGGTTGGCGTGCTGCGGAATTCTCCGGTCGTCGCATGCCGCCGGGTTTCCGCGAGACGCGCCCATGCCTGTACTTGTGCTTGTATTCAGGCAGCTCCTGTAGATGCCGTGCATCTGTGCGGCCACTTTCCGCCACGTGAAGTTTTTGAGGACCTGCTGCCTTCCCGCGCGGCCAAGTTCCCGCATCCAATGCGCGTTCGCCGCGCATCGGGTGATGGCTGACGCAAGGGAGCGCACATCCCGCTCCTTGAAAATCAATCCGCCGCTTCCCACCACTTCGGGAATCGCTCCCGAGTCGGATCCGATGACGGGCGTCTCGCAGGCCTGCGCCTCGATGATGACCCTGCCGAATTGCTCCGTCCAAGTCGGGACGCTCCACGACGGCAGCACCAGCGCGTCCAGCGCGTTCATCACTTGCGGCAGCTCTTCGGGTCGGCGCGGGCCAAGAAACCGGACGCGGTTTCCGATGCCCAGAACGTTCGCGCGCGTCTCAATCGCACTGCGGCATTCGCCCTCGCCGGCAAAGAGCAGATTCACGTGCTGCGGGCAGTGGGGGAGCGCGTTGACAAGGTCCGCCAGCCCCTTGCGCTCCACCAGTCTCCCGACGTAGCCGGCCACGAATCCTCCGAGCCCCAGCTCCCGCCTGCAACGCTCGCGATCCATCGGCTTGAAGAGCGACGCGTCCACGGCGTTTCCGACGCGGTGGGCTTCCCCCGTAAACCCTTTCGCCTGCAAAACCTCCAGCACGCCCGAGCTCCGGCCCACGGCGCAGTCCGCGTTCCGGATCGTGTACCGCTCAAACCAGCGGAAGGGCGGGGGAAACCGTTTCAGCAGGTTCTGCTCCGACTCCATCACAATTTTCGCGCGCGGAAGCATCCGGTTGCGGAGCCAGCAGCAGTGGGCGCTGACGGCGGCCCACGGTTCCTGCCAGAGGTCGATGATGTCCGGTTTGAAGTCGCGAAGCACCCGGCCGAGGCGCGGGTACCAGTGGAGGTAGTTCTGGGCAGGCCCAACCCATGGCAGCGCCACGCGGTGGGACTCGAACTTGAAGCTCCCGGAGCGGGGGCGCTCGGCTTCGCGCCACGCCCCGAAATGGTTGAAGCGTTCCGGGGCGAGGACCATCAGATCGACGTCCGGATAAGCCGCAAGGCACTCCGCCTTCGGCTGCCCCTCGTGCCGCGACTGGCAGGTGTGGGAAATCAGCAGGACGCGCATGCCGGGTGTTTCTTGGCGGCCGATGCCGGCGCACACGTGGCAACCCGAACCGTCCGCCGTGCCGCTGCCCGCCGCCCCCTCCGCCGTACTGGAACCGCACCCGAAAACACGCATGTATCCATCCGCTGCCCTCCCTTTTTTTGCCACGTATCCATCGATCTTCCCCAAGCCGCTCCCCCCCCGGCAAGGCCCCGGACGGCGACTGCCATCCTCTTGCCGACGCACGCCGCCTCGCCGCCTCGCCGCAGACCAACCCCGCACACTCTAATCTACGGGGGAGGAGAGGGGTTTGGCCCTCGGTAAATGAGCTTTTTTACGCGAAACGCCGCAGCCTGCGGCACCCGGGCATTCTGCGGATCCACCGGCGCGGAGCCGCCGGGCGGTGACCCGCGGCAGTCCGCCGCTGGATAATAGAACTGGCGTTCCCAGCCTGATGTCGGGACAATCCCCGATCTGGGTCGCCATGCCCGGGCCGGCCAAGAGACAGCCCGTTTCGCACGGCGGTAACTCGTTCCAATGCCCTCACATCAATCCGCCACAGCCACCTGCTCAATCGACGTCATGTCTCCTCAGAAGAAAGCTCTGCTCGCGCATCTGCGCTCCGATATCTACTGCCGTCTCGGTGTTTCCAAAACGCATGGTGTCGGTGTTTTTGCGATCCGTGACATCCCGAAGGGCGTTAATCCGCTCAAGATTTTCAAGCGACGCAAAGAAGCGAAACTTTCGCTCAAACATCTCAAGGGTCTGCCCAAAAGTGTCAGCAAACAAATCGACAAATTTTGCTACATCAAGAAGGGGTACATGTTTGTTCCGACGTGCGGAATGAACACGGTGGACATGTCGATTTTCCTAAACCATTCCAAGAAACCGAACCTCAGGTTCAAAAGAAGCGGCGCGCTGCAGTCGCTCAAAAAAATTCGAACAGGGGAAGAACTCACGATCGACTACGACCTGAGTTTTGGCGAAAAGCACCAGTTTTAGCCCGGTGCTTTCTGCTCCGAGACGGCGGAGATTCAACCCTGCAAAACGCTACCAGTGCACCGTGAAGCGCGCCCGGAGCATGCGCGGCTCCACCGGATGGATGTGGCGTTCCGCATCCGTGTCGTCGCGGCCTGAGCGGGGGTAAAAATATTCGATGTCGTTGTCTTTTCGATCCAGCAGGTTCAGGCATTCGAGCGCGGCCTCCCAGTTTTCGCCGCGATAACCCACGTTGGTGTTGAGTGCGCACAGGGGGCGGCTCTTTACGCTGTTGTCCTCCTTGAGCGGTCTCGGACCGAACGTCCGGAGCCGCGTGCCGCTGAACCAACCGGTTTTTTCGCCCTGGGCGCCCAGCACAAAGCCGCCGCTGAACATCAGGGGCACGTTATTGGGAACATAATCGGCGCCTGGACTGTTTGTGAACCTCGCCTGGCTGAGTGAGAACTCCGCGTCCATTGAAAAGTATTCGCAGGGGGTCCAGTAGGCGTTGAGTTCAATGCCATGCCTTGAGGAGCCCGGGCCGGCTTCGTTGCGTCCTGCGTCTCCAACATAAACAAGTTCGCTCTCGCTTTTGAGCCACCAAAGTGTCGCGGCGGTCGTCAGGGTCGGAATTGCGTTCGAACGCACCCCGACTTCGGCGCCGACGGTGCGCGGAAGCGGTGCTGCCGGAGCTGCTTTGTCCACCACACCACGAGCGTCGTTGCTGTGATAGCCGGTACCGATGTTGGCGTAGAACTCCGTCTTGCGGAACGGTCCGATGATGGCGCTGAATTTCGGGCTGATGATGCCGCGCAGGGCGTCGCCGGACTTGTCCCCGTCGCCGCTCAGATTGCGGTTTCCGAAGTAAAACGCATCCGCACGCAGGCCGGTGATTGTACGGAGCCACGGGGTCCATTTGACCGTCTTCTCCGCAAAAATCCCGATATCGCTCTGGGTCACGTTGTCGAGGCGAGTCTTGTTGGTCCGCTGTCGCGCGACAGTATCGTAGAGGCCGATCCCGCGGATGATGTCGGTTCTCGTTTGAACGCCGAGGGTAAGCGAGGACTCCCTGCCGAAGAGGGAGAGCCCGTTCCAGGTCCTCGACACATTGCCGCCCAAAACGGATCGGTGCTCGGATTGCTCAAACTGGTCCCCGTTGAAATTGGAGAACAAGTCCAGAGCATAGTAGACCCCATATAAATTCAGCTGGGTGACGTTTTCGCCGTCCTGGGTTTGCGCGTGGAGCTGGAGGCTGTGCCTTTCGCTGGATCCTCCGTTGGTAGGGTCAAGGTTGCCGAACCTTCCGATTTGTCCGGACTGGATGTTGCTGAGCGGCACCTGATCGCTGCTTTGCCACCGGCCGTCGTAGCTCATCAGCGTGAGCGAGAAATGGTCCTCCTCGGTTCCCTTGAAATAGCGCGCGAATCCGTTGGCGCGGTTGAAATACTCGGGAAGATCCCAAGGGCCCTCGTAGTAGTTGTATTCGCCGGCGAGAGTGAGTTTCCCGGGGTTTTCTCCACCGCCGAGCGTCAGTGTGTGGCCGGCGGCGGTTCTTGCATAGTTGTACGCGCCGTATTCCACGGTGGCGAAACCGCGTGGCAGGTAGTCGTAAAGATTGAAGTCC
>JBILLT010000005.1:0-105668 GCA_044375925.1 Chthoniobacteraceae bacterium | reverse complement strand
GGCGGCAGTCCGGTGAGGTCGAAGTACACCCGCCTGCAAAGCGCCTCGCGCGTCGCGGGCTTGGACGGGGCAAGGTTTGCGGAACGGAGCTTTTCGCGCACGAACGCATCCACGGGATTCGACTCCGCGCCCGGGAGACCCTGCGCCACTTGCGGAACCGCAGGCCTCTCGAGCGGCCTGAGAGACCACCAGTCCGTGGGCTTCGCAATTTTCGCGGAAGCGTTGTCCGGCCATTGCGCGCCTTCCGCGATCCACGCCCGCAGGACCGCGATTTCATCGGGCGAAAGCAGGTCCCCTTTGGGAGGCATCCGGAAATCAGAATCCTCCCCGGAAACGTAGCGCAGCAGGGAACTTGTTTCCGGGGAATTGGGAACCACGTGCGGCGCGTGAAGATCCCCGCCTTTAAGCGCGATTTCCGCGACATCAAGACGGTACCCGCTCTTCTGCTTCTCCGGCCCGTGGCACTTGATGCAGTGCTTTTGAAAAATCGGACGCACATCTTCCGTGAAATCCACGCCACACGCCGTGGAAACGGCGCACCACGTGGCGAGCAACAAAAGACGTCCGTGCATCCGTAAAATCTAGCAGCACCGGCGCCCGGATCAATACACGCGAACGCGTGTGCCTGTGACACGCAAATGAGTATCCGCAATCAACGCGGACGCGGGTACCGGCAGAGGGTTCGGCGGGCGCTACCGCGCACCCAGCCGCGGGGCCGACACCGGAACAAAATACTCGAGATACCCGATCATCATCTCGTCGAAGGTCTGGCTCCCCCACTTGACCCACTTTTTCGGATCCGGATTCGCCTTGTTCGCGGCGCTGTTGTCGTACACGGCTGTCACCGTCATCGTGCTGCCCTTGGGAATCCATTTCGGCTCCTTTCGGGCGTAACGCAACTGCCAGTTGAAATCGTAGCACGGGATGTCCAGCAATGTCTCGCCAGCTCCGTCAGGATACCGCACCTCGTATTTGAAAGCACTGCCCCGCAGGTGCATGTGCGCGAGGAACGCCGTGATCGGGATGTCGAACGGAGTCGTTTTGCTGAAGGTTTCCGTATGCGCCGCCGCACCGGGTGGAATCGAGATGCCGCGGCTCGCGAGGCTGATCGTGCGCAGCTCGTACTCGGGCGCCTCGCGCGAAAACACCAAACCCATCCGGAGGCGCTCCTCGGTGCGCTTGCCGCTGGGAGTGTAATGGATTTGGAATTTCACCTTCGCTCCCGCGGGTATTCTGCGGGCGAACCCGCTCGGATAAACGCAGGCGGTGTTTCCCGGCACGTACGCCGCCCAATACCCTCCAACCCCCTCCTCGCGATCCTTCAGGGAAGCGCCCGGTTCGTACACATCGACGATCACGTGGTGCACCACATCCCGGGCGCTGGGAATGATCTCATACGCGCTGACCCATTTGGCCTCCGCGAGCTCAGTTTGGACGACATCCACCACGTAGGGCATCGTCCCCTGCTCCTTGACCTCGTACGAACGGCTCAATGGAATCACAAGGTCCGGAGTCCCGATGGTCCACTCACTCGCGTGACGGACGCGGACGGGCGCATCCGCAGGATTCCCCAGCGGGCGATCGCGCGAAGACAGCCAAACGAGCAAATCGGCCTTGTCCCGCGCTGGCAGGGAACAGTCGTTCGCCCACGGGCTCGGCCCATTCGGGACGGCTTCGGAAGCGAACCACGGCGGCATCTGACCGCGTTCCACCACGCGCCGGATTGCCCCGGCCCGGTCGGTCACGCTTTCAAAATCCTCGAGCGAAAAAGGCCCGATCCCGCCCTGATGATGGCAGCGGGTGCAATGCTGCTGCAGGATCCGCTCGATGTCCCGATGGTAGGTCACGCCGCCGGGCTCCCGGTACGCACCGTTCTCAGGCAAATCCAATTCGCAGCCCGGAGCGGTTGTCGCAGCCACCGTCGGAACGACGCCTGCCGCCAGGGCTTTGAGCGCGTCTCGCAAAAAATGCCGGCCTGCCTCCGACCGGCTGTAATCAGGCCCGTACTGGTCATCCAAAGCACCGCGATACACGACCGTTCTGGCCTGGTCCAAAAGGAACACCTCGGTTGTTGAGCGCGCGCGGAGCGCCTTTGAGATCGCGCGTTCCGAGTCCCGGACGTAGGGCGACTTGAACCGATGCTCCCCGGTCTGCTCGCGGATCAACTCCGGCGATTCGCTTGGAAAGGGGTTCACCAGAACCATGCCAATGCCCGCCGATGCGAGCTCCGTCTCAAGCGCTTTCAGAGAGGGCAAGTAACGCTTGCTCACCGGACATGTCGCGCTTGTGAACGCAAGAACACAGCCGCTGCCCGAGGAAAGTTCGGCCAGTGTCCGGGTGACTCCATCCAGATCGGTCAGCGCCAAGTTATCCACCATCCTGCCAACGCCCGATTCGTGTCCGCCAAGGGCAAGCGGACCCTGCCGCACGGGTTGGGACGCAGGCGCGGGCGTTGGATTCTTACGCTCCGCCGCCGGATCCTTCGCCCCGGGAGCGCGCGTCTGGATGGCTTTTTTGAGCAACTCGACCTCCTGCAAATCCACAATGCCGTCCCCGTTGCGATCGAGGGAAGCAAACCACTTTTGCCCGCCCGCCTCCTGCTGCGACAGCTTTCCATCCCCGTCCCGGTCCAACGACCGGAATGTTGAATCAATCTGCTCCGCGCCGGGAAATTTCTCCGGAAGCGAACCGAGCAGATACTCCTCGTAGGTGATCACCCCGTCGGCATCCCGGTCGTATCTGGCAAAACCCTTCACGACCGGCAGCTCATCCTTGGTCACTTTTCCGTCCCCGTTCCGATCGAACCGCTCGAACGCCGCCGAACCCGAATCCGCGGCAGACCCGCCGCAACACAGGGCGACGAGCGCGAGAGGCGCAACTGTGCCGAAAAAAAACAAACAACGGGTGCTTTTCATCGGCGGCCTTTAACCCGCGGAGCGGAGTTTACGGGAGAATCTTTACCTCAATCCGCTTGTAGGAAACCTTGCTCACCGGATCGTGCCCCTGAATCGCGAAAGTCCCGTGATCAAGCATCCTTCCTGCAAAACCTTTCGGCGGATTCGCGGGCTCGGGCTCGACAAAGTCGGAAATCACCTTGCCGTCGACTTTTGTCACGATGTGCTTCCCCTCCACAATGATCTCCATCAGGAACCATTTTCCATCCTCAGCAGGAGCCGTGAAGTTATCCAAAATACCGTACAATCCGGCGGTCTTCTTGGGATCGCCATGGGTGTTGTTGACCTGCACTTCATACCCCTTTGCCGGCCAGCCCGTATCTTGGAAAGCGGTATGGAAATAAACACCCGAATTCGACTGCGGGTTCGTCATCACTTCCACCCGCAGATGGAAGTTCTTAAAATCGTGACCGCCAACCGATCCGTCATAAAAGAGGTGCGACCTGGCACCGTTGGCGACCAGCAGCCCGTCTCGAACGGAAAAACTCTCGGGGTTCTCGTTAACTTTCCAACCGTCCAGATTCTTGCCGTTGAAAAGGGGCGTGAATCCTTCGGTTGGATCCGCGGCGATGAGCACGGAGGCGGAGAGGAGCAGCGGCAGGAGGAATTTTTTCATAGTAACGAAGCAGCTATCCAGTCTATCACGAACCCTTCCGTCAAACGGAATCTCCCGGCGCTCACCCGCGCGCCAGTGGCCGCATCTCTGATTTTACCTGCAAAATACTCATCAATAATCGATTAAAGCCAGCGCACGCACTGCGCCAAGCGGGTTGTCCCAGCCCGCAACAAGCCCGCCACTCCTGAGGGAAGCCCAAGCAGGCCGGCATCGACTTCAGTAACAACCACCCCTAAGCTCGCCCCATGAAAGCACTGCAGCTTTTCCTGATCATCTCCACCTCTTTTGTTTTCAGCGCCTGCGAGTCCGAACTGCCGGACAACTCTCCCGACATGGGCACGCGCCTCAAACGCGGGTTCCGCGGCGAAGGCAACCTTTACATTCCAGAGAACGCCGCGCGTCCGAATTCACCCGCCGCGGCCTCAAGCCAGTTTTAACTGACAGCACTCCTCATGCCGACTCCTTCCACCCACGGGCGCCTGCTCATTCTCGATTTCGGATCCCAGTACACCCAGGTCATCGCCCGCCGCGTCCGCGAGTGCCAAGTCTACTCTCAAATCGTCCCGTACGATATTTCAGCGAGTGAGCTGAAACGTCTGGCGCCGCAGGGCGTCATTCTTTCCGGGGGACCCGCGAGCGTTTACGGGAAGAGTTCCCCGCACCCCTCCCCGGAAGTCTTCAAACTCGGGGTCCCGGTTCTCGGAATCTGCTACGGCATGCAGTTGATGGGCCATCACTTCAAGGGCAAGGTCGAGCATTCCGAAAGACGCGAATACGGGCTTGGAAAACTCGAGGTGAAGACGAATTGCCCGCTCTTCAAAGGGCTTGGCAAATCGCTCGAGATCTGGAACTCGCACGGGGACAAAATCACGAAGCTGCCGCAGGGGTTCCGGACCGCGGCGATCACCGACAACAGCCCCTACGCCGCGATCGAGCACCCTGAAAAGAGGTTTTTCGGACTGCAGTTCCATCCGGAGGTCGCGCACACCCCCAAAGGCAGGGAAATCCTTCAGAACTTCCTGTTCACGGTTTGCAAGTTCAAACGCGACTGGACGATGGGCAGTTTCATCGAAGAAGTTTGCGAACGCATCCGTCAGCAGGTAGGCGGAGACAGGGTGATCCTGGGGCTCAGCGGCGGAGTGGACTCCAGCGTTGCAGCAGCGCTGATCCACCGCGCGATCGGCGATCAGTTGACCTGCGTGTTCGTCAATAACGGGCTCCTGCGCAGCAACGAAGCCGAGGCCGTGCAAAAGCTTTTCGGCGACAATTTCCACATGCGCCTCAAGACGGTCAACGCGACCGCCCAGTTTCTCTCGAAACTCAAAGGGGTCACGGATCCCGAGCGCAAAAGGCATATCATCGGACGGGAATTCATCCGCGTCTTTGAAAGCGCCGTCAAAGACCTCACCAAGTCCGGATCCAAGTCGAAGAACGCGTCCTCGTACCGTTTTCTCGCGCAGGGCACCCTGTACCCCGATGTGATTGAGAGCGTCGCAATCGCTGGAAACCCCGCCGCGCTGATCAAAAGCCACCACAACGTGGGCGGGCTTCCCAAGAACATGAAGTTCGAACTCGTGGAACCCCTGCGCGAGCTGTTCAAGGACGAGGTGCGCGAGGTCGGCGCGAAGCTCGGACTGCCCAAGGAAGTGGTGCAGCGGCAACCGTTCCCTGGACCGGGCTTGGCCGTGCGGATTCTGGGCGAAATCACCCGCGAACGTCTGCGCATTCTGCGCGAGGCCGATGCAATCGTGGTCGCGGAAATGAAGGCGAACAATTGGTACTACCGCGTCTGGCAAAGTTTCGCCGTGCTTCTTCCCGTGCGATCCGTCGGAGTCATGGGCGACGAGAGAACGTACGAAAACACAATCGCTCTCCGGATCGTGGAAAGCCAAGACGGGATGACAGCCGACTGGGTGAAGCTGCCGTACCCGCTGCTCGCAAAAATTTCCGGGCGCATCATCAACGAGGTGAAAGGCGTCAACCGCGTGGTCTACGACATTTCTTCCAAACCGCCCGCGACCATCGAGTGGGAATAACCGGCGAGCTTGGGAGCTTCCGGTGTTAGTCGGTGTTAGCGGGTGTGCGTGCGACTCTCCGGACCACCACCGCTCCACCCACCGAATCGGGCCGCCCTCATGCGGTCCCGCCCCGGCGCTCTCGTCGACGCGTGTCTGCGTGGACCTGCCGGCGTTTTGACTCGGACCACGTTTCGCCGCCAATCCGCGCGTTCCGCCTGAGGCGTTTTTTCGGTGCTCTGTGAAATGCCGCCGGGATTCCCACGCAAAGAGCGCGTCCCCTTCGCTCACCGCATTCCCGCCGATCAATACGCGGTGTCCGGCGGATGAAACACGACTTTTACGGTTCTCATGATCAGTCCCAGATCCATCCCGAGCGACCAAGATTCCACGTATTTCAAATCCCAAAAAACGCGCCGTCTCAGGTCGTCATCGCACGAAACCTCGCCGCGGCATCCGTTGACCTGGGCCAATCCGGTGATGCCCGGTTTCACAAAACTCCGGTAGTGGTACCGCTGCTCGCCGACCGCGAATTTGTGATTGTGCTCCACGAGATGCGGACGCGGGCCCACCACGCTCATGTGGCCAAGCAGCACGTTGATGAACTGCGGCAGTTCATCCATGCTGTGCTTGCGCAGCCATTTCCCGAAAGGAAACACGCGCGAATCATCGCGCTTGGCTTGCACTGAGGCCGCCACCTCGCCGCAGTGCATGGTCCGGAATTTCCAGATCGAAAACGGCGTGTTTTGAATGCCATGCCGGATCTGTCTGTAAAACAAGGGACCGGGCGACTGGATTCTCTGGATTGCCCAAACAACACAAGCGAGCGGAAAAACCCCGAAGAGCAACGCGACGCTCGAAACCGCCGCATCCAAGCAACGCTTTGCAAAACGATTAAAGGGGCTTTGCAGCGGTTCGTTCAAAAGCGCTCCAAAACGCCAGCGCTCCGTCCCTTCCCAATGCAAGCCGTCATCCATTCCGTCATGCACGTCCTGCGCGAAAAACAAACGCACCCCCCGCCTTTCACAGGTGCGCACGATATCCGGAATCAGCGGGTTTCCTGCCATCGACGTTGAAACAACCACCTGATGGACATCCCCCGCCTTCAGCACCTCCTCCAAACGATCCGCCGCACCCCGAAACGGCACGCTGGCCGGCTCACCGCCCGGGTCCGCATCCCCCAGCCAACCGACCGGGTGGATGCCCAAGTGATCCTGGCCGTCGAGCACCGGCGCAAGCCGCCTCACCGCCGAGTGCGTGCCCACCAGAAGCGCGCGGTGCCGGTGCAGCCCGTCAAAGCAGATCCGGCGCAGCGCCGAAGGTCCCACGCGGTGGGAAATCCAGAGCGCCACGCAGAGGACACCCCAGATCGCACCGCCGTGCCACAGCGCCCCCGCCAGCCGGCCGTCAAGCGCCCAGTGGACGGCGGCGAGCAGCGCGGGCACTCCCGAACGCGCCGCAGCCGCCGTCCACGAACGCGAACCGTCCGACACCCGCGATACCCCGCGCCAGACGGCATCCATGGCAATGCCAACCACCCAGGGAAACGCCAGTGAACCCAGTCCCGCAACGCCGCGGTCCAACATCAACGCATCCGCATGCTCACGCAGCAGCCAAAGCGTCCATAGAACCATCAGCATCTGCGAAACCGCCAACAGCACCACCATCCCCCTCACCCGATAAGCCAGCATACACGCGCCCCTCCCTCTGAAGAGGCTGTCCAACCACCACATCACTGGAAGAACGCCCCTCCAATCCTGAATCGATCATGGCGCCATCCGCAGACGGAAACACCGTTCCCGCCTCGGGCGCAAAATCGCAGGGCGAAACCGCGCACACGGGAAAATCCCGCCAATCCCTCCGCCGACTACTCCTTGATGATTTTTAACACCCGGTTGTTGTAGCTGTCCGTGATGTACAACTCACCGGTTTGCGGATGCACCACGACTCCGTGCGGCCGCGCCAGCCCGCATTTTTCAGGCGCGCCGTCCAGCCCTTCTCCGCTTTTTTGTCCGGTCCCGGCGACCCGCTCGATGCGTCCAGTCTCGGGAACATACCGCCGCACCAGATTATTCTCGGCATCCGCAATGATCACGGAATTGTCACGGTCAACGCACAGGTGCTTCGGTCCGTTCATCAGAGCCTCCAACGCCGGTCCGCCGTCGCCCGTACCGCCCGCCTTTCCGGAAGCGTTCACCACCGTGCGGATCCTGCCCTCCTTGTTCACCACGCGCAGCGCATGCCCGCCCCGCTCCAGAATGTACACGTTGCCCAAGCGGTCGGGCGCAACCGCCCGCGGATCCACCAGCGGCGATTCCGCAGCGACCGAACCGTCGACGGGCACACCTTTGGAACCGTTCCCCGCGACCAGCGAAAGTTTGTGCGTCGCCAGATCCAACACGTGGACTGAACGCAGATCAGCGATGTAAAGCCGCGTACCCGAGAAATCCAGCGTGATACAGTACGGGCCGTTTCCGCGCGCCTTTTCGGCCGCCACCGCGTAGCCCGGCACCGAATCCACACGGCCTGAATTCAAGTCCACCTCGCGCACCCTCCCATTCCACGTGTCAGCGATCAGAATGTTGCCCTTCGGCAGAACCGCAAGGTTGTGCGGTCCGTTAAACCTCGCTTCAAGCGCAGGCCCGCCGTCTCCGGAAAATCCGGGTTGAGACAATCCCGCGACATGGGTGAGCACTCCGGCCGCGTCCACTTTCAACAACCGGTTGCCGCTCGCCATCTCCACGATCCAGATGTTGCCGGCCGCGTCGAAATCCGTCCCGAAAGGCTCCTTCAATTTCGCGGCC
Organism: Chthoniobacteraceae bacterium; assembly: GCA_044375925.1. GTDB lineage: Bacteria > Verrucomicrobiota > Verrucomicrobiia > Chthoniobacterales > Chthoniobacteraceae > Chth-196. The sequence continues at coordinate 97,279 of JBILLT010000005.1, read as the reverse complement.
TTTGCGGAAACATTCACCGCGTCCTCACTGCCTCCTGCAACCAGCACGATCCGCGGACTCGCCTGCACGGCGGATACGGAAAGAAGTCCCGCAAAAACCAGCGCGAACGGGGTGAAAAAAGCGCGCGGGCGTATGGAAACAACGTGATGACCGTGGCGGGGGAGTTTCATGGGAGGGAGTTTTTTGTTGGATTTTTGAGCGGCAAAAGAATCAAGCAACGCGGCGCCGGGCTGATGCATCCACGGCGTCAACGGAACCGGTCATTGCGGCATGGAACGGATGGCGGAAACGCCGGCGGAAGGCGTGACACGCTCCGCCGGACGCCCGACGCTTTCCTACCACTTGATGGCTTGCATCCGGCGCGCGACCTCCTCGACATTCGCCCGCGAATTGAACGCGCTGATGCGAAAATAGCCTTCGCCGGCGGAGCCAAAACCGCTGCCCGGAGTGATGACAACGTTCGCCTCGGAGAGCATCCGGTCGAACATCTGCCAGGAGGTCGTCCCGGCGGGCGTGCGCACCCAGAGGTACGGCGCATTGACGCCGCCCCAAACCGCAAGACCCGCTGCCTTGGCCGCGCGCCTGAGGATCTCCGCGTTGCCCATGTAATGCCGGATCAAAGCGTCCACCTGCGCTTTCCCTTCGGCCGTGTAAAGCGCCTCGGCGGCGCGTTGAACGACGTAGGAAACCCCGTTGAACTTGGTGCTCATCCGGCGGTTCCAGAGCGGGTGCAGTGCGTGCGGTTCGCCCTTGGCGGTGCGCGCCATCAAACTTTTTGGCACCACCGTAAACGCGCAACGCGTCCCGGTGAACCCGCCGTTCTTCGAAAAGGACCGGAACTCGATCGCGCACTCGCGGGCGCCGGGGATTTCATAAATGGAATGCGGAATCCCGGGTTCGCTGATGTACGCCTCGTAGGCGGCGTCGTAGAGCAGAATGGACTGGTGCTCGCGCGCGTAGGCCACCCAGGCCTCCAACTGCGCGCGCGTCGCAACCGAACCGGTCGGATTGTTCGGGAAACACAGATACACAATGTCCGCGCGCTCCTTGGGCACGTCGGCCACAAACCCGTTCGCTTCCGTGCACGGCAGATACATGAGCCCCTCGTAGGACCCCGCGTCATTCGCGTCGCCCGTGTGTCCGGCCATCACGTTGGTGTCGACATACACGGGATACACCGGATCCATCACCGCGATTTTGTTCTGGTGCCCGAGCACATCCAGAATGTTCCCGCAATCGCACTTTGAACCGTCGGAAACGAAAATCTCGTCATCGGCCACGTCCAGACCGTGGGCGCGGTAGTCGTTTTGGGCGATTGCGGTTCGCAGAAAATCGTAGCCCTGCTCGGGGCCGTAGCCTCGGAAGGTCTCGCGGGCGCCAAGTTCGTCGACCGCCTTGTGCATGGCGCCTCGGACCGCCTCGGGGAGCGGTTCGGTAACATCGCCGATGCCGCACCGGATGACGCGCTTGGCTGGCTCGGGGTTTGCATCGCAGAAAGCCTTCACGCGCCTGGCGATTTCAGGAAACAGGTAGCCTGCGCGCAGTTTTAGGTAATTGTCGTTTAGATAAGCCATCGGTCGGTTGAAAGTTTGTCGGGTGAAATTTAAAATGGGCAGCTTTACTTGCACACTGGAAGCCGGTTGCCAAGCCCGCACCGCAGCCTGCGGAGAGGAATTTTTCATTTGCCGCGCCCGCGCCACCGCATAGACAAGTGCCGCCTGCCCCGCCTATGAACGCCACCCTCAGCCCCCTAACACGCCCGGTTTCGGGCCTCCTCACCCTCTGCGCCCTCGGCATCGTCCTCGACTGGGCGCACCCTGCCGCGACAGCCATCGCCCAGACCCCGACCGCCAAGTCGCCGCCTACCGGCGTCGCAATCCCTCAGGCCGACCGCGAGGAACTCGCAAAAGCCGCCGCATCCCTCGCCGCAGACATCCGAAAAGCAGATTCGCCCAAGCTCACCCCGGCCCTCCGCGCTCTCCTTCCCGATCTCGAGATTTTCCCAAAAGCCGTCAGCTGGGCGGTGGAACTGGACGAGTTTTACGATCTCAAACAGGTGGCTGCGGCCCGCGACCTTCTGAAGGAAGGGCGTTCCCGTTTGGACGCCTTCCAGCGAGGCGAAACCCCATGGACCAAGGCCACGGGACTCGTGGTTCGCGGGTTCCGCTCGGCGATCGACCAGTCGGTACAACCCTACGCGATGGTCATTCCCGAAACGCCGCTCGCGCCGCCGAGACGGCTCGACATCTGGCTTCACGGACGCAACGACAAACTCACAGAGCTCGCCTTTCTGGCCGAGCACATGAAAAAAGCGGGCGAATTCACCCCCGCCAACGCGATGGTGCTGCACCCCTACGGACGCTTCTGCAACGCCTTCAAGTTCGCGGGCGAAACCGACGTCCTCGAAGCGCTCGCCCACGCAAGCCAACAGTACGGAGCCGATCCCCTCCACACGGCCGTGCGCGGCTTTTCGATGGGAGGCGCCGGTTGCTGGCATCTTGCGGGCCACATGACTTCACGCTGGGCTGTGGCCGCCCCGGGAGCCGGTTTTGTGGAAACCGCGGAATACGCCAAAGTCTTCGCGCCCGAAAAACCCGTGCCGCCTTGGTGGGAACAGGTTTTGTGGCGCTTGTACGATGTGCCCGGCTATGTGCGCAACTTTGCCAACCGACCTGTCGTGGTCTACTCGGGCGAAGAGGACGCGCAGAAACGCGCCGCCGACCAGATGGTTGCGGCTGCGGCCGCCGTGGGCATCACCATGCCGCATCTCATCGGCCCCGGTGTCGGGCACAAGTACCATCCCGAAACCAAACTCGAGGTCGCAAAATTGGTCGACGCCGCAGCGAATCAAGGGGCTCCGCGCAACCCAAAGCACGTGCACCTCACCACTTTCACCCTCCGTTACAACCAAATGGACTGGGTGCGTATTGATTCACTGAAGGCGCACTGGGAGGAATCCTCAGTCGACGCGCGCATCGAAGGCGGCGGCTTAAAGATCACCACCAAAGCCGTGACAGGACTCACGCTGTCGCCAGCCGAAGCAAAACCCGGGACCATCCTAGAGATCAACATCGACGGGCAGAGCTTGAAAGCGACTGCACAAAAGGTCGGAATCACCCTCACCGCGCAGGACGGCAAATGGACAAACGCACCCGCCAAACCCGGACTGCGCAAACAGCACGCGCTGCAGGGGCCTGTCGATGACGCGTTCATGGCGCCATTCGTTTTCGTGAAACCGACAGGCACCGCGAAATTTCCAAAAACCGATGCATGGGCTCGCGCCGAGATGGAGCGTGCGATCAAGCAGTGGAAGATTGTCTTCCGCGGCGAAATTCAGGTTGTCGAGGATACTGCGGTGACGCCCGCGCTGATGTCCTCCCACAACCTGATTCTCTGGGGCGATCCGGGCTCCAACAGGGTGATTTCCGAGGTCCTTCCTTCGCTGCCGATGCGATGGACCGAAAAGGAACTCGCACTGGGGACAGGCACTTACTCCAGCACCGAGCACGCGCCGGTTGTGATCTATCCCAACCCGAAGGCGCCCGCACATTACATCGTGCTCAACAGCAGTTTCACCTTCCGTCAGGGCAGCGACACGACCAACGCCCTTCAAACCCCGAAGCTCCCGGACTGGGCTGTGGTGGATCTGCGCACTCCGCCCGGAATCCTTGCGCCGGGCCTGATCCCCGACGCAGGCTTTTTCAACGAAAGCTGGAAGTAGCAGCGGCGGGGCTCGAAGCCATTCCTCTGGGAGCCTGAGATCCGCACCGTCGGCAACCCGCCGAGACAGATTGTAACCCTTAGATTTTGGGCTGCCGCGCGAATCCTTTCGCGAGGTATGGTCGCGGGTGATGCAAAAAACCTGCGCCCTGCCTCTCGGTGCCAGGTAATCGGGTTCTACAGGGAGAGGCAGTTGGTTCTGCCAGCGGCAGGCACAGGGACAGGCAATTTGCACCGGTCTCAGGAGATCAGCTTGAGCGCCGTTGAATCGTCCAACCTCAGAAAGGAAGCGGGGGGACGGTGGTAGTTTTCGCAGACACGCGTAGGCAGGCTCTCTTTAGAAGTTTGCAACATGGCGGACATCGTGCGTGAAGCCAAAAGGCTCTCCGGCATGCACACCACAAAGCAAGGACACCGGTCGTTTGACATCCTGCATGTCGCGACCGCTCTCGTGCGGCGCGCGGACAAGTTCCTGACCTTCGATGAGAACCAGAAAAAACTCGCCGAGGCGGAGAGGCTTGATGTGCCGTTCTAGTTGACGGGACGAATCGAGCCTGCAGGCACCCGCTCTCAGCGGAACCCGTTTTGCACCACACGCAGGTCCAGCATCACCCCGGCCAACAATGCCACGCTGACGATCGCGTTGATCTGGAAAAACGCACGGTTCACCAGCCCCACATCCAGCGTGCGCGCCAACCGGTGTTCCCAAACCAGACCCGCCAGCGCCACGCCAAAACCCGCCCAATAGGCCGCGCCCATTTTGGAAGCCAAGCCGAATCCGGCGAACCCTACTGCGGCCGCCCCATGCAGAACACGTGCGAGCCTCAGGGCGGCTACTACGCCGTAGCGCGAAGGAAAGCTGTACAACCCCCTGCCCTTGTCAAACTCGACATCAAGCGTGCTGTAAATCAGGTCAAACCCGAAAGTCCATAGCGCGACGGATCCTCCAAGCAAAAACGCTGGCAACCTCCAAAATACGCCGCTTGCCGCGAGCGACGCGCCGATCGGCGCCACCCCGAGCGCCAGCCCGAGGAAAAGATGTGAAAACGCCGTGAACCTTTTCGTGAGGGAATAAAAACCGATGATCACCAGCATCAACGGGGTCAGATAGAAGCACAGCGGGTTCAGATGCCAGGTGGCAGCAAACACCGTTCCAACGGAGGTCGCCAGAACCCCCCGTGCCTGCGTCCGCGTCACCAACCTGTGCCGGTCCGCCGTGCGCGGATTACCCTTGTCGATTTCCCAATCCATCAAACGGTTAAAACACATGGCGGCCGTCCTCGCCCCGACCATGCACACGAGAATCCAACCGAACACCGCCCACTCCACCCGCCCGCTTTCTGCATGCCTGCCGGCCTCCCACATCGCAATCAACGCGAAGGGCAGCGCAAAGACGGTGTGCGAAAAACGCACAAACGCGCCGAGGCGCAATAAAAAGGGCTTCTCTTCCAATACCGCGTTCATGTCTTCGGCCACCATGCGCAATGCCACGTCCGATCGCAATCCCGCGTCCGCGCGCGAAAGAGAATGGCGATCCGCCCCGAAGCGGACTAAGAGTGATGCCTGCGTCGCCACCCCAAATGAGCCCACACCCCCGCGAATCCCTAGCTCCCGCCATCCTGCGTTTGGTCGGAAGTTGGATCGTCAACCGGTTCTACCGGATCGCCACCGATCCCGCCCCCGCGCTGCCCGAAGGCGGCTTCCTTCTCCTTCCAAACCACCTGAGCTGGGTGGATGCCGTCCTGCTGCAGGTTGCCTGTCCCCGGCCCATCCGTTTCCTCGTGGACGACCAGTTGTACCGATCCCGCACGCTCAATCCGATCCTGCGTGTTTTCGGCGGTGTCCCCGTGTCTCAAAAACGCGCCAAGGAAGCGATCGTGACAGCCGGCGAACTGCTGCGCCGCGGCGAGGTAGTCTGCATCTTCCCCGAGGGTGAAATTTCGCGGATCGGCACCCTGCTCAAACTCAGGCGCGGATTCGAAGTCATCGCTCGCTCGGCTGCGGCGCCCGTGGTTCCGGTCTGGCTCGATCAGCTCTGGGGCTCCATTTTTTCCTTCTCCGAAGGCCGCTTTTTCTTCAAGTGGCCAAAAGCCTTTCCCTACCCGGTGAGCGTGACATTCGGGGAAGCCATTCCCGCGGAAGACGCCACGGTGTCGCGCGTGCGCGAGGCTCTGCTCAATCTCGGTGAACGCGCGTTCCAATCGCGCCCGGAACACCGCAGCCATCTGGGCATTGAGGCCGTCCGCGGACTGATGCGCGGGCGCTCCCAACCCGCGGTCATCGACGGGATGGACGACGGCAGAATTTCACGCGGCACGCTGCTGGCCGCGGCGCTTGCGCTCTCGGGGTATCTGCGCAGGCAATGCCCGGAACGCCGTATCGCAATCGTGCTGCCGCCGGGCAAGGGCGCCGCCATCGCGAACCTCGCGGTGGTTCTCGCGGACAAGATACCCGTCAACCTGAACTTCACCGCGAGTGCGGAGGCGATCAGAGCCGCGCTTCGCATCGCGGAAATCCAGCGGGCGATCACCGCCGAGGCGTTCAAGGAAAAGTTCCCGGCCCTCCCGTGGCCCGAAAGCCTGCTCTTTGTTGAAAAAATTCTGCCGGGGCTTTTCCCAAAAATTGTTGCATGGAAAGTGCTCTGCGCGGCGCTGCCCGCATCGGTTGTCGCGTGGATCGCACGCACTCCGACCCAAGGCGACCGAAACGAGGCCATCGTGCTGTTCACAAGCGGCAGCTCCGGGGATCCCAAAGGCGTTGTGCTTTCGCACCGCAACATTCTTGGAAACGTGGAGCAGTTTTCCACCATGCTCGGACTCCGCCCGGAATCACGAATCCTCGCCTGTCTGCCGATTTTTCATTCTTTCGGCAGCACCGTGACGCTTTGGTATCCGATCCTCAAGGGGCTGCAGGCGGTTTCGTTCCCGAGCCCGCTGGATATTCCAAAAAACGTGGAGCTCATTGAGAAATACGGAATCCAGCTCCTATGCAGCACGCCGACGTTCCTGCGGGGATACCTCCGCAAAGCCGAGGTGCATCAACTCCGCAGCCTCGAGCTCATCGTGACAGGTGCCGAAAAGCTGCCGATGGATCTTGCGGACGCTTTCGAAGCCCGGTTCGGCAAAGAGGTCCTTCAGGGCTACGGACTGACGGAAACATCGCCGGTGGTCAGCGTCAACCTGCCGCAACCCGCGACCCTCGATTCGAAGGTGTATGTGCAGCCCAGCAGCCGCAGGGGGTCCACCGGCAAACTCGCGCCGGGAATGGCCGCGCAAATCCGCGACCCGGACACCGGCGAGCGGCTTCCACTCGAATCAACCGGCATGCTCTGGCTCAGAGGCCCCAATATTTTCGAAGGTTACCTGAATGATCCGACACGGACGGCAGAGGTGCTGCACGAGGGATGGCTGCGCACGGGCGATCTCGGCCGCTTTGACGAGGACGGTTTTTTGTACATCGAAGGCAGACTTTCAAGGTTTTCAAAAATCGCGGGTGAAATGGTTCCTCACGAGACAATCGAAGCACGCGTTTATGCCGTGATGGATTTGGCGCAGGAGGAGAAAAGCATCGCAATCACCGGCATTCCTGACGAGTCGAAGGGAGAAGCTTTGGTTCTGGTGAGCACGAGGGAAATCGACATGCAACACCTCAGGCTCAAGTTGAACGAGGCGGGTTTGCCCAACTTATGGATTCCCAAAAAGATCGTGCAGACCCGCGAGATCCCACACCTCGCAAGCGGCAAACTCGATTTGCGGGCAATCCATCAACTCGCGCTTGAGGCTCAAAAAGTCGTCTGAAAACGGCCCGCGGCAAACAACCGGTTCGCGCCGCGCCCTGCGCAGCACCGTGAGCTGTAAACGACCCACCCATTGACGCAGTTCGCTCTGGGCTTGTTAGGGCTTCACGCTCTGCAAGTAGCAATCCCGCTTTCGGCAGCCGCCCAAGCTGCCGCGATGATAGAGTAGTGGCCCAGTATGATTTGCGGCCACAACCACTCCGTGTCCTTATCTCCACCTCATCGAATTGGACGTGCGGATTTCCCGAATCCAGCTCTCGGAGGCTGTTCGCCGGTTTGCTTCATGATTTACCGTGCCGCATGGTGCGGCATCCGATGCTGGCCGTATCTTTTGCTTAGTCATTCACGGGTGAGCCCGGAGGAATGTCGCCCTCGACGCTTGGCATGTTTTGAGCCCCTTGATCGAACTCAAGTGCTTTACGGGCATTGAATTGCGCACTTTGATTTTTCGGCTTCCTCTTCATTTCTGTGCGGTGCTGTTTGACGCAAGAGGCCCCGCCTCAAGCTAACGATCCATCTGGTTCTGTTTGCCTTCGCCACCTCCATTAGCCCCGCCGGATCCAGCGCGTCCCTTGGGCGATGCTCCACTGAAACTTCCGCGCATGTTCGCGAATTAAAAATGGCAGCTCGATCGAATGAACCAGCTCGAAATCCGCATCAAGGCATGCGCGCAGCCCGTCGAGTGTCCGCAGCGGCTTGCCACCCTCGATTTTCCCTCCAAGCCAGTTTTCGCGCGGCGTGTATTCCTCCATCCATGTGTAGGGTGAAGTAATCACAAGCTGCCCACCCGGTGAAACGAGCGCAGAGAGCGATGCGAGACATTTCTTCGGCTCCTGCAAACGATCGATCAAATTGGCCATCAACACCACGTCGAAGGTTCCAAGACCGCCGCGAAGCGCCATTGCATCGCCCTGCTCAAATCTTACGCGGCGGGGATCGACCGCCTCGGGGCAAAGCGCCCTCAACGTTCTCGTCAACTCACCCTCCACCGGGCACTCGTATTCAAGGGCACCGGATACACGAACCGACTCGGCAGCCGAGATGAAAACTGCCGAGTAATCGATCCCAATCACCTCGCCGCACCATCGGGCCAGCTCGAAGCTGGAACGGCCCACCGCGCATCCCAGGTCGAGCGCTCTTGAATGCATTCCAAGTTTGGACTCATCCACGCACTGCGTCACGCAGCGCTCCGGATATCCGAGAGCATCGACAGGCGCGAAAGAATAAGCCACAACCTCCTCCGCACTGCCGTAGTGGAAAAGCAGATACTCCCGCAGGATCCGCTCGGTTTCGTAAGGATTCGAGCGCGCGGTGTCGGAATATGGCTGCTGCACGGCAAGCGGGGTTGATGAATTCATCCTTCTGGGATAGACCACTGCGCCATCTCCAACAACGCCCCTCTCATTGAAACCGCACAATTTCTTATTCCGTCACAGCGCCTGAGCCCAGCGCCACGTTCAACACTGAACTGCTTTCATCCCGTCCATGCTTTGGAAAACCCGCCACCACTCAATCAACCTCTCTGAAAAAGCGGTCATCATGGGCGTGCTCAACGTCACACCCGACTCTTTTTCCGACGGCGGCCTGTGGCAGGACCAGAAATCCGCAATCCAACACGCGATGGATCTCATCAGGGACGGCGCAGGCATTCTGGACGTGGGAGGCGAGTCTTCAAGGCCCGGTGCGAGCCCTGTGGACGAGAGCGAGGAACTGCGCCGGGTGATCCCGGTGATCGAGGCGCTGAGGGACCGCACACCGGTCCCAATCTCAATCGACACGACGAAGCCCTCCGTCGCAAAAGCCGCGCTCAAAGCGGGCGCCTCAATTGTGAATGACATCGGCGGACTGCGCCTCCCGGAGATGCGGGCTGTTGTTGCGGAATTCAATGCGGGCGCAGTGTGCATGCACATGAAGGGCACCCCGCGCACGATGCAGGACGCCCCCTCGTATACGGACGTCGTAGCCGAGATCCTCGCGTTCTTCGAGAAAACCGTGGAACTCTGTCGCTCCGAGGCCATTGAAACCGCGACACTTGCGCTTGATCCCGGCATCGGATTTGGCAAATCGCTCGACCACAATTTGCAGATCCTGCGCGAGTTGCCCAAATTCCATTCCCTCGGACGCCCTCTGGTGCTGGGGGTCTCGCGCAAATCATTCATTTCAAAACTCACTGGCAGCGAAGAATTGGACGACCGCCTTTGGCCGACCGTGGCGCTCAGTGCGTATGCGAGGCATCATGGAGCCTCGGTTTTGCGGGTCCACGACGTGAAACACAACACGGAAGCACTGCGGATGACAGAGGCTATTCTGGCATTCTCCAAGAAACGTGACGTCCAGCCGTCCATCAAGTACACGGAGACACGAGCATGAGCATCCTGCCTCTCCAAAACTTCATCATCCTGCACTGGAGGGACGCGGTTGAGATCGGATTGCTGTGGTTCGTGCTGTATCAGCTCTGGCTGCGCTTGCGCGAAACACGGGGCAGTAGAATGTTGATCGGCGTCATCAGCGCCTCCGTGGCGTTGCTTGCTGCTTCCGAAATTCTGCAGCTTCCGGTGCTCGAATGGCTGCTCCGAAACATTGCAGCGCTCGGGATGTTCACGCTGGTTGTCATCTTCCAGCCGGAGTTGCGCCGTATCGCGGCGTCGCTGGGCAATGCGCGCTTTTTCTCGTCCACGCTGCAGAATCCCGTGACTGCAGAGCTGCTCTGTGAAATGGCGTTTGAGCTTGTGAACCGGCGGTTGGGCGGAAGCATTGCGATTGAACGGGATGTTCCTTTGGAAAACTGGGCAGACTCGGGCGTAGCAATCGACGGACTCATCAGCACCGAACTGGGCGTTTCAATTTTCCACCACAAAACGCCGCTTCACGACGGCGCGCTGATCATCCGCGGCGACCGTGTCGCGGCCGCCGCGTGCATCCTGCCGCTCACCGAACGCACGGACCTTGACCGCAGTCTCGGACTGCGCCACCGGTCGGCACTTGGCCTCACCGACGAAACTGACGCCATCGTCATCATTGTCAGCGAGGAAACGGGAGCTGTGTCCCTCTGCCATGACGGCAAAATCGAACGTAGTTTTGACCCGGAAACCCTCAAAAGCCGCCTCAGCGAACTACTGTCCATGCCCGCAAATGAAACCGCTGCTGACTGACCATCCCGTTGCTAAAATCTGCACGCTCGTGCTAGCCGTTGCGCTTTGGTTCATCATCAAACAGCGGACGCCCCCTTCCTACTCCGGTTCGGTCCCGATCCATCAAGCCGACTGAGAACCCTCGCCGAGGGGACGCGCTGCAAACACCCTCAATCTGAGTGAAGCGCATCGCACGCACACATTCACGTCTTGCCCGTCACCCTTGGCTCAGCCAATTTAGCGCGCAGCCATTTCCTTACCGACACCCCACATGCTTCCGCCGGACGAACAATTCAACATCCTGAAACGCGGCTCCGCACAAATTCTCTCCGAGCCCGAACTCCGCGCAAAGCTTGCACTCGGCCGGCCTTTGAACGTGAAACTCGGCGTGGATCCGACCGCCCCGGACATCCATCTCGGATTCACGGTGTGCCTTCAAAAGCTCCGCCAATTCCAGGACCTCGGCCATCAGGCTGTCCTGATCATCGGCGACTTCACCGCAATGATCGGCGATCCCTCGGGCCGTTCAAAGACTCGCCCGCAGCTCTCCCATGACAAAATCATGGAAAACGCCCACAGCTTTCAGTCCCAAGCTTTCAAGATTTTAGACCCAGCGAAGACGAAGACCGTCTTTAACGGCGAATGGTTTGAGATCATGAATTTCGAGCAGATCATCCGGCTTAACAGCCGAGTGACACTCCAGCAGATGCTGCACCGCGAAGACTTCCGTTCGCGGATTGAACGCGGTGATTCGGTGAGGCTGCATGAAATCCAATACCCGATCATCCAGGGCTGGGATTCCGTGATGGTAAAAGCGGACATTGAAATGGGAGGAACCGACCAATTGTTCAATATTCTGGTCGGCAGAGACCTGCAACGCGAGGAGGGCCAACCGGAACAGGTGGTGTTTCTGATGCCCCTGCTTGAGGGGCTTGATGGTGTTCAAAAGATGTCGAAAAGCCTCGGCAATTATGTGGGTGTAACGGAGGCCCCGAGCGAAATGTTTGGAAAGCTCATGAGCATTTCCGATGAGCTGATGGCGCGTTACTACCTGCTGCTGCTCGGCGAAGACATGCCGGAGACCCATCCCATGCAGGCGAAAAAGGAACTCGCCCGCAAAATTGTGGCCCGTTACCACTCCGAGGCACTCGCTGCGGCCGCGCTTGAGGACTTCAACACGCGCTTCTCAAAGCGCGACCTCCAGCAGGCGGACCTGCCCCCGGTGTCGATCAGCGACCTTGGAGCCGACATCGTATCCGCGGTGGTTGCCGCGTATCAGACCGGCTTCCAAATCACAAAATCGCGAGGCGACGCAAGGCGGCTCATTGAACAAGGCAGCGTGCAACTCCGTTCGGAAAAAATCACCGACCCGAAGGCTGCGCCTTCTTACAACGCAGGCGACGTGATGCGCTTGGACAAAACACGCGCCGTGCGCTTGCAATAAAACAAAGGTCTCGACGGCGTTGAGCTGCTGCAGGCAGGACAGCAGCTCCACGTCCGAACCCAAGCACGCGGGGATGCTGGGTAGACGCCCTCAGAGGGCCACGAAGCCACTCACGGAAAATGTGCGGAGGAAGGGCCGTTCCCCCGAACCGTAGTCCGCGGCGCTACGCAGCGCGCGGCAGGTCCCGGGCCGCTCCCGCACTACTTCACTCCGAATTTAAACACCGTCGTGCTCTTTAGAGTCTTCCCAGGTCGGAGAATGCAGGACGGAAACTCGGGATGATTCGGAGAATCCGGATAATGCTGGGTTTCGAGACAGAAGCCGTTTCGATGCGCGTATTTGCCGCCGGATTTGCCGGTGAGGGTTCCGTCCAGAAAATTGCCGCTGTAGAACTGCAGTCCTGGCTCGGTCGTGCTCACTTCCATGGTCCGGCCGCTCCAAGGCTCGTGCACGAACGCCGCCGGCGCGAGCGACCCGCTCTGGTTGTCCAAGACGAAGTTATGATCGTATCCGCCTCCAAGCGTCATCTGCTCTTCCTTCGCGTTGATGCGATCGCCGATGACTCTTGCCTTGCGGAAATCAAGGGCCGTTCCCTCCACGGAACGCAGTTCGCCGGTGGGAATCATGCCATCGTTTACCGGGGTGAATTTTGATGCAGCAATGCGAAGGCTGTGTCCAAGGACATCTCCCGTTCCATCACCCTTGAGATTGAAATACGCATGCTGGGTGAGATTCACAGGGGTCGCCTTGTCGGTGGTCGCCTCGTAGTCGACGCTCCACTCGCTGTTTTCATCCAGCCAGTAGGTGACACTCACCTGCAAATTTCCCGGATAACCTTCCTCGCCATCCTTGCTTAAATACCGGAAGCGCACACCCTGCGCCCCATCCTTCTTAAGGCCCTCAGCTTTCCAAACCACTTTATCAAAACCCTTATTGCCGCCATGCAGAGAGCATGGCTTGCCTCCCGGGGTGTTGTTTGCAGCAAGCTTGTAGGTGGCTCCATCCACGGTGAACTGACCGCCAGCGATCCGATTGCCGAAACGACCCACGATTGCGCCGAAATAGGGAGTCGCCTTCTCGTACTCCGCAAGGGTCCGGTACCCGAGCGTGACGTCGGCCAGCACGCCCTTTTTGTCGGGAACCTCGAGGCTCAATACGATTGCGCCATAGGTCATGGCACGGAGCTTCACTCCGCGGCTGTTGGAAAGCGTGTAGACCTCCACCGGAATGCCATCCGCAGTTTTGCCGAAAGGTTCGGGATTTGGCGCAGAGGCAGCCATTGCAAAGGTACCAATCGCGGTGAATGCGGCCACCGCGGCCGAGGTCTTGGGGAGTGTCATTTTTCTGGGGGTGTTTTGGGTTGAACCAACGTGGCCTTTGTCGATTACACACCCTTCAGGACGAGTGAAAGCTATATTTCTACGGATTCCCTTGCTGAAGACCCTCAACCTCTAAACCATAGCACGCGCCGCCCTGAAGCGGCAGGCGCCAACTGGAATTGCCAATCCCTAGCGCGCCCCGAGCCAAATCCCAAAGAACACACCTCGAATGAATCACTTCTCCCCCGCCAACGCCGGAACCGGCATGCCCGACACAATCGGACCCAACATAAGCCGCCGTGATTTTTTCAAAACAACCGTCGGCGCGATCGCAATCGGATCGTTGCCGAGCGGCATGCAAGCCGAGGCCGCTCCGACTTCCGAGACACTTGTGACACAACTTTTCCACTCTCTCTCAGATGAGCAAAAAACTGCGATTTGCTTCGCATTCGATCATCCATTGCGCTCGAAAGTGAACAACAATTGGATGATCAACAAATCGCAGAAGGAAACACTTGGCCCCGATCAGAGAGACCTGGTGCGACAGATTTTTCTGAGCCTGCATTCGCCCGAATACGCGTCAAAAGTGCTCTCACAAGTAACTCACGACTCGGAGGGTGAAGGATTTGAGGCGGGCACCTCGGTCGCACTTTTTGGCCAGCCTGGCAGCTCAAATTTCGAGTTTGTGATCACCGGCCGCCACTGCACCCGCCGATGTGATGGAAACTCAGTGAAGGGCGCGGCGTTTGGGGGTCCAATATTCTATGGTCACGCCGCGAAAGGATTCCGCGAAGAACCCGACCATCCGGGTAACGCCTACTGGTATCAGGCCAAACGTGCGAACGAGGTCTTTAGAATGCTGGATGGCAAACAGCGAGAATCCGCCCTGGTAGAGCGCGTGCGCGAGGAAAAGGAAACAGCAACTGTCGCACTCACCGGCAAAAGGAAGGACCTGCCCGGAATACCAATGGAAGCTCTCAGTGCCGACCAGCGACTGATGGTTCGCAAGGTCTTGGGAGACCTGCTCGCACCGTTTCGCAAAGAAGATGTCGAAGAATCCCTGAAACTGATCGAACCCCAGTTTCCATCACTCCATATGGCGTTCTGCAAATCGATGGATATCGGAAACGACGGCGTCTGGGATGTTTGGCAGATCGAGGGGCCGAACATGATCTGGCTTTTCCGCGGTGCTCCGCACGTCCATACGTGGGTACACATTCGGGAAGCATAGCGCTCACCTCTGACGCGGGGAGCCCATGGATCCCGCGCAAACACGGCTGCCGCCGCGCATCGACTCCGTCATTCGCTGCGTCAGGGCATCCGCCCCTCCTCGACATCCATCAGGTCAAAAAACACCTGAATGTCTTCGCGCGCCTCGAGGCCGGCCTCGATCTTCTGCTTCGCCAGGCCGGAAGAAGCCCCGTCGCGCCACCCCCGCTTGTGCATGAACCCATTCCATACCTCAACTTGTTCGGCATCGGGACGGCGCCCATTCAAGAAACACCATTCAAGCACCTCATGGTCGGTCCCGCCTTCCAAAGTCTTTTTTGTCAAAGCCTCATAGGTCACCCCAAGAAAACGGCACACCCGGTCGTCGAAAGTCCGCGCTCCTTCGATCGGTCCGAGATGATAGCCGTCCGGGAGCCCGCCGTGTTCCGCGAAGTACCGGATTTTATCAAGAATCCGCCCAAAAATGCAGATGCCACCAACTTGATCTCGAGGTGAACGGAAAGGAAAAGACATGTTCGTGTGGATACCATCTCTTGGAGCCGGCGTCACATCGAAATCACGATGCTGCAATGCGGCTCGCCAATCATTTTGCCCCCGATCCCGTAATGCCCGGCACTAGAAAACCGCAAGGCGGTAGCCGATTCCAGCTTCACTGACGATCCTGGGCGCGAAGGATCCCAGCTTTTTTCTGAGGTGCGTGATATGCACCCGGAGACTCTGCGAAGCATCAAATTGCTGTCCCGGCCAGACCCTTGCGATGATCTGATTTTGAGTCGCGATTCTGCCGCCGTACTCCGCGAGCACCGTCAGCAGGCAAAACTCCGTCGGCGTCAGTCTTATGAGTTCGCCCCTGAGTCGCGCCTCATGCTGCAGAAGATCCACGGTCAAGTCTCCCGCTTCGATCATTGCGCTCTGGCGCGCGAACCGCCTCCTTAAAATCGCATCCGTACGCGCCAGTAATTCCCCCGTCGAAAATGGCTTCGTAACGTAATCGTCCGCCCCCAACTCGAGTGCGGAAACTTTCAGCGATTCCGTGTCCCGCACGGAAAGGATCAACACCGGAACATCCGTCCATTCACGCATCCGGGCAAGCACTGACAGTCCGTCCATGTCAGGCAGCATCATATCAAGAATCACCGCATCGGGCCGAACCGATGCGATCTCGTGAAGCCCGAGCATTCCCGTTTCAGCCTCGCACACTTCGAAGCCCCGCGATTTCAACACCAACCGGAGTAGGCGCCTAATTTGGAGTTCGTCGTCGATGATTAGAATCTTCGGCATGCACCCTGCCCACTAGATCTCAACCTGCTGCCCCAACTCAATCACCCTACCGATGGGAATTTGGAAATAAGATGCGGGCTGCTCGGCAAGCTTACTTCCAATCGCAAAGAGATGCTCCCTCCACTTCGCCATGCCGAGACGTCCGCTCGCCACAATCACTTCGCGGCCCATAAAAAACGTGCATTCATCCGGAACCAACTCCAGTCCAAATGGCGCGCAAAGCCGCAGAAGCCTTGGAACATTTGGCCGTTGCATGAATCCACAGTGGCCGGTCACCCTCCAAAAGCCACTCCCAAGCTCTTCGACATCCACCTGGCGTCCCGGCCGCACCCAGGGCGAGTCCTCAACCGTGATTGTGAGGAAGACCACCCTCTGATGGACGATCCGGTTGTGCTTAAGATTATGAAGCATCGCGATCGGAGCGCGCCCGCTGCTGCTCGACATAAAGACTGCGGTTCCAGGGACCGTCACCGGGCGATTGCGCTGCAAGCTTTCAATGAGCAACTCCTGGCTAATCCCGGTCTCTTCCAACCTTCGGCGAACCAACCGGCGACCTCCCTCCCACGTTGTCATTAAAATAAAAATAAGGACGCCCACGCCCAGAGGCAGCCAGCCGCCATCAAAAAACTTCGCAAGATTCGCCGCCAAAAAACAGGATTCAACCGCACCGGCCACTGCACACACCGGCAAAATCTTCCACACCGGCCACGACCATAGATGACGCGCCACGAAATAAAACAGAATCGTCGTGATGAGCATGGTCATCGTCACAGCTACCCCGTAAGCCGCCGCAAGGTTCGTCGAGCTCTTGAACACGCAGACGAGGGCGATGCAGAAAACCATCAGACTCCAATTGATCAACGGCACATAAATCTGTCCTCTGGAATGCTCGCTGGTGTGAAGGATCGAGACGCGCGGCAGGTATCCAAGCTGAATGGCGCTCAGAGTGAGAGAATAAGTGCCGGTGATCAACGCCTGCGACGCAATCACAGTTGCTGCAGTCGCCAATATTACCAAGGGCAGCACACACCATCCCGTCACCATCTGGAAAAACGGCGAGCCCGCAGCTGAAGGCTTACTCATCAGCAATGCGCCCTGCCCAAGGTAGTTCAAAAGCAGAGAGGGAAAAACAATGCTGAACCAACCGCGGCGAATCGGACCCGCTCCAAAATGCCCCATGTCCGCGTACAACGCCTCCCCCCCGGTGACCGCCAGAAAAACAGAGCCCAACAACACAAATGTTTTGCCCTCACCCGCTAAAAGAAAGCGAAACCCGTGCAACGGGTTAAACGCAGCGAGCACGGCCGGCTCGGAAACCACATGCACCAACCCAAGTGCTCCTATCGCCAGAAACCACAGCAGAGTCACCGGTCCGAAAAATTTTCCGACGCGCGCCGTGCCGAAAAACTGAAGACAAAACAGCAGGATTAAAATTGTCACAGTGATCCCGATGATCAATGAACTCACGGACCCCTGCCACGCCGTCGCAGAGGCAACATCCTCGGGCGGCGTGCCAAAAACGCCGCCATCCCGGAGCCCCTCCACAGCGCTCAGAACCGAGATCGCCGGAGTAATCATCCCGTCGCCGAACAGAAGCGCCGCGCCAATCAAACCAAGAACAAGCACGAGGTGTTTTTGAAAAGGTCTCTGCGAGAGCCCTTGCGTCGCCAGCGCCATGAGAGAAAGCACTCCGCCCTCGCCCTTGTTGTCGGCGCGCAGCACAAAAGCAACGTACTTCACACAAATCAGCGCGATGATCGACCAAACCACCAGTGAAACCACGCCGATCACGTTGGAGGGCAGCGCGTGGATGTGATGCGGGCTCTCCGGGCTAAAACACTCTTTCAGGGTGTAAATTGGGCTGGTCCCGATGTCGCCAAAAACGACTCCCAACGCTGCCACGACCATGGACAGCGAATTATGCGAGTGGTGGTGCCCGTCGCCGCCGTGCGAATACGAAGAATTCATCAAAACTGAATCGTGCACCGCCCCCCAGCCGCACAGCCAGTTAACCTTCAGGGGCTGGCTGTTAATAAAACGTAAAGCAATTACAGACCCGCAATCAGCTTTACGGTTATTTAACTTAAAGCAGATCCATCCCCGACCTCCAGAAGCCGGTATCCAATCCCCGGCTCGTTGACGATCCTGACCTTCCCTGGGTCCAACTTTTTGCGGATATGGTTGATGTGCACCCTGAGCCCCTCGCCTTGGTTGGTATTTGAGCTCCCCCACACTTTTTCAACCAGCTGATTCTGGGTCACCACGCGTCCCGCGTACTCCGCCAGAACCCTCACTACTCCAAATTCTGTGGGTGTCAAACGCACGGGTTTCCCAGACAGAAGAACCTCATGATGCACCACATTGACCCGCAGTTCCCCCACCTGGATCTCGCTGCACTCGCGTGCGCCGCCCCGCCGCTGGATCGCCTGCAATCTTGCGAGTAATTCCGCGGCCCCGAATGGTTTTGTCACATAATCATCGGCGCCCGCCTCTAGCGCCGCAACCTTGACGCTCTCCTGATTGCGAACCGAGAGAACCAGCACCGGAACATCGCTCCACTCCCGCAACCGCTTCAAAACTGTTAATCCTTCGGCATCGGGAAGCCCAAGATCCAGCAGGACCACGTCAGGGCGCGCCAGACCGGCCTGCTCAATCCCCTCGCGTGCGGTGGCAGCCTCAACCGTGACGTATCCCCGCGCCTCAAGGAGCATTCTCAAGAGCCGCCGCAACTGCACCTCGTCATCTATGATCAGCGCCTTGCTCATTTTTCAGACCGGATGAGTCGCGACAGGAACGCGGATCGTAAACTCCGCACCACCCTCAGGATGATTGCGCGCCGAGACCGCCCCACCCTGCGCATGCACAAAACCATGCGTGATCGCCAATCCAAGGCCCGTTCCACCCGCCGGAGAGCCGGGCGCGCGGTAAAACTTTTCGAAAATACGCGTTTCCAACCCATCACGGATGCCGTGACCGCGGTCCCGGATGCTGACCACCAGAACGCCTGCGTCAAGTTGCGCCGAAAGCTCGACGATCGAACCTTCTGGCGAATAAAGGCACGCGTTATGGAGAATGTTGCAGAGAGCCTGCGCAAACATGCGCGCATCCAACTCCAGCAACGGCAGTTCCTCGGGAACGTAGACTTCGATGGAACGCCCGCACAAATCATCCTCGACGGATGCGCACGCCGCTGCAAACACGTCCTGCAAGTCGCACCACTCTCTCTGCGGCGTGAGATGTCGAGATTCAATCCGAGTCATCTCCAAAAAATTCTCCACGATCCGCTGAAGCCTCACAGTCGCCGTGGCAATCTCGCGGGCGAACGCATTTGAATTGTCGATTCCATCCAAAGCCGCGCGTATCACCGCGATCGGGGTTTTCAACTCGTGAGAAACACTGTCGAAAAGGGTGCGATGCAGGCGCTCAGATTCCGTGACGATTTCCGCATGACGCTTTGCCTCGAGCAGCTGCTCTTTCTCAAAGACCAAGGCAAGGTGCAGGCTCAGAGCTTCCATCATCCGCTTTGTGGCAAAATCAACGTGCGCTTCGTCCTGCCACAAAAAACCGACAACGCCGATCCGCGTATTTCCTGTGATCATCGGAAGCCACGAGGTCGGCAAATCGCCGAACGCCCCCATGAACCGGCCCACAGCGCGGCCTTTTTCGTGACACCACCGCACCGCCTTCCAATCTTCATCCGAAGGCGTGAACCGGCTCGCGGCATGCAAATCACGGATCAAAGCGTTTTCTTCGTTGCGGAGGATCACGGCGATATCGGCACCGATCACCAATTTCATCGCGGACACGGCTGACTCGAAGCCGTCGTTGAACCCGGGAGAGAGAGCGACGCTCTGTACCACCCTCAGGAGCGCCTCGGATTCGCGCTGACGCCTGCCGAGGGAGATCTCTCTCGCACGCAGACGGGATGTCAGATGCCCCATGCTCAGAGCCACCATGAAAAACATCCCAAACATGATCGCGTCCTCCGGTTTTGCGATGTGAAGGGTGAACTGCGGAGGAATAAACAAGAAGTTCCATAAAAGCGCACTGGCGGCGGCCATCGCGAGCACGACGCCCCGGCTCCAACGAAGCCCACCGAGCACGACCGCCAGCAAGAACACAAGCGCCGACACCATGTAACCGGTCAGGGGCAGCGCAACCCAAGAAGCCGAAGCCACGACGGCCACCACGATAGCGGCCCACAGGTATTCCCCGACTCGAACGGACGCCTGACTGGCATCCCCTCCCGCGCCGGGCGCGGCCTGCCTGGGAACAAGAAAACGTTGGGCCGCCGAAAGCAT
Source organism: Chthoniobacteraceae bacterium (assembly GCA_044375925.1). Lineage (GTDB taxonomy): Bacteria > Verrucomicrobiota > Verrucomicrobiia > Chthoniobacterales > Chthoniobacteraceae > Chth-196. Next base: position 77,057 of record JBILLT010000005.1, on the reverse strand, counting down.
TTCTTTAAGGAGGACGATTCCCTGATTCTCTCCAAGCTTAAACGGGGAGTAAGAAGCGGATTGCTTGGCAAATCTATTGCCTAAAACTCGGAAAACAACCGGCGCCGTTAAAAAACTGTTAAGACTTCTCAATTAACAACCCTAACGGTTTGTTAACATTGACGCCTGCCATCGTTAACCATTACTACGAAACCCTGCGGGGTTCGGCAGCATCTGCCGGGCCGAAATCCGACCGCTTACAACCCATCCACCACCCCAACGAGCGCCGTCATCACAACCATCTTTGAAGCAGGGCCGGAGACCGCTGTGATCGTTCCGGTCTCCGGATTGTCAATGAAAACCCCCGTCGCGGGATTACCGTTCCCGGAAAGCAACCGCGGCGCCTGCGACTCTTAAGCACCGCGGGGTCGCCCTGATTGAAGAAAACCCAGCACACCGTTTATCTCCCATGTCTCACGCCCACGGCGACAAAGCGCCTTCCCTATTCGCACTGGTCCTCGGAGCTCTCGGGGTCGTTTTCGGTGATATCGGCACCAGCCCGCTGTATGCGCTCAAAGAGTGCTTTGACAAGGTAAACAACCACCATGCGGTGGATCCCGCAATCGGGAACGTGATGGGCGTCACATCGCTGATCGTATGGGCTCTGATTCTAATCGTCACCCTGAAGTACTTCGTGTTCGTGCTGAACGCTAACCGCGATGGGGAAGGCGGCGTGCTCGCGCTGCTTTCGCTCGCGATTGAAAAAATTGCGAAAGACGCGCCCCTCCGCGGCCGTCTGATGCTCGCCGCGGTTTTCGGAGCGGCTTTGCTGTACGGAGACGGAATGATCACCCCGGCGATCTCGGTACTCAGCGCGGTAGAGGGACTGCAAAACGCAGTTCATCTTCCGCACTCGTCCATCGTATGGATCACGGTCGCGATCATCGTCGTGCTTTTTTCGTTCCAGCGTTTTGGGACCCACAAAGTCGGCGTGGTTTTCGGTCCCATCACGGTAGTTTGGTTTCTTGCGATCGCGGCACTAGGGGGCGCCGCGATTCTGAAGGCACCGCAGATTCTCCAAAGTTTCAACCCCATCCACGGAATACGATTTCTCACGGAAGGAGGATGGCACAGCTTCTTCGTGCTGGGGTCCGTGTTCCTTTGCGTGACGGGTGCGGAATCGCTGTATGCGGACATGGGGCACTTCGGGAGCCGCCCGATCCGCATCGGATGGTACGTCATGGTGTTTCCCTCTCTGCTGCTGAACTATCTGGGACAAGGCGCGCTATTGCTTCAGCGTCCTGAAATCGCCAGCGACCCGGAGTTTCACCCGTTTTTCATGCTCGCCCCCGACTCGCTGATGCTTCCGCTGGTGATCCTTGCCACGGCGGCGACGGTGATTGCATCGCAAGCCCTCATCACGGGCGTCTATTCTCTCACGCTTCAAGCCATCCAACTCGGTTACCTGCCGAGAGTGCGGGTGCGCCACACCTCGGTCCATACGCGCGGGCAGATTTACGTGCCCACGGTTAATTGGTTTCTGATGTTTGCGTGCATTGCGCTGGTCTGCAGCTTTGGCTCGTCGTCGAAGCTGGCGGCGGCATACGGGATCGCCGTGACGCTTACGATGATCATCACGACCATCCAATTCTTCTTTGTCGCCACGCGAAACTGGGGCTGGAGCTTGCCGGTGGCAGTGCCCGTAGTTGTCGGATTTTTCGGCTCTGAGATCTGCTTTTTCTCGGCGAACGCGGCGAAGATTTTGGAAGGCGGATGGTTCCCGCTGGTGGTAGGGATCATGCTGTTCACGCTGATGACTACCTGGAACACCGGCCGCCAGCTCATTGCAAAGGAGCTCAACACCGGAGCGCTCACTCAGGAGGACTTTTTTGAAAGCATCAAACTCAGTAAAAGCCTGCTGCGCGTGCCTGGGACGGCTGTTTTCCTGAGCGGCACGAAGGGGCTTACGCCTGTTGCGATGCTGCATAACATCAAGCACAACAAGGTGGTGCATCAACGGGTGATTTTCGTGACGATCACCGTAGACAACGTGCCGTTTGTGCGCCGGGAAAATCAGGTGGAAATCGAGGAGGTTTGCGAGAATGTGCACAGGCTGACTGGGCACTACGGATTCATGCAGGAGCCGGACGTTCCGCAGCTCATGAGGCGTGCGCGCAACCACCATCACTTTGAATGCGAGAACGCGGATCACGTCACGTTTTTCCTTGGGCGTGAAACCATTGTGCCGAGCCAGAAGTTTGGGATGGCGCTCTGGCGTGAGCATCTCTTCAAGTGGCTCGCGCAAAACGCCCAGCCTCCCGCGAACTACTTCAGGCTCCCGGAAAACCGGGTGGTGGAGCTCGGTCTACGCGTGAGAATATAGGCTGGGTCAATCCGGGCTACTTGGCCTTAAAATCGCCATCACCAGGCTTCGGAGCTGGCGATTCTAGGCTTGCGGCCTCCGCTTCGTCACGTTGAATCCTCCACTTTTGGACAATCGCGTGCGCGGCAGGGTCAACTTTCGCAAGTTCGATCAACTCCGTCAGCAATCCCGCATAGAATGCCTCAATCCCCTCCACTTTCTTCAACTGATGGTCGCGGCGCTGCGCGGCTTCCTCAGTCTTTTGCAGGGAAACTTTGATGTCTCGCAACCGTCTGCCCATCTGCCCGATCTGGCCCTTCAAAATCGCGCGATCGCACAGCGCCACACGCATCTCGGCGAACAAAAACACGAGCGCCCCCACGGCCAGCGAGCCAAGCGCCAACACAACGCCGCGATCATCAGACTGACTCATGCTCACTTACCCCCCTTCCGGAGCGGCACCACCGACTGCTCCTTGCCGGCCGCCGAGAGCGCCTGGCTCATTCCACGCTTCTCTAGCAAATCGCGAAGTCTCGCGTTATTGCCCTTTACCGCCGCCGTTGCAATGTCGGTGACAATCGCAGGTCCAATTGACTCCCCGAGCGGCGAATTTTTGGAGAGCTTTTCCTGCTGCAACTCGATCATTTCCCTCTTTGCCTGAATCTGTGACTGCATCGAATCGAACTTCTGCTGATACTCGAATACCTCCATGCGCGTGGCGGAGTTCTCGTTGACCACCGAATAATACCTGACCGAGAGCGCCATCACGGCCCCCGAAATCACCGCGACGATGTAGCTGAGTCGAATACTCATCCTTAAACCTTAGGAAAACAAAAACGCGCGCGCACGCCTTAAAATCCTCGGGCGAAGATGCGCTAACCCTGCCCTGCTGCGGCCTCTATAAATTCAAGGGCCTTGTCGTAGCTGCAGCGATCCAGAAAATGACGCAACTGAGGGTGCACGGGCGTGGGCAGGACTGAGCCGAGGTGCACGATCTGTTCAGAAACATTTTTAAGTGCATCAAGGTGCCCCGCTGCGTCGCGCTGATACCAACCCCGGTCCGCAACCACCTCTCTTCGGCGCCTCAATGACTGAGCCAGTTGGCCGTAGATTTCAGGCGAATTCTTTTGCGACATAACTTCTGTTTTTAAAAAGGGAAATCAGATCCGGGGGAGGACCAACCAAATATCACCGCTGCAACGAACTCCCTCCGCTTAACAAATCCAGCGCAATGGTAGCATCGAGCGCGCACTGCAAAACGGCGTCCCTGAAAATGGGATTTTGGCGCGACGGCTTCAGAGCCGACTCAATGCGAGACTCCAACTCAGGGTTGTCGCCGGACACCAGCGTCTGCTCGCTGATTCTGGGATACGCAGGCTCCCTCAGCAGCGCGGACACACTTGCGGCATTCGACTCTGCCCGAAGCAGTTCGAGCGTTTCCTGCAAACTGACATCCACCAGGACATCCGGCGCGAGGCCTGCATCAGAGATCGTCCCGACGCCAGGAAAAACAGGATCGCGCACGGGCAGCCTGAGTGCAACCCGCTCGTTGATATCAACGGACCGGTACTCCGACAGCTCTGCCTTTGTGGGTTCCCCGACCAACATCGCCTTGGCGTGGAACTTCAAGCATGCCGCCAGAACTTCGGCGGGCCCGGCCGTGAATCTCGAAATCAGCACCCAAACCACGGCTGGTAGCCTCACCGTTTCAATCTCACTGCAAATCTTTCGATCCGCCGCCGCATCCACTTCACGCACGGAGAACAGTTCCGTCCCCTTGGGCACGAAACGCGAAGCGAGTCTGGCAGCCTGCTCCAAATCCCCGCTAATCGCACCAAAACGCAAATCCACCACGACGCGATTTGCGTCCAATTGTCGAAAATCCGAAAGAGCACGGTCCAGTCGTTCCTCGATGTCCGCGTCAAAACCCGCCATTCGCACGTACCCTACCTTTGAGGGCAGCACCTCGGCGTGAAAGCCCGCCTGCTGCGGTAGCGCGGAACCAGAGGCAGCATTTCCGGCCTTCTCACGCGCGACCAGCTTTGCGCCCACCGCTTTCCCCCGCACATAGGCCTCAAGCGCCGCACGCCGCGCAGTCTCAGGCTTGCGGACCCAGTCCCGCGAGCTTTTCAACCAGATCGACTTCAGGGCAACGTCGACCTCCGCGTCGGAAAGCGACTCCACGGAAATCGGGGGCGCTTTTTGAGGAATCGGATTGCCAGGCGTCCCGAACAAAGCCGGGCGCTGCGTGCCGAAACCCACAAAGATCAGAACAAAGGGCAACCATTTCACGGAACTGCAGCTGGGGAGGAAACGCGGCGTCACGGCGGGGTGTTACAGAAGCGTATTAGTTTTAGGAAAGTGCCCGATTCGGCGTTCCCTTCAAAAATGTTGAAGGCCCTTGAGCCCGATGTCGCGCCGGAAATGCATGCCCTCGAAAGAAACCTTCGCCAAGGCGGCGTATGCACTTTCACGCGCCTGCGCGAGGGAACCGCCTACGGTGGTCACTCCCAGTACCCGCCCTCCAGAGGTCACCCAACCATCCCCTTCCCGTCGCGTCCCGGCATGGAAAACAACCGCATCGCGCCCCGCCTCATTCAAACCGCCGATCGGTTTGCCAACCGAGTATTCTCCCGGATAGCCCCCGGAAGCAGCGATCACGCAAACAGCCGAACCTGGCGTCCACACCGGCTTCTGGTTCGCGAGCGTTCCATCCAGCACGGACTCGAGTAACTCCAGCAAGTCTGAATCCAAACGCGCCAGCAACACCTGCGTTTCAGGGTCCCCAAAACGGCAGTTGAACTCCAAAACCTTCGGGCCATCGGCCGTCAGCATCAGGCCGGGAAAAAGCATGCCTCGAAAATCCAATCCCTCGGCGCGAATCCCCTCCAGAAAGCGATCCAGCACCTCTGCTCTGACCCTGGACTCAAGTTCGGGCGAAAGCTGTGGAGCGGGGCTGTAGGTGCCCATTCCTCCGGTATTCAAACCCTCGTCGTTGTCCAACGCGCGTTTGTGGTCCTGCGCACTTGGAAACATCAGGTAGCTCCGTCCATCCACAAGCGCGTGAATCGAGCATTCCAGCCCCTGGAGAAATTCCTCGATCACCACCGCGCGACCCGCATCCCCGAACCGGCGCTCCTCCATGATTTCACGGATGGCGGCGTCCGCCTGCTCGATCGATTCCGCGATGATCACCCCTTTGCCCAGCGCCAAGCCGTCGGCCTTCACCACCAGCGGAAGCGACATGCTTCGCGCAAAACGGCGGGCCTCAACGCTGTCGGTGAAATGCCCGGAGCGCGCCGTTGGGATTCCATGCCTCTGCATGAACTCCTTCGCAAACACCTTGGAAGACTCCAGCCGCGCACACGCCTGACGCGGTCCGAAAATGCGCAGCCCCGCGGCTTCAAACCGGTCAACCATTCCCGCCGCGAGGGCGTCATCGGGTCCGACAACCGTGAAACCGATCCGAGATTCCTTGGCAAAGCTGATGAGCCGGTCGACGTCGGCAAGTTTGATCGGCACGCACTCGGCGACCGAAGAAATCCCGCCGTTTCCCGGCGCACAGTAAACTTTGTCCACGCGCGCGGACTGTTTCAGTTTCCAAGCGAGCGCATGTTCGCGCCCGCCACTTCCGAGAATCAGTACATTCATGAATTAGAAATCCAACAATTTTTCCGATGCCTGCCTGTCGATTGCAGCGGACAGCCTCGAGGCCGCGCCCCTCATCCAGCACCCAGAGCTCGTCTAGCGACACAAACAATCCGGCAGGCCAACCGGGAACGTCAGCGCGGCATTAGCGCGGCAGCACCTCCTGCAGCGCAGCCTGAGCTTCCGCCTCGCGTTCCGTGATCAAATTTTCAAGAGCCGGCTCGATTTCGCGCATCCGGGCAAACAGCAGTTCATAGTGGCGCTTCAGCGCCAGGCGCATTTCTCGATCCGTGGATGCTTTTTTTGACGCCTCCAGTGCAGCTGAAACCCCGGGCTCAGCCATCACACGCGCTTTCAAGGAACGAAACCGTACCCGGTCTTTCAACGCGAGGGCGGCTTCCTCGGTGGGGTTGGGACCATCCGGCAAAAGATCGGGCCTCGAGCGCCTGCGGATTTCGACACCAGGAAACTCCACACTTGGCTCCGGAACAATCGGTTTGAGATCGCTCGGAAGCTCGGGAAGGGGTCCCAGAGACGTGCTTGACGAACGTTCGGAACTTTGGGGAGGCCCGCCCCCCGGCCCAAGCATCAGCCGCGGTTCTCCGAGCAATCCGCCCCCGAGTCCAAGGCCGAAGGCCTGCGGCGCGGGACGTGCGCCCGGCTCCCGGCGCACAGGCACGTTTTTCGGGGCGGCTGAGGAAGCCGCGGAAGGAGCCGCGGAATCCTTCGTACTTTCCTGCGCCAACGCCGGTACTTCGGCGGACGCGATCAGGAACGCCACCGAGGCCGAAAGACCGCAAGCCAAGCTTCTTTGAAAGGGAGGGCGCTCTTGGCGCGCACAGGGCGGTGACGAATACATCGATTTCAGTGTGTAGTTTCCATAAACTTACCGTGAAAAACTTTTTTGAAAAGCGCATGCTTCGGCAAGCAAGACACCCGATGCCTTCTACCCGCCTCCAACCGGTTCCAGAGCTGAGCGAGATTACCCCCGCGGAGATGGCTGCGCGCCTGCAAGGACTGGACGGAACTGTTTTTTTTGACTCCGCGCGCGAAACAGACGCCTCGATCTCCATGCTGGCGTCCAACCCCGAGGCCTCCATTCAAGGCAACCTTTTTAACCAAAAAGACTTCGGCATACTGCGCGAACAGGTCCTGAGGCTCACCCCGCCAGCCGCCCTGCCCGACGACGGCCTCCCCCGCTCCATCTTGGGCGGCACCATCGACTACGATGGCACCTTCGAGTTCGCGCACTACGCGGACATCCTGATTTTCTCTCATCGGGAGGGCCGTTGGTACGCCCCAAGCCAATGGTGGCGAGACCTCCCTGCGGCACGGGCATGCCACACGGATCCGCCGTTCGCGAGGATCCGCTTCAACCCGACAATTTCTGAAACGGAATTCTGCGGGTGGGTTTTACGGGTTCAGGAATACATCCAATCGGGCGACATTTATCAGGCCAACCTCAGCCACCGGCTCGAGGCACTCTGGCCCGGCGGCGATCCGTGGAGCCTGTACGAGGCGCTGCGGCACTACTCTCCGGCACCCTACGGCGCGTTTTTACGCCAGAGAACCCGCTGCGTGCTCAGCAGTTCGCCAGAATTGTTCCTCAAGATTTCAGGCAACACCATCCGGACGCGTCCAATCAAAGGCACCCGCCCGCGCCGGGCAGACTTGCACGCGGACGAACACTCCGCCTTCGATCTGATCACCTCACCGAAGGAAGTCGCGGAGCTCATCATGATCACGGATTTGGAACGCAACGACTTGGGCCAGGTATGCGACTGGGGAAGCGTCACCGTGACCGAAATGCTTAAACTCGAGCGGCACGAGCAAGTTTTCCACCTCGTCTCAACCGTGGACGGACGGCTCCGCCGGGACGTGGACGCCGCAAGCGCCCTGAAAGCGTGTTTTCCCGGGGGCTCCATCACGGGAGCACCCAAGAAACGGGCGCGTGAAGTGATCGACGAGATCGAGCCCGTACCGCGCGGTCTGTATACCGGAGCGATCGGCTGGTTCGGGGAAGGCGGCGAGAGCAGTTTTAGCATCGCCATCCGGACCATCATCCAGGAGGGGCAAAACCTCCACTTCCACGTGGGAGCGGGCATCGTTTCGGATTCTGTGCCCGAGCAGGAGTGGCGTGAAACCTGGGACAAGGCCGCGGGCATGCTCCTTGCGGCGCAGCGAGTCCAACACCCCATGCCGACGCGGATTCCGGCGGACGAGCGATAAAGCGTGGGATTCCTGCAAAGAAAGCGGATCCGCACGGGTCATCTTCTGCGCAGCCTAATCCATCAGAGCACCCCAACACTCGGTCAATATCGTTTCAGTGACGGATAATCATGGTTTTAATCATGGCTTATCAGTCCACGATCGTGGATCGTACATTGCAATCGGGTGCCGGGAGTGCTAGTTTGCTCAACAAAACCCATGAACACCCTCGCCATTTTCGGAAATCTTGCAGGCCCGGATATGCTAATCATATTCCTTATCGTTCTCATCATGTTCGGCGCCAAGAAGCTTCCCGAACTGGCCAAGGGTCTTGGACAGGCGGTCAAGGAATTCAGCAAAGCCAAGGAGGACGTCAATCACGAGATCGCCCGCGCCTCCCAGATTCCGGATTACTCGCACTCAAGCGCGAGCTACGACGCTTCGCACGCCGACTCCCAGAACAGCCCGACGCCCGCGACCGGTTCGGACTCGGCGGCTGTTGGCGCGGCACCCTCCGCGAGTTCAACGCCTCCGGCACCCGCCAAGGAATCCGCCACCGCGTAAACCGCGCGTAAACCGCGCGTAAACCGCGCGGAAAGACCCGCGCGGAAAGACCCGGGGGTTGTCTCGGACGCCCGCGTCCAACCGGCATCAATTTCTTAGAACCCGCCCCAGCCAGGGCGGGTTTTTTGCCGCCCTGAAACCAGACATGTTTCATGCGTCTCAAGGCAAATCGGTTGCGGCTCTTTTTATTCCTCATCCTTTCACTCCCGTCGCCGGGTGGACTCAAGAGTCAGGAATTCGTCTTCGGCGCCTACAATCTGCAGAATTACGGGGTGCAACCGGGCGCCACCGGGCAGAAGCCGAAACCGAGCGCTTCCAGAGCCGCCATCAGCACGGTCATCTGCTCGATCGGACCGGACATCCTCGGGGTGTGCGAGGTGGCCTCAAGGGACGCACTCGCGGAGCTTCAAACCAGACTGAAATTGGGCGGCGTGGATCTTCCCGCATCCGAATTTGTCGAAGGACCGGACGCCGACCGTCATCTGGCTCTGCTGAGCCGCTACCCCATCGTGGAACGGTACTCCGCACCTCAGGTTGCTTTTGAAATCAACGGAATGCCCAGCGTAGTTCGAAGGGGCTTTTTGGATGTGGTCATTCAGATCAACGCCGCCTACTCCCTGCGGGTAATGGGAGTGCATCTGAAGAGCAAACTCTCGGCCCCCGACGGCGAAGCACTCATCCGTCGGATGGAGGCTCATTTGCTCCGGGAGCGCATTTCCCAAGTCCTGAGGGCGGCGCCGGAGACAAACCTGCTGGTTTACGGCGATTTTAACGAAACCAGAGACCAGCCGAGCGTTCACTCTCTGATCGGGAACCGGGAGAGCCCTGTATCACTGCACGACTTGCGCCCTGCCGATGAACGCGGCGAATGCTGGACCCATCACTGGCGGGTCTCCGACGTTTATTCCCGGATTGATTTCCTGATGGCAAGCCGCGGCCTCTGGCCGGAGATTCTCAAACACCGGTCGCGCATCGCATCCGTGCCTGTATGGGCTGAAGCGAGCGACCACCGACTGATTTCGACGGCCATTTCCGCAAAAAACCGGAAGACCGCAGACTCGCGCTGAGACCTACAGCTGCTTAATCCGGATGGCACGCCAGCGGATCTCCTCGCCGGGCTGCTTATCCTTGCCGATCCCATGCACCTGCAAAGCGACGACTCCCTTGAGCGTCATCGAATCGTGCAGCTCGGCCGCCTTCACGCCATTGATCCACGTCTGAATATGATCCCCCCTACACTCAATCCGCGCCTTGTTCCAATCCTTGTGCACAAACGCGCCGCGCGCAGCCTCGTTCTCCTTGAGATCAAACAACCAACCCCGCCGCGCTTCGTCGTAGACGCCGCCCGTGTAGGCGCGCGGCGAGGGATCGATTTCATACTGGTAGCCGTACACGCGATCGGCCGGTATTTTTTTCGCTTTGCCTGCGACCTCGATCTCAAAATCTTTTTGGGCGATCTCGCTCCGAAACTGAACGCCCGAGTTCATGCCCTCGGCAACTTGGAACTCGAACTCCAAAATAAAATCACCGTAAGTCTTGTCGGAGCACAGAAAACTGTTGCCCGTTCCGGAGACCGTTTTACCAACAATCGCATCGCCCTCCACCCGATACTCGGCTGTCCCGCTGTGCTGCGTCCATCCCTCCAAATTGCGCCCGTTGAACAACGGTTGGAATCCATCATCCGCCATCAACAACGCGGAACAGCTCTGAAGCACGACGACAAACAGGGACGCTAAGGGGAGTTTCATTCTTCGAACCATAGTCGGAACGTGCCGCGAAAAAATCAAAATCCCGCATTCAAACAAAACCTCGTGGCGGACCCCAGTCAGAGTCGAATCTCGGAATACCCGGAAGCAATGCTTGCGGCTTTAGATTTTATTTGAAAAAACTCCCAACGCGGCGGCTTTCAGCAAAAAATCCTTCAGCAAAAAGCCCCTAGCAAGCAACCCTCCCCTTCCCCCCGACCATGAACAAAACCCCTGCGCTGCTACTGAGTCTTGTCTTCGCAACCCTGTCCTACGGTGCCGATGCAACGCCACTATCCCTTAAGGATTTCACGGACACAAATGGCGAAGCACCATCAGCAGGCTGGACCGAGGAGGCCGACGGAACCATCCATCTCAAGGGCAAGGGAGGCAGCCTTATCAGCAAGCTCGAGTGCAAAAGTTTTGAACTCGAATGGGAGTGGAAGGTGTCGGACAAAGGAAACAACGGGATCAAATACTGGGTGACCAAGGTCGCCAACAAGGAGTGGCTGGGGATCGAATACCAGATGATCGACGACAACGGACATCCGGACGGGCTCAGGGGCGGCTCGCACACCACGGCTTCAATCTACGACATCAAAGCGCCGGTTGCAGAAAAAGGAGCCAAGCCGGCCGGTGAATGGAACAAGAGCAAAATCATCGTCGAAGAGGGCAAAATCCAGCACTGGCTCAACGGGGTGCTGGCCTGCGAGGCAGACACCCGGACCGAGGAGTGGAAGGAGCGGATCGCCGCAAGCAAGTTTAAATCCAAGGAGGGTTTCGCCCCCGGGGGAGGCCGCATCATGCTCACCGACCACAACGATGAGACCTGGTTCCGGAATCTTTCGATAAAAGTCAAATAGCTCCGCAAACCGCCTTTCGAAACCCGGAAGAGCCGTCCCAGACCTGCCACTTTTTGGAATCCCGTGCTGACAATCCGGCCGCGGATTGACACAGTCCTTCTCCGTCCGGCTGCGCCCGCAGCCCATCCATTCACCTGCAGTTCCACCCAAAAAACCCTCCCCCCGTATGAATACCCGCCGGTCCTTTCTCCGCACCCTCACCGCAGCAGGCGCAACCTCGTTTCTCTCCGCACGCTCGTACCTCCAAGCTCAGGGCGCAAACTCCGGCATCCGCGTCGCCGGGATCGGTGTCGGCGGGCGTGGTTCGGGCCTTTTCAAAGAAGCGTACGCAACCAAAGGTGCAAGGCTGGTCGCGCTGTGCGATTTGGACCCGAAACGGGTCGCCTCCGGCAAGGCCACGTTTGAGGCGGACCCGAATTCAGGCGGCCAACAGATCACTACTTACACGGACGTGCGGCGTCTGATTGAGAGCAAGGAAATCGACGCGGTAATGATCGCCACCCCGAACCACTGGCACTCGCTCGCCGCGATTTGGGCAATCCAAGCCGGCCTGGACGTGTACGTCGAAAAACCCGTCTCGCACACCGTGTGGGAGGGACGCCAGTTGGTCGCTGCCGCGAAAAAATACAACCGCATCGTCCAAGGCGGAACGCAGAGTCGGTCCTCGGGTGGACTGAAGGCAGCCGCAGCATGGCTGAAAGGATCACCCCTCGGAAAACTCAAGTACGCTTACGGAACCTGCTACAAGCGGCGGCCCTCGATTGGAAAAGTCGAAGGCCCCCAACCCCTCCCCGAAGGACTCGACCATGATCTCTGGTGCGGTCCTGCGGAGGTCCTGCCCTTGAACCGCGCAAAACTCCACTACGACTGGCACTGGATCTGGGCGTATGGAAACGGTGATTTGGGAAACCAAGGCGTGCATCAGGTGGATATCGCACGCTGGTTTATGGGAGAACACGGACTGCCGCCCTCCGTGGTGAGCGTTGGAGGCCGGCTGGGATACGTTGACGATGGGGAAACCCCGAACACGCAGTTCATCTCCTACAACTACAAAAAAGCGCCCATGTATTTTGAAGTCCGCGGCCTCACCTCAGGCCCCGAATCCAAGGACATGGACAACTACCGCGGCTCGCAGATCGGCGTCATTCTGCAGTATGAAAACGGGCACGTCCTCATTCCGAACTACACCTCGGTCTCCGCATTCGACAATTCCGGGAAGCTTGTACACCTGTTTGGAACCGTGAAACCGACGCCCGAACAGGGCGACGTGAAATGGATTGAGGGCGAAAAACAAACGCATGCCGCAAACTTCCTTGAAGCGGTCGCAAACAGGAGCACCAAAAACCAGTCCTGCCCCGCCGAGGAGGGCCACATCTCCGCTGCGCTTTGCCATCTGTCAGGAATTTCCCACCGTCTTGGCAAAACCGGATCCGCGGATGCGGTCAAAGAAACCCTTAAATCCGATCCGGTCGCAAGCGAGGCAGTTGGGCGGATGATGGAGCACCTGAAGACGAACTTGGTGGATCTCTCCGCAACGCCCCTGACTTTGGGAGCCCATCTCAACGTGGATCCCGCAAAGGAACGCTTTCTCAAAAACGAAAAAGCCAACGCGATGCTGCACCGCAAGGACCGCAAGGGCTTCGAGATTCCCAAGCTCTCGGCTTAGAAATTATCGGACTTTCGCTGTGGTAAAAGATAGAACTCGATGCCATATAGGCGCGGCCGCTCGGTTCGTCTTGATTGCGATACTCCGTTTTTGATGCTCCCAGATTAGCAGCTTTTAGCAGATGCTGGTAATCGCATCGCGGATTCAGGTGCCCAAGATAGACCAAGTCACCCTTGCTGTGGATTGAACCGAGATCTTTGTCAACGCCCGCAGGCACTCCGTATTTAGCCACTAGCTTGCACTCGTACAAATCCAGCAGTACCAGAAGCCAGTTGTCGAACGCCGTTCAAAGCCGAGGCAATCGACAGCGCAGCGCTTGAGGCCAGATTGACTCTGCCAGAGGAGATCATTTGGACAAGAAGGCAGCCTAAAAGCCGAGAGAATATCCACTGCAACCGCACCGCCATGGTTCTTGGTACAAGGAGCAGTTTAGCTTCACCAACTCTGAAAGCCGGCTCATGAAGACAGCAGGCTGTCTAGGAGGAAGTTACACCAAGCAAACCGCAGTGGAGATCCCGAACCGCTTGATGGTAAGAGTGAATCTGAGCGGTGCGCTCAATTACAAAGGGCAATTGGCGCCGACGCTTGCGATGGTGAGCCCATGAAAGCAACCATCGCTTTCTCAATGGTGACGGATTTCTGCTGCGTCTGTTGCTGGCTGATCCGGTCGCGTAAAACCAAGCTTAGGGGCACGCCAAGGGGCTTTAGCGCCTTCACATCCATCTTTGACTGCTCCTGCTCGAGGGGGTGACAGAATGCCGCCTCAATGCGACCCAAAAAGGCTCAGCGATTTTCTCTGCTGCTTCGCGAACCCTTCGGCGTCCTCTCTCGTCGCAAAAAAGTATCGCTCCCGTTTGCCCGAAGAGGAAATCGTCCGCGGCAAATCGATTTTCCATGTCCTCGATGAGGCCCGTTTGCTTGTCTTGATGGGTTTTTAATGCTGCGCGTTTTGGCACTTTATTTCGGTGCCCAATACTGCCCAATAAATCCGGAAATCGTCCATTTCGCGCCTCTTGCGGGCTCGCATCAGTTTCGCCAAACTCCAATCTTCCCTTTTCCACAAAAGACGCTTGTCAAAAGGGTTCTCTCCTCGGAACCTATCGCCCCTCTTACGTCGGGCCGTAGTTCAGCTTGGTAGAACGCTTGAATGGGGTTCAAGAGGTCGTGGGTTCGAATCCCGCCGGCCCGACCACACTGTAAATCAGAGCAGGCAGGTCCCCGACTCCAATAAGACCCAGCCGGAGTCGGTGAGATGCCGCATGGTTCGGAGACTGCATGTCGGCCCAATCATTCCGACGGGACGAAGGCTAAACACTTCCCCCGCACTCCCCTCCTCCATGCCGTCCTTTCCTCCGGCGGCTTGGCTGGAACGCACATCACCACATTTTTTGGCAAATGACGCCGATCACTGTGACATTCCCTTAGCACCCCTGATATGCCCCAGCCTCTTGACCCCCGCTACGATCAATTTCTACGCCTCTACGCGGAGCAGGAGCAAGCGTTGCACGGATACGTACGGTCAATGCTCCCGGACCGGCATGAGACATCCGAAGTGATGCAGGAAGTCATTGTGACACTTTGGCAAAAGTTCGACGCAGCAGCTGATTTCAGAAAGTGGTCCTTCGGCGTTGCCCGGATAAAAGTGCTTCAACATCTCCAGCGGCGAATCCGTGACCGGCATATTTTCAGCGCAGAACTAGTACAACAGCTTGCCGACCGGCAGGCGGAATTCGAGTCGAGGCATACCACGCATCGCGAGGCGCTGCAGGATTGTCTGGGAAAACTACCGCAAGGCCAGCACGAGCTGGTCATCTCAGCCTACACGAAAGGCACGCGCATCGACGATCTCGCGGCAAAGCGCGGAGAGACATCAATGGCTCTTTACAAGCGACTTCATCGCATCCGGCAAGCATTACTGGACTGCGTGAGAACAACCCTAACCCAGCAGGAACCGTCATGAACATGCACTGGCACGAGCTCATTCAGCGCTACATCTCCGGCACAATCACGGATACCGAAGCCGAGGCGTTGGAGAATCAACTCAAGAACGATGTCACGCTGCGCGACTGGTATCTCGATGCCGTCAACCTGGATTCAGCGCTCGAACTCACCGCCGAGGCTGCCGAACTGGCACTCAGTCTGCCGGTGCCGCCTTCTCATCGCATTCTCACGCCTGAAAAGCCCAAGCCCGCTCGCTGGCTTGCCTGGCGTCCAATGACCGCAGCAGCCGCAGGCATTGCCTTGGGTATGCTTTGCACCTCGGTGGTCTTCGGCTTTGGAGTCCGTTCGACCGGGAAAGTCTTGTCGATCTTGCAGGAAAGCTTTGAACTCGGTCCGACGCCGTTAACGACGGGCGTGCCGCCTGTGCCGGAAAAATGGAGCGGCGATTACTCGGAAATCGTTTCGGAACAACAGGGCGTCAAACCAATGGATGGTGGAAAAATGGCGCGAATGCTGCGCTCGGATTTCGAAGGCCGAACGGTGCCTAGGCCCAGCCATCAAGGCGATCTGATGCGCGTTCTGGATGTCAGGCCGTTTCAAATGCAAGCAAAAGGCGGCGAGGTTGTGATGACGCTTTCCGCGCTGTTCAACGCCGCGCCCTTTCCGACAACGGAGCGCTATGACGGGATGGTGACCATCTATGCTCTGGGCAGTGATGCCGATCTCGCAGCGGCCACGGAGGACAGAGTGAAGGAGGAAGCGTTGGGGTTCAGCGTCGGAAGGTTGAACTCACTGGACCTCGATCCAACCACATGGCAAACAGCGTCAACACGGCTGCTGCTGCCCACGGGGACCGCTTTTGTGATGTTCAAGATGTCCGTCTGCAGGATGCCGATCAAAGACGAAACTTTGTCTTCACTGCCCGAGCGAGTGATCTTTGCCGGACACTTTATCGATGACGTGCGCGCGTCCATACGCATCCGCGAAGCGGCACCGAAAGATCTGCCCGCAAACGACAGCCAGTCGCGATAATGACCGCTCAGCGGATCGCGAACACGAGCGCCAGTAACACAACTCCAATGTTCACCCC
Source organism: Chthoniobacteraceae bacterium (assembly GCA_044375925.1). Lineage (GTDB taxonomy): Bacteria > Verrucomicrobiota > Verrucomicrobiia > Chthoniobacterales > Chthoniobacteraceae > Chth-196. The sequence continues at coordinate 60,991 of JBILLT010000005.1, read as the reverse complement.
GATGAAACGCTCCCCCATTCTGGCAGCGATTTTATTAATATGCCTGCCTATACAGGATTCCGATGCTCGAAATATCGACGGCAAGTCTGTCCCTAACATTGTGTGGATCATTGCAGACGACATGTCACCCGACACAGGTGCATACGGATTAAAGCAGGTACGCACGCCGAATCTGGATCGCCTCGCGAACGAAGGCCGTCGCTACACTCGCGCCTACTCCACCTCACCGGTATGCAGCGCCTCACGCTCCGCATTCATCCTTGGTTGCTATCAAACCACTACCGGATTGCATCCTCATGATGCGGAAAATCCACAGCCATTGCCCGCACCTTATCAGCACCTGCCCGGCCTGCTGCGCGAGGCTGGTTGGTTTGTCACCAACGGCCCTGCACCTCACACCGTGCGCAGCGGAAAAACGCTCTCCAAAGGAAAGACCCACTACAACTTCAGACACAATCCCGCGGAGATGTACGATGGTGATGATTGGCGGCAACGCAAACCTGGCCAGCCCTTTTTCGCGCAGTTTCAAATCGCAGAACCACACCGACCATTCCCGATACCTGCCACCTTTGATGAGGAGAAACTCCGCGACATCGAAATACCGCCAAACTACCCGGACGTTCCCCTGATCCGGCGAGATTGGTATGCATATCAACGCAGCATCGAGGTGGTGGACCAGCACGTGGGCGTCATCCTTGATCAACTCAACGCCGAGGGAGTTCTTGATAACACAATCGTCATGTTTTTCGCCGATCATGGGAGGCCGATGCCATGGGGGAAACAATGGCTGAGCGTCGAGGGGCTCCAGGTGCCTCTCCTCATGCGCGGTCCTCTGATTGAGCCCAAAAGCACCGAGAATCGTCTTGTTAGCCTCATCGACCTTGCGCCTTCCATGCTGGAACTCGCGGGGCTTCCAATTCCATCATGGATGGAAGGCAAGCCCATCCTCGATTGTGATTTCCCGAAGCGCAGCGTGCTTTTTGCTGCGCGGGACCGATGCGGTGATGCGATGGATCGAATCCGCGCTGTGATTGGCCATGACTCGTGGTTGGTTCAGAACTTTAACCCGGGGATTTCGCGACTGAATTGGTCGGGGTACAAAGAAGCAAGCTATCCGGGCATGCCTCTGCTGCGTGTACTGAATGCTGCTGGCGGCCTCAATGCTGCTCAATCCAACTGGTTAGCACCCACCCGGTCCGAGATTGAGTTCTATGATCTCAAGACGGACCCAAAAGGCCTGCGCGAGGTCTCTCAAGCTCCGGAGCATGCGGTGGCCATTGCCCATATGCGGCAACAACTCGATACGTGGATCAGCAGCAGCAACAACCGCGGCGCCGACGGCGATCCTGCAACAGAACCTCACATCGATCAGATCCAAAAAGACAAGCGCGCCGACTACCAGCGCATCTGGAAGTCCCGACTCAAAAAGCCCGAACCGACCGATGCCGAACGTTTGGCCTGGTGGATGAGGAGCTATGGATTGGAATGAAACACGTATTTTAAAAGCCTACCGATCAAAGTATGGAACTACGCCTCCCCCTCCTCGCCTTCCTGATTATCACGCCGCTGACGGCCGTTTCCCAAACGAAGCCCGAAGTTGCCAACGCCACCAAGGCTGCCAAACGCGCGTGGGAATCCGCATCTGCCGAAAATAAGAACCTTTGGTTGCGACAACGCGAGGCCTTAAAGCACATTGACTTTGCGGATGACACAAAGCGTCAAATCGTGATCGCCCAGGGTTCCCCAGAGCCCCATGAATATCATGCGCATCCGACGACAGTGATGCTTGCCGACAACAAAACGATGTTCTGCGTCTGGAGCATCGGACACGGCGGACACGCCGGACCGATGGCCCGAAGCGGCGACGCCGGTTTGACTTGGACCCGCATGGACCAAGCGCTGCCGCCGAACTACGTAAACTTCAAGAACTGCCCCAGCATTTACCGGCTCGCCGATCCGCAGGGGAAAGAGAGGCTTTGGGTCTTTGCAGCGCGCACATCGACAGACAAAGAGAGCCCAGCCGCCATCACGGACCGGTACACCGGCTACATGCCGCGCATCGTCAGCGAAGATGATGGCAAGACTTGGCGCGAACTCCCGCCCATCGGGGGGCCGATCACCAAGGACGATCCCTTCCGCAACATCATGACCTTCTCCAGCATCGTGCGGCTGAAAGACGGCTCCCATCTGGGCATGTTCCACCGCGGAGCCGGCGTCGGGGAGGACGGCACGCTACAAGTGCTGAAATCCATCACGCTCGATGGCGGGTTCACCTGGTCAACGCCCACGGTCGTCTGCGACGGCACGAAGCTTGATAATAAGCACCCTTGCGAACCTTACGTCTTCCGATCTCCCGATGGAAACCAACTCAGCTGCCTCATGCGCGAGAACCGCCGCAGCGGTACGAGTCTTGTCATGTTCAGCAGTGACGAGGGCAAGACCTGGTCGGAGGCAGTCGACGCTCCGTGGGGTCTCACTGGCGATCGCCATCACGGCATCAGCCTGCCCGATGGCCGCATGGTGATTGTCTTTCGCAATGCCTCGCCAAACGCGAAAGACAAAGCAGGCTTCATCGCCTGGGTCGGCACCTACGACGACATCAAGCAAGGCAACCCTGGTCGGTATCGCGTGAGCCTGCTGCGCACCTTCAAAGATGGATTCTACCCAGGCATTCATTTGTTGCCGGACGGCACAATCGTGGCCACAACGTACGCAAACTACCGCCGGGAGGACGTCGGTTGCTCCATCGTCAGCGTGCGATTCAAAATAAGCGAAGTCGATGCGATCGCTGCGGAACCTTCTTCAGGACCCAAAGAATGATAAGCGCCGTCCCCCAATACACCGGACTCCACTCTGGCGATCACTCAACGAATCGTGTGCTAACCGGTGTCGATTTGAAAAACTCGAACGGCATTACTGTCACCGGGAGAGATGCGAGGTCGTTTTTTCTGAAGAACAACAACGGCTCTCTTCGGGCGAGCAACGGCAGACAGAGCCAACGGAATATTCAGCGTTCATTTTAAAAGCCAGATGAACTCCATACCCTCCACGCTCCTCCTGTCGACCCTCCTGCTCGCAACGCTCTCCGCACTCCCAACGCTGCAAGCAGCCGATGGGTCGAAGTCGAAGCTAACCACCGATCAGTTCGCAAGCATCGACCCCGACGACGGTTCCGGGCCGCGACCGGACCGGGCGGCCCTGCCAAAGCTGATCCCGAATCCCGGCAGCACCACGGACTACAATCACGCCAGGCGCACCTGCACGGGCGTCCCGAGCATCGCGGTTTCGCGCAGCGGACGGCTTTGGGCGGTTTGGTTCTCCGGAACCACACCGGGCGAGATTATCGAGCGCTGCCCGAATGCCTATGTGGTGGTCAGCACCAGCGGCGATGGCGGCAAAACTTGGAATGAAGCGCTTGCGATTGATCCGGACGGCCCCGGCCCGCTGAAAGCCTACGATCCGCACCCGTGGATCGACCCTCATGGCAAACTTTGGGTATTCTTCACCCTGCCTTACCCGCTGCACAAGCATGCATGGGCCATCACGGCGGAGGACGGAGATCAGGAAAGCCCCGCATGGTCGCAGCCGCGTCCCGTATTCGAGGGCGTGCTGCTCAACAAGCCCAACGTTCTCTCGAACGGAGATTGGTTGTTCCCGACCTACGCCAGAAGACCTCAGAACATGGCCGCCATCCTTTCGCATATCTCCCAAGATAAAGGCCGCACCTTCTCAGTGAAGGGGCAGTTCGAGACAAGTTGGGATCTGAGTCCCTCCGAACCGATGGCTGTGGAACGCAAAGATGGCTCGCTCTGGATGCTCCTGCGCACCAATCGGGGCATTGGCGAAAGCATCTCCAACGACGGCGGGGCGACCTGGAGTCCACTAAAGGTTCCATCCATCCAGCATACCCCATCGCGTTTTTTCATCAGCCGACTTCAGTCCGGAAACCTGCTTCTGGTGAAGCACTCGGGAATCGATGTTGCCCCGGAATCAGTCGGCAAACTGCAGAGACGTGACCTCACCGCCTTTATCTCCAAGGACGACGGCAAAACCTGGTCTGGAGGCCTCATTCTCGACGAGCGCGTCGGTTGCTCTTACCCCGACGGCCAGCAAACCGCCGACGGGAGCATTCATCTCATCTGGGACTACATGCGCTCCAAGAGCCAGGAGATCGTCATGACAACCTTCCGTGAAGAAGACGTCATCTCCGCTTCCGATGAAGCTGTGGCCCGAGTGAAGGGCAATCGCAAACTCGTAAGCAAAGGAGGCGCGAATTGACAAAAGCTCTGAAAAGAATCTCCCGATGAACCTCGTGCGCCTCATTTTTCTTCTTTTCTTTTTCTCGGTGACTTCTGTGTATTCCGCGGGCCACAACGCTGCGCCGATCACAAACTCGATCGGCATGAAGCTAGTCCCTATCCAGCCCGGAACATTCACGATGGGGCAGGACGGGCGGCAGACCGATTACAAGATGAAGAATCATCCGGGCGAATCGGACCGACCCGACTGGGATGAAAAACCGTTGCACAAAGTAGCCATCTCAAAACTGTTTTTCATCGGGGCCACCGAGGTCACCTTTAATCAATATCGTCAGTTCGATCCCGCGTATCGCACAGGCAAGGGATTGCCGGACGAAGCGGCAGGCGGAATCAGTTGGGATAAGGCGGTCGAATTCTGCGAATGGCTTTCAAAAAAAGAGGGCAGGACGTATCGCCTGCCAACCGAGGCCGAGTGGGAGTATTCGTGCCGCGCAGGGACAACGACGGTGTTCAACACCGGAGACAACCTTCCGGATGCCTTCCTGCCTTGGGTTACCGGATATGGCTATCCGGGCCTTTTTCCTTGGAGCTTCTATTTCTCTGACAACCAGGCGCCGCCGGAATATCTGCCCCTGGGTGACCAGAGCGGAGCGTCTCGGCTTCAGGCCGACGGATTCCCGGTTCCTGACGAAGTCTTGAACGCGGCGAGCAAAAACCAACCTTTGCTGAGGGTGGCGCAGCGCAAACCGAATGCCTGGGGCCTTTACGACATGCATGGCAATCTCTGCGAGTGGTGCAGCGACTGGTACGGCCCCTATGCCGCCGGAGAGCAAACCGATCCGCGCGGCCGGAGCGAAGGAGATTTCCGGGTCTTTCGCGACGGGCCGCATTCGATGCTCTCGCGTCTCGTGCGCAGCGCCAACCGGGGAGGATGGATTCCGGAATCCAGCGCCAGTATCTTTGGTTTCCGGGTCGTCTTGGGGGACATCCCAAAGGGGCCTTTACTGCCGCCTGAGCCAGCGCCGAAAAACGCGCAGCATGTGAAGCAAGAAACCCCGAAAATCACGATGCGCCCCGCTGATCAACCATTTTTCAGTGGCCCGAAGCCATTCGTCAAAATACCGGATGGTTCATGCGGCCCGCTCTTCTCAAGCCACAACCACAGTCCCAGCATCACCGAATGTCCCAACGGAGATCTGCTGGCGACTTGGTTTTCCACTGTGTTAGAGGGGGCCACGGAACTGTGCAATGCGGCCGCTCGCCTGCGGTTCGGTGAAAGCGAGTGGGAGGATGCATCCCCGTTCTGGGATGGGCCGGATATCAACGATCACGCGCCCAAGCTGTGGTGGGATGGAGACACAACCCTCTACCACATCGCCCGCGGTCATTCGGAGAACATCCTCCGGACCTCCACCGACAACGGTGCTACATGGTCGAAGGCAAAACCCATATCCCCGCAAGGTGAGACCGGCAATGGAATGATCCGCAAGCGCGATGGCGCGCTGGTGATCACCCAAGATGTGGGTATTTCGTTCCACCAAAGCAGCGACAACGGCAAAAGCTGGAGCTCGAGAGGCGTCCACAATCCAAAGGACGATGTCCGTCCGGGCGGGAAAGGCGGCCGACACGCAGGCATTCATGCGCCGTTAGTCGAGCTTGCCGATGGCCGGCTCATGACCATCGGCCGTCCTCATCCGACCCACCAGGTAGCTGTCTTCGGCGGAAAAGCGCCGTTGAGCTTCAGCAGCGATCAAGGCGAAACCTGGACCTACATGGAGAGTGAGTTTCCCGCGGTGACCTCCGTGCAAAGGCCGGTAATGATCCGTCTTCGCGAAGGTCCCATCCTTTTGTGCTCTTTCACCGACCAGTGGAGTGAATTTTACAAGGGCAACCGCAAGGGCATGACCTTCAAAAGCGAAGCGGGAGAATTCACCGGTTACGGTTTGTTCGCCGCCCTGTCCTACGACGAGGGGAAAACATGGCCGGACCGGCGGCTGCTCACCCCCGAAGGACCGAAGCGTGAGGCCGGCACCATGAACCACGGCGTGTTCACCTTGAGTGCCACCATGGCCGAACCAAGGGGCTACCTTTCCATCACGCAAACCCGCGACGGCAGTCTGCAACTCATCACCAGCGGGAACCACTACATGTTCAATCTCGCGTGGGTCAAACAACTGCCTTCCAAGCCCGATCAAGAATAGCACCACCACTTTTTACTCAAAATGAACGCCGCCTTCACATTCACCCGCCGCCACGCCATAGCCACCTTCGCCGCAGCGCTCGGCGGAAATATTGCTGCGCCTGTCCTCGCGCAGACAACGAAGCCCCCGCAACCCGCACTGCCCGCCACTCCAAAGCCTGCCTTTTCCAAACCAACACTGCATGTCTATCCGGACTACGGATGGCTGCGAGGGTTTAATTACATCATGCCGTGGGGCGCGCGCATCGAGGACGCCTGGTGGTTTTATGACGGCAGGAAAATCCGCGAAGACATGGCGCTCGCGCGTTCGGTGCATGCCAATGCAATCCGTCTGTGGATCGACTACAGCGTCTGGTATCGTGATCCCGAGAAAGTGACGGCCAGCTTTTTGGATGCAATCGCCGCCATTGATGAGAGCGGGATGAAAGCCATGCCCTGCCTCTTCAACCGCTGGGTGGGCGGACGCCACGATTACGGCGGCACACATACTGAAAACATCAGACCGAACATGCCGGAGCAGCTCGACTACGTCCGCGCTCTCGTCACTCCCCTAGCTACCGACCTGCGCGTCTTCTGCTGGGATCTCTGCAACGAGCCGCAGGGTGGCGCCGACCCCACCTTCAAGACCGTCAGCGAGGAACTAAGTCTGCGCGAGTATCGCTGGCTGATGGCCATCGCCGACACGTTGAAGAAATGCGGCGCCGGGCAGCCCGTGACGATCGGCACGATGAACGGCACCAACATCACATTCTACGCCCCGCTCGTGGACGTGCTTTGCTCTCACCCGTACGCCCGCGACCGCGCGGGCTTGGAACAACTCATCGCCGGCTATCGCATGATGATGGCCGAGGAAAAGAAGCCCATGCTGGTAAACGAATGCGTGCCCGGGAGTGACAACGACGAAGTGCGTGGCGCGACACACCGCTACTACTGGGAACAGCTGAGCGCCGCAGGGCTCGGTTGCATGCCGTGGAGCGTCCGGGAAGGGCGTCACGTCGCTGCACGCCGCGACCGGATGGATGGCAACGGGATCGAAAACAAAGGATACCACCCCACATTCAATGCCGACGGCACGCTTCGTGCCGGCCACGAGTGGATGCGCGAAAAACCACAGCTCCGAGCCCCTTGGGAAAAGCGGTAGCCCACGGAAGACACGGAATACACTGCACAGATTTGATATGGAGCACGCACCGCTTGCCGTTATGACGTTGCTGAACGCGCCGGTCGCCGGCCGGAGCCACCCCGTTTTCAAGCGTACACGAGTCAAATCACGTCCGCCCGGACCAAAAAACTGAGTCAACAGGCCATGACCCCCATCCACCCCTCCCGAATCCCTTCAGTGTCTTCGGTGTCTTCCGTGGGCAGATCAGAAAAACCAACCAAGATGTGCTTTTGAAGACTAAAACAAAAAGTTTTCCGCTCCTAAGCACGCCGGACCAGTGGCACACGCTGCGGCTTCAAGTGGTGGGACAAACCATGACTGCATTTGTGGATGGCTCAGAGGTAGGATCAATCACGAGCCCGGGTGTGGGGCATCCCTGCAAACGGGTGCTGGAGATCAGCAACAACAAGCCCGTTCGGATCGACGATGTGAAAATCTGGAACCTCCCCTAGTCATGAGATTACTTCCATTCTCCCTGGTTTGTTTTTTTGCAGTCGCACTCACCCCCTTGCTGTATGCGAGTGAACCGCAGGCCCCGGCACTTTCCGATTTTCTCGAGCATCATTGCACCGCATGTCATAACCCGGAAAAGCTGAAGGGTAAGATCGACCTCAAGCCGATGTCGGCCTCGCCTGCACATTCGAATGCGGACCTTTTAGAGCGGGTGATGGACGTCATCTCATCTGGGGACATGCCTCCGGAGGAAAAGCCCCGGCCTTCGAAGGCGGATGTCGGCTCCGTTTTGGTGCATCTGCGCAAAATCCTTGGCGCTGCGCGCTTGAGGGATGGGATCACTCCCGATGACCCGGGCAGGGGCAACGACGTGGATCATTCCGCACTTTTCACCGAACCGGAGGTGCGAAAGGCTGCCGCGCCCTCGCGGCTCTGGCGTATGAGTCCGCACCTTTTCATGCAAAGGGCGAACGCGCTGACGCAAAACCGGCTGTTCCTTTACCCGAACCGGAACCTCGGCAAAGACGCGCTTCATCCGGCCTTGAGTTACATGGCTCCTCCCCACGCATTCCGGGACCACGCCGGCCTTCACCGCCTCGAGGGCACGACCACCGAGCTGCTTTTTGACGTTTGCTGGCACATTGCCGGGTTGCAGGTGGCTCCTGCGAAACCTGCACGCCCGCTGCCGGCGTTTGAAGTGCTGTTGTCTGCTGCGGAACCAGATGATGCGGCGTGGGAGGCCGCGATCCGGGAGCAGTTCAATGTGTCGATGCGGCGCGCACCGCAGACGGATGAGATGGCCGGTCTTGTCCGGCTGGCAAGAGCAACTGAGTCCGAGGGCACGCGAGCCCTCGCATTGCAGACCTTGCTTGCGGCCGTCCTGCTTAAGCCCGATGCGGTGTACCGCTACGAGATCGGCCGGGGTGAACCTGACGAGATTGGACGCGTGATGCTAGCTCCCCACGAATTGATGCATGCGGTTGCGTACGCCCTCACAGACTTTGCACCGGACGAGACCTTGCGGCAAGCCGTGGCCGAGGGAAGGTTCACAGCGAGCAAAGACGTGGAGCGGGAAGTCGAGCGCCTGCTTGAAGCAACCGACGCAGTGATGCCGCGGTTGCTGCGCTTTTTCCAAGAGTATTTTGAGTACCCCCGCGCCACGGATGTGTTCAAGGACGCACGGCCCGTGGGTCTATCTCAAGCGGTATACCGCATCGAAGATGCCGATGCGTTTGTGCGGTGGATACTCCGGGAGGACCGGGATGTCCTGAAAAGGCTGTTGACTGAGGACAGTTATTTCATGGGAACCGACGTGCTGGCGAATGTGCCGAATCATGTCCGGCGTTTCAGCACTTACTTGTTTGCCGACTATGGTTTTCAAAAGGAGACCACGTGGTCCTCCGAGTGGAAGACCAAACCGACGCCGCCCCCTGTGGGCAAGCGTGCCGGCATGTTAACTCACCCGGCTTGGCTGCTGGCGTTTTCTGACAACGAGAAGAGCCAGGCAATCCAGCGGGGCCGCTGGATTCGCACCAAGCTGCTGGGTGGAACGGTTCCCGACACTCCCATCGGAGTGGATGCGAAACTCCCCACTGACTCCGAGCTGACGTTGCGCGAGAAGATGGAAAAGGTGACCCACGCAGACTATTGCTGGCGCTGTCACCAGCGGATGGATCCGTTGGGCTTGCCGTTGGAACAGTTTGACGATTTCGGGCGCTGGCGGGAGGAAGAAAAAGGAAAACCCGTGGTGACCACGGGAGAAATCCGGATCGGGGATCCCGCGTTGGACGGTCCCGTGAAAGACCCGTTCGAAATGATGGAGAGGTTTGCTCGCTCCGAGCGTGTCGAGCAGGTGTTCGTGCGACACGCATTCCGGTATTTTCTTGGCCGCAACGAAACCCTCGACGATGCGCCCACGCTGATTGACGCCCACCGGGCTTACCGCGCGAAGGGCGGAAGCATGAAGGCGCTGGTGGCTTCTCTGTTGGGTTCAGACTCCTTTCTCCTCCGCCAACAAGCCACATCCAAGGACAGGGAATCAACTTCTCAATGAAATCGCCATCTCTCAACCGTCGTCATTTTCTCAAAAACCTAAGCCTTGGTGCGAGCGCGGCCGTGCTTGGTCCAGTGCTGGAGCGCATCAGCCTCGGAGCGGAGGGGAAAACGGGGCCGCTCCGTTTTCTATTTGTCCTGGAAGGTAACGGACTCCCTCCAAAACAACTGCAGCCTCAGGAAATTCCGTTTATCCCGCGCGAAAACAGGGACCGTTTTTTTAGCACGCCGTTGGCGGGCCTGAATCTGCCCGCATCTTTGGCGCCAGTGGAATCGTTCCGTGACCGGATGACCATCATTCAGGGATTGTCCGGTCGCATGTGCAGCGGTGGCCATTCCTGCGATCACGGTGCCTTGGGCGCCTATCACGCGAACGGGGGGCGTGCCATCCGAGGGGCCACAATCGACTCTATGCTGGGTCAACACCGGCCGGGCATTTTTCAAAACATCGCCCTCGGAATTTCCAGTGATGTGGACAAGGCCATCGACTTCAACTGCACCGCGCTCAAGCCGGGACAAAGCCTCGCGACCATCCTGCATCCGGCGATTGCGTACCGGAAACTGTTCGGTGTGGTTTCCCGAAATGAGGCGGGAGCGTCGTTTCAGGCCCAGAGCAGACTGCTCGACCACATGCAGGCTGAAATCCGGAGTGCCAGGAAGGAACTCGGTGCGATCGAAAAGGAGAAACTCGATGCCTACCTTGGGGCATTTGAGTCGATCGCACGCACATCGAACCAGTTGGTGGAAGCCCGAGAATCCCTGGGTGCCATCGCACCTGCCGCAGCAGACAAATATCAGTCAAAAGTGGAAACCGACCGTCTGGATGCAATGTTTGAACTGGCAACCGCGGCGTTGATTGGCGGGCTTACCAACAGCGCCACGCTCGCATCAGGAGTGGGCACGCCAAACTTCAACGTGACGTTTGGTGGACTTGGGATTCAGGAATCCAAGCATGTCATCGGGCACGCGCTTTATCTTGCGGACGATCACACCCGCTGGGAGATGTCTGAAAAGATCCGCGCGTTCCACTTCAGTCTCATCGCCCGCACGATGCGGGCCCTCGCGAATGTGCCCGAAGGCAACGGCACAATGCTCGACCGCACCATCATCCTGTATCTCAGTGACAACGCCGAGACGCACCACAGCACCTGTTATGAATGGCCCTTCGTGCTGTTTGGCGGGCCAGAGGCTCGTCTCAAAAGCGGTGGCCGCATCGTTCATTACCCGGACTACGGCAAGCCCGGGCACAAAACCATCAACACCCTTTACAACACCCTCCTTCACGCCTGCGGAAGTCCCCGTGACGATTTTGGACGACTCGATCCAAATCTTGATGCAGATATGCACCGGGGTCCGCTAAGCGAGATTCTGGCGTAGGCTGCGCGGTTGTTTTTCAAGATTGCTCGTGATGAGTTTCTGCAGCGAATTCAAGCCCCTGAAAATCCCAGGCGCTCTCCGAAAGCCGGCGGCCGCTTCAAACTCGCGCACAAAGCCACCCTTACTCCGAGTGTTGCAAGTTTGCGGTTCCACAAAGGAAATAACTAAACTTCACATCCTCTTCCTCACCGCCCTGCTGCTCGCGTCGCTGATTGAGCTTCACGCTGCCGGCAGCAGTTCCGACGCCATGCTCGAAACTCGCAGACTGCCGCGGGTCCTGTTTAACAACGACAGCGATGACCTCAAGTGGCCTGCCTATCCGGAGCATCACGACAGCGTCTGGGTGCCCGCAGGTAAACCGGTTCCTCTACCGGCCGGCCGCTCGCTCGAAGACTACCTTGCGCTGCGCATTGGACCGCTGGCGAAGACCGGGACTAACGGGCTCGCCTATTGTGGCAATTTTGGCATGCCAATCTGGGAATTGAAACGGGACCACATTGCCGCACTTGGGGACGATCCGCTGCTGGCAATCCTCCAGTTCTGGAAGCGGGATGGCCGCACTTTCTTATTCTCGATGCGCATGAACGACAAGCATCACGCCTACTTCAACTGGGCGCATCTTTGGGATGAGTTCCGGCGCACGCACCGTCATTGGTTTCTTCAGCCGCCCTCGGATGCGGAGTGGAGCAACGCCTTCCTGCCTTGGCTGAATGACCAAGCGCGACCAAGTCCCCAAGAAATGTGGGCAAAGGTGCAAACGCAGCCCGGGGACCTGCGAGCGGGTCCAAACCGCGAGGCGAACGGCGAGAAGCTGCTCTACGACTACTCGAAGGCGGAGGTCCGCAGCCACTATCTGGCGATCCTGCGCGAGGCGTGCCGACGCTACGACTTTGACGGCGTGGAGCTGGACTGGCTGCGCTATCCAAAGTTTTTCCGTGATAGTGAGGTCAATGCCGCCGTCCTCACCGAGTTTGTCCGCGAAGCACGCGAAATCCTCGACGAAACAGCGAAACGACACGGCCACCCATTGCGTCTCGTCACCCGCGTCCCCGATAGCCCCGCACGCGCGAAGGAACTCGGGCTCGATGTTGAAACCTGGCTGAAGGCGGGATGGATCGACGCCGTGATCGCTGGCAACGGCTTTACCTTTACCTGTAACGAGCTGGACGGGTGGGTCGCCCTCGCGCACCGGCATCGCGTGCCGGTCTATGGAGTGATTGAGCGGATGCCGCGCGGCTTCGCCCGATTCGGAACTCCGAAGACGCTGCGTGCCGCCGCCGCCACGCTCTGGGCGCGTGGAGCGGATGGTCTTTACACCTTCAACTTCTACAACACCTCCGAATACTCGCTCCTCAAAGAGCTGTCAGATCCAACGCAGCTAGCGCATCTGCCGAAGGAGTTCTTCGTTGATGCGTGCAGCGTCACCAACAACGCCACCGTGAGCAGGACGCCCTTGCCGCTCACCGTCCAAGCCAATGCATCGGGAAACGCATTTCTCTTCCTGACCGACGACCCGGCGCGAGCCACGGATCTCCGACTCGAACTCGCATGGAAAGGTTCAGGCGAGTTCGCCGCACCAGACATCCTCATCAATGGAAGAAAGCTCGAGGAGCTCAAGATTGATCGGGAAAAAGCCTCATTCACTGCGGTTTCATCCAGCCGCCTCGAGGTGAACGAATCGCCCCTGAACGTATCCAGCACCTCCGCTTCGCTGGCAAAACTGCTCCGCCGTGGATCCAATGAGTTTGTCTTCACCTCGGGGAGCGCGGCTTCGCTCACGGCGCTGAGCGTGGGGATCACGCCGAACACAAAAAGCCCCAGCCAATCATCCAAGTGAAAGTCCCCCTCACGCTCATCACGGCCATGCTGTCGGCCTTGCCGGCTACCTTCGTTCAGGCCACGCCCGCCAACGAACCCGTCACGAACTCCATCGGCATCACACTCGTGCGCATCGAACCGGGCACCTTCACGATGGGTCAAGACGGTCCGCCGTTGGAGGACTACATACGCAACAAGCCGTTTGGCGAGATATATAAGAACCTCGACCGGATCGATTGTGACGAAACCCCGTGGGGCCTGACCGGCGACCGTCACCAAGGGATACAACTGCCCGATGGACGTCTCGTCATCGTATTCCGAGATTTTGCTCCGGGATCACCCTCACAAACGAAGTTTGTCGCATGGATCGGCACCTATGAAGACATCAAACTGGGGCGCGCCGGCCAGTATCATGTCAAGTTGCTGCACTTTTACTCGGATTGTGGCTACCCCGGCATCCATCAGTTGCCGGATGGAACGATTGTCGCCACAACCTACGGGAAGTATTGGAACGATGAGCGCAAATATTCGGTCGTCAGCGTACGCTTCAAGTTGAGCGAGATTGATGCGCTATCCGCCAAGCAATTGAAGTGATCGGAGAGGAAAAATATTACCATGAAACAGCATATCACAACACTCCTCACCACTCTACTGCTCGCGCCGCTCGCCGTGCTGCACGCGGCTGAGGGTCCGAAGCCCAACATCGTCTTCATCCTCGTCGATGACATGCCTTACGCGGGTCCGAGCATCACGGGGAATGCTTTGCTCGAAACGCCGCACATCGACCGCATCGCGAAGGAAGGCATGTTCTTCACCCGCGCCTACACCGAGCCGGTCTGTGGGCCGAGCCGGGCCACGATCATGACAGGACAGTTCGCCGGGCGACACGGGCGAACGGATAATGTTCCGGGCGTGCATCCCTACGCGCTCATGCAGGAGCAGCTGCTGCCGGTGAAAGCGGTTTCATCCAAAACGAAAGCCTCCGAAGGCGAATCCGGCGCTCGTTTGCCAGATCCGGTCCAGCCGGGCGGCTACTCGCTTGTGCAGGCGCTGAAAAAGAGCGGCTACCGCACCGCCCTCTGCGGGAAGTGGCATCTGCCCCTCCAGCATCTCACGCCGAAGCTCGCGAGCAGCTACGGCTTCGACTTCTGCACCGACAAGCCGGCCCGCAGCCGACCCTATCGCGATACGAAGCACTTCACCGACGACGCCATCCAGTTCATGCGCGAGAACAAGGCGCAGAGCTTCTTTCTGTATCTGCCCTACGTCGCCGTGCATGGCGGGCATATCGTGCCACCAGAGGATCAGGCACGATGGAAAGAGCGGCTGAAGGACAAAACGCACATCATGCCGCCCGACATGCTCGCCTCGCTGGAGTTCGTCGATCATTCCGTCGGCCGAGTGCTCGCCGCGCTGGATGAACTCGGCCTCGCCGACAACACGATGGTCCTCTTCGCCAGCGACAACGGCGGCATCGGCAAATCGCTCTACTCCGTCGAAAACCAGCCCTTCCGCCTCGGCAAAGGCACGCTCTACGAAGGCGGCGTGCGCGTGCCTCTCTTCATCCGCTGGCCTGCGCAAATTAAAGCCAACCAGCGCTGCCACACGCCCGTCCATTTCGCCGACCTCCTCCCCACGCTCTGCGAGGTCGCCGGAGTGACGCCCGATCCCACCCACCAGCTCGACGGCACCAGCCTCCACCCACTCTTCACCGGCGGCACGCTGCCGGAGCGCGCCTTGTTCGTCAACTACCCGCATTACCTCGCCGAGTTCGCCACCACGCCCGTGCGCGCGGCGATCCAGAGCCGTTACAAGCTCGTCTGGCATCCCTACGACCACCTCGAGATCACGGGACCACGCGTCACCGATACAACCCTCCGCTATGTGACCAAGCCCCGCGTGGAGTTGTTCAACCTCGAAACCGACCCCGGCGAGCACGACAACCTCGCCGCTCGCTACCCCGAGAAGGTGGCCGAAATGAAATCGCTCATCGAAACCTGGATGAAACAAACTGGAGCCAAAGACCTCACCCCCAACCCCGCCTATGACGCCAGCAGGCCGCTGTTCGACACCCGCTCGGAAGCGCTCAAGAAAGCGAAGGCAGAGAAGAAATGAAAACCACGCTCACAATCCTCACCGCCCTGCTTCTCGCGCCGCTCGCCGTTCTACGTGCCGCCGAGCTTCCACCCAAAAAGCCCAACGTCGTCCTTTTCCTCGTTGATGATATGGGCTGGATGGATTGCGGTGCGTATGGGTCGCAGTATTACAAGACTCCCCACATGGACGCCTTTGCCAGACAAGCCAAGCGCTTCACGGACGCCTACTCCATGCCGCTTTGCTCGCCCACCCGGGCATCGCTGTTGAGCGGACAATACACCTCCCGCCACGGCGTTACTTCCGCAGTTGGACACACAAAGCCCGCAGTGGCAACGCTGCCGCAAAAGGCGACGCCCAACACACCTTTGCTGATGCCCGAGAGCGGCAGTTACCTCGCCCCATCTCAATACACGTTGGCAGAGGCGCTGCACGACGCCGGTTACAAAACCGCACACATCGGCAAATGGCACCTTGGCCTCACCGAACCACACTGGCCCGAGGCCCAAGGATTCGATTTCACCTTCCACTGCCATCCCGATGCCGGGCCTCCGGGAAAGTATTTCTCGCCCTACGGCGTCACCAGTCCGGGGTCCGCGAATGCTCAGGAGAAGCGCGGCAAATCGCTGCTGGGCAATATTTCTGACGGGCAGCAGGGCGAGTACATCGTGGATCGGCAGGCTGCGGAGGCGGAGAACTTCATCGAGGCAAACAAGGACCGCCCATTCTTTTTGAATCTTTGGTGCTACGGTGTGCACGGTCCCTGGGGACACAAGGAGGCGTACACTGCCGAGTTCGCAAAAACCGAGGATCCGCGCGGCGCGCAGGGCAATCCAATCATGGCTTCCATGCTGCGAAGCGTGGACGAATGCTTCGGTCGTATCCTCGCGAGACTTGACGCCCTTGGACTGGCGGAGAACACCATCGTCATCTTTACCTCCGACAACGGAGGCAACACACACAGCAACAAGGGCGACGAAGTCAAACCGCAGAAGGGCAAAACGGACGACCCCGCCGCGCTGGACTGGCGGAAATGGGCTGGCGACAAACCGCCCACCAACAACCTTCCGCTACGCGACGGGAAGGGAAAGTTATACGAAGGCGGAATTCGCGTGCCGCTCATGGTGCGCTGGCCGGGAAAGATCGCTCCGTCGACCACGAGCGACGCAATCGTCGGATGCATTGACGTTTATCCCACCGTGCTGGATCTGACCGGTCTACCCCTGCCTCCGCAGCAAACAATAGACGGAGTCTCCTATGCATCAGTGCTGCTCGGCACCGGCACTTTGCGGCGGGACGCGTATTTTACTTGGTTCCCACATCTCGTTCCGGGCGTAAGCGTGCGTCAGGGAGACTGGAAATTAATCCGCCGTTTTCAAGAGCGTCCCGCGGATTACGAAGGCGTGCACGAGCTTTTCAATCTGAGGGAGGATCTGGGTGAAACCAAGAACCTTGCCTCGCAAATGCCCGAGAAAGTGAAGGCCCTAGACAACTTGATCGACGCGTTTGTTCGAGATACGGGCGCGTTGTATCCCAAACCCAATCCCGATTACAAAGCCCGCACGGAAAAGCCACAAACCGCAGGAACAAAGACCGCAGTCGATCCGCAGGCGGGACTCGTTGCCAGATCCTGCAAACTATCGTGGACCGGCGCGGCCGCGCGCATCGAAGCCGACGGCCACACGCCATTTCTTGGCACCGCGCAGATC
This sequence comes from Chthoniobacteraceae bacterium, assembly GCA_044375925.1. Classification (GTDB taxonomy): domain Bacteria; phylum Verrucomicrobiota; class Verrucomicrobiia; order Chthoniobacterales; family Chthoniobacteraceae; genus Chth-196. Next base: position 43,867 of record JBILLT010000005.1, on the reverse strand, counting down.
AAAGCCGGCGGACCGTTCACACTCACGGTTCGCGCCCGCAGCAAAGTGGGCGGAACATGCAAGGTCCAATGGTCCACCAAAGACCAGACGGAGTTTCCAGAGGCCGGTCAGACCGTGGCGTTCGATCTGGCACCGGGTGAGGAATGGCAGGAGGTAAGCGCGGACATTCCATTGGCCGGTGAATTACGCGTTCTCCGTCTCTATCTCCCGGCGGAGCAATCACCGGTCGAGTTGGCTTTACTCAAAGCCGCGACGAAAACCGCTCCGATCAAGGTCTGGAAATTTACCCCTCAGTAAACGGCATGCATGTTCCCCAAGCGTTCGATGCCCGGCCGCGACACACTCGACCAGGACGCCGGAGTGCGTTCTGTCCCTCATTTCTGTGCGAACTCCTGTCGCGAACCGCGCTCCGCGCCGCCAAACCCGTCGTCGCCCCCAGCGAAGCAAATTATCCGCCCATGAAAACCATCCTCACAATCCTCGTGACCCTGTTTGCGCCTATGGGGGCGCTGACTGCTGCGGATCGGCAACCGCAGGAGAGACCGAACATTCTTTGGCTTATCGCGGAGGATGCCGGCCCCGATTTCGGCTGTTACGGAAATCCCGCCGCACGCACGCCAAACATCGATCGGCTGGCGGCCGCGTCACGGGTTTACCGCCATGCTTTTTCGACGGCGTCAGTCTGCTCGGCCTCGCGCTCGGCTCTCATGACCGGCGTGTTCCAGACGCGAATCGGCGCTTCTCACCATCGCAGCCATCGCTCAGAGGGACATCCCCTGCCCTCCGGAGTGAAACTGATTACCGAGCGGATGCGCGATGCAGGCTATTTCACGGCGAATCTTCGGGAACTTCCGCCGGACTTGGGTTTCCAAGGCACCGCAAAAACCGACTGGAACTTCACCAAGCCTGCGAAGCCGTTCGACGGTTCGAACTGGAGCGAATTGAAGTCGCATGGACCGTTTTTCGCACAGATCAATCTGGAGGAAGCCCACCGTGTTTACCACCGTGACCCAATTCATCCGACCGATCCGGCGAAGGTGAGCCTGCCGCCGTATCTGGCTGATGATCCCATCATCAGGGCGGACTGGGCGGCTTATCTTGATTCGCTGGCCGCGCTCGATGCGAAGGTCGGCGCCGTGCTGAACTGGCTGAAAAGCGACGGCCTGGCCGAGAACACAGTCATCTTTTTCTTCGCGGATAATGGCCGCGAGGATTTTCGCGGAAAATATTACGCCTACGAACAGGGCTTCAATGTCCCGCTACTCGTGCATTGGCCTTCAATGGTCGCAGCCGGCAGCACGACAGATGAATTGGTAAGCCTGCTCGATGTCCATGCAACCACGCTTGCGCTTGCGGGTGTAAAAGCTGACGGCCTTGACGGCGCTCCCATCTTTGGGCCGGGAGCGAAAGCGCGCGATCATGTCTTCGGCGCCCGCGACCGCATCGACGACACGCCCGACCGGGTGCGAACCGTGCGCGACGCCCGCTACAAATACATACGTAACTTTAAACCGGAGCATCTTTACCTGCAGCGAATGGCGTACGCAGAGGTCACCAACCCGAGCTACAACCGTATGCGCAAACTATTCGCAGAGGGCAAGCTTAACGCCGCTCAGGCTAAATTCATGGCGTCCCGACGTCCGGCAGAAGAACTCTATGACTTGCAGAACGACCCCTTTGAACTCCACAACCTCGCCGACTCGCCAGCAAACCGCGCCACGCTGGAACATCTGCGCGGCGTGCTGGGCACGTGGCTAAAGGAGACAAACGACGAATCCGCATTGGCTGAAGACACCGAGGAGGTCCGTAAACAGCTTGAAAGCGTGGAACGCGCCGTCATCGCGGTGAAACAAAAACTCGGACTGAAGGGGCCTTTGCTCGAGTCGGTCCCCGAGTGATACAAGCCCGCACGTAAACATCACGCGACCTTCACCGGCTATTGCCTTGTAGGTTTCTATGCTCGACGGCTCAAGAGCCGTTTACGATCGTGGGGCGATGTCCGAAATTCAGATCCAGATCGCTCGACGCCGGCTCATTTTGGGTATCACCAATGTGGGCTTCTGGGTGGCTGCATCCATCGCTTGTCTGGCTTGGATTTCTATCCTGCCCGAGGGATCTATAAACCATCTCAGATTGTTCAAAATAGTGCTGGGAACGCTGACTATTCAGTCTGTCTTTGATTTCGTGGGTGGCGCCGTTTTGATTCCGCCACCTCGTGCCGCCTATCCGCAATTTTTTCGAATTTGGTCCAGAGGCATGCTCGTCCACAGTGCTCTGCTCTGCGGAACGGGATTCCTCAGCTACTACAGTTACCAGCTCGCAAACGGTTTCTACCTGAGCGTCACAGCCGCATCCCTGTGCCTCTTTTTCTTCCGCAGACAAATCCTCTATTGGGTATCTGGCGCGCGGACCCGTCCAGCGCCCTTTGGAGGATCCTTGGGATGGGAGGTTGATTCAAGCGACCCGTCCTTCACCGGAGGAACCACCGGAATCGGACCGTGGGCGATGTTCCTACTGCCGGCTTCCTGGAAAACAAAACTCACCGCGGAACAAAGTCAGACGGTGATTGATCGACGCCTTTGGGAGATCAGAAACAACCTTCCGGCGCGTTCACTCTTGATCTCCCTGTCATGGAATCTGGCAGGCTGCAAAATTGGCGCTGTTTTGCTGGGTCTGTCCGGCAGGCCGGTGGAAGAGGCGATTATAATGCAGTCGTCTTGGATGACTTTGTGGGGATTTCTGGCACTGCTGCTCCTGCCCTCATTCAGCCGCAGCTCTGTTTTCGGCGCCGATCGGGCGGCGTTGGCGCATGGGCGTGATGCCAGAGATTGGATCAAAAAATTCCCATCGCTTACCGGTGAGGACGGAAACTCCAAGACGGTGATCCAGAGGGTGTTTTATCCGATCCCCTCCTCAGTGGAACGGTTGCAAAGCATTGAGAACCCAAGGCCGACCGTGGCGCTGGGCAATATCGCCCGCTCCAATTTGTTCTTGTCGCTGGCAACGCTGACGATTCTCGGGCGATGCGTCCACTGTAACGTGGGGCGCCCCGAACTCTGGATCTTCCCGCCTTCGGACTGAACTCAAAGCTCCGATGGGGCAATGTTTGATCGCTCCGTAGGAAGGTCTGGATATGACTAGCTATCGGACCGAACCAGCAGAAAAGGCCGGAGGCCGACAGATTCGATGCCGGGCGGGAACATTAAACGCCGCGCTCTAACGACATGACTTCGGGCGGAAGATATCCACAAACGTATCAGCGTTGGAGTGTTGCACGGCCAGACTTTTTCCATCAGGACTCCAATACAAACCGTTTGGAAGATCCAAAAACAAGCTGAGTTTCTCGACCATTTTGTCGGTTTTCAAATCCCATATTTTCACGCTGTGGTCTTCCGAGGCCGTCGCGATAACTGGCAAATGGGGATGCCACGCGACGGCAGTGAGCGGGGCGTCATGCACTCGAAGGTCTCGGATAACCTTGAGCGTTCTAGAATCGCGAACACGCACGCGGAGGTCACTTCCAGCCTCGACAATCAGCGATGCATCCGGAGACGCCGCCACGGCAACCGCGTTGGGAGCACCTACAGTCGCAATGGGCTTGCCTCCAGCAGTCGACCAAAGGAGGAGAACCCGACTGAGCGTCTCTTCATCATCCTCTGATTCGGCTGCATGCGGCACTGCGATTTCAACCAGACGATCCTCCCCAACCCATCGGGTGCTTGTCGGTTCCTCGACGGCATTCATTCCGGCACGGTCAACGGCAACGAGGGGAGAAAGCGTTTCGGTTTCAAGAAACGACATTCCCTGCCAGAGGGTCTTTCCGGACGGGCTCATCTGAAGACGGTTTTCGTAAACTCCCATTACTTTTTTGGTGACCGGTGAGAATGCGCCATTCTCCAACCTGCAGATTTGCAGCTCTCGGGGGCCAAGTTTTGTGGTCCTTGAAAATGCCACGGTCCTCCCGTCTGCGCTTGAAACAAGCGCCGCGTAGTGACTGCCGTTCATCGTACCGAACGACGGTTGTTTTGTTTCCTGAGTGTCTTGTTTTTTCAGATCTAAAAGTGAAACACCGCCACTCTGATTTTTGGAGAGGCAAGCGAGCACCTTATCTGCGTCTTCAACAAAGCAAAAGCTGTGGATGACTCCGATCGGTGGTTTCGGGGCAAGCTCTAACCGCTTGCCAGAGCCAACTGGCTGGATGTTCCAAACCTTTAGGTACTTGTCAGTCATAACAACGACATGCTTCGATTTCGGATGCCGTAGGACTCTCAAATCTCTCATGGTGTTCGGGGTTGAAAACCCTTGTGTAACCAGTTTTTTCCCGTCCACAGCGCCATGGACTTCAAGCATTCCGTCGCGATCTCCTTTCCGATACACAGAGAAAAGAAGTTGATTCGCCCAATCAGCTTCCACGCGTTTGAGGACAATTTTTCCCGGAGGCTGCTGGATGGCGAACCTCACTTTCCCTGTCATGGTGTCGACAAGATCAAAGCCTCCCTGGGAAGGCATGAAAGTGCGGTCGCCGGAAGGCGAGCGAATCATCACGTGAGCGTACCCCCTCATCGGCACTGGGTAGGGAGCCGGCGTGGGTGGATCGCGCTCCTCCCCCGTCATTGCGTTAAGTTTCAACAAGCCTTGTTTCTCAGTGTAAAGATGGATGGTTTCACCATCTTCAGAAAATGAAGCTGAAACATATCCGAGCTGCTGCTTTTCCCATAGCACGGCACCATTGGCTGAGCTGCAGACGAAGAATCCCCCTCCACGCAGTCCGCTCACTCTGAAAAAATGACTCCCAGTGTTATTGAAGACCAAAGAATCATATGGATGCTGGATGGGGCTCGAAAATTTTAGCGCCTTGTCTGAGATCGTATACGCTTCGAGAACGGTTTGCAGCGGAGTTTTTGGCTTACGTATGGTCCGTGAAACCACAACCATTGATCCGTCCCCCGAAGCGCCGATGAGAGATGCAAGACCCGTTTGATTGAGTTTGAGACTTTCCTTAATTTCTCCTGTATCCAAATCAACTGAGCAAATGAGGCCGCTCTTATCTAGAGCGAGCAACGAGGACGGCTGGTCTCTAACCGCTGCCGCTCCCAACCAAGGAGTGTCCGTCTTTGACACAAGATGTAACGCACCTCCGCTTAAACGATCGTCGAGATAGTTCCACTCCTGATCCCGCAGTTCCTCCGGGACGGCTTGTAGAGAACGTCTTGATTCAGACGACCTGCCCTCGCGCTCTGCACTCTCCGCTACTGCCATCTGAGCTTCGGCCGCCGAACGGCGCGCCGCTTTTTTTTCGGCGAGAGCTTCCGCAGCATTTTTTTGAGCTGCTATTGCACGCAGACGTGAGAGCTTTTCACTCTGAGCCAAGCGAATCGTGAAGCCGATCGCGACGATGAGCAGAAGGGCGAGCAGAGAAGATGCCAGACGATTGCGCTTGATGATCAACTCGATTTGGCGGAGCAAACCCGCCTGTTCAGCATTCGTTGCGAAGCCTCGCTGATAGGCTTCAACATCCGCAATCAGTTCACCAACGCTTGGATAACGCTTGGTGGGATCTTTCGCCATCGCCTTCAAGGTCACCGCTCGCAGGGCATCAGGAACCGCAGTCTCAGATTTTCCAGATGGCCCCATGACGAATCGCGTCATTGGCATCGGGGCAATCTGACCGGCTCGGACGCGATCCAGCACCTCCTGCAAAGAAGTCCCCGAAACCGGGGAATTCGTTGTGAGGATCGCATACAGAACCCCACCGAGCGAATAAACGTCGGACCGCTCATCCAATTCGTCCACCATGCCTTCGGCCTGCTCCGGGGACATGTATTGAGGGGTTCCTTGTAAACGAATCGTTCCCTCTGCCTGCTCATCCGCCGCCTCGGAGGGCTTGGCATGCGGCCCGAACTCCAAAGCCAAGCCCCAATCCATCACAAGCACTTCGCCGAATTCACCGACCATGATATTCTCCGGCTTAAGATCCCGGTGCAGGTAGCCCTTCACATGAGCGAAAGCGACGGCGTCGCACACTTTTCGGAAAACCTCAAGTAGTCGTTGTGAAGTGAATATGCGCGTGGTCTCCGGGTCTCCTTCGGCCAGTTGTTTAAGGACTCTCTGAAGCGTTTGCCCGCGGATAAGCTTCATCGAATAGAAAGCGCGACCGTGATCATCCGTACCGCGACTGTAAATGGGTGGAATGCTCGGATGCGCGAGATTCGCGAGAACTTCTGCCTCTCTGAGAAAGAGCGGATCTGAAATTCGAGTGTCTGCTGTGCTCACTTTAACCGCGACCAAACGGCTAAGAGGAGGATCCTCTGCAGAGAAAATTTTAGCCATGCCACCGCGGCCCACTTCTTCACGGATTGAGTACGTCACTGACGCGGGAAAATCGCTGCTATCGGGCATTTCCGATGATTCAGTATCGAACGCGATTGTGGTTTCAGGCAGCAAGTCCCCTGGTTTGAAGCTGTCGAACGAGACAGTCAGCTCTCCGACTTGCTGATGGCTGGAATTACCGCTTTTCGGATCGGGGGCAGAACTCATTGTAGGGGGGCTGAATGGCAGCCAGCGTAAAACTGCCTGTCGGGAAAAGCTTTTCCATTTTGAAAGCAATGACAAACAGCAATTTACCCAAAAAATCTAAAATCTCGCAAACCATCCGGCACGGCATTGATTTTTGCTCTTGATCTCCCCGTTATGGAATCTGGCGGGCTGCAAAACTGGCGCTTTTTTGCGCGGGCTGTCCGGCCGTTTAAAGAGGCGATTTTGACGCAGTCCTCTCGGATGACTTTGTCGGGATTTGGGGCGCTGCTGCTCCTGCCCTCATTCAAGCGCAGCTCTGTTTTTGACGCCGATCGGGCGGCGTTGGCGAAGGAGTCGGGATGCAAGGGATCAAAAAAACTTCCATGGCTTACCCTTGAGGATGGAAACGCCAATTCCGACGGCCTCGAAACAGAAAGCTGTGTCGCATGAGACTTGAAAAAGCCTGCAAGAAACGCGCAACCCGGTCTGTAATTTTCCATCGAACACCAACGCAAAAACATCATCAAGCGGAGCCGGCGCCCCCCGCATTGCCTGCCCGGCAAGCAGTCCGAACCGGAACGTCCGATTGGCGGCTTCTGTTTTTTCTCTGGAAAAAAGCCCGATTGGATCCGAACAAGTCAGGTGCGCTGGGTCATGAGGAGGGGGCGCGGCCCGTCCCAAAGACCCGTCCGGCGCCCGCGAGCGTGCACGGCGCGGCGATTCATCCGCAGAACCAGGCTCTCACACGACACGCAAAACGTCCGCGGCAGGAAACCGCACCTTTGGCGCAAATGCGTACTTGTCGTCGGCCGACCGATACCCGAAGGCCAATCCGCAAAGCGCGGTGTATCCATCCTCGCGCAGACCCAGAAGCTCGTCGTATTTTGCCGTGTCAATGCCCTCCAACGCGCAAGTGTCAACCCCCAGAACCGCTGCCGCCGTCATCGCCTGCCCCAGCGCGATGTAAACTTGGCGCGCGCTCCAAGCGTCGATCCATCCCTGCTCGGACGCGGTCTTCTGGGTCTTCAACATCACCCCGCGGTAACCCTCCAGAGACTCACGGGTAACTCCGCGAACCTCGGCCATCCGGTCCACAAACCGATCCACATCCTCGGCCGAAAGACCCTTGCGCAGCGCGAACACCACATAATGCGAGCAATCCACCGGCTGGGTCTGTCCCCACGACATCGCAGGCAGCTTTTCCAGCACGCCGCGGCTTCGCACCCACAAAAAACGCCATGGCTGCAGCCCGAATGAAGAAGGCGCCAGAATCATCGCCTGCTCCAACACCCGCCACTGTGCTTCTGGAATCCGCCGGGAAACGTCGAATTTTTTGGTGGCGTACCTCCACTGCAAGGCATCGAGCACCACGTTTTCGGAAATGGGAGTCATAGTTTTACAAACCTGAATTTCAATAGAAGCCACCCCTATCCCCAGTCCCCTCCGGAGGCGATCCCATAATCGCACCCACCCCGAGAGCCCGGCACGCCACTCCGCGTGCCCCCTCCCCGAAGCGATCCACCCCGCTTTTACACATCCTGAGGACCGTCCTCCTCGGGCTCACCCTCAGGGGCGGCCGCCTGATCGTTTTCCTCGATCTGCCTGAGCAGGTCCGAACGGTCCTCAACCTCATCCCAAACCTCGCGCGCGACGTAAATCGGCGCCTTGTGCGAAATAGCAAGGGCGATGCAATCGCTTGGACGACCGTCTAATTCGATGATCTTTCGCTCAAAAAGCTCGTTCTCGCAGCTGACGATGAGCCGCGCGAAGAAGGTCTCGCTCTTCACATCGTTCACCACCACGCGCTCCACCCGTGCCCCCAGCGCCTTCATCATGTGGCACATCAAATCATGAGTGAGCGGTCTCTCGCGCGGCACCCCCTTCATGTACATGGAAATAGCCCCACCCACCAACTCGTCCACGTAAATCACAAAGGCCTTCTGCTCATTCCCCAGAAAAATCGCCCGACCCTGATTGAACGGCCAAACCGAACGCACCTCCACTGGAACCACTGACTTATTCATGCGGGTAATCTAACCGACGATCCGCGGTTCTCAAGTCCTTCGCCCCCCGCCGCAGCCTGATTTTTGCCCCCCTCCCACCCGCAACGGCGAGGCGATTTCCCCCGCTTCCCCGCTTTCCCGCTCCCCCGACGACGCTCAAGGCTTCCGCACAAACTTCTGCACCCGCTTGCCGATAATGTCCCCAACGAAAATGCTCCCCGACTTATCCACCGCCACGGCGTGAAACCAGTTTAAATCCCCGGGCTTCTCGTGATCATCCTCACCCTTCGCAAACGTGTGCAATTCGAGCATCTTCCCCCCCGTGTCGAATTTCGCGAGGACCTGGTCTTTGGGCGGGCACCCGAGCGGAGCCGTCGGGTACTTGGAATCAACGGTCCAACCCATCGGCGAAGAGCCGCAAACCCACAATTCGTCCGAGGAAGTCATGTAAAAGCCCCAAGGCGTGATCAGGTTCGGCCATACCTCCAAGAGCTTTCCGTCCGCGTCAAAAACCTGCACCCGGATGTTGTTGCGATCCGCGACATAAACGCGCCCCTTCGAGTCAACCGCCACCGCGTGCGGCAGGCTGAAATTTCCCGGCTCGACCCCCAGGGTACCCCACGCATTTTTGTACCTCCCATCCGCGTCCAACCGCACGATGCGGCTGTTGCCATATCCGTCGGCGATGAAAATGTCGCCATTCGGCGCGAACGCGATCCCCGTCGGGCGGTTGAAATGCTTGTCATCGTTACCCGCCTCACCGGTGACCCCCAGGGTCAAAAGCAATTTCCCCTCCGGCGTGTACTTCCGCACGTTGTGCAGGCCGACGTCGACCAACCAGACATTTCCCGCCCCATCAAAAGCGATCCCATGCGGTACGGCGCGGGAATCCTCCTCTTTCCAACCCCGCAAATAACGGCCGTCCGGCGCATACACCTGCACCATGGGATTCGCACGCGTGTGGATCCACACATTGCCTTCTTTATCCAGCGCGATGGAAGGCACCGCGGCGCGCGCCGCATCTTTCGGCCGCTCCGGCCAGTTCTTCACCACCTCGTAAGTCGCCGCCAAGTTTACCCGGGGGTAATCCGGCAGCGGCGCCGACTCGGCGGTCGGGGAGGGCTTTTGGGACTGCTTTTTTTGCGACTCTTTTTTTTCCGCGCCGTTCAGGGCCGCGCCAGAACCGACCAGTGCGACCAAGGCCGCTAATGACAAGCTTCGACGAACGAAACGATGCGGATGGAAGAGACCCGGACGAAGTGCAACCAAACGGGGGGAGGTGTTCACACCGGAAATCCGTACCGTCAAGGGGTTCACGGGTCAAACTTTATACAGGCAGGCACGCCCCTCCGCCGGCGGATACCCGCCCGGACACCGCCACACAGCACGCTGGCGTGCTAACTCCGTAGTGCTTCACCCAATCGCTTGAGGGCCGCGGGCACCGCCGCATAGGGATCCTCCTTCGCCTCGTACTCCAGCGCCACGAACCCCTGATACCCTCCCTTTCTCAGGATGTACGCCAATCTCGGGAAATCCGCCGGTTCGGCATCCCGCACAGCGCCCTTGGACATCTCCACCTTCAATTGCACATTTACGGCGTAGGGCACGCACTGCTCGAAGTCCGCGTAAGGATCATCGGTGCGAAAATTGCCTGAATCCAAATTGACCCCCAGCCACGGGCTGCGCACCTCCCCGATGAGACGCAGCAGATGCTGCGCGCTGCTGATAGCGTCGTGGTTTTCGATGCCGAGAAAAATCCCGCGCGAACCCGCGTAGGCGCAGCATTCCTCAAGCGCCTCGACCACCAGCTTGTCGGCGGCCTCGCGTTCGAGCTCCTTGGTCTGGCCGGCAAATACGCGGATGTGCGGCGCCCCTAAAATCGAAGCGCGATCAATCCACTGCTTGCACCGCGCGATTTCGAAATCCCGCTTCTCCCCTTTCGGCAAGGAGAAATTGTTCCCAATCGCCGTCCCGCTGATGGCGACGCCCTTCAAAAACGCGTGCCTACGGACATCCGCAAAATACGAATCCGGCGCATCCGCTGGAAAATAATAGCTGGTCAGCTCGGCAGCGTCACAGCCGTGCTCGGCGCAATAGTCGATGAACCCGAACATGTCCATCGGGCGCTCCGGAGTCGGCGCAGGTTTGGAAACGCTCGCCGTGCTCGACTGGCGAAAGGAATTCCTGAAAGAGTAAGCTGCGAGACTAAGCATGAGCCGCGCGGCGCCTTTACGCGGCATCGGACTGATGGCGCGGGCCCTCAGGGTGATGCCGATCGAGCCAAGGGCGGCCAAACCCAGAATCGATGAGCTGCGGAATAAAAAATGACGACGGTTCACAGGCAGAATGCAGGTTGGAGATGTTGAGCGTCCGAAGCTGGTCGATTGTTTGCCATCGCATGTTTGTCAGTCGACCGGTTGGTCGCATTTGAATACGCGGAGCAATTCGCCGTTGAACAGCTCATACACAAAGCAGGTTCCTCATCGATCAACGTTTTTTTAAGATCGCAGCGTTTACTAAAAAACCGTTTCATGGTCGTGGGGATACAAGAATCGACGCAAGCTCCGAAATGTCCGCGCACTGAATCTGCGGCCGCTCCAACTCGGCCAGCACGTCCGCGTCCTCCCCGCCAACGAGCACCGACGGGCATCCGGCGCGCCATGCAGCGGTGCAGTCGCGAGGGTCGTCCCCGATGTACCAGGTGGTTTCCAAGTTCAGCTTCAAGTCGCGAGATGCTTGGATGAGCATCCCGGGCTTTGGCTTTCTGCAACCGCACTCCTCCTGCCAGTGATGCAAGCAATAATAGCTTTTGAGAACCTCCACTCCGTCGCTGGAGAGCGCCTCCACCATCCGCCGGTCCAATTCCCAAACTGCCTCCGCGCTCAAAATCCCGCGCCCGACGCCGGCCTGATTTGAGATCACGACGAACCGCCAGCCCGCACCGGCAAGCCGCCTCATCCCCTCCACGTTTTCGGGAATGAACTCAAATTCCCCCCAGTCGCGGACATACTCGCCCCGCGGCCGCTTCCGGTTGATGGTTCCATCCCGGTCGATGAGCAGAATTTTCTTTTCCATCAAAAATTCGGACGCCACAGAAAGCCGGTGCAAATCCGAGACACTGTAGTACGGATGCTCTTGGACCAAGCCGCAGAGCCTGTTCTCCGCAGCGAGCCTTGCAAGCACCCGGCTGAAACTCTCGTTCTCGCCGGTGAACCGGGAGAAAATTGCCGAGGAAAAAAGCGCGTAGCCGATTTCAACGCCGTTGAGTCCGGCCGCCCTCCGGCTCGGATCATATGCCCCGATGCTGCCGTCCGGAAGCATCGCCACGTTGGTCCGTTCCGGGCGCAGCTCCACGCTCAAACAGCCGAGCCGGCCCGTCCGCGCAAACTCCGAGAAAACCGCCTCCAGCTTCGGTCGCTGAAAATTCGCGTAATTGTCCCCATATAGCAGCAGAAAATGCTCTTTCAAGAGCGGCCGCGCGTTCTGCAAGCGAAACGCCGTCTGCCATTCCTCCGGCCCCCGCTGGTAAACGATACGCACCCCGAGCGCGCCGCCGTCCCCCAGTTCGGCCTCGATCATGTCGCCCAAATAACCGGTTAAGAGCACCACCTCCCGGTAGCCATTCCGCTTCAACTGGGAGATGAGATGCCACAAAAACGGCCTGCCCGCCGCGGGAGCCAGGGGCTTCGGAAGTTTGTCCGTCAGCGGACGCAACCGCTCGCCCCGCCCGCCGCAAAGAATAACGGCTTGATCCGTAATCATGCGCGGGCTCCGCTTACGATTCCCTCAAAAGTCCGGCGCAAACCCTCCTCAAGCCCCACTCGCGGACTCCATCCCAGCGCGCGCATCCGCGACAAATCCGCGTAAAAACCCGAACGCGCTCCCGGACCGTCCTCGGCCCGCTGCGCGGCGAACAAATCCTCCTTGCCAGCGATTCGCAGCAAAAGACCCGCCACTTCGTCCGCACGGGTCAACGTTCCGGACCCGACATTGAACACGCCGGCGGCCTTTGTTTCCAAAAGCATCACCAGCGCAGCCGCCGCGTCCTCCACGTACAAAAAATCGCTCGCCGCCGCAGGGGTTCGCAACGCGGGTGTTTCGCCCGCAGCGATGGAACGGCAAATCACCGGGACAAGCGAGGCGGGCCGCTGCGCCGGGCCGAACGCGAAGAAAATCCGGCTCCACGCGACGCTGGCCCCCGCACCCTCGAACAGGGCGCGCAACACCGAGTGCTGTGCGTTTTTGGACCCGCCAAAAACCCCGGGCCCCGCAGCCGGCGCGTCCTCGGAAACCATTCCATCAACCTTCCCGTACTCCCAGCACGACCCGGCGACGACCAGGTGTGCGCACCCCGCCTCCAGCACAGCCTTTCCAAAAATAACGCCGGAGTGCAGGTTCGCCATGCATTTTTGCAACGAGAAATCCGGGATCCCTTCCCATGCGAGATGCAGCGCAGCCTCGGGTTGAAATTCGGCAAGAGTGCCGCGGTAAGCCTCCGGCGCTCCGACGTCGCCACGGCACCAACGGACCCCGTTTTTGATACTCCGGGGCGCATCCTGGCGCGACACCACGAGAACCTCGTGGCCCCTTCGCGAAAGCAGCTCCAGACACGGTTTCCCTACAAATCCGGTGGCGCCCGTAAGAACAACTTTCATGAGAGAGCCGCGTCGCGCCGCGTGCTAAGTCCAGCGCAAACCCGCATTCAAGCGCCCCTGCGCCAGAAGCTCCTTGAGTTGCTGCAGGCGGATCGCCTTTTTTCCGGCGAATTCAGCCTCGGTGAAGCCGGTTTCCTTGAAAAAATCCACCAACTCACGGCCGCCGCGCTCAAGCCCCCATTCCGGCCTGAAATACTCGGCGAGCTCTCCGAGTATCCGGGCGAAAGAGACCCTGTAGCTCCGCGAATCCTTCCCGTGCTCCCCCGTGTACGTAAGCGACACCCCGGGCATCGACTGGCGCGCGGCCTCCGCGAGATCCGCCACGCTGAAGTTCCCGTTCGGGATGCCCACGTTAAAACTGCGTCCCTGCACCAGCGCTCGCGGAGCCATCAACCCGGCGGCAAAAGCCTGGCACACATCGCGCACATGGACCACCGGCCGCCACGGAGTGCCGTCGCTCTTGATTTCAATGCGTCCCTTGGTGAAGGCGCAGGCCACGAGATTGTTGAAAACGATGTCGCACCGCAGTCTCGGACTGGCACCAAACACGGTCGAGGGACGGAAAGAAGTGACGCAAAAAGAGTCCGACGCGTACTCCTTCAGGGCCAGCTCTGCCTCCCACTTGGTCCTCGCGTACGCGGTCACGGGCGCTTTATCGCTCAAGTCCTCGTCCAACTCCGCGTCCGTCGTGGAAACCCCATACATGCTCTGGGAAGAAGCAAACACGAACCGCGACACGCCAGCCTCCCGCGCCTTCTCGGCCGCGCGAATCGTGCCGTGCAGATTGATTTCCTCGGTCAACCCCGGGTTCAACTCGCCCAAGGGATCGTTGGAAAGCCCCGCAAGGTGCACCACGCCGTCGAACCCCGCGAAGTCGGATGCCTCCACATCCCTGATGTCCTTGTAAACCTGGCTCCGTGGGCGCTTGGGCTCCAAGAAAAGGCATTCCTCAAAGTAACCGGTGTCCAGGCCCGTCACGTCATGGCCGCCAGCCTCCAGAAACGGAGTGAGCACCGACCCGATATATCCCAGATTTCCGGTAACTAATATTTTCATGCCTACCCGCACCATAAAAAGCCTGCAGCCAAATACAAGCACCGACACGCTTTACAATCTTGCGGAGGCCAAGCTGTGGAGGCGGCGACCCGGGACCGGGATACGCGCGACCAGAGCCATGGCCGGGGCGCGCTCGTCCCCCGTCACGTCCATTCAAAAAACTGCGCGGGCGCAAAACCACTTTTTCCGACTCGCAACGGGTCCTCGCATTCTACTGGCATGTTTGAAGAGCCCCGCATAACTTCAGCCTTCTCCTCCCCGGGACGCGCCGTTTCAACGTTCGTCACATTCACCTTTCCACCTCGGAGGATTTACTGATGGCCATCCACGTAGCGCTGCACCACCGCACCGCGTACACCTACGATCGTCACGTGCAGCACGCTCCGCACGTCATCCGGCTGCGACCCGCTCCTCACTGCAGAACAAAGATTCTCAGCTACTCGATGAAAATCCACGGGGGCGAATATTTCATCAACTGGCAGCAGGACCCATTTTCAAACTGGAACGCGAGACTCGTTTTTCCAAACCCGCTGAAGGAGCTGGTCGTTGAAATCGGACTGGTGGCCGAGATGGCCGTTTTCAACCCGTTCGACTTTTTTCTGGAAGACGGCGCCGCCCACGTTCCATTCGAATACGACGAACCCCTCGCACGCGATCTCGCTCCATTTTTGGTGAAAGGCAAATGCGGGCCGCTACTGAGGGCGCATCTAAAGCCGATTCAACAGCAACTCGCCGCCGCGGCAAAATCGCGCTCCAAAAAGGGCCGGGCGACCGCCGACTTCCTTGTCTCGCTCAATCGCGGGATCCAGGAGAGTGTGCGTTACCAGATCCGCCTCGAACACGGGGTGCAGTCCCCGGAGGAGACCCTCGAGAAAAAATCCGGCTCCTGCCGCGACTCCGCGTGGCTGATGTGCGAGGTGCTCAGGCAGCTCGGATTCGCGGCGCGTTTTGTGAGCGGTTACCTCATCCAACTCAAAGCCGACGAAACCCCGCTGGAAGGTCCGGCGGGACCTGAGGCGGATTTCACGGATTTGCACGCGTGGTGCGAGGTGTTCCTCCCGGGTGCGGGCTGGATCGGCTTCGACCCGACCTCGGGACTGCTGGCGGGCGAGGGCCACATCCCCCTCTCATGCACCCCTGAACCCTCGACTGCCGCTCCGGTCAGCGGCGCGGTGGACCCTTGCGTCTCGGAGATGAGCCACGAGATGTCTGTGGCCCGTGTGTACGAGTCTCCGCGCGTCACCCAGCCTTACTCCGCTCAGCAGTGGAACGCCATCAACGCCCTCGGACAACTCGTCGACGAGCACCTTTGGGACGACGACGTCCGCCTCACCATGGGCGGCGAACCCACGTTCGTCTCCATGGCCGACCCGGACGGTGCGGAATGGAACTTCACAGCGCTCTCGGACAAAAAGCGCGTGCTTGGCGCCGCTCTTTTGCAGCGGCTTCGCTCGCGCTTCGCTCCGGGCGCGCTGCTGCATTACGGACAAGGAAAATGGTACCCCGGCGAACCTCTCCCCCGCTGGAGTCTGAACGCATTTTGGCGAAAAGACGGTGAGCCGATCTGGCAGGACATGCAGTGGATCGCCGACGAATCGCGGGACTACGGTTTTACGGAAAAGGAGGCACATGAGTTCGGAATCGCCCTGGCGCGCGAACTTTCGCTCAACGCCGCGCACATGCTCCCCGCGCACGAGGACGTCGCCTATCATTTGTGGCGGGAAAAACGACTTCCCGTGAACGTTGAACCGCAGGATCCAAGGCTGCGCAACACCGAGGAGCGTACCCGGTTCTCGCGTCTGTTCGAGCGCGGGATCGGCTCCGTGATCGGATACGTGCTGCCGATGCAGTGCCGCAACGGCGTTTGGGAAAGCGGTCCGTGGTTCCTGAAGGACGAGTCACCGGTGTGGCTTGTGCCCGGAGATTCGCCGATTGGCTTGCGGCTGCCGCTGGATTCGCTGCCGTGGGTGAGCGACCCGGATTTTCCGACCATCATTCCAAGCGACCCTTCCCAGCCGCTGCCGCGCTTCGCAAAACACTCCGATATGCGCAAGTCAAAGACGCCCGCGGACTCCCCGGCCCCCGCCGCGCGGAAAGCATCCGGCACAGGCAAGCGCGGAACCCATCGCACCGCCGCCGCTCTTTACGAACCGGAGTCCGCGAAGCCAAAGACCGGACAGAGTGCTGCATGGGTTGTCCGAACAGCACTCTGCGTACAACCGCGCCATGGGAGGCTTTACGTCTTCGTGCCGCCGGTGACCCGCGCCGAGGATTACCTCGCGCTGGTTGCCGGGATCGAGGCAGCCGCTGCCGCCACAGGGCATCCGGTGATCCTCGAAGGCGAGGCGCCGCCGAAAGACCCCCGGCTCCGAAAATTCAGCGTCACGCCGGACCCCGGTGTGATCGAAGTCAACCTGCACCCGAGCGGAAGCTGGGACGAACTTGTCGAGCGGATTGAAACGCTCTACGAGGAAGCGCGCGCCGTCGGACTCGGCACCGAGAAGTTCATGATGGACGGCAAGCAGGTCGGCACCGGCGGCGGCAACCACATCATTATCGGCGCGGAAACCCCGCTGGATTCGCCGGTGCTGCGGAGACCGGACCTGCTGCGCTCGATGCTCACGTACTGGCAGAATCATCCTTCGTTGAGCTGGATGTTCAGCGGCATGTTCATCGGGCCCACCAGTCAGGCACCGCGCATCGATGAAGCTCGGCATGACAGCCTTTACGAGCTCGAGGTGGCCTTTTCGCAGCTGCCTGACAAACAAGGCGCCGTTGCGCCATGGCTGGTGGACCGCTTGTTCCGCAACCTGCTCGTGGACTCCACCGGAAACACCCACCGCGCCGAGTTCTGCATCGACAAACTGTACGCCCCCGAGACAAGCACGGGCCGACTCGGACTGCTGGAACTGCGCGCCTTCGAAATGGCCCCGCACGCGCGCATGAATCTCGTGCAGCAACTGCTTCTGCGAGCCCTTGTGGCGCGTTTCTGGAAGCGTCCGTACAAGCACCGTCTCATCCAGTGGGGAACCGAACTCCACGACCGCTGGATGCTGCCGCACTTTTGCCAGTCGGATTTCAACGACGTGCTTCGTGGGCTTGCCCAGGAAGGTTTCGCGCTTGATCCCGGCTGGTTTCAGCCGCACTTCGAATACCGTTTTCCAAAAATCGGCGAATTCACGCAATGCGATGTCCACGTCGAGCTGCGGACCGCACTCGAACCCTGGCATGTGCTTGGCGAGGAGCCCGCGGGCGGCGCCACCGTGCGCAACGTGGACAGTTCGCTTGAGCGCATCCAAGTCAGGGTCCGTGGCATGACCGGCAACCGATTCTCGGTATTGTGCAACGGGCGCCTCGTCCCGCTGCGCCCCACGGGCACCAATGGCGAAAGCGTCGCGGGCGTCCGATATCGCGCTTGGCAGCCGCCAAGCTGCCTGCATCCCACAATCCCACCGCACACCCCGCTCACATTCGACCTCTGGGACCATTGGAACGGCCGCTCGCGCGGCGGCTGCACCTACCATGTGGCCCATTCGGGCGGACGCAATTACGAAACCCGTCCCGTGAATGCATCCGAGGCGGAAAGCCGTCGCCTCGCACGCTTCACTGTCAGAGGGCACACGCCCGCCATCGAGGCACCGGTCCAAGAAACGTTGAATCCGAGTTTTCCCTACACATTGGATTTGCGACTGCCGGCAAGGTGGTAGAGTGATGAGAAGACCTCCCCCAATGACCCAAACGGTTTCCTCCAGTCATCCATGAAACAAGGCGTGCGGAACCTGTTCTCCCCTTCGGTCGATGTCCCGTTTCCGGTGAGCAACCACCCGGCGGGATTCCAGCACTACATGGAAACCACCGGCGGCGACGGGACGCTCAAAGCGCATTGGGCAAAGCTTCTCGGGGCATTCCAGCAAATGCCGCAGCCCGAGCGCGCGCGTCGCCTCGATTTTGCACGCCGCATCGTCGCCGAACAGGGCATCACGTACAATGTCTACGGCGACGACCGCGGGATGGAACGCCCGTGGGAGGTGGATCCCCTGCCGATGCTGCTGCCCGCCAACGAATGGCGCGCCATCGAGTCGGGCCTCATCCAAAGAGCCACCCTCATCAACACCATTCTCGCGGACTGTTACGGACCGCAAAGGCTGCTCCGGGATGGTGATCTCGCGCCCGCGATGCTGTACGCGCAGCAGGATTTTCTGCGTTCCGTGCGTGGCATCGCGCCGCAAAACGGCGTGTTCCTCAACTTCTACGCGGCCGACATCGCGCGCGCGGCGGACGGCCGCTGGTGGATCCTCTCCGACCGCACGCAGATTCCGACGGGCGCCGGCTACGCGCTCGCGAATCGCCTCGTCACCGCGCGCATCCTGCCCGATTCGTTCCGCGACCTGAATGTGGAGCGGCTCGCAGGCTTTTTCCGCAGGATGCGGGAATCCCTTGCATCGCTGTGCCCGAAGCGCGGCGAAGACCCGAGGGTGGTGATCCTCACCCCGGGGCCCTACAACGAGACGTATTTTGAACAAGCCTATCTCGCCAGGTACTTGGGATACACGCTGGTGGAGGGCCAGGATCTGATCGTCGACGCGGGACGCGTGTACCTCAAAACCTTAAGCGGCCTTGAACCCGTTGACGTCATTGTGCGCCGCGTGGACGACGCTTTTTGCGATCCGCTCGAGCTGCGCAACGACTCGATGCTCGGGGTGCCCGGATTGGTGGAGGCGCTGAGATCCGGCACGGTCGCGATCGCAAACTCGCTTGGCTCGGGCATTCTCCAAAGCGCAGCGTTCAACAGCTTCCTGCCCGGGCTCTGCCGCAGGATGACCGGCACCGAGCTCCAAATGCCCTCGCGGGCCACTTGGTGGTGCGGACAGGAGGCGGCGCGCCGTCACGTTCTGGACCATCTCGACACACTTTCCCTAAAGCCCGCATTCGGCGAACCGGGCCCGCGCGCGGCGAGTGCGGACGCCGCGAAGAAGCGGGAGATGCTGGAGCTCGAACCCGAGCGATGGGTCGGCCAGGAACGCATGCAGATTTCGAGCGTACCTTGCTGGGAGCGCTCTGGATTGGTGGACCGGCCCGTCGTGGTCCGAGTCTATTTGTGCGGCACTTCCTCGGGATACGTGGTGATGCCCGGCGGCCTCGCAAGAACAGGCACAGACGCGCTGGAGGCGGGCATTTCGATGCAGGACGGCAACTCGAGCAAGGACGTGTGGATCATCAGCGAGGAACCCGTGGAGGAGATCACCCTGCTCTCCAGCAGCAACGCGCAGGTTGAATTGCGGCGCGTCGGAAACAACCTTCCCAGCCGGATTGCGGACAACTTTTTCTGGCTTGGCCGCTACAACGAGCGGCTCGACGGCGCGGCGCGCACCCTGCGCGCGGCGCTTCTGCGTTTCAGCCCCGAGACCCGGGGCAGCGGACTGCAGTTGCTGATTCCTCTTCTCCAAACGCTCGAAGCGCAGGACCAGATTCCGCTGGGCTCCGCCAAAGCCAACCGCTCCCCGGAGGCACTCGAGGGGGACTTGCTGCAGGCGATTGAAAACGACAAACGCCCCGGGAACCTGCGCGCACTCGCGCAAAAACTCGTACATCTCGCGATGCTCGCGCGCGACCGGACTTCAAACGATGTGTGGCGCGCCCTCTCCGAGCTGGAAGCGGCGGTGCACGCCGGAGTGAACGAATGCTCAGTGGGCGAAGTGATCGGCATCCTCAACAGGGTCCTGATGCTCTCAGCAAGCTTCAAAGGGATCGCCAGAGAAAACATGACCCGCTCGCAGGCGTGGCGGTTCCTCGACATGGGCCAGCGCGTGGAGCGCGCGCTGGACCTCTGCATGTTCCTCCAGCGCACCCTCGCATCGCCCGACGCTGCGCATCCGAGCCTCTTGGAGTCCGTTCTCGAGGTCGCCGACAGCACCATTACCTACCGCTCCCGTTACAACCTGCTGCCAAATCTGATGGCCGTGTACGACCTCGTGCTTTTGGATGAAACCAACCCGCGCTCGCTTCTTTTCCAGCTGCTTCAAATTCAGAAGCACATCGAACGACTGCCCCGCATCGGAAACAAAACCCTCCCCGAACCGGATGAACGCGTGATTCTTGAAACACTCACACGCGTTCGCCTCCTGGATCCGCATGAACTCGCCGGCGCTGGAGGCTCCCTCACGGACAGCGAAACTTTCCGAACGCTTGAATTCGTGGTTCGCTCGCTTCCGAATTTCTCGGAGATTCTCTCCGCAAACTTCTTCAGCCACTCCAAAGTTTCCTCAATCAGAATGTGATGCGGTATCAAATCACACACAAAACGATTTACGAGTACGCGGAACCGGTGACTGTTTCGCACAACTCAGCCCGCTTGAAGCCTGCGGGCGGACCGCATCAATCGCTCTTGAAATTCGAGCTTGGCATCTCGCCGCAGCCGGACCGAATGAGCGAACGCACGGATTATTTTGGAAACGCCCAGGCGATTTTCAGCATCCGCGAACTGCACACCCGAATGGAGGTGTGCGCCACGAGCCATGTTGAAGTGCGTCAACACACCCCGCCGGTCGCGGCGCTTTCCCCGGTGTGGAAAAGTGTTGCCACGCGCTTCCGTGACCCGGTTTCGCCTCAAAACGGAGAGGCATACGAATACTGCATGGACTCTCCGATGGTGCGCAGGTGCCCGGAGTTCGCGGACTGGGCGCGCTCCTCCTTTTCGGAATCAACCACGCTGCTGGCCGGCACAGCGCACCTGATGACTCGACTGTTTTCGGAATTCAAGTTCGATGCGGAGGCCACGGAAGTTGCGACTCCACTGCAGGAAGTGTGGCGCACACGGCGCGGGGTCTGCCAGGATTTCGCACACATCGCCGTCGGTTGCCTGCGCTCGCTGGGTCTGCCTGCCCGGTACGTGAGCGGCTACCTGCGTACGATTCCACCGCCCGGCCAACCGCGCCTCCAAGGGGCTGATGCGTCGCACGCTTGGATTTCGACGTACTGTCCCGTGAATGGATGGACGGATTTTGACCCGACCAACAACCTCATTCCCACGGACTCGCATGTCCGGGTCGCCGTCGGGCGCGACTACTCGGACGTCAGCCCGCTGATCGGCGTCCTCAGCGGGGGCGGCTCCCACATCGTGCGAGTCGAGGTGGATGTTGTGCCCGAGTGACCGGCGTCACTGCTTACATGCGCAACCATGGCGCAGTGGATTTGTCGCGCCGGATCCCTCAGAAGCCTCAACGCCTTCCGTCGTACCAAAGCTCGCACGACCGCTTGTCCGTGAGTGTCTTCCACGGGCGGAACGCCGCCCTCACCAAAAGCCTCAGAATCTCAAACGGCGAGTAGAGGTGCAGCTTGCGGTCCGAGGTCAACAGCGGCGCAGAGGCGATGATCACAATCTTTTTTCCAGACCTCCGTGCCGCGGGCCGCAGACGCTTCACAAAGTCCAACTCCTCTCCCGCGTAGAACCGACAGTCAAACCCGCCCAACTCACGGAAGACATCTGCCTCGACGAACAGAAACGAGCCCGCGATCAGCCTCCCCAAGCGGCTCACCATGTTCCAAGCCGTCGCACCCAACCGTGCTCTGGGATCCATGGAATTCATCGTCACGGTCGAACCGCCGGCAAGGACACGACCCGAAAGAATCTCATCCATCATCGCCGAGAGAAGACCATAGGACGGGTTAGAATCTGCATCGATGAACAGAAACCAGTGTCCCGTTGCGACAGCCGCACCGGCATTGCGCGCCCTTCCGATTTGATTGACCGACTCAAACACCACGGCGTCCGCTCCGTTGGCCCGGGCGATTTCTGCGGTGCCGTCGGTGGAGTTGTTGTCGCATACAATTACCTCCGAGCTCCAGCCTGCCCGATGAACCGCCTCGCGCGCCTCCCGGACGGACGCGAGGGTCGAAGCAAGCAACTTCGACTCATTGAACGCTGGAATGATGATCGAAAGCTTCATCGGGGGGACGACACATTGCCGACTTTGAAAGCGGCGTCTAACGCTCCAAGATACAGCATGGGTGAAAAACGGTCATCTGCAGGCAGGCTCTACTTAGAGGAAAAGCAGAGACACAGAGACTGGCACGCCCAAATGCACCGCCGGTCAATACCCAGTCAGCACAAACCCTCAAAATGAACCCGCAAAAGTAGGCCTGGAGGGATTCGAACCCCCAACCAAGGGATTATGAGTCCCCTGCTCTAACCATTGAGCTACAGGCCCGCAAGGACGCTCACCGCTCCCGGGACGGGAGCAACCCAGAGAGGCCGCGCCACAGGGTGAGCATGCATTTATCGGATTCGGAGAGCAAGGGTCCCCTTGCACAAAACCGCCCTGAGTTCCGGAAGCGCAGATGCGCATGCCGTTCCCGCAGTCTGCGCGTATGGCGCACTAAAAATGTCTCCCAAATATCTGCAGTTAAGCTACTTATATATTACTTAACGCGCATTATAACCGAACATTGAATGACGGCTCGGTAATCGTGAATGACAAGCGGAGCTGACTGCGTATCATGGGGACTTGAGGATGCCCGAGATGACCGCCGCCGAATTTGACTACGGGACCGTTCCTCCCTCTCCCGCATCCGGTGGTTCGGTGTCGTCGCTGATATGCCGGTTGTTGCTTGCGGCGGTTGGATTATTCATCGGCACGCTGGAGGCTTCGCCTGCGGATGCACCCAAAGCCACGTCCCCGGAGTTCTCCAGACCGGAGGATCTGCTGAGCTCGATTTCGCGGGTGCTCAAACCGGATTGGGGCGCGCATTTCCGGCAAACCGTGCCGAAAGCGCATGATTCTCGGGCTCAAATAGCTTTCGCAATCGGGAGTGTTTTTGCGGAGGGTTGGCTGGCGACGCACGCGGAAGACACACAACATTCCAGGAATATAGGCAAAGATCTGCTGCTGCTGGCGAAGCCCCTGGGCACCCATACGGAACTGATCGAGCACAGTAAAAGCCTCGCGGATTGTGCCGAGAAACGGAACTGGGAACTACTCAAACAGGAGATTGAATCCGCGGAGAGCGATCTGACAAAAGCCCTTTCCAAAAACGGAGACCCGCATCTGGCAAGCTTGGTTCAGCTCGGAAAATGGGTGCGAACCCTTGAGATTGCAGCAGGAATATTACACCACCATTACTCGGATCTGTCCGCGGCGGTCATGCAACAATCCCTCTGGGAGAAAAGCTTTTCCAATGCGTTGGTCGCTGCAATTGATTCGATTCGGGCAGATTCCGCACTCTCCCCCGCCCAACCCCAACTAAGCGACCTGCACAAACTGCTGGAGGCGCAATCCAAGTCGTTGCCGACCGATTCGCAAATCAATTCCCTCTCCGAGGCCGCGCACGCCGTGCTGACCGATATTCTTTCGAATCACAACTAACCCAAAGATGCGCGTTTCGCTGCCGCGGAAAATTTTGTATACTCTCGCCCATGCCATTTGAATCACCTTCTACGGCCGAAAAGGTCGGAGCCCCCCGTGTGACGCAGTTTTCTATTTTCCTCGCAAACAAAGTCGGCGCCCTGATGGAAATCGTCGGGCTATTAAACAGCCGAAACGTGCACGTGGTGGCGATCAGCGTTCAAGATTCCGCCGACACGGCGATTGTGCGGATCGTGGTGAGCGATCCTGAAAGCGTTCAGGACATCTTCGCGGAGCACGAAATTCCACACGCCGTTTGCGACCTCGTGGTAGTGGAACTCAAGGAGGGTCCCACCGAGTTGGGTAAACTGTTGGCCGCCCTGCTGGCCGCGGACATCAACATCTTCGGGTCGTACGCTCTTTTGACCCGCCCGCGGGGGCGCACAGCGCTGGCGCTTCACGTTGAAGACAATGAATGCGCGATTGCGGTCCTCAACCAACACGGGTTCCAGATCTTGGGCCAGTCGGATATCTCCCGATAACCCTGCCGCGCAAAAGCGGAAAGCATGGTCGATCCGTGGGTAACGGGGCCCCTTAGGCGGAACTCAGAGGAAAGATATTCCCCACGGCTCCCGGTCGCCTTCCTCGAGGGCTCGCGCGGTTACTTTGAGAGTTGAGCCTGCAGCACCGACGCAACCTGTTTCCCAAGGAACTCATATCCCTCCGCGTTGAAATGCACGTCGTTCGGATTCTGCAGCTTGGAAACATGCGGCGTGACAGCCCCGAAAAGATCATCGATTGCGACACCGTGCTTCTGCATCACGCTCAAAGCAGCGGCATTTCGCTCCACGATTGAATCAGCCCTCTGGTTTTTGGATGAATCCTCAGGGATCGGCGTGGTGGTCGCCCATACCAGTTTGGCGCCGGTTTTCTTCATCGACTCCACCAACTGCTCAAGACGCTGCGCGTAGTCGGCGATCGGGGTTGCTCTGTCGTGGATGCCAAAATTAAAATGGACCACATCCCATTTTGAGTCGCCGAGCCATGCGTCGATTTTTTTGATGCCGTTCGCCGTCGGGCCGCAGTTTTCAGGCGCTCGATGCACATTCATCTTCCCATCGAGAGCCTTCCTGACGTCCTGAGTATAGCCTCTTGAGACCGAGTCTCCGATGAGCAGGACGCGGGGCAGTCCCTGTGAATCCCGGACAAAATCCCATGCGCTGGATTTTCCGGCGACTTTATCCCGCTTGTGGATAGGAAGATAAAAAGATCCTAGATACTGCTGCAACTGCTGCTCCCACGCCTGCTCTTCGGGCGGCAGCTTTGAAACCAGGGCCTGGTATTTCTGCTCCAAAAGCGCGTCCGCCTCGGCCTTCTTCGCGGCAGCCTCCTTTGCGTTGGTAGGTTCATTTGGCGCTGCAACACCGTTCTGCTGCCCGAAACCGAGGGCTGGAAACATCAAGAACGCGAGGGTGAGATTTTTCATATCGGGAAGACCGCTCCCGAATGACTACCCGCGCACACACCCCCGGTCAACCGGATTGCCCCTGATACTCTGCGCAAGAGCATGCACAAAGCGGGGCAAACGGGTGGCGGCAATCAGCGGCGCACCCATCGACGCGCCTTAAGGTCAAAACGCGGAAGAGATCGCAACGGGACAGGGGTGACAGGGATCCGCATCGAGAATGCTTTCTCGAAAGCCGCCTCTAATTCTGCGGCTAGGTTCAATGCAGTCCCCCCTTTCAAATCACCGTCGACTTCAATCTCCACGGAACACTCAGACATCGCCCCGCGACTGGATACCGTCACACGGTACTCGCCGATTCCCCGAACCGTTCGAACCGCGTGCTCTACCGCCCCAGGATACAGATTGACCCCGCGGATGATCACCATGTCGTCCGTCCTGCCAAGCACGCCGCCTTCAAACCAGAGCACTCCATCGGCATCTCTGCGGGCCCTCACGATGTCGCCGGTGCGGTACCGAAGCAAAGGCCAGTCCTCGCGGCCAAGGGGCGTGAGCACCAGTTCACCAACATGCCAATCGGGGACAGGCTTGTCCGTTCCCGGGCTAATGATTTCCACGTAATATCGATCCTCCAAAACTCTCAGCGCCCCATCCATGCCGTCCTGAGTAAAAGCAACGGGCCCGACTTCGCTCATCCCATAGTGATCGTAGACCTCCGATCCCGGCCATGCCTCTTTCAACCGTGCACGCACCGCCGGAAGACTTCCTCCGGGCTCACCGGCGACCAGGATTTTCCTGACGCGCCCACGCGACAGATCGATGCCCTCCGTTTTAGCGACATCGGCGAGATGCAGCGCGTAGGTCGGGGTGCAGCACAAGACCTCGGTCCCATGCTCGACAATGGCGCGAACCCGCGCGTGGGTGCTGGCTCCCCCCCCCGGAATGCAGCGCAAGCCCATGCTTGCGGCGGCCTCAAATGCAGTCCAAAAGCCAAGAAACGGCCCGAAAGAGAATGCAAAATACACCAGCATTCCGCGCTCGATTCCGGCCAGTCGAAATCCTCTCCGCCAGTTCTCAAGCAGCCATTCCCAACTTGCCGCGGTATCCCAAACCTGGATCGGACGCGCGGTGGTGCCGCTGGTTTGGCTAAACCGGATGTATTCACTCGGATGGACCGTCAAATTCGATCCCATGGGCGGATGCGCCGTCTGATCCAGAACGATTTCCGCCTTTGTGGTAAAGGGGATGCGGGCGCTGAAATCCTCCAGCGAAGCCGGGGGAAAACCCGCACGCTGAAGACGGTCCCGCTGAAACGCGTTACCCGAGGACAACCGCCCCAGCATCCGCTGGAGCTTCTGCCACTGCCTCTCCTTCAGCGTAAAATCCACGGCGTACGAAGAGGCTGCAGCGCCCTAGGGCTGGCTGGATTGCACCTGCGCTGCCGGCTTGGGCGCCGGCTTTCCCGGAGCTGGTTTGTAGTAACTCACCAAGCAACCGCCGACCGCGGCAAACACCATACCAAGCCAGAAGCCCGGCTTCACACCGCCGAGGCCGCCCGCGGGCGGATGCATCGCCATCGAGATAATCGCATTCACCACAGGCGCACCGGAAAACACAATTGCCATCACCACCGAAGGGGTTCCTTTCGCGCCGAACGCCAGAAGGACCCCGAAAGCGCCGATCGCCCCGACAATCCCCGCGATGAGCGACCACGCCATTCCGCCGGCAGGATATTTCCAGTCCGCCCCGCTGCTCCAGAGCAGGATCAACGGAGCCAGCACCGCCGTGAGAAAATACGCGAGTCCCACGAACAAAAAGGCCTTGTAACGCCCGAATACCGGATCCTGCATCTGCATCTGGCCGGTGTGGAGAAACACACCGTACACCCCCCAGCTTACAACCGTAAGCATTGCAAAGGCTAACCAAGTCATTCCGGGCTGGGAGGGGGCGTCTGTAGGATTCATAAAGATCCTTGGGATACGAGCTTTTGGGCAAAAAGTAAACGGTGGGATTCTCCGGCACCCGGCTGCATCCCCGGAAACTGGCAAGCCCGGGCGCACCCGGGCGGCTCACTTTGAGCCGGCGTAATTCAGGAGCATCCGCTCCGCGTTTTGGCGCAAGCGCGCCACCAACTCGGGGGGCGCGATAGCCTGAGCCCGGAATCCGTAGCCAAGCACCCAGCGCTCAACTTCTTCGAGATTGGACAGTTCGAACGACACTTCCAAACAACCTCCGGGCAGCGGAGTCAGGCGCTGCGACGCATGCCACACCCGTTCCTTTACAAGTTTCGCTGCCCAAGCATCGAATCGGATCCGGACCTTCTGGGTCACGTCACCCCCCTGAAAAACGTCCAGACTGTTGGAGAGCAGACGGTCGA
The DNA here is from genome assembly GCA_044375925.1 of Chthoniobacteraceae bacterium. GTDB lineage: Bacteria > Verrucomicrobiota > Verrucomicrobiia > Chthoniobacterales > Chthoniobacteraceae > Chth-196. The sequence continues at coordinate 16,454 of JBILLT010000005.1, read as the reverse complement.
TCGAGAAGTTGAGGGGCCGTTGAAATTTGGCCTTCTCGAGAACCGCTTTTTGCATGCGCGCCAGCACGAAAGTCCGAAGAGCATCCCGCTTAACGTCGAACGCAAACAGGTACCACTGCTGGCTGATGCAAGCCAGATGATAGGGACGCACCCGCCGTTTCTCGGGCGAATCCGAGTTTAGTTTTGAGTAAAGAAAACTCAATTCCCGCGAGGTGGTCACCGCTTCGGACGTCAGCTGAAATACGCTGGAATCGATCTCGCTCGTGCCCGACTTGCGAAAGGAGATCGCTTCATCCAAGTCGCCAAAATCGACAGACACGGACTCCCCCATGCTGTCTGCGATTTTCATACAGGCCGAACGCAGCGGCGCTTCGAATGGCTTGCCCAGATTTTGATCCAAAGCTTTTTGCGCGATGAGCAGCGCCACCAACTCGCCCTGACTCACTTGAAGACCCGGAACAGACTCGACCGCCCTCGTGTAGTAATAGCCAAACCGTTTGCCGTCGTATTCCAAGGGCATGGAGAGTTGTTCCCGCATGAAGACGATGTCCCGCTGAATGGTCTTTGGAGTAACCTCCAGCTCTTTTGCGAGCGTGGAACAGTTCGGGAAATTACCCTTGCGAACCAGCGCGTGAATCGCCCAGATCCGCCGAAGCGGCGGGCGCGCCGTGTGGGTTTCAATGGGCCGCGCCCTACCCCCCTCGCCCCTCAAAGGCTCAGGCGCCGCTTTTTTTTGCGGCTTTAACGCCTTTGAAGTTCCTTGTTTCCGCGGCATTCTCAGCGACGTGCGAAAGGCTGGATGGGCGGGATGGAATCACCGGCACTTATCGGGAAGCGTCCCGGTACTCGGCAATGACGCTTTCGTTCGCCACCACCTCGTTTCGCTCGTTGAGCAAGATCACCCGCGGACGATGACCTACGGCCTCCTGGGGCGTAAACTGAGCGAAATTCATAATCGTCAATCGGTCCCCGATCTTTCCAAGATGCGCCGTCGCACCGTTGAGTTGGATGGCACCGCTGCCGCGCTCGCCGTAAATAACGTAAGTCTCGAACCGGGCGCCGTTGGCCATGTTGCCGATCAGAATCTTTTCGTACGGCAGAAGGCCCACTCTCTCGGCCAAATCCACGGCAATGGTCAGGCTTCCCTCGTAATGGAGGCTCGCGCCTGTGACGGCCGCGCGGTGGATCTTGGATTTCAGGAGCGTTAAATGCATCGCAACGGTGGAGGATGTCGGCGGACGCGGAGAATTTCAAGAATCTCTGTGGATGCAAGAGAGGGCACCGCTTCTTCCGGAGCCGGCGTTGAGGTTGGACCCAACCGCGGTAAAACGCTCACTTGCGGGATTTTTCAATCTTAATGCATCCCGCCATCTTGAGCGCCCTCGCCTTCGCTTCCTCCGGGGTTGCCGCCGTGGCGACAGCCACCGCAAGGCGCCGGTGGCCTTTGCACTCCGGCTTGCCAAAAATCCTCACCTGACTCTCGGGCACAGCCAGAGCCTCAACGACCCCTGAAATCACGGGGGTGCCATCGAGATGTCCGAGCAACGCCACGCTGTGGGCCGGCCTCAAAAGCTCGATGCTTGGAATCGGCAAACCGAGAATGGCGCGCGCATGCAGTGCGAACTCGGATAGCTGCTGGCTGCCGATCGTCACAAGCCCCGTGTCGTGCGGACGCGGGCTCACCTCGCTGAAAATCACTTCGTCCCCGCAGACGAAACATTCGACGCCGAACAACCCGTACCCCCCGAGATTTGAAACAACCGACTTGGCAATGCGCTGCGCACTCTCCCAAGCCGTGTCGGACATGGCGCAAGGTTGCCAACTTTCGCGGTAATCCCCGTCAACCTGAACGTGTCCAACCGGCAAACAGCACTGGATGCCATTGACCGCGGACACCGTGAGCACGGTGATCTCATAATCAAACTTCACAAACGCCTCGACAATGCATCGACCTGCCCCCGCCCGCGCTCCCTCTTGTGCATATTTCCACGCAGCCGGCATGGAACCGGCATCGCGCACCAAACTCTGCCCATGCCCGCTTGAAGACATCAAGGGCTTGATCACCAACGGGAACCCCAGTTGCGCGCCCGCATCAAGCGCCTCGGCTTCCGTGGCGACGAACCGATACCCGGAGGTTGGCAAGCCAAGTTCCTCGGCAACCAACCGCCGGATCCCCTCCCGGTTCATGGTCAAGCGGGCTGCGCGCGCGGTGGGAACGACCTTCTGACCGCCGGCTTCCAACTCAACCAAGACATCGGTTGCAATCGCCTCGATTTCGGGGACCACAAGGTCGGGCTTTTCGAGCGCGATCACCTCCCTGAGGCGCGTCCCGTCGAGCATTGAAAAAACATGGCTCCGATGAGCCACCTGCATCGCGGGAGCGTTGGAGTAACGATCGCATGCAATCACCTCGCAGCCGAGGCGCTGCAGCTCAATCACCACCTCCTTGCCCAGTTCGCCGGAACCCAGGAGCATCACGCGGGTGGCTTCGGTGGACAGAGGCGGCGCAAAAGTTCCGGGATTAAGCATGGGATGGAGTAGGTTGACGGGGTGTTTGTAAATCAAAGCCTTCCCGTCTTTAACTTGCTTCCACACCAAACGCCAACCGATTGACGCGCACTCCGAATGCCGGGCGGTAGAACTGCTTCGCGCAGAGAGGAGTGCGGAATTGACTTTCTTAAGCCATCCATCGCGCCAGACCGGCTGCCCAAGATCCAGAGGCCGGGCTCTGGATGCGGCTCCTATCCCACCTCGCGCCTCCGAAATATTAAAAGCCCATTTGCGGCAAGTATCAGAAGGGCTCCCCAAAGAAAACCTGCGGAAAGTTGCTCATTCGGGTAGGAGACGCCCGCGAGCGCTGAAAACCAACCCGGCAAAAAAAGAGCCCACACCGTCGCAAACACGGGTTCCGTTGCGTAAATCAGACCGGCCTGAGTTGATGAAACAGAGGCCTGCCAACGGGTCATCACGAGGTAGGCGTAAAGAGTCGAAACCAGAGTGATCAGCAAGTTCATCACAAGAAAGGGGAAGCTCGCGTACGCTTCCATAATGCCCCCAAGCGCAGTCACGGTGCCCGCCCCTTTATTCACGAGGATACCAACGGCCACCACGGGAAGAAGTACCAAGGCCTTCACCAGAAACATCACAGCGGCGACGCGCTTCATGTCGTTCCCCTGATAACGCTCACGCTCGATGGCAAGGATCTGGCCCGTAAAGAGGGCGGCGCCCAAGATAGTCTCCATTTCACCGATCCCGAGCCTCACCCAGCTCCCCTTTGCTCCATTCAGCAGAAGACACCCTGTGAGAACCATGAGGCATGCAATGGCCACACGAATCGAAGGCCATGACCTGAATCTAAAAGCGACCACCAGCGGAACAAAGACGCAGGTAAACTGCGTGAAAAACGCGGAAGTACTGGCGGCAATCGTGTTCTGGGCGTGGGTCTGGAAAAGCATTCCAAAAGCCCCAAACAAACCCAATTCAATCCCTTGCAATATCTCGCAACGCTTCAATCCAGCGCCGAATGACCTGAAGATCAGCTGCATCACCAAGGCCGCAACGGCCATCCGATTGCACAAGAGGAACGCTGCGTGGAACCACTCGGGGAATGCCCCCATCACGGCTCCTTGACACAGCATGATTGCCTTCGCCGTTGCAAAACTCATTCCCCACGCCGCCGTTGCCATCAACAACCGCAGCGTCGCCTGAAAAGACTCCCTCATTCCTCAGCACCCCCGCCCCGCCGCCGCTGCCTCAGAGAGCACCCAAAATAAGGTCCAGGTGGTCGTAGCAAATCTGAGACCATGTCTCCATCCTTGGACGCTCCCTCTCAAGCCCGTCTCGGTTCAAAAAACTCAGATCCGTGATCACCGCCTCCCCACAGGTGATCTGGTCGCTTTCACATTCAAAAACATGAACAACCCCGATGTGCACCCGACCCACTTCGGTGGAATCATCGTTCAACAAAGCGACTGCCCGCTGCCTGTACCCGGATCCGATCCGCAACTCCTCTGCAACTTCGCGCTGCAGAGCCGCGTGGTAGGCTTCCCGGTCGAAAGCCTCTCCGCGGCTGTCGGTGTCGTTCATGTGTCCGCCAATGCCGATTGAACGCTTGGCGGTCAGCCGCTTTTCGCCGCCCTTGCCCCCTCGCACATAGCTCAGAACCCGGCCGCCGTGCGTAAAAATCGCGTAGGGAATGATCTGTTTGTGGGACGGATCCGCCTCGGCAAGGGATCGCCTCATAAAACGGGGAACGGGCGGAGTCAGAAAAGCATTCAAATACCTGTCCACCTCGAATCGCAGCCCTTGAAAATCCCCCACCTCCTCCAAAACGGAGCGGGGCACCACCAAAATCATCTCTTCAGACATAAAGTGAAATTATTGAATCTTCGAGGGAGTCCAAAAACCGCGAGCGTTCCATCGCGCGGCGGCGCCGCAACAATGAGAGCGGGTGGCAAAAGTTTATGCAATCTCATCCCCCGTGGACTCTTGAGAGTCCGGCTGTTTGGCCTGTATCCCTCCCGACTCGACCTTGGCGAGTACGCCGGTGACGTCGGGAGCAGGAAGCAGTTCGAGTTTTTTGCGGATGATTTCCGCTCGCAACGGGTCTCGCTCCTGCGCAGCCAGCTTTTGGTGCCACCCCTTCTGCAGGTGGGCAGGCTGGGTTTCCATGAAGAGCTCGTCAACAGCCGCGCAGAACTCTCCCGGATAAAAGCCCAAATCACAGCCGAGTTTGGCGAGCGAGAGCAAGTTCAGCGCCTCCTTGGACGCCATGCAGTAGGAATATTTCAGGATCCCATACGAGCGCCCGACGTTGTCGAGCAGAGTGTTCGGGCGCCGCTGAAGCAGCGTTTGCCGGGCGTTCTGCTCGTGTTCGATGATTTGCAAAATCACTTTTTGCAGTCGCTCGACGATATCCTCCTCCTTCTCCCCAAGGGTGGTTTGATTGGAGACTTGAAAAAGATTACCCAGTGCTTCGGTTCCCTCCCCGTACAATCCCCGCACCGCAAGACCGATCTTGTTCACCGCCTGTATAACCTGGTTGATCTGCTCGCTTAAAACCAGTCCCGGCACATGGACCATGGCGGAAGCCCGCATACCGGTGCCGACATTACTCGGGCAGGCGGTCAGATAGCCGAGTTTTGAGTCAAACGCGAAATCGAGAACTGATTCCAGGGACGAATCCACTTTGTTGATCGCCTTGTAGGCTGCGCGAAGCTGCAAGCCCGAGCGAAGCGCCTGCATTCTGAGGTGATCCTCTTCATTGATCATGATCGACAAGGTCTGCCGCTTGTTCATCACCACCGCTGAACCCACCCCTCTCAATGCGTGCTCCCTAGATATCAGGTGCCTTTCAACCAGAACTTGTTTCTCAAGCGGGCTCAGCTCCTGGCACGCCAGCGAATAAGCCTCCCCCATCTCAGACAACGCTTCCACCCGCGGACGGATCTTGTCCAAAATCGACGCACGCTCCGCCTTCTTCGCCCAACCCGGGAACGCAACTCCCCGCAAATTGCGGGCCAGACGGACCCGACTGCTCACCACAATCTGATGGTGTGGACCGTCTCCCCGCAACCAGTCGCTGGTTTTGCTTAATATATTCCGTATCGCCATAGTGATGCTCCCTGCGATTTCGTGAAATCCAACTGATTGCGACTCCCCGCGACTCCCCGCGACGCCCAATCGGTCTGATCTCCTAGCCGGTGCCCTCCTCGATTTTGCGGATCCTGTCCCGGATCGCCGCTGCCTCCTCGTAGGCCTCGGAAGCAACCGCTGCGCGCAACTGCTCGTGAAACGCCCGAAGTTCCTGCTCCCTGCGAATGATTGCAGCCTGCCTTTCGGGCACCTTACCCGTGTGCTCCACCCCTTTGTGCATTCCGCGCAGCATCGGGGCAAGCCCCTCGGCAAAGGTCTCGTAACACGACGAACAGCCGAGACGCCCGGTTTTTTTAAACTCCGTCTGCGTGAACCCGCACACCGCGCAGCGAACGCTCTCAGACGGGCCGATTTCAACGTTCTGCGCGGCTCCCATGCCGAGGAGCATGTCCGCGAGCGCAAACCCCGTGGGATCGGTGACACCCTTCTCCTTCGAGCAAGACTCACACATGTTCACTTTCTGCATTTTCCCGTCCACAATCTGGGTCAGGAAGACACTGGCGTTCTCAGTTCTGCAAACGTCGCACAACATTCATGTTCCTCCACTCAGAATACACTTCTCTACGCTACAGCATGCCCGAACGGCGCGCCTAAAAATATGCCGCGCATTTTCATCAGGCCGGGAAGCCCGCACCGGAACTAGCCATAAATCGGCGTCCCAGTTTCTGAAGTAAGCTTGCGGAAACGGTCGATCACCCTCTGCGTGACGGCGCCGGGCTTGCCGTCGCCAATCGGCCGGGTATCAAGCTCGATTGCGGCGATGACCTCCGCGGCGGTGCCCGTCAAAAAGCACTCGTCGGCGGTGTAAATATCGTACCTTGTCATCTCGCGCTCATGGATCTGGATCCCCAGCTCCTCACAGATCTCGAAAACCACCCCCCGAGTGATTCCCCCAAGCGCCCCGGCGTAAACCGGCGGAGTCGTGATCGCGCCCTTTTTGATCACAAAAATATTGTCCCCCGTGCACTCCGCCACGTAGCCCTGCTCATTCAGCATCAACCCCTCGTCGGCACCCGCGTGGTTGGCTTCCACCTTGGCCATGACGTTGTTCAGGTAGTTCAGAGATTTCACCGCGGGCAAAAGCGCCGCGGGAGCTGCCCGGCGGGTCGCGCAGGTGACCATGACCATCCCCTTCTGGTACTTTTCCTCCGGATAGAGCTGGATCTTGTCGGCGATGATAATCACGCAGGCCTTCGGGCAGCGATCCGGACTCAGCCCGAGATTGCCCTTGCCCCGCGTCACCACCAGGCGGATGTAGCCGTCCCTCAAACCATTCTGGCGGATGGTCTCAAGCGTGGCAGCCTCGAGCTCAGAAAAGCTCAAAGGCATTTTCAAAGCAATTGCCTTGGCCGAGTCCCACAACCGCTCCAAGTGCTCGGTGAGACGGAAGACGCGCCCGTTGTAAAACCGGATTCCCTCAAAAATCCCGTCTCCGTAGAGCAATCCATGGTCGAACACGGATATCTTGGCCTCGGGTTCGGGGTAAAAAACGCCGTCGATGTAAATCTTCATTAGGGTGGTAAATCTCAGAGGGGGTCAATTTGTAGCCGTGATCGGACTTCCTGCGGCTGGCGCCCAAAAAAGCGAGCCTAGCAGACGAGTTGGCCGTCGCGAATTTCGAGGCGGCGGTCGCCCTGCTTGGCCAAATTCGGGTCATGCGTCACAACCACCAAGGTTCGTTGCTTTTCACGGGTGAGCGCAAGCAACAATTCGATAATCGTCGCGCCTGTTTTGGAATCCAAATTGCCGGTGGGCTCGTCCGCAAACAGCAGCGAAGGATCATTCACAAGCGCGCGCGCGATGGCCACCCGCTGCTGTTCCCCGCCGGAAAGTTCCGAAGGCAGGTGGTGTAAACGATCCGACAAGCCGACCCTTTCCAAGCCCTCCTCGGCCCGCTTTTTGGCTTTGCTCCCGTAATCACCGCCGATCATCGCCGGCAAAGAGACGTTCTCGAGGGCGGTAAGCTCCGGCAGCAGAAAGTAGCCCTGAAAGACGAACCCTATCCTACGGTTCCGCCGAACACATTCGGCGCGGTCGCCCTCCGCATAAAGGGTTTCCCCGTCGATCGCGACTGTGCCGCTCTCAGGCTTCTCAAGCCCCGCCAGAGTGTACAGAAGTGTGGTTTTTCCTGCGCCGGATGCTCCGCACAAGAACACGACTTCCCCGCGTTGAATCTCAAGATCGATCCCGCGCAGGACATCCACCTTCCTCGGGCCAATCTGAAAAGACCGCCGCAACTGAACTGCTTTCAGATGATTTTCAACGCCCATAGATCAATCCTGAACATGCATGCATCCAGATGCTTCTTCAACCGAAGAAAAATCACCGTTTCCTCGCTGCGGCCCTGCGTAGCCGATCGTTGATCGCGACTCCCAAACCGGTTTCCGGGACAAGTTCCGCGACAATTTCCCGGACGCCCGACTCATCAAGCCGCCTCATGCACCCAAAGAGGCGGGACGCAGCTTCAGTCAGATCCTGCGACTCGCTCAGCACCTCCACCGCGGAAAACCCAAGCTCAGGACGCGTCCACGCAAGCAACCCCACCCCGTCGCGCTGACGCGTTGGGTCGTCGAGCGCATCGGCCAAAACAAGCGGAGTCTGGGGAGCATAGTGGCTATCCAGCTGCCCTGGTGCCTCGACCCTGCCCTGGGCCCCTGAGCGCGAGCAACCCGGCAGAACCTCCGCCTCGGACATCAGGTCTTCGAGGGTCACAGGACCGCTGCGTAAAATCCGCACCCCTTTGCCATCGACGCAAACAATCGTGGACTCGATCCCGTGCTGGGTCGGGCCCCCGTCAAGAATCATCGGGATGCGCCCGGATAATTCGGAAAACACGTGTCCGGCTTCCGTGGGACTGATCCGGCCGAAACGATTTGCGCTGGGCGCTGCGAGCGGCCGCCCAAAGCGCGAGAGAAGGGATTGAAAAACGGGATGCGCAGGCATGCGCAGCGCCACGGTGTCGAGTCCGGAACAGACGAGCTCCGGAACAAGGTCGCTGCGTCGAAGCACCAGCGTCAGCGGCCCCGGCCAAAAGCGAGCCGCAAGCCGCTCCGCGAGCTCACTTTCCTCGCCACGGAGAACGGTCAGACGGCTCAACCAGTCTTTGCCGGGGAGGTGACAGATCAGCGGGTCAAAAAACGGCCGCTGCTTCGCTTCAAAAATCCTCGCCGCAGCAGCGGGATTCAGCGCATCGCCCGCGAGCCCGTACACGGTTTCCGAAGGCACTCCCACCACACAGCCGCGTTGCAGAAGCACGCAGGCTTCGTCGATGGCGGCTTCCAGCGAGGGAGAAGCGCTGTTTGGCAGGACAAGCGTTTCCACTGTTCAAGAACCGGAATCACCGGACTTGGAGGACGCATGAGCGCGGCCTCGAACGAGCCTCGAACGAGCTTCCCTCACCAAATTCGCTGCCTCCTCCACGGTATCGCCGAAAGCCACCAAGTGTCCCATCTTGCGTGCGGGGCGTGGCTCCATTTTTCCATACAAATGCAATTTGACCTCCGGCAACGACAGCGCAGAAATCCAATCGGGCTCTCCGCCCTCCCAGACATCTCCAAGCAAGTTCGCCATGGCAACCGGACGCAGGAGCCGTGTTGACCCGAGGGGAAGGCCGCACACCGCACGAAGCTGTTGTTCAAACTGGCTTGTGACGCAAGCGTCGAAGGAAAAATGCCCCGAGTTGTGAGTGCGCGGAGCGAGTTCATTGACAAGAAGACTCCCGTCAGGAAGCTGGAACAGCTCTACCGCCAGCACACCCACAAAATCCAGCGCACGCGCCACGGTCTCCGCGATGCTACGCGCATCCCGCGCCACCGCTTCGGGAATCCGAGCAGGCACCAAAGTGACATCCAGAATGTGGTTCGAATGCACGTTTTCACAGACCGGAAACACCTCGGTTGAGCCGTCCACGCCGCGGGCAACGATGACGGAGAGTTCCCGCTCGAAAGGCACCCATGCCTCAAGGACGGCAAGCTGGTTGAAATCCCGCCAAACCGCCGCCAAATCCGACTGAGGCCCGATTTTGCGCTGCCCCTTCCCGTCATAACCAAACGCCGCAGTTTTGAGCACCGAAGGCACGCCCAAATTCCGGACCGCATTCCTGAGATCCGCTTCATCCGAGACCGACTGGAATGCCGCAACCGGCAGGCCCGCATCCCTCAGGAACGTCTTCTCCCGAAGCCGATGCTGGCAGATGTGGAGGGCATTACCGGAGGGCCTCACCGAGCATTCCTGCGAAGCCCACTCCACCGTGAGCGCAGGGATGTTTTCAAATTCAAACGTCAGCACGTCCAATCCTCGAGCAAAGGCTCGGACCGCCTGCTCGTCGTCGTAGGAGCCGACCGCTTCAACGTCTGCGACCTGTCCTGTGGGAGTGTCGCTTTCCGCGCTGTAGGTGTGAACACGGTAACCCAGCCGCTTCGCGGCGATCGCCAGCATCCGGCCAAGCTGGCCGCTGCCCATCACCCCGATGATTGAACCCGGGCAAATCGCACCGCCCACGCTCATGACGCGCTCCCCCCAGCGTCCGGAAACTCCGCCGAGAGCACCTGTTCCGTTTGGGCTGCGCGGAAAGCCTCGAGCCTTGCCGAAACCGACGGATCCTGAAGCGCAAGGATCGAAGCGGCTAGCAGCGCTGCGTTTTTCGCCCCAGCCACGCCTATCGCGAGCGTTCCGACCGGTATCCCTGCCGGCATCTGGACAATAGAAAGGAGCGAGTCCACCCCACGCAACACCTTGCTCTCCACGGGAACTCCGAGGACGGGAAGCCTCGTGTGTGCGGCGACCATGCCGGGCAAATGCGCAGCCCCGCCTGCACCGGCAATAATCACTTGGATCCCCCGGCCGGCGGCGTGTTTCGCATACTCCGTCATGAGGTCGGGGGTGCGATGCGCTGAAACGACTTTTTTCTCATAAGAAACGCCCATCGATTCGAGCATCGTGGCGGCATGCTTCATCGTTTCCCAATCCGACGTACTGCCCATGATGATCCCAACTGCTGCTCGGGGTAGATCCATCCCTTATTGAAGCCATGTATTGCGATCCGTGGCAAAATCCAAAAGAGGGGGATTTGCACTACCGCTTCCCAAAAACCGCGTTATCTTTGCCGCCGATGACCCCATGCCGGAATATCCAAGCGCCGCTTCGCGCGCAGTTTGCGGGTGTCCGGCGGGCGGCCCGCGCTTTGGGCAAGATGGCCGCTCTGGGTGTTTTTTGGGTTTTATTCGGTCAAACCGCTCATCCGGCCAGCGCCCCCATCCCAAGGCCCGGATCTGAGTCGCTCAAAGGGCGTACCGAGAGGGAACTCGCCCTCAAAGTCGCGGGGGATTCCGCCGGGGTCGAGTTTGAGCTCGATACGAGCAAACTCGCGGGAACCATCACAAGCGTCAACCTGAGCTCCGGGTATTTCAAATACCATCCGCCAAAGGACCGGTCCGTCACTTCAGACGCCTTCCGTTTTCGCGCCAAACGTTCGGGGGCGTATTCCCCTTGGGAGATTTTCAAAATCGCGGTAAGCGACATCGGGCCAAAAATAGAGGTTTCAAGCTACTTGGATTTCGGATCGATCCGTTTAGGGGAGGTGAAAGAGCTCCAGCTCGATATTTCAAACACCGGAGACACGCCGACCGAAGTCATTCTGGAAACAAACCGGAGCTGGTTCAGCGCATCGCCTCCTCAATTCTGGCTGGAGCCTAACGAGAGGAAAACCGTGACCATTCGCTTCGCACCATCGATTTCGGGGAGAGCGCTGGCCGACCTGACGGTCACCTCGACGGGGGCGGTCCAACTCGTGCGTCTTGCAGGTGACATCCCAAGCTGGATAGAGGTCCGCCCACAAACACTCACAATCAGTCCAAGTAAAAACCAAAGCCGTGAAGCCACGCTCGTGCTCAGGAATCCGAACCCGGATGAAGAAACCGTGCAGATCGACTCCAAAAATGCGCTCCTGCATCAGACCCGCGTGGTACTACCCGCGGGTGAATCGGTCGAAGTGAAACTCTCGGTTCCCATCGTCCAAAAACAAGCGCTCAAAGGAGTTATCACGATCTCCAATGCGCGGGAATTCTCAATTTCGGTGCCATGGAGCGCAAAGGTGGTGCCTCCGGCATTAAAAACCGAAACCCGCATCTCCCCTGACCTCAGCATCCTGCCTTCGCTCGTTCGGATGAGCAACAGCGGCGGCATGGGGGGCACATGGAAGGTCACAGTTCCCGCACCTTTCTGCATTGAGAACGAACCGAGTCAGACCATCGCACTGCAACCGAACGATACCCGTGAGATCCGGATTACCCGAACCCCGGTGCGAAAAATAGATGCGATTGCAGGCAAGACGCTGATGGCGGGCAGTGTTCGAATATCCGGTCCTGATGGTGAGATTGAGGTTCGGGTTGAAAATGTGGCGCCGACAAAACCCGCCCCGATAAAAGCGGTGCCGGTACCCGTGCCCGTTCCGAAGCCGCTGCCGGCACCGATGCCTGCGACGACTCAGGATTCGGATTCCCAGTCATTCTCACTGCCGCCACCTCCGGCAGCAATTGAATCAAAACCTACCGCAGGAACCTCAACTCCAACCTCTCCATCACCGGTGCTACCGCCGGGTCCGACCAAAAAAAACCCATTCACAGAGCCGACTTCGCAATTCGACTCACAAATCGACCCCGCAATTCGCAACTCCATCCTGGAGCAATCGGCGATTCAGTTGCTCGCAAGCGTTAGAGTCGAGAACGTCACCGCGACCTCGGCTTCCATTGTAATCTCCTACCCGCCCACTCCGGAGAAAAATTACCCGCTTATCCTCCGACGAAAAGTGAAGTTGAAACCCAACTCTGAACCCAGTTTTGAGTGGACTTTGTTGAAATTTGATCCCCCGAAACGAGTGAATCCAGAAGCACTCCTATACGAAATCAGCGGTTTGGATCCGGGTGAATCCAACGCGATCCGCATTGTGAGTCCGCAACTCATCGACAAAACCCGGGTTGTCATGCAGCAATTCAACATCCAAACACCGCCCGCAAAAGTTTGGATGACTTGGCAACTCGGTCTGTCCATCCTGACGGTGTGCGCCGCATCTGGCGTTTACATCCAACGCAGGCGATAGATCGCAAAAAATCCGGGCTGAAGCAGTCCACCGACCCGCTTTCGCTAAACCCGCGTCCCGGGAACCGTCTTCGCGGAACAAGGCCTCGAGGAGATCCATATCCAGTCAACCTTCCAACTCCGGCTTTCGCGAACGAGGGCGATTTCGCCGGAAAACACGTCTCCGCTTGGCATGAAAAACGTGACCGGCACCTCCGCCACATCCCCGCTGAATGCCGGCGCCCCGAACTCCCAGCGCGCCGCTTGGCGCACCGCAAGCGCATCCACGCGAACCGACTCAACGAACCTCTCGACATCACGCCGGTCCTGGTAACCGGTTGAAACCTGCAGATACGCCTGCCGGTAATGCTGGAGCCTGATGGCGCTCAGATGGATCTGGACGGCATCAAAAAGCTCGACAGGATCCGGTTCACGCATCGCGAACTGCTCGCGCCTTTGCGTTTCCCAGCCCATCAGGCAAGCCCCGACGGTGCAAACCACGATGCCGACTCGGGTGTAAATCGTCATACGTCCTCCTGAGCTCCCCGCGAAGTTTCCAAGAACGCCTGCGGCTCAAAGCCCCCCATCCTGCGGAGATACGAAAATGAATACAACCCGGTGCCATGACCGTCCCCCCAAGTGGGCTGAAGCGCGTAGCCGCCGATCACCTGCATCCGACTCAAAATAAAACTTTTGTCGTCATAATGAACCACGGGGCGGTCAACCGCACCGAGGACATCGGCCTCTCCTTGGCATACGGCGCAGGGACATGAGCGGCGCAACTGCTCGAGCTCGAAGAAACACTCAAGTCCGTCGCTCCAGCGAAGCGCGACTTGGTCGCCAACCTGGTCCACTTTTACCAAACCCAACCGACTGCCTGCGTCCATATAATTCTAAAAGGCTGAGTTACAACGATGCCTCATCAAACGCTAGGCGTCCAGAAAATCAGTCCCAACGGGCCGCCACTGTTTGCCCGAGCGCTCGCCAAAAAGCGCGCTGCCCACGCGGACCATCGTGGCGCCCTCCTCGATGGCGACTTCGAAATCCCCGCTCATTCCCATCGACAGTTCCGGAAGACCAATGCGGGCCTCCTGCTGTAAATCGTCACGCAACTCTCTAAGGCGCACGAAATACCGGCGTGAATCCTCCGGTTCAGGCGCAGGCGGCGGGATTGCCATCAAACCCGCGATTTCCAGCCTCCCCAGCCGGACTAATTCCTCGATCTGGCGCCGGAGGGCGTCCGGCGTGAATCCGAACTTTGTTCCCTCGCCGGCGACGTTCACCTCCAAAAGAACCTTTGGGTGCAACCCCAGCTCAGCGGCGATCCTGTCGATATCCCGTGCAATCGAAAGCGAATCCACCCCGTGCAGAAGCTCGAAGAGAGGGAGCGCCTGCCGCACCTTGTTGCTCTGCAAATGACCGATGAAGTGCCAGCGGACTGATTTTGAGAGAAGCGGTATCTTCGTCCTCGCCTCCTGAATGCGGTTTTCACCGAAAACAACCACCCCGGCCTCGATCGCCTCGCGGAGAAGTTCCGGCGGGTGACTTTTGGAAACGGCCACCAATTGAACCGAGGATGCATGGCGGGCGGAGCGCTCCGCCGCGGCATCAATGCGTCCCTGAATATCCCCAAAAAGATCACGGAGCGTTGACATTGTAAAGGTATGATGACTTGACTTAATCTGCAATTAACAATAGGGTGCATCCATCGAAGGCGATGTATATTGAGGCTCTTAAAGTTTTTTGCGCGCTTGCTGAGACTGGAAGTTTTTCACGGGCGGGTGCCGCCCACTCGATATCACAGAGCGCGGTCTCGCAACAGGTCAACGCTTTGGAAAAAAAACTCAAAGCGAGTTTACTGGAGCGCGGTGGACGCAGCGGGGTGATCCTCACCCCCGAGGGACATGTCTTTCTCCAAGCCTGCAGAGAAATTCTGGCAATCTACGCGTCCATCGAGCCCCGCCTCAAAAGCGCCCAGCACGAGGTCACCGGAGAAATACGGATCGCCTCCATCTACAGCATTGGTCTTCACGAACTTCCACCAATCCTCAAGGAGTTCCGCTTCACCCACCCGGACATCCGGGTGACGGTGGAGTACAAGCGCAACTCACAGATTTATGCGTCGGTCCTCGGTGGAACCGCGGATATCGGCCTGGTGGCGTTCCCGAAGCGCCGCACCGGCATCCATGTCGAACCCTTTGGCGAAGATGAGCTTGTCGCCATATTTGCCCCGGCCAACCCTTTGGCGCGCATGGAACCCATTTCCCTCAAAGATCTTTCAGGCATGCGCTTTGTTTCATTCGAACCCGACCTCCCCACGCGCAAGGCGATCGACCGGCACCTCCGAAACTGCGAAGTCAGCGTCATGCACCATATGGAGTTCGATAACATCGAAACCGTCAAAAAAGCGGTGGCTGTCGAAGACGCTGTCTCGATTGTCCCAAAAAACACGGTCACAAAAGAGCTGGAGCGCGGATCGCTCGTGGCCAGGGAGATCGCTCAACCAACCATGCGCCGGCAACTCGGAGCGATCTGCAAGCGTTCCGCGATCCGTCCCCCGGGATGGAAAACCCTGCTGGAGTCACTCAAGAGCATCAACTCTCCCGGGCGCCGCCCGCCCCCGCCGACCAGCTAGGACAAAAATCTTTAGGATTCAATCGCTTGCGTTGGATATGTTCCCGAGGCACCGGCAGCCGGGTCCCTTGAGGCATACGCCTCTTTGAGGTTGAGAGTTGCGCCTCGATCGATTTCCCTTGGCTTCGCCGCCGAGCGGCGTTTCCCTGCCCCCCTTCTTTCCACCGATGATCTACTCGCTCTCCCTCGAAACCGCCATGCTTGGCGTGGGACTCTTTCTCATCCTGTCGCATCTTCCCGCTCTGTTCGGCGCTTCTTCCGTACAACGGCATCTCAAACAATTCCCCAGATCGACTCCAGCGGGGGCAGTTTTGTTTACCGCCGCGGCTGGCTGGTTTTTTTGGCTCCTCTACTCGACCGACCTAGGGGAATTCAGCTCCATGCGCGGTAAATTCCTAATGTTCACGGGAGTCGCCTACGTTCTGACGCTTCGGTTCGGCATGGAATTCCTGTCTGTGCGCGCCCTCGGAATGCTGTTACTGCTTGTGGCAGAGCCGCTTTTAGAGTCAGCATGGCTGCGGCCTGAAACGGGCAGACTTTGGCTGGTCGTTCTGGTCTACCTGTGGATCGTTTGCGGTTTATTTTTCATCGGAACCCCCTACATCCTCCGGGACTTGATCTCTTGGGCAAGCGGAAGCGCGCTTCGATGGAAAGCCGCGGCTCTGGCTGGAATCGTTTACGGAACCATTCTCATCGGGGTCCGCGCGTCGTTTTGAAGACGCGTTCGGAATCTTAGCGAGTTGCTTCCGAGACTCTCGCATCAGGCGCCGATCATTATTCCGCTCCAGCAGCGCGAGGCCTGCGAGCCGACAGCCCACGACCCACAGGAAGGAACTTCTTGCATTCGCAAGCGGGTCGCCCCATTGTGCGCGCCTTACAAAAAATAGGAACTATGTCAGAATCAAAGGAAATCAAGGCTCTGCGCCTTCACGACAAGGACACGGGCAGCGCCGACGTACAGATCGCCCTCCTGAGCCAGCGTATTTTGCAGCTCACCGATCATTTAAAGACGCACTCCAAGGACCATGCATCCCGCCGTGGCCTCCTCATGATGGTGGCGCGCCGCCGCAAACTTTTGGATTATCTCAGCC
>JBILLT010000004.1:0-106377 GCA_044375925.1 Chthoniobacteraceae bacterium | reverse complement strand
CCGGCATGGGGATTGTAATGCTGATTTCCTTGCAGGCCCTTGTGAATCTGGGTGTGACCACCGAACTTTTGCCGAACAAGGGATTGCCGTTGCCGTTTATCTCTTACGGTGGATCCAATCTGGCTTTCTGTCTGTTGGGGGTGGGTGTGCTCATCAATATCTACCGGCAAGGTGTCAGTGAGCGTGAGGAGGAGCAGATGCAGCAGCTCGAAATGGCGTTGCAGGCTGAGAAACGTGTGGTGCGTCTCTAGGAGGATTATAGACCATGCGCTTTGCAATTGCAGCTGGAGGCACTGGCGGCCATCTTTTTCCGGGCTTGGCTGTCGCAGAGGTGCTGCACTCGAAAGGGCATGAAGTGATGGTGCTCACTTCCGAAAAACACATTGATGCCGTCGCGACCGAGGGGCGGTCCGAGTTCAGGATCGAGCGGTTGCCCGGGATCGGAATGCCTCGCGGCGTTTCCTTGGACGCAGTGAAGTTTTTGTTCCGGTTTGCCGCCGCAGTAAAACATTGTGCGGGGCTTCTTTCAAATTACAGGCCGGGCGCCGTACTGGGCATGGGAGGATTCACCTCAACCGCGCCCATTCTCGCAGGGAAACTCAAGGGACTCCCGGTCTTCGTGCATGAATCAAACGCGATTCCCGGCAAAGCCAACCGGTTGAACTCCCGAATATGCGGTGGCATGCTGGCCGGGTTCGATGCGCTTTCCGACCGGGTCGGCCACGAGAAGTGCATCGTGACTGGCACTCCGATTCGAAGGGCGCTCATGTCGCATCTGGGCAAAAAGGAGGCGCGGGTTGCGTTCGGTCTTGATCCTGACTTGCCCACGGTGCTGGTGATGGGTGGAAGCCAGGGGGCGTCCGGTATCAATCGTGCGATGGTGGACTGTGCAATCCAGTTGTCTGCCCGCGGGGGGCTGAAGCCGCAGTTCATCCACTTGACTGGATCGCGGGATGAGGCTGCCGTGAGGGAGGTATACCAAACCGCCGGTGTGCACGCGTGGGTGAGCGCGTTTCACCACGCTATGCAGGACGCCTATAGCGCTGCCGATGTCGCTGTGTCGCGATCCGGAGCAGCCAGTCTGACCGAGCTTGCGTTCTTCAAACTTCCTTCAATTTTGATTCCTTACCCATTCGCAGCAGAGGATCACCAAACGCGCAACGCTGAAATCTTCTCGGACGCGGGAGCCGGAAAGCTCATCAAGGAATCCGAGGTTAACGGACTGCGATTGGCAGACGAGATTGCTCGAATTTTAGAGCGCGCCCAGCATCAAAAAATGTCTGGAGCCTGCGAAAATTTAAACCGGACCGATGCCGCCCAGAAAGTGGCCGGCGTACTTCTGCGTTCGGTGGGATTAGAGGGATGAAAAAGATGGGAGAATCTGAAAAAATATTGATGCAAACCGGAGGGCTTGAGCGTTGGCTCGCTGGCTCCCCTCGACGCATCCACCTGATCGGCGTTGCAGGCTCTGGGATGAGCGGAATAGCGGGCCTCTTGATAGCCATGGGGCATCGGGTGAGCGGGTCTGACAAGGTCCGAACCGTTGAGGTGACCAGACTTTGTTCGATCGGATTGGATTTCCACACGCCTTCAAGTCCGGAAACCGTCATGGGCGCCGATTTGGTCGTGTACTCATCCGCGATCAGGTCGACGCATCCCGATTTTGCTTTGGCCATGGCTTACGGGAAAATCCTCGTCAGACGTGCTGAAGCTCTCGCTGCGTTGTTGGCGGTGCGACGCGGAATCTTGGTGGCGGGCATGCACGGAAAGACGACCACGGCATCGATGGCCGCGCATGTTCTGCGTTGTGGCGGCTTGAACCCTTCGCATTACGTGGGCGCGGAGATCCCGGTGCTCGGGACGAACGCCCATTGGAATTCCGGGGGTGAGTGGTTTGTTGCCGAAGGTGACGAAAGCGATGGAACGCTTGCTTTGTACAGGACGGAGCATTCGATTGTATTAAACATCGAGGAAGAACATTTGGATTACTACCGGGATTTGAGCGCGATCGAGGCTGTTTTCCGAAGGCTTTTGGACAATACTTCGGGAGGTGTTTTTTACTGCGCTGACGACCCTCATGCCGCGCGCATTTGCGGCGGGTATCCCCGCGCAGTTTCATACGGAGAGCGCTCTTCGGCGCGTTACCGTTTTGACGATCTGCACCTCAAGGAATTCCAGTCTCATTTCAGAGTGCTGCGCGATGGTGTGCCGCTTGGGGCCGTATCCATGAATATCCCGGGCAAGCACAATGTGAGCAACGCGATGGCGGTCATAGCGCTTGCGACCGAGATCGGTGTTCCCTTTTCAAGCGTCGCCGCCGGACTTGAAAGTTTCCAGGGAGCCCGGAGGCGGTTTGAGATCAAGCACCGCTCGGAACGCTTCATGGTTGTAGACGACTACGGTCATCATCCCAGTGAAGTTGTTGCAACTCTCGCGGCTGCAAAGAATGCCGGAAGGGGGCGTGTGCTCGTGATGTTTCAGCCGCATCGCTACACCAGAACTGCTGCGTTAAAAGCTGATTTTGGAAGAGCGTTTTCGGACGCAAATGAAGTCTGGGTTACTGACATTTACGCTGCGAGTGAGGATCCGATCCCGGGCGTTACAGGAGCGACAATCGTCGAGGAAATGGAGCGTGAGGGGCATGCCGGAGGGCATTATCAACCCGACAGGAACCAGATGTTGTATGAAGTGGGACGATGCCTTCAGGAAGGTGATTGTGTTCTGACCCTCGGGGCGGGGAATATTCACGAGCAGGGTGCGGCGCTTGCAAAGGATATTTCAGTCCTGGAGGAGTTGCAGCGATGCATCGGTGCCGGCGTTGTTCGGTTGTACGAGCCGTTGTCGAAACACACGACACTGCGCATCGGAGGGCCGGCCCAGTATTGGGTTGAACCTGAAACAGAGGAAGGTTTGGCGAGGCTGGTAAGATTTTGTAGTGGGAGCAAACTGCCGATTTTTATTTTGGGACGAGGGTCGAATCTCCTCGTGCGTGACGGTGGGATCCGCGGTGTGGTGGTTCATTTGGCTCGCGGTGAATTTCGAAAACTCGAAGTAAAGGGGGAGACGATTATCGCGGGCGCTGGTGTGCGGCAAAAGGAGCTTGCGATCGCTGCTCGGGATGCGGGGCTGGGTGGGTTCGAGTGGTTTGAGGGGATCCCAGGAAATGTTGGCGGTGCGCTGCGCATGAATGCCGGAGCCATGGGTAGTGAGGCTTTCCATCAGGTTGTGAGTGTCCGTTACGTGGACTCGAATGGAGAGTTCCACACTCGAACGCCAATGGAGATGGATGTGCGTTATCGCAGCGTGCCACTGCTTCAAAATAATTTCGCCGTTTCTGCCACTTTCAGCGGGCGGACGGCGTCCGCAGCTGAAATCGAGCAGCGAATGGATGAGTCCGTCAAAAAGCGGCGTAATTCGCAGCCGCGGGAGTCCAGCGCAGGATGCATTTTCAAGAATCCTAAGGCGATTCCCGCTGGCAAGTTGATCGAGGAGTTGGGGCTGAAGGGAGAGCGGGTTGGGGGAGCTCGCGTTTCGGAGGTGCACGGAAATTTTCTCGTGAATGACAAAAGTGCGACGGCGGCCGAGTTTTTGGATTTGATCGCAAAAGTCCGGGACCGTGCGCTTCAGAAAAGGGGAATCGAGCTGGAGTTGGAGCTTCAAATCATCGGTGAAGAGGTAGCAATCCATGAGTAAACCAATGCAAAAAGTTGATGTGAGCGGCATGCGGATCGCCGTTTTGATGGGCGGGCCAGGCTCAGAGAGGCCGGTTTCGATGGCTTCCGGTGCGGGTGTGTCCAAGGCGCTTGCGTCGCGTGGAGCGGTGGTCACTGAAGTCGATGTCAAAGGGCCCGATTTCAGTCTGCCCGAAGGAACGGATCTGGCTTTTAACGTGATCCACGGAACTTTCGGCGAGGACGGTCAGGTGCAGAGAGTTCTTGAGCAGCGCGGGATCAGGTACACGGGCGAGGGAATTCAGGGCAGTGAAATCGCCATTGATAAAATTGCAACAAAACGAAGACTTCGTGAAAGGGGTGTGCCAACCGCGGATTTCGAGGTGATCGGAGAAGGGGAAGCTCCCAGTCTCGAGTTGCCGTTTGTGCTCAAAGCGCCCAAGGAAGGGTCCAGCGTTGGAATATACATCCTGCATCAGGCATCAGAGGTCGGGGCGCGGTTGGCGGACGTCCGCAGGTACACGGATGAAATTCTCGTGGAAAAGTTTGTGCGCGGCCGTGAATTGACCGTCGGCATTCTAGGCGATCAGGCCCTGCCAATCGTTGAGATCAGGCCCAAAGAGGGATTTTACGACTTTAAAAACAAGTACCCATTTCTGAACCCACAAGCCGCCGGCGCGGATCATTTCTGCCCCGCTCCCCTCGATGAAGAGGTGGGCAGGGAAGTGCAGAAGGTCGCGCTGGCGGCTCACAGGGCTCTGGGGCTCCAAGTCTACTCCCGCGTCGACGTTCTTTTGGATGAAAAAAACGGGCCGTCTGTGCTTGAGATAAACACAATTCCGGGTATGACTCCTTCGAGTCTGCTGCCCGAAGCGGCTGCCGCCGCGGGAATCAGTTACGCTGATCTCTGCATCCAGGTAATCGCTATTTCACTTCAGAGGTTTTCGCAGTCATGAGTTTATTTTCGAATCACAATCCGAATAGACGGATTAAAAAAGGAGGCTCGCGTCGCGCGCAGAATCTTTTGGAGGTAAGCGCCCGACCTGATGGGGAGCGCAACAGGTCGGTTTTGCCACAGATCGTCGCTGTGTTCAAAGTGGCAGCTCTGATTGCTCTGGTCGGCGGAGTTTGCTTCGGTGGAAAAACAGCGTTGAAACGGTTGGTATGGGAAAACCCCATGTACGCTCTGACCGACGTTCGTGTTTCAACCGACGGCCTTTTGACCAGAAAGCAGATCCTTGAAATCGCGGAAATCGAGGAGGGACAAAATATTTTTTCAGTAGACCTGAAAAAAGCCCGCAAAAATATCGACCAGCTGCCGCAGGTGGATCGGGTGGAGGTTCGTCGACTGGTCCCCGATCGTTTGGACATTAAAATCATCGAGCGGCAGCCGGTGGCTTGGATCGCTCCCTCTGCGGATTGCCCGCTAGTCGCGGGAGGAGAAGCCATGCTGGTGGACTCCCGCGGTTATGCAATGCGGTCACGCAAAATCCAACCTGAACACGCCGCTCTGCCTGTGATTGTAGGCGTATCCATGGAAGACGTTGCTGCTGGACAAAAGCTGCCCTCGGCGGAAGCGCTGGCTGCAATCGACTTGGTTCGACTATCGGCGGATGATTTGCGGTGGCAGCCGCGGGTCGTAGATGTGAGCAAGGGGTATTGTCTTCTCGTGACTGATCACCGGAAGGCAAAAATCACTTTTGCCTTTGACGGTCTGGAAGACCAGCTTGTGCGTCTCAAACATTTGATTGAGCTCGTTGAGCCATCGCATCGTGAGTTTCAATCTGTGAACTTGATGCTGGAAAAAAGCGTGCCTGTTGTTTTCGCCGTGCCGCCATCGAATATGCCGGTTGAGCAGAAGAAAGCTGGCGGAAAAAATGCGCCGTCTAAACTGGGTGCGTCTGGCGCAGGAGCGGTTAACCAATCCGTCCAGCCTCCCTCCGTGATTCCCGTAACTCCTTTGGTCGCGAATGTAAGTTCGGGCACTGTTGGGTCGGCCGGCTCTGCGGTAATCCCTTCGTCGAGTTCCGAGGGCGTGCCGTCCGGCGGAGTGGTTTCGCGCTCTGCCGGCGTTTTGTCGCAGCGCAATGCGGGAGCGCAGGTGGAAACACAGCAGTCCAGTGTGAAAACCGTGCGTGAAAAAACGGACCAAAAAGCTGAGGTTCATTCGACGGCCTCGCATGCCGCTTCGAAACCAACGGCAGCAAACAACTCCGCAGCGAATGTATCGAACGCGTCGAACGGCTCGCAATCCGCGAAGCCGGCGGTGCGGGCAGACAAGGGGGCATCCAGCTCGGACAGGCCCGAGAAAACCGCGGCAACCGCGCTCAGCGATCGGCCGAAGTCTGAGGGAGCTGAGAAAAAGTCCAGCAGTCCAAAGCAAGCCCCTCCGGGCGGGGCTCAATCTGGCAGTTTGAGCCCGAGTGAAGCGCTTAGAAAACTCTTTAATCCACATGGCTAGAGAGCAGATTGTTGTCGGTCTCGAAATTGGGACCTCAAAAGTTGCCGCAGTAGTCGGGGAAATTCGTTCGGATCAAACAATCCGGATTCTTGGGGTGGCGATGACCCCCTCCCGAGGCGTGCGCAAAGGGGAGATTGTTGATGTGGATAACGCGTCACGTTGCGTCCGCGACGCGCTTGCGGACGCCGAGAGTTCCAGCGATGTCGATATACGCTCTGTGTTTCTCGGTGTTAGCGGAAGCCACATCAGGTCTTTCTGCAACAGGGGGTCCAGTATGATACCTGAGGAGCGCGGGGAGATCATCCCCGAGGACTTTGAGGACGTTCAGGAAAGCGCACGGCAGGTCCAGTTGCCTGCGGACCACTGTTTTCTGCACTCGATCCTGCAGCATTATTACGTGGACGGGCAGGACGAAGTTTTGAATCCGGTAGGAATGCTCGGCAGCAAGCTGGAGGCGGATTTCCAAATTGTTCACGGTTCGGCGCGACGGATTGGAAACTCGATTCGTTGCGTGAGGGACTTGGGCGTGGAGGTGACGCAGCCGGTTTTTAATGCTGTCGCGGCCGCCCAAGTTGTTTTGAACGCAGATCAAAAAAATTCGGGCGCTCTGATGATCGATATGGGGGGTGGCACCACGGATTACATCGCCTACACGCACGGCGCGGTGAGGAGCTGCGGCAGTTTGCCAATCGGAGGGGATCACATTACCAACGATATTTCGATCGGCATTCGCATCCCGATGATACGGGCGGAACGGCTGAAGACCGAGGAGGGCAGTGTCTTTTTGACGGGTGAAGCCGCGCAGGGGAAAGTTGTATTGAAAGCCGAGGCGGGGTTTGCGGGGTGCGTTGTCGAAAGAGCCGAGCTCAATGACATCATTGCGTGCAGGGTGAGGGAGACTTTTAATCTGGTGAGGCGCGAATTGGAGTCGGCGGGTGTGATGCGGTATCTGGGCGGTGGCCTGCTTTTGACCGGAGGGTGCAGTCTTCTGGAGGGCATCGACGTGCTGGCGGGGGAGGTTTTTGGAATGCCAGTGCAGCTGACTCACGCGCACGCTGTCTCCGGGCCAGCATCTGCGTTCGAAAACCCCCAGCTTTCTGCGGCGATCGGGTTGATCAAATACGCCCAAGCGATGCAGCCTCAGGAAGAGGAGAAACCGATCAAAAAATTATTCTCGAGGATATTTTCTCGTTAGAGCGTTACCCTGAAGTTTCATTTATGATCGAGTTATCCCGGAGTCGCGAGCCTGTTGCCGCAGTCACAATCAAGGTCATTGGCGTGGGTGGCGCTGGCGGTCATGCGGTGGATCAAATCTTTAGAGAGGGTATCGCGGGAGTCGAGTTGATGGTTGCGAACACCGATGCGCGAGCCTTGTCGGCGTCGTTAACTTCGCAGAAAATCGGGCTCGGCCGTGCTTTGACGCGAGGACTGGGCGCCGGCGGTGATCCCGAATTGGGTGCAGCCGCGGCGCGAGAGAGTGCCTCCGAAATCACAGAAAAGCTTGCCGGTGCATCTTTGGTGATCCTTGTGACCGGGCTTGGTGGCGGCACAAGTTCCGGTGCTGCTCCCGTGATCGCGGAAATCGCGCGAGACCTCGGAGCCCATGTGGCCGTGGTGGCCACCTTGCCATTTGCTTTTGAAGGGCGCCGTCGTCGGGAGCAAGCGGTCGACGGGGTGAGGGCGCTGCGTGCGGCTGCTGACTTGGTTGTGTGTTTCGAAAACGAGCGAATGTCTTCAATAGCGGAGGCTTCCTCCGGCGTGTTGGATGCGTTTGCCACGGTCGACGCTTTGCTCGCCCAGGCCGTGCGTGCCCTGAGCGCCTTGGTGAGGCGTCGCAACGTTTTGAGCGGGGGAATCGAGGAAATATCAGCGGCGGTCGGAGGTTCTTCCGCTACTGCTCTTTTCGGTTTCGGGATTGCGGATGGAGAAAATCGCGGTTCGGGCGCCCTTGCGCGCGCGCTCGAGAGTCCATTGTTGGATCGTGGAACTCGGTTGAAGGACGCTGCGTC
Source organism: Chthoniobacteraceae bacterium (assembly GCA_044375925.1). Lineage (GTDB taxonomy): Bacteria > Verrucomicrobiota > Verrucomicrobiia > Chthoniobacterales > Chthoniobacteraceae > Chth-196. The sequence continues at coordinate 98,236 of JBILLT010000004.1, read as the reverse complement.
GCTATGGGTCCATGTGGCGGGAGGAGAAGACATGCGCTGGGCGGAGGTTCAATCGTTGATGAGCAAGGCAAGCGAGATGACGGCTCCCGATGTGAAGATGTTTTTCGGAGCCTCTGTGGAGGCGTCTCTTGTCGGCACGGTGGCGGTAACATTAATTGCGGGCATCCCGGATTCCTTTGAAATTTCCGCGGACAGCAGGCCCACAACCGCGCGCGACTCGGATGCAAGGCGAGCCGACGCAAGGAGCAACGCTCAATCACCGGGACCTGTCGTGCGTCGGGATGACAAAGTGCAAGCCACGGCTGCCGCCGAATCAAACCGAGTTTTTTTACCAGAACCGGTTCGGGCCGAGCATGAGGAATCAAACAAGCCCGCCGCCGTCCAGTACGCGTTTCACGCGCCTGCCGCAGTTGTGGTGCAGGAGCCTGTAAATTCGTCGCAGACAATAGCGGGATCCGAGGAAAAGAAGGCGGAATCGCTCGAGGTCCCGACCCGTTACGTCGAGACTGAGGCTGCCGCCGGGGAGCGCCATGAAGCTACAAGGCCGGCCGGAGTGACTGAGCGCAGCGGTGTGTCCGAGGCGCAGCGCGAGACGCCTTTGAGCATGCATCCGGAGGGGAACGTGAGAAAGAAGGAGACTGTTCAGGAGCAGATGAGCTTCGAACCGGTGAGCCGCGGTCGATTTGAGAAGACGGATCCAACGATTGTTGACGGCGAGGACCTGGATATCCCGACTTTCATGCGCCAGCGCAGGGAATAAGCAGCGCTGCTGTTTCTGAGACAGAGTCAGGGCTGCTGTTTCTCGAACCAGATTTTGTTTTTGATAAAGTCGACTGTGAGACGGCTGTTTTTGAAGGGCCCCCAGCCGATCAATGTCTCCGTGGTCGACGAAGTAGTGTCGAATTCCAGCGGACTGATTTTTAGATTCCCCAGTTTGGCTTCCCGGAGCACGCCCACGTCTTCCACTTCAACTCCTCCCACTCCCATTGCCTTTCTTTGTTTGATACTCTGATTCAGAACAAAGTTCTTCGGGATCGAGTCGAGAATCTCCTTTGGAATTCTGAGAGATGTTCCGCAGCCGGAGTCGAAAAATGCTTGGATTTTTAGCGTCCCGATCCACAGATCCACCCAGAGTCTGCCGTCTCGTCGTATGAATGGAATGTAGAGGGCGGATGCTTTCGGTGAGTAAGCTCGTTTATATCCCAAGCGGACGGTTTCATTCGCGCCGTCGAACGACACGTAGGAAAATCTCTCAAGAATTGGGAGCCCAAGAAGGTTTAATGGAATTTCGCGGACGGGAATTCCTGCAAAAGTGTTCTGATAAGACTGCAGAAAAACACCTGCGACGCCGGGGCCCAGAACGCGGGTGTTCCGCATGTGAAGCGAGTCAAAGCGTGCGATCGTGATGTTAACATTACCCCCTATTCCGGAGCCTTTTGCGTGCGATCCCTTCAGGGTGCTGATCCCGGATTTTATGGCGGTCTGAATGTCCAGCAATACAGGGAATGTGTTGCCCGTGTCGAAAATCAGCGGGATGGGCTCCTCGTTCAGGCGTGCGTCAACGGTGGGAACTCCCAGTGGTGATTTCAGGGGGAGAATGAGTTCAGCTCCATCGGGGAGAGACCAGGGGTATTGGAGAATCAATTGTCCGTTGGACGAGACTTCTCGCGGGGTTGCTTTCGCGGTGTTCCGGTGCAGTTGTTGAATCGATTTTTGAGATGCCGGTGAAACACTTTTTGCGCAACCGGAGATGATCGCTGCATAGGCGATGCACAAAAGTGGGAGCATGAATTTGAAGGGCGGCGCCACTGCGAAGCTGTATGGGTCATTTCTATCATCAGCCCGTGACTGAAATTTGAATATTGGGAGTCGCAAAGCGTGGTGAGGGTGAAAAGATTTCGGGGCGCTCCCTTCGCATTAAGTCATACAACGCGGCCCAGATTAGGTTGATTGAGCGGTTCAAGAAAGCGGCTTCAGTCTGATTTTGCGGATTAACAGTAGAAGATTCAAAGCGAGACCCAGCGCCGCGACAACGATTGCCGTACGGGCTTTCCAATTCCACTGGAGAGGTTGCGGATCTATCCTTAAATGGATCGGAGCAGAGCGGTCTCCTGAAATCAAGAAGCGCCACTCAGGCAGCGGAAGCTCCGAGTCCGGAGTAACGCTCCATAACAAGACCGTGTTGGGATTCGAGTTTGGAACCGCAAAATGCAGCGGGCTCTCGCTTGGGCGCCAAGTCCATTTCGCTGTGAGCAACTCTTGGGGAGTCTCCGTGATCGGATGTGAAACCGGAACCGGAGCTGGATGTTCAAATCGGTCGGAAAGGGTGACTGTGGGGTTGCAGATGTCTCGTAAAAGCCAACGTTTGCCGCTGGGTAGGCGCACCTCCAGAGATTCTCCCAACGTCTCGGCCGGATTTGTTGAATTGCGGAGGAATGGATTTTTGGAGGGTTCAACCGTGATTTCCACGGACACTTCCGCGTTGCCGCCTTGGAGCACCCGCGCTAGGAGAACGTCATCAGAATGCCCAAAAGTATCTGGTACGGCAGCCTGCGTGAGAACAAGCGAGATGGCTGCCGCCAGTTTGTGCTGCGAACAGCGAGCCGCCCTCTGGCGTGTCATTTACGCGTCCACTTCAGCACGCGACCCCATTTGTTCCACTCGGTTTCCAGAATATTACCTTTTCCGTCGAAGGTCACGCCGTGCGGCGAGGTCACTATGTTGTCGCGCCAATCGGAAGGCTGCACGCCGGGGGTGTTTGTCTGTCCGGGGGTGTCATTGGTTCCAAGTTCTGCGACTAATTTGCCTTCCTTGTCCCAAACAGAGATGCGACCTGCTATCTCCGCGATGGCTACGTAGTCCCCGTGAAATGATGCGGAGCTTGGATTGCGCAGTCCTGTAGCGATCACGCCGAGAAGCTCCCCCTCGAGGGACGCGTGCATGATCCTTTTATTCGCGCGGTCACATAGGAAAATGCGGGCGGGGGAAAAGCGCGTATCCACGTGAATCTTGTGGCAGTTCGCGAGTCCAAACGGTTGGGCGGGTCCGCCGAACTGCCGCTTGAAGTTGCCCTTGCTGTCGAAAACAAAAATCCACGAAGTACCGTATCCGTCCACGACATAAATGTCGCCGTTGGGGGCCTGATCGGCGCTGGTAAGCCGCAATGAACCGCGCACATCAGCAGGCGATTGATTGATCACCGGCTTGCCATCCTTTTCAGCGATGTCGGATTTTTTGTATGTGTTTTGTTTCCCTGCAACCGTGAGCGTGATGCTGTCGTCGGTATTGGTCGGGTTTATGCCTTCCACTTTCTGGCCGGATTTCAGGGTAAAAGATGCTTTTTGCGCGAGGTCTGACTTTTCCACCTTTCTCATCGAGCCGTCTTTTTGCGTGAAGGAAATCGCGGTCTTCTCATCCTGCGGCGATTTACCGCTCAGAACCGTTCCGTCCTTCAGGGTCAGCGTGACCGGGTTTGCGATTTCGGCGGGAAACGAGGTCTTGGGTATTTCCAGCAATACTTCGCCGTTCAGATTGGCCTTGATGACCTTGCTCTCGCCCAGAACGGCCGCGAAAATAAATTCGCCCTCAGCTGATTTCCGGATGGAAAAACCGTGCAGCGTCCGGGGCAGCTTCAAGTGCTTTAAAAACTTACCTTCCGGCGAGTACACTTGCATGCCGCCCGCGTCTTGTCCCTCTACGCTGACATAGATATTGCCGGCAGAGTCGACCTGGATTTCGCCGTGGCCATTCCCGATGGTTTCGCTGCCCTCCGGCGGCTTGATGAAATTCGGGGTGAATTCGTATGAAGGCGCGGCTGCAATGAGCAGGCTTTTGCTCGCCAGGGTGATGGCGATTGCGGAAGCGATGAACAGGGGGTTTTTCAATTTACGCATATCCGTACATGCTCGAGATTGCTGAGGCCGCGTCAACTCCTGTTTGTTTGTTGGTTGTCAGAACTGCGGCAAAAAAAAGAGCCCGCATGTTTGCGGGCTCTTTCACAAAGACGGAGCGGAGTGCGGGTTAAGAGGCGACGTTGCTGGCCTCCGACTCGTGGACGGCCTCCTGCTCGTCATCTTCCTCGTCAAAAATATCTTCCGGGAGGACGTCGACTTTTGCAAAACGCCGTTTGCGCTTTCCTGCAGGTAATGGCGTCAGAGTCATGGAGATGGCTCTTCCGAGTAACTTTGGGGGTTGCTCGATATTGGCCATCGAGAGAAGGTCTTCGCTGATTTTCTTCATCAAAGCCATGCCCAGCTCTTTATGGGCGTTTTCGCGGCCACGAAACTGCAGTTGGACGCGAACCTTGTTGTTTTTGTCCAAAAACTCTTCCGCGTGACGGAGTTTGGTTTCGTAGTCGTGGGCGCTGATATTGACCCGAAACTTGATTTCCTTGAGCTTGCTGGTCGCGTGCTTTTTGTCCTTCTCGTGCTTGGCAAGTTCGTATTTGAACTTCCCAAAGTCCACGATGCGGCACACGGGGGGAACTGCGGTCGGGGCCACCTCGACGAGGTCCAAGCCCGCTTGTTGGGCTGCGCGTAGAGCGTCTTGGATTTTCATCACTCCAAGTTGCTGTCCTGAGGCGGCTAGGATCACGCGCACTTCGCGGGCGCGGATCCTCTGATTCACACGATACTGCTGGATTTGTATAATAGTTAATTGGTTAAGTCCCTGTTCCGGAGAGCTTTCGGAAGAAACTTGGTTGTCTTTCCTACAGTGCGCAGACGGGTCTGCGGCTCGCTCGCGCTCCGGCTGTAGTCCCCGGGGCGCAGTTTGGATTTCCTTGGCAGGATTTTTCCTAGAAGGCGCCTAACCTTAAACAGAGGCTTTTGCAAGGTAAAAACGGCCCGGGCCGAAGGGAACGGCTTTCAACTCCACCCCACCTCCACCGTCCGCCGGTTCCGGAATTTGTCCACGAAGTGAAGTTTTTTGTGCTTTGCCCCGTGTTCATGCACCAGCTTCGTGCACTTCACGTCAAAGCAGCAGTATTCGGCAATTTCCAGAAGCTTGCCCTCCCTCCACCAACGGATCGCGTCCAAGCCGTCCCCTGTTTTCCCGACGCCAAGGGTGGCGGATGCAATCGCGTCCAGCCCAAGGCGGTGCCCCAGACGCTTTTCCACCTCAACCATCAAGTCAAGCGTCCTAGCGGTGTGGGCAAGATCCAGAACGGTGTAACCCGCGAGAACTTCGTAATCGAAGTTGATCACATTAAATCCGACGACCAGGTCCGCCCGCATGAGCTGGTCCACGAGTTCATGGACGTCCTTCTCGAGATAAATGCGGTACTCCGCCAATGCAGTGGAGTAAGTCACCGCAAGGGACATGCCCATGTCGCGTTTTTTGTCCCAGCCGCCGGCATCGTTGGCTGTTCTTTGGGTCTCCAAGTCAAAATAAACGATGTCCGATGCCATGGTGGTATGGATGATGTTTTGGAACAGACATTGATGCACTACGCACTCGGCTCGTTTCCCGGCAGCCATTTGATGCTGCAACCGATGCTCGATTTTTGGTCCGGCGACGGTTTTCGGCCGTTGAGCACTTCTTTCAGGGCGCTTCGCAGGGCGGTTCCGTCAAGCACGCCACTCCCGGGCCGATCGGGACCCCGCATCGGGCGAGAGTCATCGAGTTGTCCGTGATAGGCGAGCCTGTGGCTGGAATCGAAAATGTAAAAATCCGGGGTGCACCGAGCCTTGAACCCGTGGGCAACCGATTGTGTTCGGTCAAAGAGTATGGGGAAGTTGAGCCCATGATTTTCCGCAAATGCCGAGGTGGGTTCCGGCGCATCCTGCGGGTATGCGGCGATGTCGTTCGCGGTGATCCCGACGATGCACAAGCTGCTGGACTGAAAATCCGCTGCGATCCTTGAGATTTCGGGGGCCACATGCACCACGTACGGGCAGTGCGCACAGAGAAAAATCACGAGGACCGGTCTGCCCGTGAACTCCGCGTTGGACACCGTCACCCGGGAGCGGATCTCGGGTAGCTCAAACCGCGGCATTTCAGTCCCAAGGTCGAGGTGCGAAGATTCGGTGGCAGCCATAGGTTGAGAAGTGGAATCCCATTACGATAAAAGTCCAACCGATTTCTTGTCTGTTGACGGCGGACTTGCGGAGGGGCACCGCCCGGCGATGAATGAAATAAGAGACGCCGCGCAGGCTTTGGCAAAGGCGGGATCGTTGATCGCGCAATCCATTTCTTGGAGCTCGATTCCTCGCTTTAGATTGGATTTGAGCGCGCCGAGCAGGGCCGCGTCTGCCTCCGGATCGTAAAAAGGCTGGCTTGGCGCGCTGAGCAGACTGATGCCGCCTCTCGGCCAGAAAAACTTCACCTCGCCGGAGTACGCATTGATTTTCTCCGCGAGGATCCGTCCCAGTTCCGCGCATTCGGCGGGGCTGGTGCGCATCAAAGTCACCTGCGGGTTGTGCTGGTAAAATAGGCGCCCCGCAAAGCGGTCCGGGATGGACTGCGGTTCGCCGAAGTTGACCATGTCAAGACAACCCGGCGCGATCACGGCGGGTACGCCGGCCCTGCCTGCAGCTGATAAACGCTCCTGTCCTGCGCTGAGAATGCCGCCGACGAGTTCATCCGCCAGTTCGGTGGTGGTGATATCCAGCACGCCAGAAACAAGGCCGCTATCGATGAGAGATTCCATGGCTCTGCCGCCTTGACCTGTGGCGTGAAAGACGAGGACTTCGCTTCCGGCAGCCTCCATGAATCGACGCGCTTCATTTACGCATTGGGTCGTGTTGCCAAACATGCTTGCAACGACCACAGGCCGGTCGCTCTCTTCTCTCCGACGATCCGCTGCCTGAACCATTCCACAGATGGCGCCCGCAGCGTTTTTGAAAATCACGCGGGAGATCCTGTTCATGCCGGCTACGTCCACTACGGCGGGCATCATCACGATGTCAGAAGTCCCCACGTAAGGCGCGACGTTGCCACTGGCCAGTGTGGAAACCATCAGCTTTGGGAAGCCGATCGGCAAGGAGCGCATCGCTGCGGTTGCGATCGCGGTACCGCCACCTCCGCCCAAGGAGATCAAGCCGTGGATTTCGCCGCGCTGGGCAAGCACCTTCAGGTGAGCCGCTGCGGCCCGCGCAATCAGGGCGACCCATTCTCCTCTGTCGCGCCTTGCCAGAACCTTACGCCAGTTCTCTCCTCCGAAACCAGCAACCTCATGAGCAGGGATGTCAACCGTCACCGCCGGCACGCCGCTGCCGGCGTCGATCTTAAGAACGCGGCCCCCGCGTTCGCGGATCATCTCGGCCAGTGCGGCAAGTTCTTCTCCTTTCGTGTCGAATGTTCCAAGGATGACAATGGTCTTCATCGACGATTTGAAAGAGTCGCGCCGGTTCGAATGTCTAAAGGCAGCTGGCTAAGCAAGTCAGCCGCGGAGTGGTACTCGTTTAAATTCACGGGTCAGTGCCGTGAGCGAATTCTCCACGCCCATACGCTCCAAGCTACTCGCGCCTACAAACCCGTCCGCTGAAGTTTTGCTGAGAATCAATTCCACATCTTTGGGTGTGTTGATTGGCCCCCCGTGGGTAAGGGTGATGACGTCCTTTCGAACGCCGCGCGCTGCGTCGATGATCTCCTGCGTCACGCTGACCGTGCGATCCCATGAAACGACCGCCTGATTGACTCCAATCGAACCGCCAACCGTGGTTCCCACATGCGCGATCACTGCATCTGCACCCTGGCGGGTCATCTCCGCCGCCTCTTCGGGTGTCGCGACGTAGACGATGCTGAAAAGTTCCATGCGCCGCGCGAGGCCCACCATTTCAAATTCCTTTTGCACGCTCATCCCGGTTTCCTCAAGCACGCCCCGGAAGAGTCCGTCGACGATCGCGTGGGTCGGGAAGTTGTTCACGCCTGAAAATCCCATGTCCTTTACCTTGCCCAGCCAGTGCCACATGCGCCGCCGCGGATCTGTGGCGTGTACACCGCAGATCACCGGAATCTCGTCCACAACCGGCAGCACCTCGTATTCACCTATCTCCATGGCGATGGCATTGGCATCGCCGTACGCCATGAGGCCGGCGGTTGACCCGTGCCCCATCATGCGAAAACGTCCGCTGTTGTAGATGATCAGCAGGTCGGCCCCGCCGCGCTCGATAAACTTTGCGGAGATTCCGGTGCCGGCGCCTGCGGCGATGATCGGTTCGCCCTTCGCAATGGTCGCACGCAGGCGCTCGACAACTTCCTGCCGAGTGTACGGGTTTCCTTTACCGGTCCATGGATTGGGCATATGGCAGAGAAGTGTGTTGCGATTAAAGACGATTTTGCGCAAATGCGAAGATACGGTCCACTTTTACGTCCGTGACTAGTCATGGCGATTTTTATTTCCGAATATCCTCTGAGCGGAGTGCCCGCAGAGTTGGCTTTTGGAAAGCGATTAATTGTTGTTTTCAAACTTGCCCTACCCAAGGGCCGAACAGAAGTCAAAGAAGCCGAGTTTTTCCAATTCCGAGCGAAGCTCTGTCGCCTTCGATTCGGACAGACTGCGCAACGGTAGGCGCGCGGGGCCGCAATCGAGTCCGATCATTCGCATTATCGCTTTTCCTGCGACCAAGCCGCCGAACTTCAGAAAGACTGAAATCACAGAGTTTGCAAGTGCTTGGTGTGCCTGCGCACGGACGAGGTCGCCCTCGGAGAAAAATTTGATCAATCTGAGGTAAATAGGCGCGTCGAAATTGTAGGTGCTCCCGATCGCCCCCGATGCGCCGGCGGCCAATCCTGAAAGAAGCATCTCATCCCGCCCAAAGACGATGTCGTAGCGCCCGTCTTCCAAGCGCGTGCATTCGGCGAAGTCCATGAGGTTCTCGTACGTGAACTTGACCCCGGCAAGGTTAGGAATTATCGGTTGCGCGGCGCGAAGAAAATCCGCCGCCGCCAGACTAACCCCGGTCATTGAAGGGATGTGGTAATAGTAATAGGGAAGCGCAGGAGCGGATGCGGCCACCGCCGCACAAAAGTCTACCAAATCGCTCGTATTTGAAGGTTTGAAAAAGTAGGGCGCAAAATTGCTGAGTCCGAAAGCGCCTATCTTTTCTGCATGCGCGGCGAGGGCCTGTGCCTCACCCAACGAAGTATGTCCGACGTGGACGATGACGCGGAGGTCCGAGCCTGAAATTTCGCGCCAGCGGGCGGCCACCGCCATACGCTCCGAGGTTGTGAGGGAGGCTCCTTCGCCGGTAGTCCCGCAGACGAATGCACCTTTCACGCCGCTCGCAATCAGTGAATGCGCCTGTGCTTCGATTGCCCGGAGGTTCAATGAACCGTCAGAGTTGAACGCGGTGAAAGGAGCGGCAATCAAGCCGTTGAGTTTTTCTGAATTCATTGCGGGGTGAAGTTCTTGGTTTAAATTTACTGCACGAAGGGCATCCAATAGGGTGGGCCGGAGATGGCCAGACCATCGGATCGAACCGGGTGATGTTGATTGATCCGAGGCAACTCAGGCACACGTATTGCTTTGGAAGTCCCGGACGCTTTTAGCAGTAATGCGAACAAAGGGGGGCCGCGAGCCGCAAATTGGAGGAATCCGTCAGCTGCGGATTGGCATTGGCCGGTGAGTCGGGTGATTTTGGCTTCCCGCTTGGACTTGCTGGCGGACACCCACATGATGGGAAAAGCCGGTGTTTGGAGGGGTTCTGCTCTGGAAATTTAATTGCGCAGATTCCGACGAAGTCCGGGTTGGTCCGATATCTTTGCAGGAGCAGAAAGCGGGCTTGGCTGAATGCCGGATTTAAATGCGGCAAACCCATGCGGGCGTTCACGTGCCACGCGCACGCAAAAAGAAAGCACGGCCCCACCGTTTACGGCAGCCTGGGAAAGTTTTGCGATCGCAGTGCTAAATCGGTTCGCGTGACCTGATAACCTTCCTCCTAAAAGCGAGCGGAGTCAGGTTCTTCCATGCGAGGAAACGGCGGTTGAAGTTGGATAAATTTGAAAATCCGGATTCGACAGCCACTGTGGCCACTCTTAGATCGGTTTCAGAGAGCAGCCTTGCCGCGCGCCCCAGGCGGATTTCATTCAGATAAATCGGAAAGGTACGCCCGGTGCACTTTTTGAAGAATCGACTGAATGCCCCCTCGCTCAACGCTGCAACTTCGGCTGCCTCGCGCCGGCTGATCTGCTTTCCGATTCGCGCGTGAATAAAATGCATCACGCGGCTCACCCGGTCTTGGTCTTTCGCGTCGATCGGAGCTTCGTAGCTTGGCGCGCAAAGGGGAACCAATCCTTTCGCAGTCGAGAGGTGGTCCACAGTCTCTAACAACCGTGCGATCCTGCTGAGAGCCCCGAGTGAATGCAGTGTTTCAAGTTGGGCTGCGACGTGGTCGCGCAACATGCCGCGCAGTTGGAAGCCGCGGACAGCCCTGCTGAAAAGACGTTTCACCGTATTGAAATCCGGATGCCTATAAAGCGACTCTCCTGCGAAGTCCGGATTAAATTGTACAATGAGGGCATCAATCAGTCCGGCGTCTCGGTCGTGATAGAAAACGTGCGGCAGACCGCTTCCGATAAACAAAAGATCGCCTGCGGCAAGGTTCGCCACATTGTCGCCGATCACTCGGTATCCGCCGCTTTTGCGTATCAGCGCAAATTCGAGTTCAGGATGAAAATGCCACGGAGTGCCGTAGTCATCACCCTGGATGTGCTCGCAGAAAACGCGCTGCTCCCCGCTCCAAGGAATTTGTTCGCGAATGGCAAGCCGATTCATGTCATAAAAGTATCAGCGGAAAAGTCCGCGCGCGACCTTAAATCCAAGTGCTTGTCGGGGAAAACTCGGGGTGCAGCGCTTACGGATCACTCTGAATGTTGTGGATTTGAGTTGGTGACATCCGGAGGCTTCGATATTTAGCTTTTGAGAATCCCTCGAACCATGAAACACATCTTCACCATCACCGCTCTTTTGTTCGCCTGTGGGGCAAGGATCAGCTTCGCCCAGGATAAATCTCCCGCATCACCGCCCGTTAGCGCATCGCCTGTACGGGCCTTCATGGACGACGAGGGCCCCGGTTGGCGTGCGCTTACTGAGGCGGACTTTGCAAAGGTCAACAGTGCGGACGAGACTTGGTCATGGAAGGATGGCGTGCTGCATTGTACCGGGCAGCCTGTGAGCGTGCTCAGAACAGCTGGAGAGGTTGCCAATTTCGAGATGGTTGTTGAATGGATGCACGAGCGGGCCGCGGGGAACTCGGGCGTGTTTGTATGGGCGACGCCTGAGTCCATCGAGAAACTTGCAGCCGATGGGAAGCCGGGCCTGCCGGCTGGCACAGAGGTGCAGATTCTGGATCACGGTTACACCGAAATGATGAAGGCAAAGGGAAAGGCAACGGATTGGTTTGGTACGAACGGCGACGTTTTTCCGGTGCGTGTGAAGATGACGCCATTCCCTCCGCTCTCACCCGACGGCAAGCGGAGCTTCCCTAGGAAGCATCTAGCCAACGGCCACGGCCAGTGGAACCACTATTACATCCGCGCAATCAATGGCGAAGTGCGGCTTTGGGTGAATGGCGAGGAGGTTTCGGGTGGCACGGGGATCGAGCCTTCAAGGGGGTACTTGTGCTTGGAAAGCGAAGGCTCGCCGATCCAGTTCCGTAAGCTGCGCATCCGCGAACTGCCTTGACTAGCAGGAGCGACACGGGGCTTGCCGGATCGCGGGGAATTTTCTCCTTCGCATACCAAAGACTAACGCTCTCTTCGACGCTTATCAGCCCAACTTCAAATACGTTTTTATGAAAAGCGTGAAATGCTTATCGATCTTATTCCTTTCTATTGGATTCACGCAGCTCAAAGCAGCGCAGCCCGTCCGCGTGCTTGTTTGGGATGAGCAACAACCACAGCAAAAAGAGGCCTATGGGAGCCGGTTTCTTGGTGAAACCGTCGCTGCATACCTGAATGAGAGACCCGGACTGATTGTGAAGTCCGCGCGTCTGGATGATGCCGAACAGGGCCTCAGTGAAGAAACGCTTGAGACGACCGACGTATTGGTACTTTGGTGTCACCGCCGGGTGAAAGACCAAGACGATGCCCGTATGGAATCCGTGGTAGGACGAGTAATGAGCGGGCGACTCGCGCTGGTTGCGTTGCACTCTGCCCACTGGTCGAAACCATTCGTAAGGCTGATGCAGGAGCGCTCCAAGACGGATGCTCTGATGAAACTTCCTGAGGGGGAGAAAAAGACCGCCCAGTGGCTGTTCCTCAACGAAAAGCCCTACTACAGGGGTGTGAAGTTTGACGCCGCGTTGACTCCGTCCGTCGAGCGCGTTGACGGCGTTTGGCAGCTCACGCTACCCCAGTGTGTCTTTCCAGCCTTCCGTGCAGATGGCCAACCAAGTCATGTCAAAACTCTGCTTCCTGAGCATCCTATCGCCACCGGATTGCCTGATCAGTGGGACATTCCGCAAACCGAGATGTACGGGGAACCGTTCCACGTGCCAGCCCCGGACGAGGTGGTGTTCGAAGAAACTTGGGACAAGGGAGAGCGCTTCAGAAGCGGCATGGTATGGCGGGTTGGAAATGGGCGTGTGTTTTACTTTCGTCCCGGCCATGAGACGTATCCCATTTTCAATCAAGCCGAGCCCCTGCGTGTGATTGAAAACGCGGCTCGCTGGCTGGGTTCCAGCAATGCGCCGTAGTTTCTCAGGCAAATTTCGGCATTAAGTTTTTTGGATTCAATCACTACCTTTTACCAACGAGTGGAGCTGCGGCGCGGTGTTTCTTTGCGACATTCTGTTGCGCGGCGCGCAGTGACCTCGGCTTCTGCGAGTAACTCGGATTCGGGGCGGGCTTACCCTTCCGACTTTGTTCCACGGCTCGTACTTAAATTCTTCAGCGTGGAAAGAAGGTCGCCTCCATCAGGATAGTGAAAATTTACGAATACCCAGTTTCCGGACTGTTTTTCAACTTCGGCGACGACCGTCGGTTTAGGCTGCTTCCTGCTTTCGGTCACTGCGTGTAGATGAAACAACTGGTGACTACCTTTTTTATTCACTTTACCGATTTGGTATCCGTTCGCCGGATCCTGACTGTTTAGGAAAGGATCAAAGTCAACCCCGACGATCCATCCCGAAACTTTTGACTGTGCAGCGGCATCAGACATCAAGGCTCTGCGGAGTTCTTCGCTGAAAATCGCGGCATTGCGTTTGATGGCCGATTCAAAGGCAGGGCCTTTGTGTTCACCTTGTGCAAACGGAGCGTACCACGCGTAAAAGCCTTGAACAAAATCCACGGCTGACTGCGATTTCTCGACCTGGGCGTAAACCGGCAAGCAAAGCAGCAGAGTTACGGACAGAATGGCGGGAATCATGGCGAGTGTGAAGCCGGCGGCATCGTAAGCAAATAAACGGAAGTAGCAACTGGCAAAGACCTTCTGTTGTTTTTTGTGTGCCACTGGCGGAGGGCGTCCGCTTCGCGCGCACTCGCGTGAATGCGTCGGGGCCGCGCATGGACGGTTTATCCGCCTCTCTACTTCCAACGCGGTTCGGTGCCTAACAGGTGCTTCACAAAAAAGTCCATTCTCCGCCGCGCAGCATACGTGCTTTCTCCCGCACCGTGATCTGCGCCCGGAATCACCAGCAACTCGAAATCTTTATCGGCCTTGATGAGTGCATTCACCACCTGCATCGTGGATGCAGGGTCCACATTGTGGTCAAGCTCTCCAACCGTTAGCAGCAATTTTCCTGTGAGTTTACCCGCGTGAGTCACGTTGGAGTTCTCGGCGTACTCCTGTCCGACAGGCCATCCCATCCAAGCCTCGTTCCACCAGATCTTGTCCATCCGGTTGTCGTGGCATCCGCAGTCCGATGCGCCTGCTTTGTAAAAGTCGCCGTGGTGCAAAAGCGCTGCCAAAGCGTTTTGTCCACCCGCACTGCCGCCGTAGATGCCGACGCGCGCAAGGTCCATTTGGGGGTATTTCCCGGCGGCCGCGCGCATCCACGCGATCCGGTCTGGAAAGCCCCCGTCCTTCAGGTTTTTCCATGCCACCTCGTGAAACGCGCGTGAGCGCCAGTTGGTGCCCATACCGTCAATTTGAACGACTATGAAACCCAGTTCTGCGAGCGACTGCTGGCGCATTGAGGTATTCCATTCCTTTGGAACAAAGTGCCCGTGAGGCCCGGCGTAGATCTGCTCGATCACGGGGTATTTTTCAGCGGGATTGAAGTTTGAGGGACGGAAAATCACCCCGTGAATGTCGGTCGAACCATCGCGGCCTTTTGCCATAAATGGCTCCGGCGCGCGCCATCCGGCTGCCGTCAGATCTTTCGCATCGCCTTTTTCCAATACACACACCAGCGCGCCATCTGAAGTCCTGCGCAGCTCGGTCACCGGGGGAAGGTCCACGCGCGAGTAGACATCGAGAAACCAACGTTCGTCAGGTGAGAACCGGATTGATACCTTGTTTTTGTCGGTCGAGCGTCCGGAATGATACCCGTTCGCTTGTGTGAGAATCGTCAAGCCGGCGTCATCAAGGTTCACCCTTGCGAAATGGTTATAGTATGGGTCTTGATCTTTGTAGATGCCTGCACACCGGAAGAGGACTTGTCGTTTTTCTTCGTCCACCCGTTCGACGCCGCGCACCACCCAGTTTCCTCTGGTCAGCTGCTTCTTGAGACGGCCCGTATCGCTCTCGAACATCCAGAGGTGGTTCCATCCGTCCCTCTCGCTCATCCACAGCAGTTCGCGGGTGGAGTCCAGCCAGTGAAGGAACGTCTTCTGCGAGTAATCCACGAACGTGGGGCTTTTTTCTTCTACCACAGTGCGAACGGCTCCTGTTGCCGCGTCTACGCTCAATACCCGCAGAACCTGGTGTCCCCGCTCGTTGTACAGGAAGCGAAAGCTCCCGCCGTCCGATGCCCAACTCATGTGACTGATGGACCAAGGGTTCGCGAACAATTCTTCGGAAACGGCAATTTCCTTCTTTGAGGCGAGGTTGAATAGCCGAACGCGCGGCTTCGCGATCTTGTCGCCGGGTTTCAAGTAAAAGTGCGATGTAAGTTTGGGTTCGATGCGGTCCTTTGGCGATGACTCGATCAAGCTGACCTTCCGTTCCTCTGCCGCCAGGGTCTGCAGGCATGCAAGGCGGGACCCGTCTGGCGACAGAAGCGGGGTGCCGCTGAATGCATCTGCGGCGTTTCCCTTTGTTGTGAGGGCTTCTTCAACACCCGTGTTGACTTGTTTAAGCCACACATTGTGGTTTCGGATGAAGGCTCGATAGAGACCTTTCTCCGACGGATGCATCGCCTCAGGTTTATCGACCACTTTGTCTCCGACGATTACCTCGTTAGATCCCTCGGAGGCCTCCCAGGCACCGAGTAGCTGCCCGGATTCGTCCTCCACAGCCCAAACGTGCCTTGCGTAGGTGCCGATCGATTTTGCCTGTCGCGATTTTACCTCACCATACGGCTTTTTGTTTCCCTGCATGTCCACCCAGAAGAGCCTGATTTCCGATTCCGATGGGTTTGTAAACTTAATGGTTGCCGGGGAGCCGCCCACGCCGCTCGGGTGGATCTGTGGAATCGGATTAAGCTTTTTGGCAGCCGCTTCCCAGGGCGCTGGGTCGACGATGCTTCGAACTCCCCTGATTGCATCGATAAGAACAATCTCTTTTTTGCCGCCAGGCATGGTGTTTTCGTACCAGAATGCGTCACCCGACTCCGACCAGTGCGCTTCGACTCGCGTTCGAAACACTTTGTTTTCGGCGATCTTGCTGATAGCGGCGGCACGCTCGTAATCGGCATGGGACCCTTGGGCCTGAGCCAAGGCTGCGCCGATGCTCCAGAATAGCAAGTGGAGGATGCTTGTTTTCATGAGGGGTGTTTTGGAACGGTATCTCCACCGTGACTTTTTAATAACACAAACCTCCGGGCCAGCGTTTTCACGCTGTTGTCTCGGGTCAGAGTCCGCCCTGAATGCCGGCTCCGGCGCGTGAAGCAGCGGCGCCCCGTGGTTATTTGAAGGGGCCGAAACCGGAATCCGGCGTTCTTCAATAATCAATTCATGGCTCGCTGAGGACCGACTCCTGCGGGGTAGCGCTCTCAGTTCACGTAGCGGGCTTACCTGAGATTCAACTAAAGACTGAAAATAAATAGTCGTTCCAGCAGGGTGTTTCTTGTCGAATGAACTTTTGAAACCGGAGCTCCCTGTCAATTGACTTCGCGTCGACAATCTGGTTGCCGATGTTGAAACAAAAACCCGATGCAGTAATCTCGCGATCAACCCAACTCCCTCGATGCGACACCCCACGCTCATCCTACTTGCCATGGTGGCCGCGGCCGCTGCTGCTGAAACCACGCTTTCAATTTGGCCTGAGGGCGTCCAAGGAAAACGTGCGGAATCTTCAAAAGCGACCTTGGACAAGATTGGTCCCAAGGGCAGTGCGCCCGGGCGCGAGACTTTCATCACCGATCCGTCGATCACGGTTTATCCTGCTGCGAATCCGAATGGAGCGGCAGTGATCGTGTGCCCGGGGGGTGGTTACTGGTTTTTATCGACCCAGAATGAAGGGACCGGCGTGTGCGAATGGCTCAACAGTATTGGAGTAACGGGCATCCTGCTGCGTTATCGCACGCCAACTTCTGATGAAGCATTGCCTTATAATTACCCGGTCCAAGATCTTCAACGTTCGCTCGGAGTGGTCCGTAAGCATGCAAAAGAATGGGGAATCGATCCGAAACGCGTGGGAGTCATTGGATTTTCGGCGGGAGCAAACCTGATTGGCCACGCGTCCTGGGACCGCGCGCCGCGCACCTATGAGCAGAGGCCTGAAATCGATGATCCCCGCGGACCTGACTTCGCTATTTTTGTTTATGGAGGCGGTTTTCTTGAGCCTGAAAAGAAGCTCGGTTTCCGCGAGGGCTTCAGCATTCCATCCGACGCACCGCCTTGTTTCTTCATTGTTGCTCATGACGACAAATCAAACCCCATCGAGGCTGCTGAACTTTACTTGGGATATAAGCGCCAAAATTTGCCGGCTGAGATCCACATCTACTCGCAAGGCGGTCACGGATTTGGAACGCGCAAAAAAAACCTGCCTGTCGATGGTTGGCTAGGTGCTGCCGCCGCATGGATGGAGGTGTCGGGGTTTCTGAAGGAATCCAAGTGATCTTCCGACGACCCGCGTGCAAAGACGGCGGAATCAAAAGCGCTTTTTTCCCAGGATTACGGCACGTTCGCGCCGGGCTCGATAGGGAGGAGGTTGTTTGCTCGTCCGGTTGCAGGCGGGCCCCGGCGGTTGTTGTAAATGTCTTGAGAACAATCGTATGAGAATACAAGCGCCCGGAAAGAGAGCCGTTTGGAGAAGGATGAAGCGGTCACGGCTTCGAAAGGGGGGACTGATCCGGTGGACAAAGCCCCGCAGTTTATCAATAAAGGGGTGCACGTGCGTCCCTGTCGTCCGTCGCAATTGGGCCGCCCAATCTCCAACAGTCTCCCCATGATTCTACGCCTTCTCCCGATTCTTATTCTGGCTTCCTGCTCGTCCATACCCTCGCCGATCGCTGCGGGATCCAAGCCCAAAGACCACGGCGCGATCGGTGCGACGGAGGGCCCGGCTTGGAAGGATGGTTCGCTGTATTTCACAGACGGCAAGCACATCAATCGTCTGGGCCCGGATGGGAGGACACGTGTCTTTCGAGAAAACTCGTCAAACGGATTGTTGTTTGATCGTGAAGGGCGACTGGTGGCTTGCGAAACAAAAAATCGCCGTGTTACCCGGACTGAAAGGAACGGCTCCATCACGGTGCTTGCGGATCGATATCGGGGTGGGCGTTTCAATTCTCCGAATGACTTGTGCATGAATTCAAAGGGGCACATTTATTTCACGGATCCGCGCTATGGCTCTCGGGAGGGAATGGAGATCTTGGAAGAGGGTGGCGGGTTTGGTGACCAACGCTCTTCAAATGGCGTGCAGGTTGAGGGAGTTTATCGGATTGATCCCGCCGGTCAGGTCACCCGCGTCCGGTGTGACGGGGCCGAGCGACCCAACGGCATTTTGCTCTCTCCGGATGATCGTTTTCTTCTAATTGCAGACAACAACAACAACTCGCACGGCGGTTCGCGAAAGCTTCTTCGGTACGAATTGGATATGGATGGCCAGGTGAGGGCTGGCACGCGCCGCGTACTTTTCGACTGGAAGGACGGGCGCGGTCCTGACGGCATCAAAATGGACTCGGAGGGACGCATTTATGTTGCAGCGGGCACGAACAAGGCAACGGATTTTGAAACGACGCGCTTCAAGGCTGGGTGCTACATCCTCTCGTCCGAGGGGCGACTAATCGACTTTATCCCAACATCGCCAGATGAGTGCTGTAACTGCGCGTTTGGGGGCGGGGACGGTAAAACACTTTTCATTACTTCCGGCGGCCATCTCTGGAGTGTCCAACTGAAATAGTACACCGAAGATCAGGAGACTTGGTATGCCTAGGGACTCTGCATTTTCTGTTTTGCTCAAGACCCGGTTGCCGAATTTTTTGCGCGCGGTTCATGTGGAGCTTCTACCCGGGCCAAGTTGGGCGAGGAGTTGCAGTTCTTAAAGCCGTGTTCAGCTTCAATTCCCTGAGTTCAGTTTTTTCAATGGTGAAACCCCGTCCGATCCGCCCCCTTTTTTATGAGTCTTAAACCATTTCAAATAAGCATTATCGTGCTGTCGCTGTTACTGGCTGGGGCGGTCTCCGCGCAGGAGTTGCCTCACGTTGATCTGAACGGTGTGCAGGAAACGCATGTGATGATTCCGATGCGGGACGGGAAGAGGCTTTCCGCTTACATTTATCTTCCAGCGAAGAAAGGGAAATGGCCTGCGGTTTTTGAGCAGCGCTACGCGAACATCACGGGCAACTCTACAAGGAAAAACGCAGCGGAGCTCGCGAAGTATGGTTTCGCTGTGGCAATGGTGAATTTCCGTGGGTCACAACAAAGCGAGGGGAAATACGTGGGCTATCGTGCTCTCGGTTGGGGCGAGCTTCAGGACGGATATGATACTTGTGAATGGTTGGCTGCCCAACCTTGGTGCACGGGAGACGTTGGGTCATTCGGCAGTTCACAAGGGGGATTCGCCCAGAATTTTCTAGCCGTGACGCGGCCACCCCATCTGCGCTGCCAGTACATGGTCGATACCGGACTCAGCCTCTTTCATGAGGGTTATCGGATTGGCGGTGTGACCCGCCCGGCACGTTTCGCGGATTTCGGCGCGAACTGCCGTTCCCCTGAAGACAACGCAGCGCTGCTGCGTGAATGGGAGGAGCATCCCGACTATGATGACTATTGGCGCAGCGAAGATTGCTCTCTGTATTTTTCAAAGATGAACGTGCCATGTTTTACCATCGGAAGCTGGTATGATTTCATGGTTCAGGGAAGCGTGCAGAGTTATGTCGGTAGACAGCATCGGGGTGATGTAAAATCAAGGGGAGCGCAGCAGCTTTTGCTTGGGCCATGGTTGCACGGTCGGCTGAACAAGACGAACAAGGTGGGAGAGATGGTGTATCC
This sequence comes from Chthoniobacteraceae bacterium, assembly GCA_044375925.1. Taxonomy (GTDB): domain Bacteria; phylum Verrucomicrobiota; class Verrucomicrobiia; order Chthoniobacterales; family Chthoniobacteraceae; genus Chth-196. Next base: position 78,754 of record JBILLT010000004.1, on the reverse strand, counting down.
CGAGGACGCGAAATGGCCTGAGCTGGAGCACATGGTTCGCTGGTTTGATCACTGGTTGAAGGGCGTCGAGAACGGTGTCGAAAAAGAGCCGAGTGTCCGCTACTACGTGATGGGCGCCGCTGGCGAGGATAACGCCCCCGGTAATGTTTGGCGCAGCACTGAAGACTGGCCGCCCAAGGTTAAAAACCTGAGTTTTTATTTTCGAAAGGATGCTGCCCTCGAAATGGCTGCACCGGCTGAGGCTTCAGCAAGCACGACTCTTGCCTCGGATCCGTCCAGACCAGTCGAAATTCCAGGACGTGCATTTCCCGGGGCAAAGGATGCCCGTGCGCTCGAGCAGCAGAACGACGTTCGCACATGGACGACCGCTCCTTTGGACGCACCCCTTGAAGTGACAGGTGAAGTTACGGCGGAGGTGTGGTTGAAGACCAATGTGAAAGACACCGATTTGATTCTGCGGGTGTCCGATGTTTATCCGGACGGACGGAGCATGCTGCTCATGGATTATCCGATCCGGGCCAGATACCGTGACGGGTTCGATCACCAACATTTGCTCGTTCCGGGTGAACCGGCGTTGCTTTCGTGGCACATCGGTTGGACGAGTCTCGTGATCAACAAGGGTCACAGGATCCGGGTGGCGCTCACCAGCACCGGTGCTCCGTTGTACGAACCCAACCCGCAGAACGGCGGAAAACAGACGGCTGATTGGTTAAAGGACTCTCATTCAGCTTTGCATGAAATTCTCCACGAAAAGGCGCACGCCTCGCGGATTTTTCTGCCAACGCCTATCGGTGTGGCGCAGTAAATTTTGATTATCATGGATGCGTGCGCGGGTGCACAGTGCTCCAAGCGTTTGGCCCGGGCTCGTAAGACAGGTGAAAGAGAGGCGAAATAATCGTACCTGATTGTGCACCCCGCGATTTGCTTTTGTTGGAATGAAACCCGCGGCGATTTAGCGGCGCCCGGTTTGGGAATAATAGTCCTTTCACCGCTGTAGGCCGAAATTCGGGTTTTATTTTCTGCCAAGTCCCGGTTCTAACATCCCGGCCAGCGGCATTTCCTAACTCCTTTGGATGCGCTGTTGCTCGGCGAGTCAACGAAGATGAGGTGGCTCGTTGCTGATGGTTGGCGCGGTATTTTCGACCCAGCGCTTTTTTGCGGATTGTTGACTTTTGCCGCGCTTTATCTTGCGCCTTGCGGTCAAGTTTCTCACGTCAGTATAGACCGACACCAGTTGAAAGGGGCGGCTTAGGAGTCGTTCGGAGCTTAAAAGTCAAAGGCACGTGGATCCCGCTAATCAGAAGGGTTGGATTCCCGAAAATTTTACTTTGTCACCGGGCGTCTCGTGGCAAGAGTCAACACATGCCCACCACCCTTTTGCGAGTTTCATGCCCCGATCGAGTTGGTCTTCTGGCGAGAATTTCAAGTTTTGCCGCCGAGCACGGGGGGAATCTTAAGGAGGTACATCAGTTTACTGATTCAGAGGAAAACTGGTTTTGCGCAAGAATGGAGATTGATACTCCCACGCTGACCTGCGATCTCGAGACTATCCGCTCAGCGTTCAGGCCTCTTGGACGCGCATTGAATGCCGAGTGGTCCATCCGTCCCGCTGAATTGAAGCCGCGTGTCGTTCTAATGGTCAGCAAACTTGGGCACTGTTTGGCAGATCTCTTGTGGCGTTGGCGCTCGGGCGAGTTGGCGTTCGAGATCCCCTGCGTAATCTCGAACCACGAAACGTTGCGTGATTTGGTAGAGCGCGAGGGGCTCAAATTTCATCACGTTCCTGTGGGCGCGGATTCAAAGTCGGCGGCATTCGATCGGATGGAACAGATTTGGAGGGAGAGCAACGCAGAGCTGGTGGTGCTGGCCCGCTACATGCAGGTGGTTCCCAGCGACCTGTGCGCCAGTTGGAGCGGCAGAATCATGAATATTCATCACAGCTTTCTGCCATCTTTCGTCGGAGCCAACCCTTACCGCCGCGCGTATCAGCGGGGAGTGAAGTTAATCGGTGCAACCTGCCATTACGCGACCGCGGACTTGGACGAGGGGCCCATCATTGAGCAGGAGGTGATCAGGGTGGAGCATTTCCACACCGAGGAGGACCTGCTGCGGCTTGGTCGGGATTGCGAGCGGTTGGCGCTCGCGAGGGGTCTTCGGTACCACCTCACGGATCGTGTTTTCGTGCACGGCAATCGCACGACAGTGTTTAGAGACTGATCTGGGCGCAATTCGTGACGCCCGCTCGCTGGTGCAACACAATATCCTGCCAGTCAGTGGGTAGCGCCTCATGGAGGGGCGGGCCGCAGCGGTTTCGTTTGAAACTTCTACCGAGTCGCGCGAGTCGAAGTCGCCGCGGGTGCGCCGCCCTCCGGGAATGAAGCGCTGTCACCGGCTTCATCCAGATTCTACCGCCGCTTGGCGGTCTGAGCGCTGTCGCTTTTGGTGAACTCCACCAGATCCGTCAGAATATTAAGCGTCTCGTGCTTGACGGGGTCCAGACGGATAGGCGGCGACTTGAAGATCGGGCGTCCTTCTTTGTCAGTTTGTAGCTCGGAGGAAGCATCGGGCATGTCCTCTTCTTCAGTCTGCGTCGCGGAGTCCTTCGCCGGCTTGGGTTCTACAAAAGTAATGGCCGAGAGGCCCTTCTTGTCGACGTTGTCCAGAGTGATCCGGTAGGCGCGGGGCTCTTTTTCCTTTGCAAGCATCTTCCGCTCCGCATCCCGCTGTTCCCGGCGAGATTTATCCTCGTCGAGCTGCCGTTGCCTTTCGGTTTCGTTGAGGGAAAGCCTGTTTTCCTGAGTGCGCTTCCGGATGATTTCAAGATCCTCAAGCACGTACTTGAACTCGGGCGTGAGTGGCACTCGGGATTCCGATTTCTTGCGCAGCTCATCGACATGCAGCGGCTTTTCCCACTTGTCAAAGTCAACGGGGTTGAACGTGTCGTAGGCCAGGGGATCTTTCAGTGATTCCTCGCCGAAATCAGGCAGGTCGTAGATGGAGGGCAGCACGATGTCGCTTTCCACCCCTCTCAGCTGGGTCGAGCCGCCCGCAACGCGGTAAAATTTTTGAATCGTCAGCTTCACCGCCCCCGCCTCCGAGCCGTTGGCGAGCGGCGGAAACGCACGGCTCAACTCGATCATTTGTTGAACGGTTCCTTTGCCGAAGGTTTTGCTGTCTCCGATCACAATCGCGCGTCTGTAGTCCTGCATGGCCCCTGCAAAGATTTCGCTGGCGGAGGCGCTCTGGCGGTTCACCAGCACCACTAGCGGACCGTCGTATTCAATCTTCTGGTCCTTGTCCCTCGAGACCGCCACCTCGCCGTTCCAGCTGCGCGCCTGCACCACGGGGCCGGTCTTGATAAAAAGCCCCGTCAGGCTCACCGCCTCGTCCAAGAACCCGCCGCCGTCGCGGCGCAGGTCCATGACGAGCCCTTGGATACCCTCCTGCTTCAACCGCTTGATCAATGCCAGCACATCACGGGTGGTGCTTTTGGCGTTGGGGTTGGTGTTGCGGTCGGGTTCTCCGTAGAACGAGGGGAGAGTGATGATGCCCAGCTTGATGGTCTGACCGTTCGGCTTGTTCCACTCGATGAGTTCAGCCCGCGCCTCTTCGTCCTTGAGCTTGATCTCATCACGCTTGATCTCGACAACCTTCGTTTCGCTTCCAGTCGCCGAGTCGACCGGGATCACCTGAAGCCGCACAATAGAATCTTTCTTGCCGCGGATCATCCCCACCACCTTGTCGATCTTGAGGTCAACGCAATCCACGAATTCCTTGTCCCCCTGCGCAACGGCAGTGATGCGGTCGCCGACCTTCATTTTCCCGCTCTTCAGAGCCGGGCCGCCCGGGACAAGCTCGATGATCTTCGCGTATCCCTCCTCCGACCGGAGCTTGGCGCCGATGCCGAAAAGCGACAGCCGCATCTGGATGGCAAACTGCTCCAAGTCTGTCTTGCTCAGGTAGTCCGAGTGGGGGTCGTAGGTTTGCGAGAGGCAGAGAAGAAAGGTTTTCAGCACGTCCTCCGAGGTTTGTTCCTGAAGGTCCCGGAGAAAGCGGTCGTAGCGCTTTGTGATGGTTTGAACCGGGTCCGCCTTCTTCTTGCTGAATTTTTCCTGGAGCAGCTCGGAGGTGATGCGGTCCTTCCACAACTGCTGCGCCGCGTCCTCGTCTTCCGGCCACGCGGCTTTGGAGCGGTTGATTTCCACGTACCGGTCACCGTCAAAGGAGAGGTTCGACTCGAGCAGTTTTTTCGCTTGGGCGACTCGGGATTCGGCGCGCTGGCGGAAAAGGTCGTAGATCTGGTGGGCGGCGAGGGTGCGTCCCGCGAGGATCTCGTCATCCAGCCTGCGGCTCCAAGCTTTGCTGAAGGCGCTTACATCCTGCTGTGTGAAAAACAGGTGGTTGTAGTCCAGCGCCTCAAGATAGTTTTTGAGCAGGCGCTCTGACATCGCATCGTCCAGACGCTGGCGGGAGTAGTGGATGCCTTCCAGAAGTTTTGCCACCGCAACCGTGATCTGGCCCGGATCGGGATCCCCGGCGGCCTCCACGCGGTGGAGCAGCGGCAGCGGGTATTGAGGTGAAATAAAGCCCAGCGCCACTGCGGCCAGAGCGAGGAATCGAAGCGTCTTCTTCATGTTGAGAAAATTTTCTCTGTAAGGGCTTTGGCTGGGGCTCGGCTTTGGGGCTGTCACGGGGTTTCCCCGGGCAATTCCTCACGGCGCGCGGCCGGCCCGACTACTGGTGCTGTGTGTGCTGCTGATCTCTGAACAGGAGGTGAATACTGAACCCAAAGGTGGCACAAGGTGCGCGATCGGCAAAGTTTGTTTGCATCTCCTACGCTGAAAGCGGCCAAAAAGGTGGAGGATTGTTCCAAAAACCAGCGCTCCGGGTGGCGGCGATGCACCCGGCTCGCCGGCGGGTGCCCCCTAAGACTAAATTCCCCAATTCGCCCGGCAGTCTCGGGAAGGGTCGCTTTTTCCACGAAATCCGGCGGTGAACTGGATTGACTCCGGGCGGGCGGCTTGGGAGGGAAAAGGGGTGACACTCCATGTAGACACTTTTACCGGCGGACTGTTTGAAACGAATTGTTTTTATCTTCCATCGGCCAAGCTCCTGGTTGACGCCCCCGAGGAAGCCGCTGGATGGTTGAGCAGGAAAGGGTATGCGGTGGAGAGTCTGCTTCTCACGCACGGGCACATCGACCATGTCTGGGATGCGGCGCAGATCCAAAAACAACACGCCTGCAAGGTTTTCTACCACAGCGATACGTGGCCGATGATCAGCGATCCGGGCTTCTTTAAACGGTACGGGATGGCTTGGGAGGTTGACCCTGTTGCTGCAGGGGTGGAGCTTGGGGCCGCGGACTCATGGGAGGTCGCGGGAGTCGAGTTTCAGGTGTTGGAGGTTCCGGGCCATTGTCCGGGCTCTCTTTGTTTTCTGCAGAAAACCGAGCGGGTTTTGTTCGGGGGGGACGTTCTTTTTGCGAACGGGGTCGGACGGTGGGATCTCCCCGGGGGGGACCGCGACCTCCTGTTGTCGGGGATCCGCGATAAAATCCTGACTCTTGGCGACGACGTACGGGTGCTTCCGGGGCACGGGCCCGCGACGACGGTTGGCAGGGAGCGGGTCGGGAATCCCTATTTGCAGTAGTCCGATTGCGCTGCTTTCCGGGAGCGGTTTTTTGGAATGCATCCGTGCGGTGGTGGCGGAGCATCCGGATGGTTGGTTGTTTCTGTCGGGGTTTTGGGGCACACTCCGCGGGCGCCGAACTTTCCTCATGACCACCCGTTTTTTACTCGAAGTTTTGGGAGTTGGCGCAATCGCGTTTCTGCTCGGTGCGGGGCTCGTATGGGTGTGGGCGCGCCAAGCGATTCAGGTAGCGGGGTTGAATGCGAAAGCCGAGGAGGCGCGGCTGCGGGAGGATGAGTTGAGGGACCTGACCTCGCGTCTCGCGGCGAGCGAGCAGAGGGGCCTTGCTTTCAACGAGGCGACGCAGCGGATGGAGGAGGCGTTCCGCGCGCTGTCCGCAGAGGCGCTGCGCGCCAACAACCAAACTTTCCTGGAGATCGCGCAGGAGCGCATGGCTCGCTCGGCGGAGGGCGCAAAGGCCGATTTGGATGCCAAGGAAAAATCAATTTTGAATCTCGTGGGTCCGTTGAAAGAAAAACTCGCCGCGGTGGATTCCAAAATTGGGGAGCTCGAAAAAAACCGTGTGGGGGCCTACGAAGGGTTGCGCTCCTTGATGGGCGCCATGGATGAGTCGCAGAGGGCGCTGCGTATGGAGACCGCAAATTTGGTCAAAGCACTGCAGTCTCCGGTCGTGCGTGGTCGGTGGGGCGAGATTCAACTGCGCCGCGTGGTGGAGCTTTCCGGAATGCTCGCGCACTGCGACTTTGTGGAGCAGGAGTCGTTGGCGACTGCCGATGGGCGGCTGCGCCCGGACATGCGGGTAATTCTGCCGGGAGGCAACAACGTGGTGGTGGATTCGAAGGTGCCATTGATGGGCTACCTTGAGGCCGTTCAAAGCGTCGAGCAGGAGCGGCGGCGCGAATTCATGGCCCGCCATGCGTCGCAGGTGCGGGCGCACGTGGACCAGCTTTCGAAGAAAGCCTATTGGGAGCAGTTCGAGTCCGCTCCTGAATTCGTGGTTTTATTCCTGCCGGGCGAGGTGTTTTTCAGCGCGGCGCTTGAGGAGGATCCCGAGTTGATCAGCTACGCTGCGGAAAAGAGGGTCATCCTCGCCAGTCCGACAACCTTGATCGCCCTTCTGCGGGCCGTGCATTTCGGTTGGAGGCAGGAAGCGGTTGCGCGTAATGCCGCCGAGATCAGCGCGCTCGGCAAGGAGCTCCACAAGCGGCTTGGCGACTTTGCTGGGCACCTTGTAAAGCTCGGCGGCAGCCTCGGGAATGCCGTGGAACAGTTCAACCGCGCGAACGGCTCTTTTGAAAGCAGGGTGCTGGTGAGCGCGCGGAAATTCGAGGCGCTGGGTGCGTCAAATCTGGATGCTCCTTTGCCCGAGGTTGTGCCGATTGAGCGGCTCCCTGTGAGTGGACGCGGGGCTGCGGGTGAGGATGGAATTTCTCCGATCGAATTGCAGCGTTGATGTCGTCCGCAATGCCCGATGATCGAGCCGAGTGGGCGTTGCGGGATGCTTGGGCGGGCATGGCCGAGGGGACTTCCCGGAGGTTGGTGGTGTTGGATGCTGATTTTGGTTCCGGCGAAAGGTTCGGCTGGTTCCTCGCACGCTGGCAGTCGATGAAAGAACCTCGCGGGCAGCTCCACTATTTCGCGCACAGCGGGAGCGCCGCCTTTCCGAATTTGTTCGAGCAAGACAGCGGGCTTTCCTGGGTTGCCCTCGGTGAATTGCGCGCGCAATGGCCGGTGGGCGTTCCGGGGATGCATCGTTTGGAGCTTTTGGGTGGCCGCGTGTTGTTTCACATTTGTCTCGGGAGCGCAGAGCATTGCTTTACGCGTCTGAGGATGCGCGCCGACTGCATTTTTGCGGAGTTTGCTTGCGGCAAAAACGATGACCGCGTCGCGTGGATGAGCCGTGTGTTTGCGAGGCTTGCGAACACGGGCGCGAGCCTGCATTTGTTCTTCAACGCACAAAGCTTTCCTGAACCAGCGGCAGAGACGTGCGTTCAAAAATTTCAGTCGAGTGGATTCCGCGGTGATTTTCTGAAGTCTGATGACAGCGGTGCTGTTGAGTGGCGCGGAAAATTTGTTGCCGCACGCGCTGTGGAAACCGGAAAGACTGGGTTGAGTAAAAAAAACAACTCGCCGCTTCTCGACAGGCGGGCGGTAGTCATTGGGAGCGGCGTTGCGGGAACATCGGTTGCGCGCTCGCTTGCAAAGCGCGGCTGGGAAGTTGTTTTGGTGGATCGGCGCTCTGGTGCTGCGGAAGGCGCATCCGGAAATCTTGCCGCGGTGGTTGCGCCGATGCTCTCAAAGGATGACGGTCTGGCCGCGCGCCTCTCGAGGGCTAGCTTTTTCCAGCTGCTAAGCGAAATTCGCTGCCTGAACCGCATCTCTCCATCGGTTCTTTGGGGGCAATGTGGACTGGTGCAGCTCGCCGAGAGTGAAGCGCAGGAATCCGCGTTTTGCGAAATGCTCGGGATCCACCGATACCCGCCCTGTTACGCGCGCTACCTGACTGCGGACGAGGCTGCCCGCATATCGGGCGCGAAGGGGATTGGCCGCGGCGCAATCTACTTTCCGATGGCCGGATGGATCAATCCGCCTTCCCTCTGCCAGGCACGGGTCGCGACGGCCGGCGTGCAAACAGTTTTTCATGAGAATGTGAGCGCTCTGATTCGCCGCGATAATCAGTGGGTGCTGGTTGGGGAGAACGGCAAACAGATCGCCGGAGCGCCGGTGATGGTGCTTGCGAATGGGTATGAGGCAGCGCGTCTGGATCAAGCCCGGCATTTGCGATTTAAAAAAGTGCGCGGACAGGTGTCACACCTGCGCGCAGATTTTTTGCCTGGTATTTCCATGGTGATTTCTGGCGACGGCTATCTCACACCGGAGTGTGGCGGGATTTGTTCGGTGGGCGCCACGTACGACTTTGGCTGCGAGGAGGCCGCGGGCCTCGAGGCTTGTGACTGGCAAAATCTCGAAAGACTCGGGGAGTTGGCGCCCGCGGCCTCGGTTCCAGGTTTGGCTGCTGTTGCAGGCGCTCGGGTGGGCTTTCGTTCGCTGACCGCCGACCGGTTGCCGATGGTTGGCCGGCTTGCGGATGAAGCCGCATTTCGTGCGCAGAATAAAATCCCGGAGCAACTCGATTCTGTGCCTCGCTTGCCCGGCGTCTTTGCGTGCCTTGGAATGGGGTCGCGCGGCGTCGTATGGTCAGGGATGACTGGGGAAATTTTGGCGGCGATGATTGAAGGAGAACCGCCACCCGTTGAGAGTGACCTCCTCGACGCGGTGGATCCCGCGCGGTTTCTTCTGCGCGAGGCCAGACGTTCCCTTCCGGCTAGCGGGTAGCGGCTGTTTCGGGATGCGGCGCAAGTTTTTCGGGGTCTTCGTGGTTCGGGGCGCCGTAAGCCCGAGTAAAATAAACCCCCACGGCCATGACCGCCATCGCGAGGATGTTCCAGTAGAGCTGCCAGTGGCTTTGGGTCACGGAGGTGCAGTACGACTGCAGCCAACCGCAGCCCAGATAACCGAAGAGGTTGCCAAATCCGCCGATTAAAAGTGTCTGCAGCGCCTGAGCCCGGTAGCGGAGACCGGGCTCGATGCGGCGCTCGATGTAGATCTGGCCGGGTATGAAGAAAAGCGTGAAGCACGCTCCGTGGAGGAAGACTCCGAGAATCACATTGGGAATCGTGTGCGTTGCAAGCAGGAGGTAACGGACGAATCCGACGGAGATGCCTGCGACAAAGAGGGTGCGCAGCCTGAACCGAGCCAGCAGAGGAGCAAGCAGATACATGCCCAGCGCCTCGGTGATTTGTCCAAGCGACATCCACGCGCTTGTGTGGCTGAGTCCAAGCTCTTTCATTTGCAGCGGTGCGTAGGGATAAAATGCTGCGAGAGGTATGCTCAAGAGTGCGGCGGACAGAAAGACGCAGCGGTGCCTGGGATGTTTGAGCAGAACCAAGGCCTCCAATCCGAGGAGGGAGCGTAATGATTTCGGCGCGCTGGTTGCCGCCGGTTTTGGGGCTGGAATCAGGAATGTGAACCCGGCGACAGCCGCCCATGCCGCAGCAGCTGCATAGCCGGACTGCGTGGAGGAATCCGCGGATAACCCCAGGCTGACCAGCAGGCCGCCAGCCATCCAACCGTAGGTCGCCCACACCCTGAGGGGGCCGAACTGCCTGCTCGGATCAGGCAATTTTGTCAGCACAAGCTGGGTTGTTAAGCCCCAGGAGGGCGCGGAACAAAAGTGTTGAAGCTGTATGAATAAAAGGATCCAGCCTGCATGCCATCCGTGTTCAATCGCCCAAAACGTCAGGCCTAAAAACAGTGCGATAAACAACGACAAGCGGCGCAGCAGAACCGTCGCGGACAAGTGCTGATCGGCAAGCGATCCCGTCAGCATGGGCGAGATGAACGCCGCGACTGCGCTTGCGGCGAATGCCCACGGCAGAAGCCATTCAAGCGAGTGTGCTCTTAGGACGCCGCTGAAGGGTACGAACCAGAGCGAAATTGCATGCGCTTGGATGAAGAAGAGCGTCGCGAGTAAAAGCCGTTCGCGCGCTCGTGTAGGGGGAGCCTGATTCACTCTGTTGAATTCAAGGTTCAATGAAGGCGGCGATCCGTGTTTCAGACCTGCAGCCTGCGTTCCGGTCCGTCGTCAGCCGGTTCAATATGGACTAGAACGTCGGCAACCGCGCGCACTTCCGCTCTCACGGCATCCTTTACCGCGTGCGCGATTGCATGCCCTGCGCGCACTTGTAAATCGCCATCAACGAGCACGTGGATGTCGACGTAAAACTCCAGACCCATTTTACGGACGCGGCACTTCTCGATCCCTTCAACGCCCTCCACCGCGGCAGCTGCCGAACGGATTGCCTGTTCGATCTTCGGATCCGGTGCCGTGTCCATGGCCTCGTTGAGTGCGGGTCCAAGGATGCGGATTCCATTAAAAGCAATGACTCCGCATGCCAGAAGCGCTGCATAGTCGTCGGCGGACTCGTATCCCGGGCCGCCAATCAGCGCGACGGAGATGCCGGCGAAAGCGCCCAGGGATGTGATTGCATCGGCGCGATGGTGCCACGCGTCGGAAGCCATCGCATGGCTGCCGATCTCCGAACCCTGGTTGAGCACGCGTCGGAAAAGGTATTCTTTGATGATAATGACAAGCATCAGCACCGCGAGGGTGAAGGGTGCCGGCGCGTGATGCGGCGTGAGAATTTCGTGAACGCTTTTGATCGCCAGAAAAAGGGAGGTTGTCAGGAGCAGCAGGGCCACCCCGATCGCGGAAAGAGTTTCCGCTTTTCCATGACCGTATGGATGCGTGTCGTCGGGTGGAAGCGAAGCGACGCGAAGGCCTGCCCAGACAAGGAACGAACTGAAAATATCGAGGGTGGATTCCATCCCGTCTGCAATGAGTGCGTAGCTGTTTCCGAGGATGCCGGCCGTGATTTTGACGCAGGCCAGCAGCGAGTTTACGACGGCTCCGAGAAGCGCCATTCGCGATCCGCTCAGCAGACTGAAGTTGGCGTTGGGGGTGGTCATGCAGAGTAAACTCGCGCAGAGGCTGGCAAGGCAGCCGGAAGGCGGCAAGGCTGAAGCGGTGGAGCGTGGTAATTTTGTCGCCCTCCAATTCGCATCTTCCGGTTGTGATTCGGATGTGTAACTTAACGGGTGCGTGCGTGTCTTCGCGTCCCAGCAACCATGTCGTCGTTTTCGCAAACCCAAGATGCTTTTTCGAGCGGCTCGCAGTCGTCTGCGCGTTTTACTGACCAGTTTGGCCGGATGCTTCGCGATTTGCGGATCTCGGTCACAGATAGGTGCAATTTTCGCTGCGCTTACTGCATGCCTCGTGACGTGTTTGGTGCTGACCACCAGTTCATGCCCAAAAATGAGCTGCTGAGTTACGAGGAAATCAGCCGTGTTGCCCGCATTTTCGCAAGAGCTGGCGTCCGCAAGTTGCGTCTGACCGGTGGCGAGCCATTGCTCCGTGCCGATTTGGACAGGCTGGTAGGGATGCTCGCGCCGATTCCGGGAATCGAAGATTTGGCCCTCACCACGAACGGCGTGTTGTTGGCGCAGCAGGCATCTGCGCTTCGAGACGCCGGCCTGAAGCGCGTGACAGTCAGTTTGGATGCGATGGACGCCGCTTTGTTTCGCGAAATGAGCTCCTCTTCGGTCGATGTACGGGCTGTCTTCAAAGGCATCGAGGTTGCGCGACGGAGTGGGTTTAGTCCCGTGAAGATCAACATGGTGGTACGGCGCGGGGTCAACGAACGCGAAATCCTACCCATGGCCCGGCATTTTTCCGGAGAGGGATACGTTCTGCGGTTCATCGAATACATGGATGTCGGGGCAACCAACGGATGGAAACGCTCAGAGGTGTTTTCGCTTCGCGAAATTTTGGAGATCCTCGAAGCGGAATTTGGATTGGAAGAGATGATACCCAGCCAAAGCGGCGAGACGGCCAGGCGTTACAAATTGATCAAGACCGGAGGAGAAGTGGGCGTCGTTGCCTCAGTCACCGCGCCTTTCTGCAGCGGTTGCACGCGTGCGAGGCTCACGGCCAGCGGCCAGCTGCATACATGTTTGTTTGGCCCGGGCGTTCTCGACCTCAAGGCGCTGATCCGGGATGGTTGCTCCGATGACGAGATTTTGCACCGGCTGAGTGCTGTCTGGCGTGTCCGCAATGACAGGTACAGCGAACTGCGTTCTGCAGCGAATGCCAACACCGTTAAGGCGGAAATGTCGGTGCTTGGCGGCTGAATCCAGACGGGGGCGTGAATGGTTGCAGCGGCGGTGCCCCCGTGGCTACGCGGTCAATTCTTTGGCAAGGTCGTCCTTGCACAGCACACCCGAAGACAGAATCCTGGCGCGCAGTCCTCCTTTGCCCCGCAGGAATTCCTCTGCGCCGGATGCGAACGCGAGGTTCATCCATTCGCATGGCGCGCTTTCACCGGTGCCTGCAAAGCGGATCCCTTGGACCTCAAACTCAATTCCGATGAGGGTGTTCAGGTCGACGCCAAGAGTGATCACGTTTCGCCGGAAAACCGCCGGCGGCTTATTGTGAAGATTGAAGTGCGAGCAGATGTTTTTGTAGGTCTCGAGTTCGAAAAATGTGATCTGCCCTTTGTAGTCGGGCTTGAAGTCATAGAATCGGTCACTCTCGATTCCGCGTCCGGCGACGCAGTTAATTTTGTCGACCTCGAGCATGGGGTGCTCTCCGGGCGATTTGCCATATCGGCCGAAGTAATTGTGTCCCGGTGAAATAAAGAGGGCTGAGATGACCATTGAGTAGCGAGCTCTATGTTGCAGCGGTTTGCTTTTGAGGTTGGGTGATTTTCAATCTTCGCTGCAAACTCAAAATATCCGACACTGCGGGCTTTGCCGTGAAAAACAGTATTCCACTTTCAGAGGCGGGAACCGGGCCCAAGGTTTTTGGCGTCGTGCTTGCAGGTGGCCGGTCGATCAGAATGGGCGAGGATAAATCACAGTTGGTTGTTGATGGCATTCCGCTTTGGGAGCGGCAGGCGCGCCTGTTAAGGGCTGCAGCCGTGCAGGAGGTGCTTGTGTCAGGAAGCTTGGGCGGGCCATGGGCGGGAAGTGGCTTTCGCGCGTTGGAGGATGTTTCGCCGGGGATCGGTCCTGCGGCGGGCATTTTTAGCGCGATCAAGGGACTACAGGCGGACTTCGTGGTTTTTTTGGCAGTGGATATGCCGCTCATGGACTCGGGGTTTCTTAAGGAGCTTCTGGAACAAGCAGTCGGTCGCGGAATGGGCGTCGTTCCGCGGGTGAACGGCCGCTGGGAGCCTTTGGCAGCCGTTTACACGCGATCCGTCCTGCCTTTGCTCAGGGAGCGGATTCGCTCGGAGAAATTCGGCCTGCAAGAGTTCGTTGATGAGGCCGTAAGAGGCGGATTTTTGTTTGGATTGGAGTGCTCGGGTGAGCATGCGGGAGACCGTTTCCTCAACTTGAACACGCAGGATGAGTGGCGGAGTTACCTTCGGAGAAAGTAAGAGGGAGCGCGGGCAATAAAAAACCCGCCGGCCTTTGTTGTCGAGGCCGACGGGTTTGACTTGCGAGTGACCTGAAGAGTTGCGAAGTCGACTACTTGACCTTCTTCGTACCCGTCTTCTTCATGGAAGTCGTCAGCTTGAGAACGCGTTCGCGCATGATTTTGCCCGCTTTAAATTTCACAGTTGCGCGCGCAGGAATCGGAACTTCGCTTCCTGGTTTGTTTGGATTGCGTCCGATGCGCGGCTTCGTGAGGCGGACCTCAAGCACGCCGAAGTTCCGAAGCTCCACGTTTTCGCCGCGCGCCACGGCGTCGACGATGTGATCGAGTGTAGCCTGCACAACTCCAAGGACTTGAGATTGCACGATGCCTGTTTTTTCGCTGATTTGAACCACTAGGTCTCTTTTGGTAAGTGTTGCCATTGAGGGAGCTTTTCACATTACTTGCGTCGAGATCAAGCAATTGTCTTGGTTCGCGGCGCTTTCTGGCGCTGAAAAACACGACAATCCTTTCATGATTTGTTAGAAAATGGTCAGCCGACTGCATTCGCTTGACCTTTTTTAAAAAACTCATCTCCGAGTTGTAAGGTGGCGGCAACGGGCATCGGTGGTGCGCCGCAAGCATGAGATCCAAGACTGCGACTCTCGCGTGCGGTTGAAGGTTCGCCGCGAGACGTGCTCTTCGCCGCGAGGCGTGTCCTTATTCCAGCGGGCGACCTTTGGTTTCCGGGCAGAGGCGCACGAGTAAAACGCCGAGAAAGTACACGGAGCAGAGAGTGATGTATGCGTTTGCAGATGAAGCTGGGCCTTTCGCGCCGAACAATGAAACCAAGTTGGCCAGCTGCAACGCGCCGACAGCCGCTACAATTCGACCCACGTTGAAGCAAAACCCCTGGCCCGTCGCGCGCACTCTGGTTGGAAAGAGTTCGGGGAGGTAAAGCGGGAAAAATCCGTAGAACGATGCGCTGATTCCGCCCATCATAAACACCGAAGTAAAAAACCATCCGGAGATGTTCGCGTTGGTCTTGTAAAAGGTGATCGCACTCAGGAACGCAATCATACAAGTGACGGAGTAAGTGCTGCGCCGGCCGAATTTCTCGGCGATGAGCGGCATAATGAACGTGGCAAGCGTCGCTCCGATGGCTGTCGCAATCTGCGTGTACTCGCGCACAAACGTCCATCCGTTCGGATCCAGCTCGCTCGCCCATTTGGGCGCTTGTTGGGCTGCTCCCCATGTTCCCAGAAGGGCTACCCCCGCGAGACCGGCGCCAAGCAGCATGTGCCGGATCACGCCGTCGCTGGACAAACTGCCAAGTCCTCCGGCCAGTTCCGCCCTCGCAAGGTACCGTTTCACAGGGAAAAGGTAACCCCAAACCACCGTGAAGAGACACGGCACTGTTACGGCGATTGCGGTGGGAGCCGACTGAGGTCCAATCGGCGACCAAGACCAGATGATGATCATCCCCGCGAGGCCCCCGGCAAGCACACCGGAAAGGTCGGAGTTGCCCCAGTGTGATGTGGTACCCGCTGCTTTCTCTTGCTCCCACTTGTCCGATTCGGGAACAAAGATTCGGATGAAAAATATCAGGAGAGCCGGAAGCGCCCCGGTAATCATGAGGAAGCGCCACCCCGTGTTTTTGAACAGGGTTTCCACCATGCCCTGCGGGAGCCCCATTGAGATAAAGCCGGCGCTCCAGGACTGCACGTAGCTGTTGAGCCCCAGACTCAGGAATGCCACAAGCAAGTAGCCAAGATTTGCAGCAGCTCCGATCGCGCCGGCAACCCACACGCGGTTTCCTTTCGTCCACAGTTCATTCACGAGTGCAACGCCCAGCGCCCATTCACCGCCCATTCCGAGAGACGCGATAAAACGCAGGATTGCGATATGCCACGCTTCGGTCGCGAAGCCGCACAGGCCCGTAAAGGTTGCGTAGGTAAATATGCTGATGCTCATCGCACGAACTCTTCCGATGCGGTCGCCGAGCCATCCGAAAAGCACCCCGCCTGTCGCGGCGCCGACAAGGAAAGTCGAGATGATCACAGTGAACCAGTTCGTCACAATCACTGGGCTTGCGCCCGGCAAGAGATCTTCCAAGGCCGGTTTCCCGATCAGCGGGAACAAGCCCATCTCAAACCCGTCGAACAGCCACCCGAGAAACGCTGCGAGCAGCGCCATATTTTTGCCTGTATTTGATGCAGAATGGGGGGGGGTGGCTGTGGACATGAGACGACAAGGGGTGACCGCGTGCAGGTTGGCCCAGGCAACAGGATAATTAAAAGCCCGAAACAACGGTTTGTGAATCTTCCGAAGCACTTCGGTTATACATTCCGTCGGATAGACCTTCAAAGCCGCGATGCTTGTTGTTTTTTGGGGCGATCCGTCGTGCTTTTTAGCCGCATGAGGCATCCTAAAATCGGAAGTGTCAAAACGCTGGCGGGGCGTTAGCTTCGCGGTCTTCCGCCATCTATGAAGGTTTATTGCTGCCAGCATGATATTGAATGGGAGGATCGCAGGGAAAATCACCGCCGCGTCAGCGTGCTCCTGCGAGAAGCTCCGATGGAGCGCGGTTCCCTGGTGCTGCTTCCGGAGATGTTCGCAAGCGGGTTTAGTCTGAACGTCCCTTTGATCGCGGAGGGCATGGAGAGCGCGACCCGTGCATTTCTTTCGGCAATCGCTGCAGAGAGGGGCGTGTTTCTGATGGGAGGTATCGTCTCTGCGGGGCGCAATGGGCGCGGGAGGAACGAGGCGGTTGTATTTTCACCGCAAGGACGCGAATTGGCCTGTTATCGCAAGTTGCAGACGTTCACGCCGGGAGGTGAGACTGCTGTTTACGAGGCTGGATCTGAGGTGGTGCTTTTTCAGTGGGGAGCTGCGCTGGTCGCGCCGTTTATTTGTTACGACCTTCGTTTTCCAGAAAGACAGCGGACCGCTGCAAAAAAGCGCCCACACTTGATGACTTTCATCGCGAGTTGGCCTGATGCAAGGCTTTCACATTGGGTAAAACTTCTTCAGGCGCGCGCCATTGAAAATCAGTGCTACGTTGCTGGTGTTAACCGGATCGGAAGCGATCCGCAACTGCACTACTCCGGTCGGAGCATGATTGTGAATCCGATGGGAGAGGTGATTGCGGATGCCGGTGAGGCTGAGTGCGTCATCGGGGCGGACATCGACATTCCATCGTTGGAAGAGTACCGGGTTCGGATGCCGTTTCTTGATGATGCAATGTAATCTGTCGCGAAGACTCTCGATTGCCGCATTCCGTGATGCAGCCCGCTGCGCTGGATTCTGCGGCAGCTCGCGGCGGATCGCGGAGGTTGATGAAGGTTGACTGAGGTGGCGACCGCAATCAAGCGGCGCATCGATCCAGTGAAAAGACTGGATGAAATCGATAAGCCTTTCAAAACTGTACCGGACTGCAGCTCGCAAACGACAACAGACGGCCGCTAAAAGCGCGCGCATTGTTCAAAAAAACGAGCGTCGCGTTCTCGTGAATTCGAGGTCCAGTCCTCGTGTCATTTTTTTCGCCTGCGCCGGGATTGTGAGTGTTCTGGCTGCATGTGCGAAGCAAAGGCGTACACTGGACATTGAGTCTCCACAGCAAATGCGGATCCAGATTGAAAGAGCCGTGCCTTGCGGCACACCGTTGAATAAGGCGCATGAAACCATGTGCCAACGGGGTTTTGACTGCGAATTCGTACAGCGCGGCCGCTGGCGTGAACAGCGCGGGCTGAATTTTCTGAGGTGCGTCCGTGATGACGGCCAACTCATCAAGCGCCGTTGGGATGTGGCCATCATGCACAACGGTGAGCGTGTGACTTCCGTGGATCTGCGCGCCGCTCTCGTTTACCCGTGAGCTTGGGTGCAATCCTCAATGCAGAATCGATGCCCGCTAGCTCCTGCGTCCCGGAATGAATCGAAAGCTCACCGCCAAAATCGCTAGCATCGGCAATACGGGCAGGAAGGAAATGCTGATTTTAAAGAGCACTTGAGCCGTAAGCACCAGCGCGTCTAAGTAATCAATGTGGGAATGCGGCACGCATCAAATTCGTGGGCTGCCGATGATACGGACGGAATTATCTGGGCGCCGCCAAGCCGTTGGTGACGGCAGTGCCCCGAGGGTGGCGAATCGAAAAGGGAGAAGCGGGCTTAAACCGGTCTTTTGAGTTCAAACCTTGGGATTCGAACCAGCGCCGGGCCGCCATCTTCGATCGCCGCGAGATACGCCCCCTCCACCACACTGTCTGAGGCGATGACGTGGTAACTGCTGTAGCAAAAACGTTCGCCGGGTTCCAGACGCGGGAACTTCCCGACCACACCGTCGCCCTCGACTACAACGCAAGTGCCGTCCTCTTCGGTGACCACCCATTTTCTGCCACGAATCGTCACTGTCACATCCGAGTCGTTGTGGATGCTGATGTGGTAGACAAATGGGAAGGGACGGTCCAGGGGAGCGTCCAGATGCGGACTGTAGACTATTTTGTCCACGGTCACTTTTAATCCGTCGAGCTCGGCGATCACCGGCGGATCATCTCATAATTACGTTGGAATGCACGCCGTCAAAATGGGTGTGGATCTGTGTGTTGCTTGTGGTGCATCCGGGTGTTATGAGAGGAAGTATGAGTACTCCGAAGATTTCCCAGAAAGCGCCGTATCCCGTTCAAGTGGAGGCGGGCAAAACCTACTACTGGTGTTCCTGCGGAATGAGCTCCGCGCAGCCCCTCTGTGACGGCTCTCACAAGGGCAGCGGCTTTTCGCCCACGCCTTACAAGGCGGAAAAGGACGGCACCGTGTATTTCTGCGGATGCAAGCACAGCGCCAAGGGCGCGTTGTGCGACGGAAGCCACTCAAAACTTCCTTAAATCTGCCCACCGGAGGAACGGTTGTGCGCCCGAGGTTGATCCGGCTCCACGTCGCCGCCGGAGGTCTTGCAGGGTCGGCTCTTTCTGAAAGACGGATGGGTTCCGCAGGGTGAACCCTCCTGCCGCGCGGCGGGATTTCATTTTGGCGAGCATGGCGTGTCCGACCTTAAGCGGCATCCGAATGCTTTGGTCGCCTGTTTCGGGGAGTGATGCGTCCAATCCGCTGACAGGGTTTGTGAGTTCGCGCGTGAGGCGCATTTAGCGAAACAAAGACTTAAATTTCACAACAGGCTTGTGTAGGCAGTTCCGGTTGTTAATGTCCCGCACCTCTGAGCTCTGTTTTCCCCACCGGATTTGTAATTAGATTGTCACCCAAGCGATAACGCCCGTCTTGTAATGACCTTGGCAAATTTACTTTCGGTTAATCAGATCATTCCCGATCTCAAGGCTCGGGACAGATGGCCTGCGATTCTTGAATTGGTCGAGAAACTCGTCTCAAGCGGACTGGTGGAGCCGGCGGACAAGGAAGGGATCGTGCGCGCGCTTGAGTTGCGCGAACAGACTATGAGTACGGGGATTGGTTTCGGAATCGCCATCCCGCATGCGTCTTCCGACCGGGTCGACAGGGTTGTCGCGGCCTTTGGCAGGTCCAAGCATGGGATTGAGTTCGGCTCATTGGACAATGTTCCCGTGCAGTTCATTGTGATGTTCGTGGTCCCGAAAGATCAGTTCCAGATCCATCTGAGGACGCTGGCTGCGATCGCGAAGTTTCTAAATGACAGGGGGGTCAGGGAGCGGCTTTCCATGGCGGAATCACCTGACGACATTCTGAAGATTTTTCAGGTGCCGGGTCGATAGGCTCCCGGTCGCGCCGCGTCGAGTTTGGCGGGGTGCGGGCCGAAAAGGCGGCCGCAGGCTTCAAAGCGCTTCGCTTTGGCGTGTGAATCCCTTTATTCTGAGAAACTTTTATGAAAACTACGCCTGCGTTGCTCCAAGAGCGTCTGAGAATCGCCCTGGAAGGAATTAGTTTTGGGGACGTAGACGTCTCGGGTGTTCCGGTGGACGTTACACAGGCGTCGGATGCACGTTTTGGTGATTATCAAAGCAACGTTGCGATGGTTCTTGCGAAACGCGCCAAGATGAACCCGCGCGCACTGGCTGAGAGCATACGCGAACGTTTTGATGGTTCGGGGATTTGTTCAGCCCTTGAAATCGCCGGGGCGGGATTTTTGAATTTCAGACTCGAGTCGAAATGGGTTCGCGAGCGCGTCGAAGCGATGCGCAAAGACACGCGTTTGGCAGTTCCGGAGCCGGTATTTCAGAAGAAAATCGTCGTGGATTTTTCGTCGCCAAACGTGGCGAAGCCCATGCATGTCGGACACATTCGGTCGACTATTCTTGGGGACGCGCTGGCGAGAGTCGCAGAGTTCTGCGGGCATTCGGTGGTTCGCGACAATCACATCGGTGATTGGGGGACCCAATTTGGGATGCTGCTGGTCGGCTGGAAGACCATTTTGGATGCGGCCGGGCTTGCTCGGGATCCGCTCGCGGAAATGGAGCGGATTTACAAGCTCATCAGCGCGAAATGCAAAGAAGACCCCGCAACCATGGATGCGGCCCGCCGGGAACTGGTCCGGTTGCAGGCGGGGGACGCCGAGAATCTGGATTTGTGGAGGGAAATGATCCGACTGTCGCAAACGCAGTTCGATTCGATTTATGGGCGGCTGGGCGTCCGGTTTGATGTGACGCTTGGCGAGAGTTTTTACAACGACCGGTTAAAGGAGGTGGTCGGAGAGCTCCGGACTCTCGGCATCGCTCGCGAGAGCGACGGGGCGATGTGCGTGTTTTCTGAGCACAAGACACCGCAGGAGACGGATCCTTTTCTCATCAAAGACAAGGACGGATGGCGGGACAATCCCGCTTTGGTGTTGAAAAGCGACGGCGCTGCAAACTACACCACCACCGATTTGGCGACGCTCCAATATCGCCGTGAAAAATGGCGGCCTGATGAAGTGATTTATGTGACGGACGGAAGGCAGCAGCTGCATTTCCGACAACTGTTCGCAATCTACGCACGCTGGAAACCGGATGAATCGAGCGCGGTAAGGCTTTCTCATGTTTGGTTTGGATCGATTTTGGGCGAAGACGGCCGGCCGTTTAAGACGCGCTCGGGGGAAACCATCCGACTTGCAGAACTGTTGGACGAGGCAGAAGAGCGAGCGTTCAAGCTGGTGAGTGCGAAAAATCCCGAGCTGGACGAGAGCCAGAGGCGCGGAATTGCGCGCATCATCGGGATCGGTGCGGTGAAGTACGCGGATCTGCTGCCAAACCGACAGGGAGACTATGTGTTTTCATGGGACAAAATGCTGAGTTTCCAAGGCAATACTGCGCCGTATCTTCAAAATGCGTATGTTCGGATCCGGTCGATATTCCGGAAGGTTTCAGAAGCAGGTGAGGCGTGGGATCCGGGGAGTGCTTTCGAGTTGGAGGCGCCTCAGGAAATTCTGCTTGGTAAAAAGCTGCTTCAGTTCGGCGAGGTGGTTCCGCAGGTCTTGGAGGACCACCGTCCGAGTACGCTCGCAAACTATCTCTATGAACTTGCCAACGTTTTCCACTCTTTCTACGAAGCCTGCCCTGTGCTTAAGGCTTCCGCCGCGCAGCGCGCGAGCCGTCTTGCGCTGTGCGATATTTCGGCCCGCACGATTAAGACGGGTCTGGATTTGCTGGGAATCGAGGTTCCGGAGCGCATGTGAAGCCGCTGGACAGAAGGCCGCGGGTTATGCGGCGGTGAGTGCCTGAGGTGCCTCCCTGAGCCGCCGCCTTTGGGCGGATTTGCGGACCTATTTCGGCAGACCTCCCATTTTCGGCGGACCTTTTTCGGCGGACCTATTTCCCGACTCGGGCGGCTTTACGGATAATCGTTTCGCGATGCGGAGTCTCTCGGTTCGTTGAGCCGAGTGAACTCCGGATTCCAACTCGATGCCGGTGAGGGGCGCGACTCTGGCCCTGTCCTCGAAAGGTCTCCGAGCAATTGCTGCTGGCGCTCAAGCAGCACATCGGCTCGCTCGCGAAGCGCGTCGCGTTGCCGGATCGCCGTGTCGCGTTCCCGGCGTAGTCGCGCGATCTCACGCTCGATCCGTTCGCGTTGTTCGACGTCTCCGCGCAGGAGTTCGTTGCGTTCCCGCTCGAGCGCAAAGGACTGTTCGCGGGATGCTGCTCGCGCGGCATCCACCGCCGAACGCGCTTCGTCGCGCTGCCTGATAAGTGAATCGAGCTGATTGGAGAACTCCTCGGTCCGGTTCCGGAGCGTTTCGCGCGTTTCCTCCAGCAAGGAGAGAAGGGTTACTTTTTCGTTTAAAAGAGCCTCGCGCTCGCGCGTGAGTTGGTCGAAGCGGCGCCGCGAATCGCTCTCTGCCGCAACCAAGCGGCCCGTAAGCTCGGAACTTTCCGAGCGTGACGAGTCGAGTTCCTCACGGAGTCGGTTGATTTCGGCCGGGTAACGGCGTTCCGCGTCGCCGAGCGCCGCGCGCAGTCTGTCAGCGTCAAGGCGGTGCGTGTTGAGTTCTTCTCTGAGCCTTGAAATCTCGGTGTCTTTTGCCTGGGTGAGGCTCGAAATCGCCTGACGATGGTCGGCGGTGAGTTTGGCAATGCGACGGTCGCGCTCGGTGTTGGCTTCCGCAATCTGCTGGTCCTTCTGCAGCAGGACGGCATCGCGTTCGGCTGAAACCGTTGCCAGCGCGCGGGCGTGCTCGGCTTGAATCGACTCAACCCGCGAAGTCCATTCTGCCAGACGGCGGTCGCGGTCTGCGGCGATGTTCGCGACGCGCTGGTCACGCTCCGCCACCGCCGCATTCCGCTCGCCGAGGACGTCTGACAACGCCTTTTCGTTTTCGGCGCGGTACAGCGACAACTGCTGCTCGTAGGTGGCTTTGGCGTCTGCGAGTTGCCGCGCCTTGTCGGTCAGCAACTGAGCGCGCTCCGATTCGAGTTTTGCGATCGCTTGTTTCGCCGCCGCATCGATGTCGGCAATCTCTTCGTCCTTTGCGATACGCATTTCCGAAAGAGCGGCGTCATGCTGCATTCGCGCCGCATCGAGAGCCTGTTGCTGCTGGGCCTTGAGAAGTTCCACTCCGGCCGCATGCGTGGCTTGGAGAGTCTCCATCGCGCGCTTGTTTTCGGCGATGCGGCTCTCAAGCTGCGACTTTGCGACTTCCGACGAGTGCTCCAAATCCGCGCGCGCCGAATCGAGCGCGCTCTGCAGTGCCGACACCTTCGTCTCGCTTTCGCGATGGGCTTGGTCGAGGGCCATCTGTCCAGATTCCTTGAGCGCGGCGATGGCTTTCTCATGAAGCGCCGTGTTTTCATCCAGACGATTGCGGAGTTCTTCCGTGGCGATCGCGACAGTGGACTCGTGTTCGCTTGTGAGTCTTGCGAGCGTGGTCTCGTGTTCCCTCGTTAGGGTCGCGACTTGAACGTCCAGATCCGCATTCTCGCGTCTCAAGTTTTCGATGTCGGACTCCAGCGTTTTACCGCGGCTTTCGGCCGTGGCGCGCGAGCGCTCGACCTCCTGAAGCCGGGCCTCTACTGCTCCCCGGGCCTCGATGGCCGCAACACGCTGGTTCTCGAGCGAATTGATTTGTTCCTGGGTCTCAAGCTTTGCGGCAGCGACTGCGCTTTCGGTGGCAGCGCGGGCGGCCGACAATTCCGCATCGGTGCGCCGGCGCTCGGCGTCGTGCTGGAGATTTGTATCCTCAAGCTCCTTACGCTTTGCTTCGAGGGCCGCCCGGATGCCTGCCAACTCAGTCTGGAGTGTCGAAAGTTCGGCACGCAGCTGGTCGCGCTCCCCGGTGAGTTCCGTGATGCGGTCGGCGTCAGCGGCCTTGATCTCCTTGAACTGCGCGGCGAACTGTTCCGCCTCTTGCGTCCGTTTTTCGAGGTCCGTCAGTTTCGCACCCAGGGAGGACTTTGTGTTTTCGAGTTCCTTCGCCAGCGCGTCTTTTTGCTGCGCGATCTCGTCGCGCTCTTTGGTGAGTGCGCTCACCGCCTTCGACTGCGCGTCAATTGAACGGCGAAGCCCTTGGATGGTTCGCTCGGTCGCCCCGCTGCTCGAGCGATCGCCCGATTCCGCCTCGGATTTCAGGGTGTCGAGTTCTATTTTCTGGGACTCCAACTCGCGCTTTTGAGAGGAAAGTTCCCGGGACTTGGACTCCAGTTCCCGCTGCTTGGAATCCAGCTCCCGTTGTTTGGATTCCACCTCGCTTTTCGCGGATTCGAGCTGCTGTTTTGCCGCGGCTATTTCTTTTTGGGCTTCCTCCAACTGTGCCCTCTGGCTGTCGATCAGTTGCTGATCACCCGAGTCCCCATGCTTCTGACCTTCGATCAGTTTTTCGCGTTCCGACTTGAGGTCGGCGATGGTCTTCTGAGATGCGTCGTGCTCCTGCTGGAGTTTCTCAAATTCCGCTACGGACTGGGCGTGCTGCTGCTGCAGGGCTTTAAGGTCTTTCTCAAGCTTCGCGATCTTGTCCGTGAGTTCCTCGGAAGTCGACGCGGTGCCCGCGGTCTCGGCAGGGACGAGCGATGCGCGGCCGGACCGGATTTCATCGAGTTGGGTGAGTGCTTCTTCGCGGGCTTTCTCGAGAACGACGCGCTCTTGTTTGAGCTGTGAGATGCGGTTTTGGAGTTCCGTTGGATTCGCCGGTGTTGAAGCCGCGGCGTTGGGAGCCGTGACCGTGACCGTATCAGGCTGGGTGGATGTCCCTACTTTCGCCTCGAGTTGTGCGTTCTTTTCCTTGAGGGAGTCGCGTTCTCCAAGAAGCGTGCGGATGCGTTTGCGGTACGACTCGATGTCCGATTCCAATTGGGCCACGGCGCGGTTTTCCCACTCGCTTTTTTCGGAGGAGAGCTGCGGTGCATTCGAGAGGTCCGGGAGCTGGCTGGATTTGGAAGAATCGTCCTTTGCCGCTTTTTCCGCAGAAGCCAACTGGCGTTCCGCCTTCAGGCGAGCTTCCCGTTCGCGGCCAAGCTCCTGGGCGCTGGCGCGCTGCATGCCTTCAAGCGCGCTGAGGCGTTTTTGCAACTTTTCAACCAAAGACTGCTCGGTTTCCTCGGGCGGGTTCACCGGCGAGTCTCCGGCATCCGCGGCGTGGCCAGTCGTGGGCTGAGGTGTGACCTCGGTCGGTGCGTCTGCTGGAGTCGGGGCCGCGGCGGATTCGGCTGCTTTCGCAGAAACGCTGGGAGTGCTCTCTTGCTGCCGGTTCCCCGCACCGCTTCCCTCGGACGGATCCGCCTGTTTGGTCGCCGGTTCGTCCGACGCCCCGAATCGCCGGGTTTCAACCGCTTCAGCCGGCGGCGGGGGCGGAAGCATCGACTTCTTCTTGGAGAGAAGTTTAATGAGCTTTTGGTACGGGAGCCGGATGGGCACGGAGCTTCCGGCAAATTCGTCGCTCTTGAAGATTTCGGAAAGCTGCCCGTAAATCTCCGACAGCGGAATGGTTGTTTCCCCGGAGTTGATTCGCGCTTCTAGAAAATTCCTGTCGAAGCTGAGCGGCAGCAGGGTGTTGTGGGGTCCCGGTTTGAGCGTATTCGCGGGAATCCTGTGCAGGAAATCACCGAGCTCCAGCGAGATCAGCCCCGCTTTTGATTCCTCGGGCGTTTTCTGCGCGTCCACCTTTCCGGGCGGCTGATCTTCTGGGCGGTCCACGTTCATGATTTAGATTGGCGGGGCAAAGTGCGAAAGTAACCTTAACTTTAGGCTTAAATTTACAATGTGTAGAAGAAAGCTTTCCGGCGCCAGCCAGTTTTGCATCGCTGCCTCGGTTCCTGGCAAAACAGGGGGATTGCTTCGATCCGAGGGATTCCGCGCGGGGTCACCGTGGAGGGGTCTCTCGGGAAACGCCCCCGAAAAAAGCACCGAGCTGGCGCTTGCCTTTTCCAGCGACGGCATGACGGATGCGATTGTTGCGCGTGAAGTAAAAGCCTCGGGCCCGGGTGCCCCGCTCCAAAGGGGGGCGTGCGTTGATTCCGGCGGAAACTCCGCGCCGCCGGTCTTAGTTTTCTTTGATGAAAGCTGAATAATCAGCGGCGAGACGAGCGGGCAGCACCGCCGTCACGCATACCAAATCATCCGCGTATTCGGTCTGAAGAACCTTCGCGCTCCGGTGCAGGCGAGCGAGCTTATCCCCTTGGCTGACGGGGATCTGCAGTGTGCATATCTTGGCTTCGCCGGATACCTCCTCGGCCATGTGCTCGAGCAGTCCGGCGATGCCTTCGCCGGTATGGACCGAGACGAAGTGGGCGCTCGGGAAGCGGCGGCGAAGCGGATCCAGCGCGCCCCGCGGTTCGATTCTGTCTATTTTATTGAAAACAAGGATCATCCGCTTTTCTTCGGCACCCAGGTCCCCCAGCACTTTCATGGTGGTGTCGTGGAAGGTCAGGACTTCAGGCTGGCTGGCATCGAGGACATGGATCAGAAAATCCGAAAGCACGGATTCCTCCAAGGTAGCCCGGAAAGACTCCACGAGGCGGTGCGGAAGTCTTCTGACAAACCCGACCGTGTCGGTGAGAAGCAGGGGTTGGTTGTTGGGCAATGCGACTTTTCGCGTGGTTGTGTCCAGGGTGGCGAACAGCTTGTCCTCCACCAACACATTTGCGCCGGTCAGTCGGCGCAGCAGCGAAGACTTTCCGGCGTTGGTGTAACCGACGATGGCGGCATTCGGAACGGGTGCACGCTTCCGGTCTTTGCGCTGGGTGGAGCGCGCCGAGCGGACTTTCTCCAGCTCCGCCTTGAGGCGTCCGATGGCGACTCGGATTCGCCGCTTGTCTTGTTCGAGCTGAGACTCGCCTTCGCCCTTGGCTCCGATTCCGCCGCCTTGCCTGACCAGATGCCCCCATGCGCGGGTGAGACGGGGGAGGGCGTACTCGAGACGCGCAAGTTCAATTTGGAGGCGCGCCTCGTGGGTTTGGGCCCGTTGTGCAAAGATATCGAGGATGACCTCCTGGCGGTCGAGTACCGCGACTTTGGTCAGAGCCTCCCAGTTGCGCTGCTGGCTCGGGGTCAGCTCATTGTCAAAAATCAGCGCATCGATTCCGTCGGCTTGAATGCGCTGGGCAATCTCCTCCGCTTTGCCGCTGCCAAGCAGGTAGCGGGCGTGGACCTCACGCATGGGAATTAACATCCGGTCGCTGATTGGCACGCCGAGGGTTTCAACCAACTCCTCCAATTCGCAGAGAAGGCTCTGTGCTGTTTCCTTGCAGCTCTTCAACTCGTAGGCGCTCACCAAGAGCGCCTTCTCGACCATTTTTCCTCGCGGATTGATTTCAATCATTCGCGGGTGCGAAACAGAGCGTTGTTTGCCGGGTGGCGCGTGACAAAAGTGCGTGCAATCAATTTCAAAGTTGTTCAGAGGCCGAAAGGCTCGGCGGGAGGGATCACAATCATTCCGCCAAGATCACAGCGCCCGCCTCTCATCGATCTTCCGGGAGCGTTGGAGACCCGAATTTGCTACGGCTTCGGTGCCGCGCTCGAACTGGGTGCGGTAGGCTCGTCGAAAAGTTTTTTGAATTTTCCGTAACCTTCCTTTTCCAGTTCGTTCACCGGGATGAACCGGAGCGAGGCGGAGTTGATGCAGTACCGCATGCCAGTCGGACGCGGTCCGTCCGGAAACAGGTGGCCCAGGTGGGCGCCGCTTTTTTTCGAGATGACCTCGACCCGCACCATTCCGTGGCTTTTGTCCTGCTTCTCAACAAGAGCGGATTTCTCCACCGGTTGGAAAAAGCTCGGCCACCCGGACCCCGAGTCGAACTTGTGATTCGAAGCGAACAGCGGCTCGCCATCGATCACGTCAACGTAGAGCCCCGGAGCGTGGTTGTCCCAGTACGCGTTTCTGAACGGAGGCTCGGTGGCTGCGTTGCAGGTGACCTCGAACTGCAGCGGGGAAAGCTTTTTCTTTAAGTCTTCTTTGTTCACGGTTTTTGCATTGGTTGTTTGGGTTGCCGCGCCGTCAGCGCTCTCCTTGGGGGCCGGCTTCGGCGGTTCGGCGCTGCGGAGTTGTTGGCCGGAACAAAGCGCGATCGCGAGGACACCAGCGGCGATGCGGGCGGGGATGAGTCTTGAAACCTGATGAACGCGGGAAAAAAGGCTGTTGATGGGGGACATGTCAAAGGTTGGCTGAGGGTTGGAGCTTAGCATCCAGAGCGGTGGAGTCCAAGCGATCTTGTAGCGGCGATCGGGAGGAATGTGATCAAGGGGAATGCGCCGTTCATTTGACTCGCTTCATCTTTTCAAAATCCGGGGGTGGTTGCGTCACCCTCCTGTGCGCGGACTTGAACACGCGGTTCGCAACCGCAAAGACAAAGAAAATGGGAACCAGCACAAGCAAGCGGTGTTTGTTGGGCAGAGGAAGCAAAATCGCCGCGGTGAACAGCAGTCCGCAAAAAGTGAAGAGCAGCACGCGGGCAAGCCACGAGCGCTCGCGTGCCGCGCCGGCTTGCTTCCACGCCTTCCGGGCGGAGAAAAATCCCGCGATCAGCGCTGCGAGGAGGATAAGGGGCACCAGGTACATGCGGACAACGGCCAGCATGACCGCGCTTTTGAACCGAGTCCAGAGCGGAGCACGGAGCGTGGCAGCTTGCATTCAAGGGGTGGGTCGTTTAGCGTGACCGCTCGTTTTTCACGCACTATGAGCACCCCTACCGGCCCCAAGTCCAAGAACGCGGCTTCCTCCAAATCCCTCCACCGTAAATGGTCTGCCGAGGTCGTGGACGGTACTGAGAGGGCGGCGAGTCGGGCGATGCTTCACGCCGTGGGCTTTTCCCGGGATGATTTCAAAAAAAGCCAGATCGGCATCGCCTCCACGTGGAGCATGGTGACGCCGTGTAACATGCATATCGACGGACTGGCGAGGCAGTCGGAGGCCGGCGTCAATACCGCCGGCGGAAAGGCTGTGCTCTTTAACACCATCACGATCTCCGATGGGATATCGATGGGAACTGAAGGAATGAAGTATTCCTTGGTTTCGCGCGAAGTGATTGCTGATTCGATCGAGGCGGTCGTGGGGTGCCAGGGCTTTGACGGTGTGGTGGCCATCGGGGGATGCGACAAAAATATGCCCGGTTGCATCATCGCGCTGGCCCGCCTCAACCGTCCCTCCGTTTTCGTGTATGGCGGGACCATTCTGCCGGGTTGCATCACAGGGGTGCTTGCCGCCAAGCGCCTGAAGAAGGAGCGCGTGGATGCGATCGCCGGGCGCAAGCTTGACATCGTGAGCTGTTTTGAAGCGGTGGGGTCGCACGCGAGCGGGCAGATCGAAGACAAGGAGCTTTCATTGATCGAGGAACAATCCATTCCCGGAGCGGGATCGTGCGGCGGGATGTACACGGCAAACACCATGGCCTCGGCGATCGAGGCCCTTGGAATGAGTCTGCCCAATTCCAGCGCGCAAAATGCAGTTTCACAGGCGAAACTGCAGGACGCACGTGCCGCGGGCATGGCGGTTGTGGAGTTGATCAAACGCGGAATTCGGCCCAGCGACATTCTGACCCGCGAGGCGTTCGAGAATGCGATCACGGTGGTGATCGCCCTCGGGGGCTCGACCAACGCGGTGCTGCACCTTCTGGCCATGGCTCATTCTGCCGGCGTGAAACTCGAGCTTGAAGATTTCACGAAGATCGGAAAACGCGTGCCCGTCTTGGCGGATCTGAAGCCCAGCGGCCGCTTTTTGATGAGCGAACTGATTGAAATCGGGGGGCAGGCTCCGCTCATGAAAATGCTTCTGGACGAAAAGCTGCTTCATGGAGATTGCATGACGGTCACGGGCAAGACCATCGCTGAAAATCTCAAGCGGACGAAGGCGTACCCGCGCAATCAGGAGATCGTTCGTCCGTTTTCAAATCCAATCAAGAAAGACAGCCACCTGGTGGTGTTGAAAGGCAATCTCGCGCCGGAGGGGGCGGTCGCGAAAATCTCCGGCAAAGAAGGCACAAAATTTTCCGGCGAAGCCATTGTGTTCGAGAACGAGCAAGACGCTTTGAAAGCCGTCTTGGACGGGTCCGTCAAGAAAGGGCATGTCATCGTGATCCGTCACGAGGGACCCGTCGGTGGGCCTGGAATGCGTGAGATGCTTTCGCCGACAGGCGCTGTGATGGGAAAGGGTCTCGGGAAGGACGTCGCGCTCATCACCGATGGACGGTTTTCGGGTGGTTCCCATGGTTTTGTGGTCGGGCACATCACTCCGGAGGCGGCCTTGGGCGGTCCCATCGCGCTTGTGAAGAACGGCGACGGCATCGTCATCGATGCAGTGGAAAGAAAACTCACCTTGCAGGTTTCGGACGCCGAGCTCACCAAGCGAAAAGCGAAATGGAAGGCGCCGAAGCCGACTTACACCCGCGGTGTTCTGGCGAAATACGCGCGGACGGTGAAGACTGCATCTCTCGGAGCGGTCACCGATCTGGAGTAAGCGGCGAAACAGCGGTTGCGTTTTTCGCGCGAACTTTTAGCACGAACCATTCACGCGAACACTTCGCTCACGACGCGTCCGGACACGTCCGTGAGGCGGAAATCCCTTCCGGAGTGTCGGAAGGTCAACTGTTCGTGATGGATTCCAAGCAGCGCGAGAATCGTCGCGTGAAAGTCGTGAATGTGCACTTTGTTGTCCACCGCGAAGAAGCCGTAGTCATCGGTGGAGCCGTACGTGAACCCGCCTTTAACTCCCCCTCCCGCAAGCCACATCGTGAAGCCCTCCGGATTATGGTCGCGGCCGTCCTTGCCTTGCGCTGTAGGAGTTCTTCCGAATTCACCCCCCCAAATCACGAGGGTGTCATCCAGCATCCCGCGTGAGCGGAGATCACGCAGCAGTCCCGCGATCGGCTTGTCGACTTCCGCTGCGTTTTTGCTGTGGCCCTTGTACAGGTTCCCGTGCTGGTCCCATTGAACCTCGCTGTCACTGTGCGTGACTTGAACGTAGCGGACGCCGCGCTCCAAAAATCTGCGCGCCATCAGACACTGGCGGCCGAAATTCGCGGTGATCGGGTTTTCCAGCCCGTAAAGACGTTTGGTGGCCTCGGTCTCCGAATCCACGTTCTGCGCTTCCGGCATCGCCATCTGCATGCGGAACGCAAGCTCGAAGCTTTGAATCCGCCCCTCAAGCGCCGCGTCCGAGCCAATCGTTTTAATGTGGTTGCGGTTGATCTCCAAAAGCGCGTCCAGCTGCATGCGTTGAAGTTCCCGCGGCACGTTCCTGTTGTTCATGTGCCTTACCACGGCCTCTTCCGCGGAGATTGACGCATTTCCGATCGGCGTGCCTTGGCAGTGCGCCGGGAGAAACGCCGCCCCCCAGTTGTTGACTCCGCCGTGCGCGAACGTCGGGCAGATTGTGATGAATCCCGGAAGATTCTCGTTTTCGGTGCCAAGGCCGTACATCACCCATGAACCCAGGCTTGGACGCACCGTCGTGTCGCTCCCTGTGTGCAGTTTGAGCAGGGCGCCTCCATGAGCCGGATTGGTCCCGTGCAAAGAGCGGATCACGCACAACTCGTCGGCGCAACCGGCCACGTGGGGAAACAACTCGCTGACGGGAAGCCCGCTTTTTCCGTGCTGCTCGAATTTCCAAGGCGACTTCAGCAGGTTTGTTGTCTTCGCAAACGTAACCCTCGGCATTTTGAACGGGTACGGTTTCCCGTCGTCTCGTGTCAGAAGCGGTTTCGGATCGAATGTGTCCACTTGCGACGGGCCGCCTTTCATCAACAAGAAAACGACTCGCTTTGCTCTGGCCGGAAAATGCGATGCGCGCGGGGCGATCGCGCTGCCGCCCGCTTCGCCCCCGATTGCGCTTTGCCTTGCGAGCAGCGCCGAAAGCGCGAGATAACCGAAGCCGGCACCCGCGCGCTGCAGCATGAGGCGGCGGGACAATAACGTAGGGTTGGGTGCGGTCTTCGTGGTCTGCATCGTTTCTTGAGTTAATGAATATAGGCAAACTCGTTTGAGCACAGGAGAGTTTGGCATAACAGCGTCCACACTTGCAGATCGGCCTCCGTACGGTCGGCCTTTGCCGAGTCGAGTGCGCCGCGCAGTCTTTGCAAAAAGGCCGAGAGGCTTTTTATCTCGGTATCACTCGGAAGCCGGCAAATCGTTTGGAGAAACGCACGTTTTAGTTTGGACGAGTCGTCTGGAGGGGCCTCGCTGTTTAGCCCGGCAGCAAGGCGTCTTGAGCACTCGAACACCAATTCCGAGTTGAGCATCAGCAGGGCCTGCGGAGCGATTGTGGTCGTCGCGCGGTCGCTGATCGGAACGGCGGGGTCAGGATAGTCGAACAAGTCCATCATGTCATAAACGTTGTTTCTGATCACGGGGAGATAGATGGTGCGCCTCTGGTTCTGGTAACTGGTGCGGTCCTTCGAAGTGTGGTTGAAAACAAACTCGCGGTTTCGGAGAGCGATTGTCTTTCCTCCACGCGTCTGATTGAGCCAGCCCGAAACGAACAGCAGCGAGTCGCGAATCTCCTCGGCTTCCAGCCGCCGGGGGTTGAATCGCGCAAGCAATCTGTTCTCCGGGTCGACGGCGGCCGCGGCTTGCGATGTGCGGCTGGACTGCTTGTACGTCGCGGAGTTCATGATCAGTCGGTGCAACTCCTTGGTGGACCATCCGTCTTCGATGAATCGTCGTGTCAGCCAGTCCAATAACTCGGGGTGGGAGGGCAGCGCGCCCAACAAACCGAAGTTATCGGTGCTGGAGACGATGCCTTTGCCGAAATGCCAGCGCCAAACGCGGTTCACGTAAACCCGCGCCGTGAGCGGGTGCTCCGCACTTGCCATCCAGCGCGCCAGTTCCATCCGGCCGCTTTGTCTCGATGGAAAAATCGGTGGCACCTCTGAATTCCGCATCACCGCCGGAAAGCCGCGCTCGCATTCCTTGCCGAGCGTCAGGTGGCTGCCCCTGATGTGGATGGGAATCGTCTGTGAAATCTCACGGTCTTTAACCCCGATGATCGAGGGCGTGTCGGGTTCTTTTCTTTCAACCTCGGCGAGCGCGTCGGCCAGGGCCGTGAGCGTATCCAGGGTCGGCTTGTCAAAGGCGTGCTCCTCCTTTTCTGGGATTGCCAAAAATCCGGCCGGGTCGTTGATGGCGTCGAGCGCGAGGCGGACCGTCTCGTCGGTTTTCGGGGCGGAGTCCTCCTTCGGCTTTGGTGCTGAGGCCGCCTCCAGAGAGCAACGGAACACGGGCTCGAAATAGCCCAGTATGCCCGGTGGCCCGGCGTTGCTTTTTAACTCGTGCCACCGCTTGAAGAGTGGATGCGACTTGTTGCGGGCAAGGTAAAGCCTCGCGTGAAGCAGGTATCGGGGACGCAGCTTTTTCTCCGCCGCCAGCGTTTCGACCTGCGCGTAATCGGGTTCATCGGGCAAGAGGGCGGCCGCCGAAAGGTAGTCCGCCGCAGCTTTGTGGAGTTCCAGTTTGAGGGAGTTTTTGGCTTTGTTTTTCGCTTCCGTGACTTTCTTTCTCTCCTCTTCGACTTTTGAGCTGTGCGCTTTCTTTGCAGCCATCTGCTCAGGGGTGGCGATCGAGTGCTCGAATGCAAATTTGATCGCCCCTAATTTCTCGTCGGCGATTGAGCGGGTGCTTTTGAATATCGCAGCCAGCGAGTAATAGTCGGCGGTCGGCACCGGATCGAACTTATGATCATGACACCTGCAGCAGCCCAGCGTCATTCCCATGAACGCCTTGCCCATGGTGTCGATCTGTTCGTCGATGATGTCCATCTCTAGTTTTTGGAGGTCTGGTTCAGCGAGCACCCTCGCGCCGAGGCCAAGAAATCCGGTCGCGGTCAGATGCTCAATGCGCTGTTCCTCCGTAGCGTGCGGAAGCAAGTCGCCCGCGATTTGTTCAATCAAAAATTGATCGAACCGTTTGTCCTTCTTGAAACTTCCGATGACGTAGTCTCGGTAGCGCCAGGCGTTGCCAAACGCGATGTTTTCATCAAGTCCGTTCGAATCCGCGTATCGCGCAACGTCGAGCCAGTGGCGGCCCCATCTCTCCGCGTAGGCATCAGTTTGCAGTAGTTTTTCCACCAATTCCGGGAATGCAGCCGGGGATTGGTTTCGCTCAAATTGCTCTGCTTCCTCCGGCGTCGGAGGCAGGCCCGTCAAATCGTACGTCGCGCGTCGGATCAGGGTCCGCTTGTCAGCCTCAAGCGATGGCGAAAGTCCCTTGTCGATCAGTGAGGCCAGAATGAATCCATCGATGGGTGATTGGCTCCACTTTTGATCGCGTTCTTCGAACGAGGGGACTTTCGGCGTGCTGAGCGGACGGAACGACCAAAACGCGCGGCCTTCCTCAACGGTCGGAGCCTTTTTCTTCGCCTTCTTTTCTCCCGCGGCGGCCACCGGATGCGGTGCGCCGATTTTCACCCACGTTTCCAAATCGCTGATTTGCGATCCCGACAGCGAGCGTTTTGGGGGCATCTGGAAGTCTTGGTTCTTCCACCGAACCGCCTCGATAAGTTTGCTGCGCTCAGGGTCATTTTCGACGATTGCGGCTCCGGAATCTCCGCCCCGTAAAATGTCCTCGCGCGAGTCAAGGAGTAGGCCGCCTTTGGATTTTCCGGAGTCCGCCGAGTGGCATTCGTAACAGTGTTCTGCGAAGATCGGCCTGATTCGCTTCTCAAAAAATTCTACAGGGTCCTCGGCCGCGACGGCGGTGATCCCGCCTGCGAGTAGCATTGCGGCGCCAAGGAGGAAGCGCGAGCGGGGTGTTTTCCGGTGATCCATTTGGGGGGAATGGCTGCTAGCTTTCAAAATACTGGGGATGAGCAGATTCAATTCAAGACTCATTTGCCCTCCAAACGGGATCCGCGTTATTGGTCCGCGTAGGCGCGGACTCTGTTGAGCCAACCCGGCAGCCATTTGTTCTCGCCCCTTTCCGGCGGGCTGTTTTTGACGCGCTGCGTGAGGACCCGGGCTGCGGCATCCGAGAAATCCTTCACCCCGCCGTCCGCAGGCATGGCGTCGAGGACTTGCAGAAGGCCCCAGCCTTCTCCTTTATAACGCTCGGAGGGTTTCACTCCCTCTCCCTTGAAGTTGACGTAATCAATCAGAGCGAAGCGTCCTTTGGTGGATGCGCCAAGCCGTTCGAAGTTTGCTTTGAGCGTCACTCTTTTCTGCGCGGGCATCGATTCCAGCATCGAAGGGAGCGCGCGCTCGAGGCGTTGCGCCAAGAAGGCGCTTTGCTCGCTCAGGGTGGACGTCAAAAGTTCGCGGAGCTCCCTCATTTTTGGTGAACTCGCATCCGCAATGAATGCAGCACGGTCGGTCCACGGACACTCCGTGCGTTCGTTAAGCCATTCGGGTAACCGGACTCCTTCCTTTTTGAGATGCGCGATCAGGCTGGGGAAACTTTCCTCGAACGGTCCTTTCGGACCCGCGGGATACCAGATGAAATGGCCGATCCCCATGGATGCGAAGTGTTCGTTCTTGTTCCAATCCGTGAGGCCCTCGACTTTGCCCGCTGCCTCGTTTTGCCACACTCGCTTTCCAACCGATTCCAAGTCTTTGTGGGAAAGCGGCGGCAGGGACGCAATGAGCAGCAAGGGTAGTGCGAGCTTCATGTGTGTGGTTTCGAAAGAATGGAGCGAGATGCAACGCGGACAATCGCGGGCCGGAGTAAGGAGGCCGGCGTTGTTGGAAACTAGTCGATCGCCCCGCAGCGAGGCGACTTTGTTTTGGATGCGCAGGCTTGATATCGAGGTTCGCCCGATTTAAGCCAAACACAGACCCGCGCAGACGAGGGCTGCCACTCTTAGATACATCCCATGAGCACCCCTGATCCGACTTACTCCGCTGTGACGGTTGGAGATTTTTTCGCGCGCCACTCGGCGTCGCTTCAGGTGGTGCAGCACGGGGACTCGGGCACGGGTCTGGAGCGTCTCATCCGCGAGCCCACGGTCAACCGGCCGGGGTTGGCGCTTTCGGGGTTCTACTCGTATTTTGCGGAAAAGCGGATTCAAGTACTTGGATCCGCGGAGCTTTCATACCTCAGGAGCCTGCCGGCGGAGGTCGCCCTCAGCCGATGCGTCGCGCTCTGTGAACGGCCAATCCCGTGCCTCGTGGTCGCCCGCGGTTCCCAGGTGCCCGACTGTCTCAACGACGCCGCACGGGCGGCCGGGGTGGCGATTTTCCGCAGCAAGTTGGTGACCATGAATTTCATCAACGCCGCGACGCTGGCTCTCTCCCATGACTTCGCGCCGAACAAGAGCGAGTACGGCTCGATGGTCGATATCCTCGGGGTCGGCACGCTGGTGCGCGGTTCAAGCGGGATCGGGAAGAGCGAGTGCGTGCTGGGACTTGTCGAGCGGGGGCATAGTCTTGTGAGCGATGATATTACGCGGTTCCGCGCCATGGAAGGCCGTGAGCTTCTGGGCACGGCTCCCGAGCTCACCCGGCATCACATGGAGGTGCGGGGACTGGGGGTCATCAACGTGATGTCCATCTTCGGGGTGGGCAGCGTGCGTTTGGAAAAGCGCCTCGACTTGGTGGTGACCCTCAAGGACTGGAGCGAACTGGAGGAGGTCGACCGCACCGGGCTGGATCAGGAATATTTTGATGTGCTCGGCATCTTGGTTCCCCATGTAACAATTCCCGTCCGCACGGGCCGGGACCTTGCGCGGCTTGTGGAAGTGGCTGCGTTGGACCAGAAACTGAAGAGTATGGGGCACCACAGCGCCCTCGAGTTCAACGAGCGGCTCACCCAGATGATTCAGCGCAATAAAAAGTCCTAGTCCTCGGGGCTTTCCTCAGGCAAAGATTAGGGTTGATTCGTACCGTGACCAAAGAAGTAACCATTCAGAACAGGCTAGGACTGCATGCACGCCCTTCGGCGATGTTCGTGAAGCTTTGCGCCCGTTTTAAATCGGAGATCTGGGTTGAGAAGGATGGCGAACGCGTCAACGGCAAGAGCATCATGGGTTTAATGATGCTGGCGGCGGGCCTCGGTTCTCGGTTGCGCATCACCTGCGAGGGCGAGGATGAGACAAGCGCCATGCTCGAGATTGAGCAGCTGATCACCCGAAAATTCGAGGAAGACTAGGGCGGTCGCGACCGATGAGCGATCAGACGCACACCCCAGAAAAGCGCTTTCACGGGGCTCCAGTCTCGCCCGGCATCGCCAAGGGTATCGCGTGGGTGTACCACCACGAGGAGCTCGTGGCCCCTCACTATGCCATTAAAGCGGAACGTGTTGAAGAAGAGCTTCGCCGTTTCGAGGACGCCCTCCTGCTCACCCGTGGCCAGATCCAGCAGCTTCAAAACCGGATCGCCGGCTCCATTGGGACCGAGGATGCGGCCGTCTTCGACGCGCATTTGCTCCTCGTGGAAGACCGAATGCTGATCGACGAGGTTGTCCGTTCCGTGAAGCGCGACCTGCTGAATGTCGAGTCCGTGTTTGCCCAGGTGGCCGGAAAATACGCGAAGACCCTCAGCGAGATCGACGATCCCTACCTGCGTGAACGCGCAGTGGACATCCAAGACGTTTCACGCCGGGTGATGCATAACCTTCTCGGGCGCCAGCAGGACTTGGAAGCAGACGTGAGCGAGCCGCACATCATCGTCGCCCACAACCTCACCCCGAGCGACACCGCGCAGTTTGATCGGGACCTTGTTCTGGGGATGGGAATGGAAATCGGCAGCCGCACTTCTCACACCGCGATCATGGCGCGTTCCCTCAAAATTCCGGGAGTCGTTGGATTGCACAACATCACTCATGAGGTCGCCACGGGTGACTACGTTCTGCTTGATGGTTACAAGGGGCTGCTGATTTGCAATCCGTCGAAGAGCACGCTGCAAGAATACGCGCTGATTGAAAACGAGCGGAACCAGGTGGAAAGGCAGCTTGGGAGTCTGCGTGAGACGGAATGCAAAACCTTGGATGGAACGCATGTTGTCTTGTCGGCGAATATTGAGATGCCCGAGGATGTTCCTTTGGTGAAGGAATCCGGGGCTGAAGGAGTGGGTCTTTTCCGCACGGAGTTTTTTTACATCAACCGCACGGAGCTGCCCTCGGAGGAAGCGCAGTATCAAGCCTACAGAAGCGTTTCTGAAAGCCTTGCGCCGGCTCCCGTGATCATCCGGACGCTGGATCTTGGCGGGGACAAACAGATGAGCGCGTTGAATTTACCCGAGGAGTTGAATCCGTTTCTCGGGTGGAGGGCCATCCGGTACTGCCTCGAGGAGCTTGATGTTTTCAAGGCGCAGATACGCGCGATTTTGAGAGCGAGTGTGCTTGGAAACGTGAGGATGATGTACCCTATGATTTCCGGGGTGGAGGAAGTCAGGCGTGCGAATTCGATTCTTGAGGAATGCAAGGCGGAGCTGCGGGCCGAAGGAAAACCTTTTGATGAAAACCTCGAAGTGGGCGCGATGATAGAAATTCCCAGCGCGGCGATCTCTTCGGACCTGATCGCGCGCGAGGTTGATTTTTTCTCCATAGGAACAAACGACCTGATCCAGTACACGATCGCCGTCGACCGGTTGAACGCGAGGATCGCGCACCTTTACCAGCCGACGCATCCTGCGATTTTGAGGTTGATTCGGACCACGGTGGAGTCGGCCCGGGCGAATGGGATTTGGGTAGGAGTCTGTGGGGAGATGGCCGGAGAGGTGGTGTTGACCCCGCTGTTGCTCGGGCTCGGTGTTACGGAGTTGAGCGCAGGATCAGCCATGGTGCCCCGCGTGAAACGAGCGGTGCAGAGCTTGGACCTGAAGGTTTGCCGCAGTCTGGTAGAGGAGGTTTCCGGCATGGATTCTGCGGAGAAGATATACTCCGCATGCGATGCGGTTGCGCGCGCGCACTATTTGGACCTCCTTTAGCTCCCGGGAGTCGCCGCGGCGGGCGATTGGAGGCGGGAAAAATGAATCGCGCAGGAGGCCCTGATCAGGCACAGTTTTCGGGCACGTCTTGAGATACCCCCCTGCATGAAACCTTCAGGCCCCACAGCTGTCCGTTATCAAGTGTTGGCGCTGTTTCTGGCCGCTGGGTTCACCGCCGGCGCCGCGCCCAAGCCCCCGGAACCCCCGCCACTTTCGCCGGACGTGAAAGTGCCGGTGCCGGGCGAACCCGGCGAGCCTGTTTCGCCTTCCGTGATGCTCGGTCAGCCCAAGGTAGCCCAACCGCGGCGGAGTCAGCAGCAGTTGCCGCCGGTGGGCCCGCCTGTAATGCTCACGCGGATTCAAAGCGCCGACGTCGAGGACTGGGCGCGCACTCCGAATGATTTGAAGGGTTTGCTGGAAAGCATCGGAGAGGAACTTCACGTGGCCTTTGCCAATGACGACAAAACTTTTTCCACGATCAGCTCAAAGCCCGCGGACAATCCGGTGTTGTATCGTTCCGGGTACAAAAAATTCACGCTCACCGACAACGAAATCAAACTGCTCAGGGAATACGTGCAGAACGGCGGTACGATCGTTTTCAATTCTTTGGTCGGTCATCCCGACGCCTACGAATCGGCGAAGACTGCGATAGGCCAGATTTTTCCGGACCGCCCGCTTTACCGTCTTCGTCTGGATCATCCGGTTTTCCGGAGTTATCACCGGATCGAAAAAGTTGCGTACCGCGAGAGGATGAAAAAGGACGGCCTTGTGACGGATCCGTTCCCGTTCCTTGAGGGGGTCGATGTGGATAACCGCACGGCAATCATCCTCTCCCGCTGGGATTTTGCGTTGGGCTGGGAGGCGAACGCGCATGAGAGCTGGGGATACCAGGATGAGGATGCGCGGAAACTTGGAACCAACATCATCGCCTACGTCACGGCGCTACGGGAGGCTGGAAAATCCGTTGGGAAAAGCGTGTCGCTTGCAGATGCCGACGTCCAGTCGGTCGGCAAGTTTCGTGTTGGTCAGGTCCGC
The DNA here is from genome assembly GCA_044375925.1 of Chthoniobacteraceae bacterium. Taxonomy (GTDB): domain Bacteria; phylum Verrucomicrobiota; class Verrucomicrobiia; order Chthoniobacterales; family Chthoniobacteraceae; genus Chth-196. The sequence continues at coordinate 39,364 of JBILLT010000004.1, read as the reverse complement.
TACAACGGCGCATGGCGGGGGCGATCGACAGGAATGCCGATGCTCCTGAGTCAGCTTGCGGCCGAGACCGGAACCAAAGTCAGTTTTGTCGTGCGCGACGTCTCTTTCAAGGAAGCGGAGATCTTCGATCTTCCATTCCTCTATTTGTCGGGAACGTCGGAGTTTGTTTTGTCGGATGAAGAGCGCTTGAATGTTCGAAGGTATCTCAGCAACGGGGGAATCCTTTTCGTGGAGGCGGGCGAGGGAAGAGTGAGCTTCGACAAAGCTTTCCGCCAGGAGATGAGTAAAATTCTCCCGCAAAAGCCGCTGATCTCCATTCCCCAAGGGCACGATATTTTCAGGATACCGAGGGCCATCCAGACGGTCAGGGCTCGGCCGCCTCTCGCCCAAGCCCGCGGCAATCGCATCCAGCAAACCGCCGAGCTTTACGGTATCGACGTGAACGGCACCCTCGGGGTGATTTACACGCCCTTTGACTGGAGCGCTGGCTGGGAAAAAGCGGACGCGCCCTTTGCTGTCGGTTACGAACCCCAGGACGCGACAGCTCTCGGGGTGAATGTTCTTTTCTACGCGCTCACGCACTAGGCATGCCTGCATCTCGATTGTTTTTATTCATCTTGATGGCCTGCGTAGGCGCCCCGATCGCCGCCAAGTCGGCTCCCGCTTTTTTTTCAGCATTCAATGCGAAAAGCGGTCCGCCATCGGATGTGGCCGGCCTCCCGCTTGATCTTGCGCCCGCATTGGAGTTCGAAAGGATTCTCTTCAAAATCCGCTCGGGGGAGAAAGCCGAGGAATGGCGCGTCAAGCTGCAGCGTTTCACAGATACCAAGGCAGAGAAGGGCGTCGCCGCGGCGCTCCGTGAACTCGCCCTCGCCTGGGAGGCGCGTGCGAGGATTCTCGACTGGGATTCAGCGCTGCGTGATTCCTACCGGCAAATGGGCCGGTTCCCGGATTCCGTGGACGGTCTGTTGCCGCAGATCAATGAGTCCGTGCAGAAGGATCCGTGGGGTGATGCATGGGTTTATGCGGTCGCTGCGCCGCAAAGATCCCCGCAACTGACAGGGCAGCGGTACGTCATTGGGCCGCAGCGCTACCCAAAGCTGATGGCGCTCGAGGATGCGTGCCGAAACACTCCGCAGCCTCCCCCCGGTGCCACACTTGCGTATTCTGCGATCGCAACGGTCATCTCGCTTCAGATCGATTCCAGAGTTCCGCAGCCTTCGCGCGCGTTCAAACAAGTGGGAGAACGCTTCGGTGCATACTGGGTTCTGTGGCTGTCTCGAGAGGGGGCATTGCTTTCCAACACCGAGGGATTCGTTCCCGTAACCTTCAAGTAAGCCGTGGCGAGTATCTCCGAGTTTCTAACCGCGGAATCGATGCGAAAGCTCGAGAGCCTCGCGCTGCGCTCGCGTTACGTGTCGGAGGGATCTCAGTCCGGCGGTCACAAGAGCCCTCTCAAGGGGCAGAGTGTTGAGTTTGCGGACCGCCGGGAATACGTGAAGGGCGACAATCTGCGGCACCTCGACTGGAAGGTTTTTGCCCGCACGGAAAAATACTACATCCGACAGTTCGAGGAGGAAACGAGTCTGCGGGTGCACATTTTGATCGACGCCTCCGCGTCGATGGGGTTCCAGCACGGCGGGCGGATGAGCAAATACGGATACGCCGCGCGGTTGGCTGCGTCCCTCGCATACTTGGTCACCAAACAGCAGGACTCCGTCGGCCTCACCATCTACGACAAACAGGTGCGTGACCGCCTACCGTGCAAGAGCGGGGCGCGCCATCTTCGCTTGATCCTGGACCGTCTGGCTGCGAATTCAGCGCAGGACTCGACTGACACCGGACTGGCGCTGCACTCGATGGCGGAGCAGCTCTCCCGAAGGGGATTGATCATCATCATGACGGATTGCTTCGACGATCCGGAGGGCATCTTCAGCGCCATCGCTCATTTTCGCAAACGCATGAACGACGTCGTGCTGTTGCAGATTGTGGATCCCGTGGAACTGGACCTCTCGCTTGGTTCGCTTGCGCAGTTCGTCGACATGGAAACCGGTGAAAAGCTCGAGCTTGACCCTGCGCACGCCCGCGCCGCGTACAAGGCGGAGATGCAGGGGTTTGTCGATGGAATCCGGGAGCGGTGCGGAGTGATGAATGTGGATTACCGCCTCGCTTCGACGGCCGAGGGGTTTGACAGCTTTATCCAGCAATATCTGCTGGACCGCAGAAAAATGGCGTTATGACCGGTGCACTGCCAAAAACATCGGGGGTGCGGCCGTGAGTTTTCTTTCGTCCAAGATGCTGCTGGGCTTGTTGGCGATGATTGTGCCGGTGCTCATTCATCTGCTGCAGAAGAGACGCGTGGTGAACATGCCGTTCAGCACGCTGCGATTTTTGAAAAAGGTCTCGGCAAAAACGGTCCGGAGCGCGCGCGTGGAGAATGTCCTGCTGCTTGCGCTGCGTTGCGCTGTGGTCGGCGTTGTGGCGCTGGCGGCCGCCCGTCCCGTCCTTTCCGGACTCGCAGCCCGGTTCGCCGGCGGGCAGGTTCCGCGGGTGATCGCGCTGGTAATCGATCAGTCGTATTCGATGTCTTACAGGGTCGGCGATAAAACCAGACTCGAGGTGGCGAAAGAAATGGCTGCTGCGGTTCTCGACCACTGCAAGCCCGGGGATTCCGTTGCAATTATTGGTGCGACGGACAGAGCGCGCGGATTTATTCCAGAGCCCACGGTTGAAATAGAAGTTGCCCGCAAGGCGCTGGACTCGATCCAAATTACCGAGGGCGCTTCCAACTTTGCCGCGGCGCTTCGGGCCGCGCAGCAGGCGGTTTCCAAGCGCGACAACGGGAAGCGCCAGATTTTTCTTTTCACCGACAGCCAGCCTCGGAGTTGGAAGTTTGATCCGGAGGCGGTGCTGAATGCCGATTGGAAGAGCAGCGACGTGGCGCTGATCGTCACGCATACGGATGCGACCCAAGGCGCCAACATCGCGCTGACGGGTGTGGAGTTCAGTTCAATGTTTGTTTCCCCGGGCAGCGTCGTGCGGGGCATGGCATTTGTGGAAAACTTTTCCGAGGCGCGCGCGGAGCAGTTGCTCGAGGTGCGCAGCGGTGACGAGGTTCTCGCAGAGCGCGCTGTTGAAGCGGAGGCTGGCCAGCGGGTTTCAATTCCGTTTGAGTTCCAAGTCCCGAGCGGTGCGTCCGGTCCTGCGCTGGCGGGGGTGGTGAGCTTGTCTGGAGACCGCGTTGCGATGGACGACAAGCGGTATTTCGCGCTGTCCATGGCTCAGCCGGCGAAGGTTTTGTGCGTTGAAGCGGGGGAAGGTCCCGAGAAGGTGCGCCCGGGCTTCTTCCTGCGCAAAGCGTTCGCCGCGGGCACAACGGGCGCGACTGTGAAAACTGTGCCTCCCGCCGAACTGGATGAGTTAAACGTGGATTCTTATTCGGCTGTTTTTGTGCTCGGCGTTTCCGCGTTGAGCGATCGGGCCGCTGTGCGACTTGGAAAATATCTGGAGGCGGGTGGGACGGTGGCTGTGTTCACGGGCGACTCGATGAGCTCTGCGGCGTGGGAGCGGGTGGAATGGATGCCTGCGAAAATACGGGAGCAGATTGAATTTCCTGCGGGTCGCCTGCAGTCGCGGCTTTTGGAGCCGCAGCATCCCCTCTTTGTGTCGTGGGATGCGAAGCTGCCTTTTCCTTCGTTGGGCCAGCGCAAGGCGTTCAAGTTCGAGCAGCGCAAGGGAGCCCGGGCGTTGGTCAGCATTGGAGATGACATTCCTTTTTTGCTGTTGGGCACGGCGGGTCAGGGCCGGGTCATTATCTTGAATGCTTCCGCGGATTTGGCGTGGGGTAATTTTCCGGTGTCACCCGTTTTTCTGCCGATCTTGCAGGAGATCGGACGTCTGGCAAACGTCCGGTCCGGCAGCGACAAGGCCGCGCTGGTCGGCGAAGCGGTGGCGCTTCCGAGAGGTCTTCCCCGCGACACGCCGTTCATTGTCAGGACGCCATCGTCGGAAACCGTGGTCGCCGCGATTGGAGCGCCCCTTGTCGAGCAGGCCCCGCAAGCCGGAATTTACGACGTCAAGAATCAGCAGGAAGAGTTGGTCCACCGGTTTGCGGTGAACGTGGACGCGGGCGAAGGAGACCTGAGATTGAACGACCCAGAGAGGCTGGGCGACAGGGTTCCGCATGAGGATTTGATGGGAAGCGAGATGCTCGCGCAATGGCTCGAGACCAGCCGCGGGGCGTCGCCGTTGTGGCCGCTGGTGCTCGTTCTTGCCGTCCTGCTTTTCGTCGTGGAAACGATGTATTCAAACGCCCTGGCATTGCGCCGTGCGGAGGGTGAGGAGGGGCAGATCATGACGGGGCGTCTAAATCGAAGAAGGTTCGGACAGAGGCAGGCCGCGCAATCCGCGGTTGCGGGAGCAGGGCCAATCGAGGGTGAACGGGCATGAGTGACATCCTGCTTTCTCCCGTATTCAGCTGGTGGGGCGCGGCGCTGTTGGTGCTGCTGATGTTTGTTGCGGTGTTCTGGAGCACCCGCGCAGGCTTGAAACTCCGGCAGCGCAGACTCTGGTTGGGCACTTTACGGTTCGGGGCTGTCTTCATGCTGCTGGTGGTGTTGACCCAACCGCAGCGAAAGGTTGACGAGGTGACCGTGATCAAGCCGCAGATCGCCGTTCTAGTCGATGACAGCGAGAGCATGAAAGATCAGGTGGATCCGCAGCAGCCCACCAGGGCGGAGCGCGTGAAGAAATGGATGGAATCCGAAGTAATGCAGCGCGCACGTGAAAATTTCGACGTGAGGCTTTTCCGGTTCGATTCAAAGCTCACCGAGATGCCCGAGGGTGCATCTGAAATCGGTTTTGCAGGGGTGAGTTCGAACATCATCGCCGCAGTCCAGCAAATCAGGGACCGGTTTGTTGGACAGTCCCTTGCCGCGGTGCTTTTGCTCACCGATGGATTGGATTCCTCCGGGCTGGGTTCGTCCATGAGTCTTGCTGCGGGCGTGCCGATCCACACTTTCGAGCTCGAAAAGGAGTTTGTGCTTCCCGAGAAGGCGCGGAAGGTGTCGCTGAGCGCGCTGGACGCGCCGGGAAGAGTCGTTGCCGGTTGGGATGCGGAAGTGCGCGCCTCGGTGTCAGCGATTGGAATGTCGGGGAAGACGGTGTCCGTCGAATTATGGCGCAGTGGACAGAAGGAAGCCGAAAGCACAGTCACTTTCAACGAGGATGACCAGTCGCGTCCCGTGGTGTTTGCCTTGCCAACTTCCGAGCCGGGGATGATCCCATTCGAGCTCAGGATCGAGGATCCCGCCGCAGACGCCGAGTCAAGGAAGCGCCCCTTTTTGGTGGAGGTGGTCGCCCCGGGGAAAAGAATTTTGTATGTGCAAAACGGGTTTAATTTTGAATTCAAATTCCTGCGCCGCGCCATCACCGGCGACAGGAATCTCCAGCTTCAAACCTTCGTCCGCACCGGGGAGGGCAAGCTGGTCTCCATCGGCGGCGGGAGTGGGCAAAAGCTCGAGCTCACGCAGGCTGGATTGGCGCCGTACGCCCTCGTGATTCTCGGCGATTTGCCTCCGGAGTCGCTCAGCCCCGAACAGGGTGCGGCTTTGAAAGAATACGTGAACCGTGGCGGCAGCTTGATTTTGTTGGGCGGCATGAACGGGTTCGGTTCGAAAAAAATAGTGGATTCGCCGTTGTCAGAGGTCAGCCCTGCGATTCTGCCGGCAGATTACCGGGAGGGTCGTTTTCCGTCGCGCATGACCGAGGCCGGATTGCGTCACCCGGTCCTCGGCGCGTTGTTCGCCGAGGTGAAGCAGTTTCCCGCGGTGCTGAGTGCGAACGTAAGCCGCTCTGTCGCGGCTGGCGCTGAAGTGCTCATGGAGGCGGAGGTTGCGGGACAGCGCGCGCCTTTGCTGGTGAGTGCTCGCTCGGGCGGAGGCCGCGTGGTTGCGTTCATGAGCGACTCGTTGTGGAGGTGGCGCATGGGAGTCCTCACGGGTACTCCCGGGAAATCATACTACGACGTTTTTTGGGGTCAGCTCATTGAATGGGTGATTCCCAAGGCGGATGAAAAAGTCGGCTCTGCAAAGCTGGAAATCTTCACGGAACGCTCCTCATACCTCATGGGTGAGCGCCCGGAGGTGCGGGCCATTTTTGATCCGGGTTCCGCCGGCGGCAAATTGCCGGCGACGCTGCCGTTGAAAGTGAAAACGCCCGACGGGAAAGAGTTTGATTATGCGATGAAGCCGGGGCAATTCACCGCGTCCTCCGGAAAATCCGTTTCTGGTTACACGGTGAAAGTGGAGCCGAATGTGGCGGGGATATTCCTCGCGCAATCAAGCTGGGGGTCGGGGAAGGACAAGCTGTCCGCGGAGAGCCGGTTTTCCGTGAGCGAACCTCTGCCTGAAAAGGCGGGCAAACCGATCGACCGGGTGTTTTTGGGGAAGGTCGCGGAGCAGACAGGCGGCCAGTTTTTCGGTTTCGAGCAGGTCGATTCGTGGCGTGAGCGCGTGAGCGGGAAGGAACAGCAGGTGGCGCGTGCGAGGCTGCTTGATCTCTGGAACCACCCTGTTTTGCTTTCCATGCTGCTGATGCTGCTTTCGGCTGACTGGTTCATGCGAAAGCGCTGGAACTTGCCCTGAGCCTCTCGCAGAAATTATTTCTCAAACCACCCCTCGATGCCCCTCAACCCGAACAGCGTGAAACGCCGGCTCCAAGAGGCCGCCAAAAAATGGCGGCTCTCCAGGGCTTCCCGTTTGGTTTTGCTAGGTTGCATTCTCGCCAGCGCGTTGCTTGCGGTGTTTTTGGCATTGGACCAATGGCTGCACCTTGGCACGCCCGGCAGGTGGTCGGCGTTCGCGCTGCTTCTCGGCAGTTTCGCAGCTGCATCGTGGGGCGCATGGCGCGCGTGGCGCCCGGTCATCACCCTTGCGAGTGTCGCCCGCCGGATCGAAGAGACCTCCGGCGGCTGTGGTAATGTGCTTATCAGCGCAGTGCAGTTTGAGGAATCTCTGCCCCAGGATTCTCCGTTGCGGGCCGCGATGTACGAGGAAATGCATGATCCGTTTCCTTCGATCCGTTGGGAGCGCGTTTTTGACTGGGATCGTTTGCGCAAGTTGGGGATTGGGTTCGGTGGTGTCCTCGGAGTGTTGTTTATCTGGGCGATTCTCGCCCCCGCACTTTTCGTAAATTCCGCTTCGCGGATCCTGATGCCAGGCCGTCCGATCAGGCCGATCACGCGCACCGTTGTGGAAACAGTGGTTCCGGGAAATCAGGTCATCGCGCATGGAACCGCAGTTCAGCTCCGGGTAATCCTGGCCCGATCCATCCCAGCCAGCGCATGGGTGAGGTATCGCGATGTCGGCGGTGCTTGGGAACGGGCGCTGATGGAGCACGAAGCCGGGCAGCCCGTGTTTACTTTTGATTGGAGCGATGTGAAGCAGCCGCTCGAATATCAGATCCAAGCGGGAGACGCCGTTTCCGAGATCTATAAAATCACCGTCCGGCCGCGCACGGTGATCCGTGAACGGACGGCGGAAATCACCCCGCCGGAGTATCTCGGGGCCAGGGTTGAGACGATTCAAAACGCCAGTATTTTGCAGGATGTTTTGCTGGGTTCGAAAGTCCGGCTCGCTCTTGGATTCAACAACGCGGTCACCGAGCTCAAGGCGGTGACGGAAGCAAACGAAGACGTTCCGGTTGAAGCAAAAAAAGCCGCAGTCAACTCCAAGTCCGGCGACGCCAAGGAAGCTGCTGAAGGATCGATGGAATGGGTGGTTCAGGTGCCCACCGATGCGCCGCACACCATTCGGGTGTCTTTCCGCGACGAAATCGATACGCAAGGCTTTGCGTCGATTCCGTTGACGGTGGTTGCGGATGAACCGCCGTTGGTGGCGGTGTCGGAACCCGCAGACGGGCATGAGTTGGTTGGAGATGTCGGCGAACAACTGAGGATCAGTTTTTCCGCCGAGGATGTTCTGGGGTTGGCGCATGTCGGCGTTTATCAAAGCTCAGATGAGAAGCCTGACGCGGTCCTTGTGGCGGAGTGGAAGGACTTGCAGGGCGGCAAAAAGTTTTCGGAAAGCACGGTTGTCACCATCAAACCGTTGGAGGGGCAGCCCAAGGCTGTGTACCGGGTGATTGCGAAAGATCAAAACACATCGACCGGTCCCGGAATCGGCATGTCGGAACCGATTGTTGTAAAGATCGCCGGAGCGGGGGACGCGGCGAACAGCAAAAAGCTAGCGGAGGAAAAAGTGGGGTCCGGCCTGCGCGCGCTCATCGAGCTGCAAATGAGGAATCTGACTGCCACCAAGGAGGCCTTCTCAGCGGGCGATCAGGGCGTTGTTGAGCCTTTGCTTGAGCGGCAGTTGAAAATTGAGGAAGCAGCAGTCGAGCTTTCGCAGTTCGCTGGAGAAGCCGGGCTGCTCGTGGCCGAGGCGATGGCAACGTTTTTACACCGCGAAATCAAGGACGGGATCGTCTTGTTGCGCGACGCGGCGAGCGTTTTTGGCGATGTGCGCTCCGGTGTGTTGGTGAAGGCGGCGGTGGTGCAAAGGTCTATCATGGCGCAGGCCGAGGGGCTTTCCGCGCTCGCCGCCCGCGAGAGCAAACATTTTGCAGTCGTTAAACTGGTAAGCGACGTCCAGGAATTGGTGAGAAACCAGAGGGACTGGTGTCAGGACTTGAAATCCAAAGGGGAAGGCGCTTCGGCTGGCGTCGCTGCAAAACTCAAGACACTCGGAGACCGCGTCGAAGTGCTGTTGCCAAGACTTGAGGCAGCGGCTGCGAATGTGGGCTTTGGTGACGAGTCTCTGCGAGCGGTGGTCGGACAAGTGTCGGGTTCCCTGAAACAGCTGAATTTGGTCGACCGCATGCACACGTGCGCGCAGGGGTTGCAGAAATCTGAAGTCGATGCCGGATTGAAAGAACTGGATGCGCTCGCCTCCGAGTGCGCCAAGGCGGCGAGTGCAATCGCGGACTGGCAGTTGAAGTCTGCGAAGGCGCAGTTGGGGCAAATTAAGACGCCATTGATTGAAACGGTTGAGAAGTTTCGTTTGCTCGAGAAGGTGGAAGCGGATGCGGCTGTGAAAATCGGGCCGCTGGTGCAAAAGGAGTCCCTCGGTGCGGATCAGCTTTCTTTGATCTCCGAGGTGGGCCGGACCAGTTCACTGGTCTCCGAAGCCGTGGCCAGAACGGTGGCGGACTCTCTGTCGTATCCGGAGCATGTTGAAGCGGAGCGAATCTCCGAAGCTGCAACCCAGATTCTAGGGGAGTTCGAGTCGGACGCATTCACTCAGGCGGCGAGTCTTGCGATGAATCCGCCGAGAGTGAGCCAGGCGTCCGTCGACAGGATGAAGATTATTTTGGAGGGGATGAAAAAGGTGGGCGGTGTTTCATCCGAGCTCATGAAGTGGGTAGATGCCGCTTCGGAAGACGCATTGCGTTTTCTGGAGTTTGCTGACGCGGCTCCGGGCGAAGGAAGTTTGCGGGCCAAGATTTCCGAGCAGCATCGATTGAAGGTCAGTGATGCGTTCGCCGAGCAAGTGGAGGGGCTGGAAGTAGAGTTGCAGGCGATCGGCGAAGCCATCCCGAAGCCGCAGGCGCCCGTTGAGCAACCGAAGGAAAAGACGGGCGAAGCTCCAACCGCTCCTCCTGCGGATGGGGCGGCGAACGCTCCCGCCGATGCCCCGGCGGACGCCCCCGCAGAGCAGAAGATCGTGGCGGATCCCGCCGCGCACGTTGACGAAAAAGCGGCCGCCGCTTCCGGGGCCGTCGTTGAAAAGATGTCGCGACTGGTGCTGCTTGCCCGCGCCTTGCGACTGGATGGAGACGGGCTGCGGATTGCGCGCGGGGCGATGGAAGAGGTGTCGCAGGCTTTCAGGGAGGGCCGAATGTCGGATGCCGCCACTGGGTACGAGCGGGCGATGCGCGAGTTGCGTGGAATGATCGCCGGTGGGGGGCGGTCCGGTATCTCCCAAAGCGCTCTGAGCGGCGCCCTGCGCCCTGATCAAAGGCGCACGATGGGCGGGGTTGAAGGGGAGGCACCTTCCGCATACAAGAGTATGGTCGTGGAATACTTCCGTTCATTAAGCGAGGGCAAATGAGAGCGATTTTTTACTGCATTACACTCGCCCACGCGGCCCTGCTCTTTGCGTCGGTCCGCTCCGAAGCTGCGCCTGCGGCGGCGGGCGCCGCGGGAAAGACGGCCCCAGTGAAGCCCGGGGCGGATCCGTCGTGGGTCCTCGCCGACTCGATGTACCGTGCCACGATCGTTGCAAAAAACGGACCTTCGGATCCGGATGCGGGTTGGGCGGTGGAGGTTTTCGAGTTGGGTGCGACGCTCCCTGAACTCGCCGATGTCGCGCTGTTGGATTCAGCCGACACGCCGGTTCCTGTCGCAAAGCTTTTCCGCGGGCCGCGGCAGAACATTCTCCTGATTGCGAAGGGGCTCAAGGAGGGCTCGCAGTACAAATTGTATTTTGGGGGAACGAAGGCATTGAAATCGCCGACGTGGGAGCCCAAGCACGGTCTTTTCGTTGAGTTCAGGCGTCTTCTTGCGGATATGTCGTTGGAGTCGCCTGACGGCTTGAACGACGCGTGGAAAATTTCAATCGGAACAGACGGCGCTGCATTCACCACGCACATCGGTTTTGACGGCAATCCGTTCGGTGAGCCGAAAAACTATCTGGCGCGCTACCGCGGCTGGCTTAAACCGGGGGCGATGCAAAAGCCGTTGGCTACGGTTTCTTCCGGTGCGTCGTTCGTGTGGATCAACGGAAAGCTCGAATTGATGGCTCCCGGCGAGCATCCGCCTCAGTTGAAGCTCAAGGCTACGGACCCCGACAGGACGCCCACCGACGAGCTGGTTCGCTCGATGGTGAGCATCCCGGAGGGAGGCGTGATGGTGGATTATCTTTTGGCCAAGGGAGAACAGGCGGGGGGGTCGGCGCGGTTCGGTTACATTGAGGAGGAAACGAAAATGCTGCTTTTCGAGGGCAACCAATGGATGCGCTCCGGCAAAACCGAGTTGGCCTCCATCGAGCATGTGAAGTTGGGCAAACTTCCGAAGCTGGCGGTGAAGCACGAGGATTATCTTGGGTGGGATGCGTCCGTGTTCTTTGACACGCAGGTTTCGCTCGAGGGAATGCCGGACGGATGGTCCGCATCTTGGGTGCTCAGCGACGGAGCGAAACGTCAGGGACCGTCTTTCAGCCACGTGTTTTCGGGAATGTCTCCCCTCTACGCCGACGTGGAGCTTTCTTCCGAAAAAGGCGCCGTCAATTTGAGGTTTCCCGTTTCCACTTTTGTATCTCTCAAGTCTGCCTCAGTCCGATCAAAGGCTGACATCCATCGTTACCTTGAAAAAATGGCGCGCGAAGAGATGGGCGACATGGATATCGAACAGGTCAGCGATTACTTCAGGTTCGCCAAGCAGTTCGGGGACGACGCGGAGCTGATGCCGATTGCAAAAGCGTGGTTTACGAAAAATCCGGACCCGGACGACCGACTCTACGTGGGGGCTCTGATGGGGTGGCTGCGCGGTCTGGCGCGGGTGGATCCGAAGGCAGCATTGGAGGAGGTGGGTAAAGTAGGGGCCGCCGCTGCCGAGAAGTTTTTGAACGAGCTTGTGATCTTTGAGATGGACACCCGCACGTTTGCGATGCGCGATGACTCGGCGATCGCTTTTGCCAAGAAAGCGATCCCGAAGTTTGAGTCATCACCCGAGGTTGTTCAGCTCATTCGAACGCGAATCGGCGACCTCTTCCGCGTGCAAGGCAAGCTGAAGGAGGCCGAAGAGGCTTATCGTATCATTCAAAAAAATGTCGCGGATGAGAGCGCCGGCAGGAAGTTCGCCGCCCAAGACCGGGCCTACGCAGCCACGGTAGCGAGTTTGATTTCGCGGGGGCTTCGGTTTGACGCGGAAACACAGCTTGCGCAGTGGGAGAAGGAGCATCCCTTGGCGAAACTCCAGAGTGACTTCTTGTTGTTGCGCGCGCAGGTGCATTTGATGTTCGGCCGCGCCAGCGAGGCGCTGCTTGAGATCGATTCGTTCAAGGCGCTCAATCCAGACAGCCCTTTTCAAATTCCCGCGGACTTTCACCGGGCATGCGCGCTCGCCGAACTCGGCCAAAAAGATGCCGCGGTAAAAATTTGGAGCTTCATCGCAGCCCGTTATCCCAAGCATGAACTCGCGGCTGAGGCTGCTGCTTTGTGCAGATAAAAACCTGAGTCCGCATCAAGAGTCCCTCCGATTTAACCGCCAGCGCGCCCTTCACGAAAACTCCCGACCATCTTTTTTCTTATGTCACAGCTACGCAATACAGGGAACACCACGCCTACCATCGATTTTTTAACGTTTCCGCGCCCCGAAATCTTCGTGGGTCGCGACGAATCCTGCGATTTGGTTTTGCCGGTTCAATCCGGTGCTTCTCGTCGCCATGCGCGGATTTTCGCCTCGGATGGCGGCTTGTGGATCGAAGATTTGCAGAGCAGCAACGGAACGGAAGTAAACAGCGTGGTCATCCAGGAGCCGCGTCGTCTGGTTGAGGGGGACGTGATTGGGATCGGCACGGAGATTTTCCTTTTCGAACCTTCACCGCAGAGTGTGATGCGGCAGGCGGATCCAGTCGCGGCTGCTCCGGCGCCTCAACCCCCGATGGATTCGGCGGAGACGGTGCCCGCGCCGCTGGTGAAGAAGCCGAAAGGGGTTGCTCCGCCCATGGCGCGTCCGCCGGCGCCGTTCCAGAAGCCGTCGGCTCCCGCGGCCTCCGCCGGCGCTCCCGGTTCGGCAGGTGCGGCGACTGAGGAGGTGCCACCGGCTCCCGCGCCGTTGCCGCCACCCGCGCCCGCGATTGAGCCGGAGGCTCCGGCACCCCCGCCTTCGGTGCAGGCGCCGCCCCCGAGCGTGGGACTGCCGCCTGAGCTGCAGACCGCTGAAGTGCAGGAGATGGTGGCCCGAATGAGCCAGCTCACATCGGTTATCCGGGATGAAATCGGGAAGGCGATTGTCGGCCAGGTGGACATCGTCATGGACATGCTCACCGCGATCATCTCGCGCGGTCACGTTCTGCTGATCGGCATGCCCGGTCTTGCAAAGACGACGCTGGTTCGGACGATCTCCGAGGTGCTGGATCTCGAATTCAGACGGATCCAATTCACCCCGGACTTGATGCCCTCCGACATCACGGGCACGGATATTCTGGAGGTCGATGAGGAAACCGGGAAGAAAGAGTACCGCTTCATCAAGGGGCCGATTTTCACCCAGATTCTTCTGGCGGACGAAATCAACCGTACTCCCCCAAAGACGCAGGCGGCTCTGCTCGAAGCCATGCAAGAGTATCGCGTGACCGCATCGGGCAAGACATTTGACCTTGCTGCTCCGTTCTTCGTGCTCGCGACCCAAAACCCGCTGGAACAGGAGGGGACTTATCCGCTGCCCGAAGCGCAGTTGGACCGTTTCATGTTCTCGATTTTTGTAGACTATCCCTCCGAGGCGGAAGAGGAGCAGATCGCGAAGTTCACCACGAGCATGATCAAGCCGATTCTGAACAAGGTCATGCAGGCCGAACAGATCCTTGAGCTGCAGAAGACGGTGCGCAACCTGCCGGTCAGCGATCACGTGTTGAAGTACGCGGTCCGTCTGGTGCGCGCCACTCGTCCAGGCGACAAGCGCGCGCCGGAGTTCATCAGCCGCTGGATCAGTTGCGGATCCGGCCCGCGTGCGGCGCAGAACATCATCGTCGCGGCCAAGGCGCGCGCCGTCATTGCCGGACGACTGCTCGTTACCGCCGACGACGTTCGTTCGGTGGCGCGGCCCGTGTTGAGGCACCGCATTTTCACAAACTTCACGGCGGACAGCGAGGGCATGAACACGGACAAGATCGTCAACAAGCTGCTGGAGACCGTTCCGGAGCCGAGCGCCGCGGATTACTAGGCTTCCGGGATTGTCGCAATCCTTCCGACTCTCAGCCCTTCAGTGCGAGCCTTTCAGTGAATCTCCGGAAACAAAATCCGGTTGCATTGTTCGCAGTGCACCACGGACTTCTGCGCTTTGACCTTCGCCGAAGTTGAGACGGTGATCTTCATGTGGCAGCCGGAGCATACCTCGTTGCGAACCGCCACGACCGCCTCTCCTTTGGTGAGGAAAAGCCTCTGGTATGTATCCAGCAAATCCTCGTCCAGACCCTCGGTCTGGGTCGGGCGAGCGGCTTCGAGTTCTGCGATCTGACCCTGAAGATTGGAGTTTTTCGACTCGAGATCTGAGATCTGTTTCTTCACTTGGATCTCCGCTTCGGCCGCCGCTTTGTCGGATGCCGCAACCTCCGGTTTAAGCGCCTCGAGCGTCTCCATAAGTTCGATCTGCCGGTCTTCGATCGTCGAGATCTCGCCCTTCACGTGATCGATGCCGTGGTTGAGCGCCTGATATTCCTCGTTTTTGCGAGTCTGAAGCTTCTGCGTTTCGTACTTCGCGATCTGTTCCCGCTTGGCACGGATTTCCGTGTCTAGTCGCGCCTGCTCAACTTCCGCGGCGCGTTGCCGTTGCCTCGCGTCGTTGGCTTGTCCTTTAAGCGTGGCGAGCTTTTGCTCCAGCGCGGCGCGGTCTGCCGGAATGGTTTTGAGTTCGGTTTTGAGGGTCCGAGTCCGGCGGTCTCGGTCCTGAAGAATGAGGAGGCGTTCGATTTCTGGGAGCATGAATTTGGGTGTGGTGCGTTTAAAACAGCATCGCTTCTTCAGGCGGTTTGGTTTCTTCCACCAAGGTGGCTTGGATCACCGCCGTGCGCTTGCCGTTTTCGATTGGGAAAGTGGCCGTTCCGACGACCTTTACCCATGTCATTTCCGGAAACTCCGGCAGTGTTTTGGATTCCACAAGCGTTGCCACAGGGCGCGCATCAGCGGCGCAGCAACTCATGAACATGCGGACCGCTTTGAACCGGTTCGCCGAATTCGCAGAGGTCTTGTCAGGCATGATTTGGGCGATCAGTTGGACGGTTCTGCCTTCGAAGTCTTTTCTAAGCTGCGAGTCCTGCACCGAATAAAGGAGGTCCAGTACTTCCGTGATAATGTAGCCTTCCTTTGTGCGCTGGAGGTAATCCGGCATGGCATCGGTTGCCGCGTCTTTCGCAGCGCCCTCCGCGGCTGCGGCCGGGATCGGCGGCGAGGCTGCTGGTGAAAGTGCGGGGGCGAGTGCGGGTGCTTTGGCTCCTGTCACGTCATCCCCGGCCGATTTTTCAGCTGAGACCGTTTCCTTCGAAGGTTTGCCGGGGGAATCCTGCATGGCCTTCTTCACTTCCGCCGCGGGCTGGCTGGCCGCGGCGACCGGTCGCCGGTCTCCGAGGCCTGTTGCATCCATCGTGATGCCTCGCTGCTCGAAAGCCTGCCGGCTGAAGGTGTCGGGCGAGAGCCAAACAGCAAAGCTGGCAGGCAGCACGAGGATGCCGAAAGTCAGCCAGCGTCCAAGGCGAGATCGTGAGAGCGGATGCGTGCAGGTGGCGTCCGCGCAGCATTCAGGCGGGGTCTCCCGCGACGCAATCAGGAGCGCGAGCAGGGCAAGAAGCAATCCCGCCGCCAGAACGCCCGGCCGGAAAGCGGGGTGCAGAAACTTCGCGGCCCGCCCGGTCAGGTGGGATGCCAGCAGAATCGCGCTCCATGCTCCGAGAGAGAGGGACGGAATCCAGCGGGTGAACAACGAGGTCATGGCTTTGAATGGAGTGGATGTTTGAAGGTAGTGAATGGACGCTTCCTAAAAGAATATCCCGTTCAGCCTCCAGCAGAGTAACCCTATGCCGAAGAACAGGCTGAGGGCGAGGAGGATCACAACACGTTTTTTGAAAAGAAGGCTGTAAAGCCAGTAGAGTTTCAGGTCGAACATCGGCCCGAACAAGAGGAACGCCAGCTTGGCCGTCATCGGAAAGACCGAGAAACTTGTCGCAGCAATAAACGCATCCGTCGTGCTGCAGAGCGCCAGCGCGGCGGCAAGGGTCATCATCCCGAAAATTGAAAGGGGCGCGTTTGTCGCGATCGGCGCGAGAACGGCGCGATCGATGGACGTTCCCAAGACACTGGTGATCGCGGCACCGATGATGAAGAAGACTGCAACGTCCAAAAAATCAGTGGACGCGGTGTAAACGGCTTTCAGAACTCTGTTGGTTTTCCTATCCGGTTCTTCGACGCCTGCAGCAGCCGCGATTTTCAGACCGGTGCGCGGAGCTGGATCCTGAGCAAGGCCTGCGTCCTCCCGCAGGATGGAGCGGGCGGGAAACCGTTCGATGATCAACCCGGCGGCAACGCCGATGAGAAATCCCAGGCCCAGCCGCAGGCAGGTCATTTCGACTGAAAACTGGCCGCGAAAGGCCGCCAGAGTGCTTATCGCCACGATCGGACTCACGATCGGCGCCGCCAGCATGTAGGTAAACGCGCTTCCGAGCGGGAGCCCTTTCTTCAGAAACCTGCGAATGATGACAACGCTCCCGCACTCGCACATCGGAAAGAGCAGTCCGAGCAGTCCGCTGACAAATACCGCCAGCGAACGGTTGTTCGGGAGCGCGGCTGCGAGGCGTTGAGGCGAAACGCAGGCCTCGATGACGCCTGAGATGATGGAACCAAGCAGCAGGAACGGGATGCCTTCGAGGAGTACGCTTAAAAATGAGACGGCGAAGTCTCCGGGGTTAAACACAAACCAGTTCATCAAGTCGCGGGGGGCAAGGCGGGATCGGGGATTATTGGGCAACCATTTGGCCTGCGCGCAACATTAACCATCAACCGGTGCGGGTCAAAGCAGTTCCCGACGGCAAATCAGTCCAAATGATTCATCCCGGCGCAATCCCAACTGGATCTTGGAGCGATGGTCGCTTACAAACAAGGGCTTGGAAACGACAGCCCATGGCTAAACCCCGGAATCATCCAGCCAGCTTCGGTCCCGCGCTTCTGAGAGCGGGGCGTTCCTCGGCGATGTTTCTGATATGCGTCCTTTGCCTCGGTGGCGTCCACTGTCCGGCGCAGGCACCGAAGGCTCCGGAGGAAAAGCTCAACGAGATTTACGCGGCCGCGATGGGTGCTTTTGCAAGGGGCGACTTTCAAAAGGCCGTCGAGGGACTGGATCAAATGCTCACGCTCGGTGCCTCCGGTCCGGGCCTTGAGAGCGTTCATTTTTCCATCGCCGCGGCGCACTACAACTTAAAGGAGTACGAGAAAGCGAAAGCCAAGTTTGAAGGGTACAAGAAACAGTATCCGAACGGATCGAAGGTTGGCGACGCGCAAATGGCGATTGCGCAGTGTCAGCTTGCGTTGGGCGACAAGGAGGGCGCTGCCGCTTCCTTTGAGTCCGTCCCGGCGGCAGGCCAGAACGAGCAGGTGCTGCTGATGCGTGCCAGCTTGCTGAAGGAGGCAGGAAAGCCCGACGAAGCCATGGCGCTGCTCGAGCCTGTGTTCCAGAAGGGGCTCAAGTCTGCAGCTTTCGCGGATGCGGCGATGCTCATTGCTTCGACGGAGGTCGCGCGCGGAAACCGTGATCGCTCCTGGAAGATTTTGGCAAGCCTGCACGGGAGGCCCGACCTGATTGAGGATCCACTTCAGCTCAATGCGTTGACCTTTGAGCTTGGAGACGCATTTTTTGAGGCCAAGGAATATCGGAACGCGCTGAAGGCGTACGGACTGGTCCGGCAGCGAGACGAATTGCTTGCCGCCGGCCGCGCGAGGCTTCTGGCGATCTCAAAAAGAGTGGATGCGAACGTGGCCATTGCCAAAGGAGATCCAAGCCGGGTCGTTGAGTTGATTGCTTTGAACAACCGGTTGAAAACGATGTTTGAGGAGGGCAAGCAGGCGTTGGATGGGGTCGAAAAAGCGCCCAGCACGACGGGCGCCCTCAGGATGCGCCAAGCCCGCTGTTTTCAGGAAATCGGCAGGCTCTGGGAGGCCGTCGTTTTGTTTGAGTATCTCCGGCAGGAGGGCGAGCCTGAGGTGCGTGAGAGCGCCCTTTACAGTCTCGCCGTTTTTCACGCCGAACTCGGGAACACTCAGGAGGCGCTGGATGCCATAGGTGCGTTTGAAAAAGAGTTTCCAAAGTCTTCTCAACTGCAGACTGCGATTTTTGTGCAGGGCACCCAACTGCTCCTGAAACGGGATGCCGCGTCCGCTGTGGGCGTTTTTGCGAAGCTTCTCAAGATGGCGCCTGCCGGACAGCACGCCGAGGCGGCGCAGTTTTTAAGTGCAAATGCCCTCTTTTCGGAGAGCAAGTATTCCGAGGCGTTGGGCGCCTACCAAGCGTACGTGAAAAAACACCCGAAAGGTGAAAACATCGAGGAAGTGGTTTACCGAATCGCGTTGTGTCATTTTTTTTCGGGTGATTACGTGAAGGCGCATCCCGCTCTTGAGTCCTATCTGGACAAGTACGGCGACGGATTTTTCAGCGCGGATGCGGCGTATCGCGTGGCCTCCTGCTATCAGGCTGCCAAACGCTACGACGACGTCGTCAAAAAATGCGAGGCATGGGAGTTGAAAAATGCGAACAATGCCCTCTTGGGTGATGTTTTGGCGCTCAAGGGCGACGCATTGGTTGCAAAGGAGCGCCGGGACGAAGCGGTGGCTGCTTACAGGAAGGCCGTCGAAAACACTCCGAACGACGAGGTGGTCAGCTACGCCTTGTTTGAGGCGAACAAGCAGCTGCAAAGGCTCGGAAAGTGGGACAAGAGCGCGGAGATGTTCCGCGAGTTTCTCGCGGCCCGGCCGTCTCACCCCGCCGCAGTGTCGGCGATGTACTGGTTGTCGCGCGCGATGGTGAAGGAGGGCAAATTTCAGGAAGCAAAAGAGTATTTGGCCGAGCAGATTTCCAAGTTCATCGATGACAGAAGCCGCGATGCGGTCGAACAGTTGATCACGCTGCTCTCGCAGTTTTGCGCCAAACGCCCGGAACCGCAAGCGGCCGAGGCAGGCGGAACTCCGCCTGCTTACGACGCCATCGGTGAATTGAAAAAGTACCTGGACGCAGACAAGGCTTCTGCGACCCAGATTTCGAAGGCGCGCATGATTTTTGCGGAGGCCGAACTCATGCGCTTTCTCAGGAAGCCGGAGGTCGCGATGGAGAAGTTGGATATCATCAGCGAACGGATCCCGCCGCAGGATTTGGGTGCATCGCTTCTCGCGCAATGCGGCGACAGGCTTCTCGAGCGGGGTAAACGCGGGGAGGCAGCCAAGTTTTATGAGGCGCTTGCGAAAGAATTCCCGAAATCCGAGCTTTTGGATTATTCCTACAACGGTCTGGGACAAATCGCTCTGCTTGACGGAAAAGCTGGGGATGCCATCAAGTTTTTCGAGATGGCCATCGACAAGGCGGGGGCGACTTCAAAACTCAAGGATGTGACGCACGGCAGAGCGAAAGCGCTTCTGATGCTCGGAAAGCTGGACGAGGCGAAGGCGGCATTCGAGCAGGTGGCATCGACTCGGGAGTGGAGAGGCGAGTGCACCGCCGAAGCTGTTTTTTCTCTGGGTGAGGTGGCGTTTGCCAAAGGAGATTTCCCCGCCGCTGTGCAGTATTTCCAACGCGTTTTTGTTGCGTATCAGCGCTATGCGACCGTGGTGGCCAGGGCTTATCTGCGGGCTGCGGATTGTTTTGAAAAACTGGGTGAACCGGAGAAGGCGTTGGCGCACCTGCGCGAGATGGTATCCAAGGAAAAGCTCGCCGCGCTTCCGGAGATGCGCGCCGCAAAAAAACGGATGGGATTGGAGGTGGGGAAATGACTCTGCGCTCCGTCTTTTTCTTATGGCTGGCAGTTCTGTTGCTGCCGATTTCCGGCCAGGAAATCGTCATGAAGGACGGAAAGATTCACAAAGCAAAAGAAATGCGGCGTGAAGGACAGTTCATCTTCTACAAGAGTCTTGCCCCCGACGCGAACGTCACCGAAGGCGTTGTCGGCATTGCGCAGATTCAGAGCATTGTTTTTCCAGAGCTTGAGGGTTTCGCGGATGCGCGTGTCGCCTCGGCATCCGGTCATGCGAGCCGGGTTTTGCAAATCACTGAACCGCTGTTGCCCGGGGTGCGAGCGAATGCGGATCTTCCGGGCAGTCAGTGGGCGGATCTGATGCGTCTGCATGTCCCCGCCCTTGCTGTTGCGGGAACCGAAGAGTCGTTTTCGGCGCTCCAGAAACAGTGGGTTTCCACCGGAGACATCGACCTCGACAACGCCGCAAAGGTCTTGTTTCTGTCACAGGCAGACCGCGACAAAGCGAGGCTGGCATGGAAGGCCCTCGCGAAACCCGGCGCCTCCTCTCTCGGGGCGGGAATCTCTTGGCTTGCGCTCGGGCAGGAGGCTTTCGATGCCAAGGATTGGGGCTCGGCCATCCGCGCATTTTTGTCGGTTGAAGTGTTCGTTCCCTCTCAGCGCGTGCTCCATCCGCGCGCCCTGCTGGGGGCTGTTCAGGCGATGGTCGGGGCAGGGGACGAAGTGCAGGCGCGGCGTTTGCTGGTGGAGTTGAAGGCAGAATATCCGGAGACGCCGGAGTACCAGTCTGCGCTTGCGCTTCTTCCTTAACGGCGCGGTGGTTCACGGCAAGCGGCGGGGCCCCTGCCGTTGGCGGTGTTGAATATTTGCGTGCGCGCGGAAGCCGCGCTGGCTAGTTTTCTGAACGTATATTCAGCCCCCTATGAAATTTGCGCATCGTTTTAGCGTTGGCTTTGGAATCGGTCTTTTGATGTTGGGATTTGGCACTCGCGTCGAATCCTTGGAGATCCCAAAGCACGGGCTGGACAGCGCGGTGCAACCGGGGGTGCCGCAGGGGACCGTGACGAAGGGCACTTTTAAAAGCAGCCGTGTGTTCGAGGGGACGACGCGGGATTACTGGGTGTATGTGCCGAGCCAGTACCAGTCAAAGAGCCCGGCGCATTTGATGGTTTTTCAGGATGGCGGGGGTTACGTGAAACCCGATGGGGCTTTCCGCGTGCCTGTTGTATTCGACAACCTGATTGCAAAAGGCGAGATGCCCGTGACGATCGGGGTGTTTGTGAGCCCGGGCAGCTTCGTTTCTTCGCGGCCGGGTGGCGCGGCGCGCAGCAACAGGTCCTTTGAATACGACTCAACCGGCGACCGGTACGCACGCTTCTTGATTGATGAGTTTTTGCCCGAGGTGCTCAAGGACTTGAACGTGAGCAAAGACCCGGCGCACCGAGGCGTGGCTGGTTCTTCGTCCGGGGGGGTATGCGCTTTCACCGTGGCTTGGGAACGGCCTGATCAATTCGGTCGAGTGCTCTCGAGCATCGGGAGCTTTACGAACATTCGCGGTGCGTTCGTGTACCCGGCGCTTGTGCGCAAATCCAAGGCTTCACCGAAGCCGCTGCGGATCTGGATGCAGGAAGGCGAGGAGGATGTGAACAATCTCTTCGGGCACTGGCCGCTCTCGAATCAGGATCTCGCGGCGGCGCTCAAGTTCGCGGATTATGATCACCGTTTGGTGATGACCGGCGGGGGGCACAGCGGGCAGGCGGCGGGGGCTTTGCTGCCGGAGGCGATGAGGTATCTGTGGCCTTCGAAATGAGCGGATGCAGGATGAGGTCTTCCTGCAGCGCTTGAGACCTCATCCGAAACTAAAACACTTGTGAATGGAGAATGAATCATATGAGAACATCGCTTTTTATTCTGACGAGTTGCCTGGTCTGCGTTGCGGTCGTCCGGGCCCAGTCGCCTGCGGGTGGTTGGGTCCCGCATCCTGATGCGATAGAGCAGGCGAACATCCCGCATGGAAAGATCGAGGCAATGGAGCCCTTCGAATCAAAAATATTTGCGGGGACCGTCAGGGACTGGTCGATTTACATTCCCGCGCAGGCAAAGCCGGGAAATGCAGCCGCGGTGATGGTGTTTCAGGACGGGCATGATTATGCGAACGTCAAGGGACGTTGGAGAGTGCCTGTCGTTTTTGACAATTTGATCGCGAAGGGCGAGATGCCTCCGACCGTCGCGGTTTTCATCAACCCGGGCCACGATGCGTCCGCGCAAAAGCCTCAGACGCCGTGGAAGAGTTCAAACCGAAGTTTGGAGTACGATAGTTTGGGCGACCGATATGCGCGCTTTCTTCTGGAGGAAATTTTGCCCGAGGTGAGCAAGAAGTGCGAGATTTCGCAGGATCCCGAGATGCGCGCGATTTGCGGTGCGAGTTCCGGCGGCATTTGCGCGTTCACCGTTGCGTGGGAGCGGCCCGAGGCTTTCAGGAAGGTTTTGTCGACCATCGGCAGTTTCGTGAATCTGCGCGGGGGCAATGCGTATCCGTCGCTGATTCGAAAGACGGAGCCCAAGCCGTTGCGGGTCTACCTGGCGGACTCGAGCGGGGACCTGGACAACGCTTACGGGAACTGGCCGCTCGCGAACAAGCAGATGGCGGCGGCGCTCTCTTACATGGGTTACGATGTGCGCTTCGATTTCGCGGAGGGATTCGGGCACAACAGCGAGCATGGCAGCGCGATTTTTCCGGACGCTCTGAGATGGTTGTGGAGAGGGGAAAAGCACGTTCCGGTCGTCGATACGAAGGGGGATTTGCGCGGCGATCTCACGCTGTTGAATCTGCTGGTGGCGGGCCGCGGATGGGAGCTGGTGGCGGAAGGACTCGGGTTTGCAGATGCTCCGTGCGCCGACAAGGACGGCAATTTTTATTTTTCAGACATGAAAGCGCAGGCGGTTTACCGGGTGGGAGTGGATGGCGGGAAGGTGAAGATCGCGGATGAGTCGGTCAGCGGCTTGAAGTTTGGCCCGAACGGTTTGATTTACGGCTGTCAGGGCGCAAAAAAGAGGGTGATTTCCATCAACCCGACCGATGGCGCGGTGCTCGAGGTGGCGTCGGGTGTGCAGCCGAATGACCTAGCGGTGTCCGCAGACGGTTTGATTTACATCACCGAGACCGGAGCGAAACGGGTGACGCGGATTGATTCGAAGACCGGTGAAGTCCGCGTCGTCGACGAGGGAATCAACGGTCCGAATGGAATTGCGCTTTCGCCGGATGGCTCGACGCTCGCCGTGTCCGA
This sequence comes from Chthoniobacteraceae bacterium, assembly GCA_044375925.1. GTDB lineage: Bacteria > Verrucomicrobiota > Verrucomicrobiia > Chthoniobacterales > Chthoniobacteraceae > Chth-196. Next base: position 16,359 of record JBILLT010000004.1, on the reverse strand, counting down.
TTTCAAGGGTGAATTCGTGTGGGCGTTCCGTGTCGAGGCGGACGGGACTCTTTCCGCGAAGGCTCCGTACATGAGTCTCCGGTTGCCGATTGATCCGAAGGGCGAGTTCAAATTCAACGAACCCCCGCCCTACCAGCCCGTCTCCCGGGGGGACGGGATGGCGGTGGATCGGGTGGGACGTTACTATGTGACCTCTGCTTTGGGTGTGCAGGTGTTTGATCCGACGGGCCGACTCTGCGGAGTCTTGTCAAAGCCGCAGGCTGAGGCGCCGCTGACGAGTTGCACGCTCGCGGGGGAAGGGCACAGCACGTTGTTTGTGACCAACGGCGACAAGGTTTTCAGGCGGTTACTCACGGTTGAGAGGCCTCGATAGGCGCGGATTTGACGTCGTTGCGCGCTTTTCTTTGTCGCGCATGCGTTCCGATCCCGAGGTTCCTTGACTAGTCGGGACCTTGCATGGAAATGTGGCGGTTATGTCTGCTGTTCCTGATGCTGCCGCGCCGTTGGATTTCATTCGTGAGATGATCACGGACGACGTGGCGTCCAACCGAAACGAGGGTTGGGTGATCACGCGTTTCCCGCCTGAGCCCAACGGATATCTTCACATCGGGCATGCGAAGAGCATTTGCTTGAACTTCGGGTTGAGCCTTCAATTCGCTCCGAAGGCGCGGTGTCATCTGCGTTTTGACGACACCAACCCGACCAAGGAGGAGGTCGAGTACGTCGACAGCATCAAGGAGGATGTGGGTTGGCTCGGGTTCAGCTGGGGAGAACACCTTTACTACGCCAGCGATTACTTTGAGCGGTTTTACGCGTTCGCCGTGCAGTTGATCGAGAAAGGACTGGCCTATGTCGATGACCAGACCCCTGATCAAATGCGTGCGAACCGGGGAACCTTGACCGAGCCCGGAACACCGAGTCCGTTCCGTGACCGTTCGGTGGCTGAGAATCTCGATTTGTTCTCGCGCATGCGCAGGGGGGAATTCAAGGAAGGGGCGTGTGTGTTGCGGGCGAAGATCGATATGGCTTCGCCGAATCTCAATCTGCGCGATCCCGCGATTTACCGGATCCTTCATGCGCACCATCACCGGACCGGGGACGCGTGGTGTATTTACCCGATGTACGATTTCGCGCATCCGCTCAGCGACGCGCTGGAGGGGATCACGCACAGTCTGTGCACTCTTGAGTTTGAGCATCACCGGCCTTTGTACGAGTGGTTGATTCAGAACGTGGACGGGTTGCCTTCCAAACCGTATCAACGTGAGTTTGCGCGCTTGAACCTCACTTATACGGTGATGAGCAAGCGCAAGCTGCTTCGCCTGGTGAAAGAGGGTTTGGTTTCGGGATGGGATGACCCCCGCATGCCGACCATCAGCGGAATCCGGCGCCGCGGCTACACGCCGGCGGCGATCCGGTCTTTCTGCGAGGCCATCGGGCTCACGAAATACCCCGGGTTGACGGACATCGCGTTGCTTGAGCACTGCGTGCGCGAGGACTTGAACCGTCGCGCCCAGCGTGTTTATGGAGTTCTGCGGCCGATCCGGGTGGTTCTGACCAATTACCCGGAGGACAAGGTCGAGTTTGTGGAGTTGGTGAACAATCCCGAAGACGAGTCCGCGGGCAAGCGCTTGGTGCCGCTAAGCCGCACGCTTTACATCGATGCGGATGATTTCATGGAAAATCCAGTCGACGGATTTTTCCGTCTGGTGCCTGGCGGCGAGGTTCGTTTGAAGTTCGCCTTCTGCATCATTTGCCGCGAGGTGGTGAAGGACGAGTCGGGGCGTGTGGTGGAGCTGCGCTGCACCTACGACGATGCCACGCGCCGCGGGGTGAAGCCGGAGGGGCGTCCGAAGGTGAAGGGGACCATCCATTGGGTGAGTGCCGCGCACGCGGTCGACGCGGAGGTTCGTTTGTATGAGCGGCTGTTCACGGTGGCCGAGCCCGAGGAGGAGGCTGGCGAGGATGGAGATTTCACCAAGTTTTTTAATCCGTCCTCGCTGGAAGTGATCACGGCAAAACTCGAGCCCTCAGTGAAGGACGCTCAACCCGGGTGTTATTACCAGTTTGAGCGCGTGGGATACTTTTTTACGGATCCGAAAGACAGCAAGCTGGGAAGTCCGGTCTTCAACCGCACCGTGACATTGAAGGACGGTTTCGCAAAGGGTAAGCCCTGAGGGCTCGATCCGGCAGGCGGCATGCCTGCGTAGCGCTAATTTTTCTTCACCGCGGCGAGGGCTGCGGTGATGTACTGGACGATGGTGGCTTGCTGGGTGGCGTCGATTTTTGCGCGGCCCGCCATTCCTGCGACCTCGTCTTTCCAGCCGCCCGCCGAACGCGAATCGAGCATCTCCAGATCATGGCATTGCGAACAGCGTGTGGTGTAAAGACGGTGCCCTTCCACGAGCAGGGGCTCGGGTGTGGAGGACTTTGAGGCGGCGATGAATTCTTTTGTGACCGGCGGCGCCGTTTTTTGTTCGAGAGCGCCGCTCATCTCGTCGCGCAGTTTCGCCACGCGCGGATGATCCGCGCACAACTTCACGGCTCGTTCCAGGGCCAGCAACGCCTGTCCAAGGTTTCGTTTTTGATGCTCCTGAGCCGCGTCGCACCTGCCCTCGGCGTCTTTGATGTCTTCCACGACGATTTTCTGCATCGCCTTCAACTCGGGACGCGCGGGCTCAGCGGCAAGGCCGTCGGCAATGTACTGGGAGGCCTCCATGAGGCGGCGGACTGCAACGGCCTGCCGGCAGCGGACCACTGAAAATGCGGCTGTTTTCGCTCGGGCCTCCAAATCGGCTTTTGAGGGTTTCGAAGCGGGCATCGGAACCAGTGCAGCGTTGCCTGGTGCGATCTTGAGCGTCAGGCGGTCCAGTCCCTCTTCCAGCGCGAATGCAAGGCTCGTGTAGCCCAGGGTGTCGAGTTCCGCGGCCACCTCTTTCGACTTCTGGGTTGCCGAGGCGAAAGTCTGCTGGGCGTTGGTTAATTTGAGCTTCGCGGCCTCATTCCCGCCGCCGGACTGGAATTCGGCAAGCGATTGCAATGCGGGTCGCGCCGCCGCCGCGACGGATTCTACGGACGGGAGGATCTTCTGGGCCAGCGCGCGGTAAGCCGGGTCCCTCGCCGCCTCAAGCAGCATCTTCCGCGCATCGTCGATGCGCTGGTCGCGAAACAGTTGGATGCCGCGCAGCATGAGCGTCCATCCCTCCATCGGAACCGCTTCCACCGAGTTTTCAGGGAGCGTGACCGCAACCACTGTTCCTTCCTTTTGGATGAACGCCAGATAGATGACCCCGGATCCCGGTTGGTGTTTCAATACCGTGAACTCCTGGCCTTTCGGGGCGCCAAGGAGCGGTTCGCCCATGAAAACAAGGGTGTCCTTTTTGGTGGTCCGCACCAAGTCTCCGGGCGAATACGCGGCGAGCGGTCCCGTGACAAACAGCATTGAAACCAAAGCGGCGGTCAATTTCATAGCGCTCCGAGGTAGTTGGAATGCAATCAATTGAAGTATCTCAATGCAAGCGATCCTCATGTTTTTGCTCCAGCGGTTTTGCTTTCCTGAGATTTGCCACAATGGCACCCCTGAAAATAAACAAGCCGTCCCGCGGAGGACGGCTTGTTGAAAGAATGGTCTGTTGGTTGAAGGGTTACTTCTTCTCGGCCTTCGCGGCCGGCTTCGACTTGTTGAGTTCGTTGACCACGTCGTTTGTGAAATCGAAGGAATCCCGCGAAAAGACCACAACGCCGACTGCGTTGAGGCTCTGGCCGGACTTATCGAGCACGATGTCATATCCTGCTGCCTTCACCTTGTCGCCGATCACCTTGTTGATCTCTTCAACCAAGCTGTTGCGTGAACGCACGGACTGCTCGGAGAGCTGGCGCTCGCGGGTTTGCTGGAATTCCTGAATCTCACGCTGAAGGGCGCCCAGCGCCTGAAGCTTTTCGTTCAAAAGCTTCGACTTGTCCGATTTGGCCGCTGCGGAGAGTTCGGGTTTGTTGGCCTCTTCGTTCAGTTTCTTGGCTTCTTCCTGCGCCTTGTTGAAGGAATCCAGACGCTCGTCCAACTCCTTCTTGGCCTGCGTGCGCGCTTCGTTGATTTTGCCTTCGGCGTCCTTGGTTTTGTAATAGGTGTCGAACACCTGCTTCATGTCGATGGTACCGACTTTCACATCGGCTTGGGCTGCCCCTCCGAGGAGTGAGGTTCCAAGTGCGACGGCTGCGATGGTAAGAATGTTGGATTTCATGGGGAATATAAGAACCTCGAATAAAACGGCGAACAGACCGTCAGGCAAGCCTGATTCACGGAATTATCGGGCGCCCTCTCCAATCCAACCCGGCGGCCTCAGCGTGCCCACCGGATCAGTCTAAGTTCATGAGCCTGAGTCAGATTTGGATGAGTTGGTATGATGCGCACGCTCAGGCCGTAGGAGCCGCTCTCCGAGGCGGCCACAGACCCTTGGTACAGGAAAGCGCCTCCGTCGAGCTTCGCCGAGAGCTCCAGATTCGTGGTCATCGGGGAGCGAATCTCGCAGTTGTACTCCTCTCCGTAGTAGGCCTGCACCTGGACGTCCTTGGGCGAGAGCGCCCCGAGATACACGATGGCCCGTACCGGAATCGATTCGGCAACCTGCACCTGACCGGTCACATCGGTCTCGACACGGTCGATTTTGACCGTCGGCCATGTCGCGCGGATCATGTCTTTCCATTCCGAAAGCGCCCGCGCTTTGGCCCCGCCGGATGCCGCCAGAACCGAATGCGCCGCAGCCGCGGGTTCGTAAAGCCGCTCCGTGTATTCGCGAACCATCCGGTGCGTGTTGAATACCGGGGTGATGGAGCGGATGGATTCGCGCATCAACTGGATCCAAGCCAGAGGCAGGCGCCCGTCCGGCTTTGCGTAATAGAGCGGCACCACCTGCGTTTCCAGGATGTGGAACAAACTGGCGACGTCGACTTCGTTCTGAAACTCCGTCGACCCGTCTTGAATCTCCTCGCCGATGGCCCACCCGGCTTTGCGGTTCTGCGCAAAAGCTTCGCACCACCAGCCGTCCAGCACCGAGAGATTCAACCCTCCGTTCGGAGGAAGTTTCATCCCGCTTGTACCGCTTGCTTCCAGCGGGCGCAGCGGGTTGTTGAGCCAAAGATCAACCCCCTGGTACATGCGGCGCCCGACGTACGTATCGTAGTCTTCAAGAAAAACAATCCGGTTCTCAAACTCGGGCAGGCGTGAGAATTTATAGACCTCTTGGATGAACCGTTTGCCGGGCTCGTCCTTGGGATGCGCTTTTCCAGCAAAAACAAACTGCACCGGCCGCTCCGAATGATTCATGAGCCGGAGCAGGCGGTCCGGATCCGAAAACAGCAGCGTCGCCCGCTTGTAGGTTGCGAAGCGCCGCGCAAAGCCGATCGTGAGAACTTCCGGATCGAGAAGCGCGCCCGCCATGCGGAGTTTTTCGGGCGACTCGCCCAGGCGCAGGCGCTGCGAGCGGAGCCTTTCGTGAGCGAATTCAAACAGGCGTTTTTTGAGGTGCTGATGGGTGCTCCAGATGACTTCGTCGGGGATATCGTATACGCCGCGCCAGAAGTCGACATCGGTGAGATGAGCCTCCCAGTCCGGAAGGTATTTGTCGTACAGCGCCGAAAATTCGGGCGCCATCCAGGTGCGTGTGTGGATGCCGTTGGTGATGCTGGTGATGGGAACTTCGTGCTCGGGCACCCCGGACCACACGTCTTTCCACAAGCCTTGCGAAACCTTCCCGTGAAGCTCGCTTACACCGTTTGCGTGGCGGCTGGTGCGCAGCGCGAGGATTGTCATGGAGAAGGGCTCCACGGGATCCTTGCGGGTCTGTCCGAAGCTCACAAACAAGTCGAAGTCGATCCCCACTTTCGCCGGATAGGACCCGAAATATTTGCGCATCAAATCCAAGGGGAACGCGTCGTTGCCTGCGGGAACAGGGGTGTGGGTGGTGAAGATGTTGCCCGAAGCCACGACCTGCAGCGCGCTGTAGAAATCGTTTCCGTGATCTGCAACCTGTCTGCGGATTAATTCCAGCGAAAGAAACGCGGAGTGCCCCTCGTTCATGTGGTACACGGACGGGGTGATCTTCATCGCGTGCAGCGCGTGCACGCCTCCGACGCCGAGTACAATCTCCTGCTTGATGCGCATCTCCAGATCCCCGCCGTACAACTGCGCGGTGATGAGCCTGTCTTCCTCGGCGTTTTCGGGAATATCGGTGTCGAGCAGGTAGAGAACGATCCGACCAACCTGCAGGGCCCAGACCTTCGCGCTCACGGTGCGTTGCAGGATTTCCACCTGCACAAAGAGGGGCTGCCCGTCGGCATCCAGCGCTTCGGTCAGCGGCAGATGGCTGAAGTTCTGGTTGAGTTGGACGCTGTCCTGCCAGCCTTCCTTGTTGATCTGCTGGCGGAAATAGCCGTGCCGATACAGGAGGCTGAATGCGATGAACGGCACATCCAGATCGCTTGCCGACTTGCAATGGTCCCCGGAAAGAATCCCCAGGCCGCCCGAGTAGTTTGGAAAGGATTCATGGAAGCCGAATTCGGCTGAGAAATAGGCCACCGGTCCGGAGAGGGGCGACTTTTTGGCGCGCAGTTTGCCCCAGGTATCCTTCTGCTTCATGTACGCCTTGAGCTTCCCGTGAAAGGCGTTCATTTCCCGCTTGAAATCCTCGTCTGCGGCGACCTCTTGAAGCCTGGCCTGCTTGGAGAGTTGGAGCATCCGGAGGGGACTGTGGTTGGTCCGATGCCAGAGGTCGGGATCCAGATGCCGGAAAAGACGCCGGGCATCGGGTTGCCAAGTCCACCACAAGTTGAGCGCTATTTCACGGAGGGGCTCAAGGGGTTCCGGTAGCTTCGGAACAACGTTGAAGGAATGTACAGGCAGCATTTGTGTCCTTTCGGTTACAGTTGGCGCCCTAGGGAGAACCCCGTCGACGCTACTTTCCGGATGCAGTGAGGCAAGTTTATTCTGGGATAAATGATGGGGGGCTCAAACGGGCGCAAGTTCACCAGCGGACTGGCGAGCGAGCCGGCGGGAAGCCGAGTTCCCACCGCACGTTCCGTCGGACGTGTTCTGATTCGTCCAGCGGGCTCGGTGCGGGCGCACCTCGGGCGGGGTGCCGGGACTTCATTCGGGGTGTCCCATCTCGGGACCGCGTGGGTTCCGCGCGGACGCAATCCATCGTAAACTCCGCCCAACTCCCCTCGGGAGGGTTCGCTCAACCGAAGAGAAAGTAACTGGACGATATTTTTAACGCAAAATACTTGCGGTAATATGGATGTATCAAAGATGACCGCCATTCAGGGTCGCCCGTAGTGTGATGGCGGAAGCAAGCGATGACGGCGCTCACGTGGTTGTCGTGCGTTTTCTCGCTTTTTCATGGGAGTTTGCCGCGAGGGCGTCTTTTTTCTAAATATGCAAGCTACACACATGCAGGTGTTTAATAAGTGTATCATGCCGGTGGATCGCGGCTCAAAAGCGGCATTCCGGGTGAGAGTGGGTTCGATGCAAAGGTTGTAAGGCGATCTTCACAAACACCGTGCTGCTTCTGGCTCGGTTCCTGCTCTTCAAGAGGATTGGTTTCCTGCATCCTGCCCGCATTCATTCTATGGACTTCTTCACTGATTCTCGATCCGCATCCGCCCAAGGGGCTCCGCTGCGGTTACATCTTCCGCAACCCGCCTCTCCCCCGTCCGGCCCCCGTTTCAGCGGGCGTACCAGAACAGCGCGCGCCCTGGCAGCGTTGTTCGCGGTTCTCGCCGTGCTACTGTGCGGCGCCACGGAGCTTGCGGCGGCCGTGTTCGGGAATTTTGAATACACCGTCTCGGGCAACGAGGTGAGCATCACCCTCTACACCGGCACTTTGGCCAATGTGGCGATTCCGGCGACGATCGAAGGCAAGCCGGTGACGTCCATCGGCGCGAATGCGTTTCAAGGCCGCACAGGCTTGCGGAGTGTCACCATTCCCGGACCGGGAGCACCGACTAATGCTACAGGCTTCATCCCGATCGGCGCAAACAGTCCCGAAGGGCGCCTTACCGTGCCCAACGGTCTCTCGAATGTCGTCGCAATGGATGCGGGTTTCAACCACAGCGTGGCGCTCAAATCCGACGGGACGGTGGTTGCGTGGGGGGGGAATGGCGGCGCTGAAAACATCGCGACGGTGCCTGCTTCGCTGAGTAATGTCGTGGAGATTGATTGCGGTTGGGCGTGGACACTCACCAGACGCGCGGATGGATCATTGTTCGCCTGGGGCGCGAATGACTCTGCGCAAATTACCTCGCTTCCGAGCGGTACGAATTTTGTGCAAATATCCGCGGGCAACATGCACGGCGCCGCGCTTCGTGCGGACGGCACGATCGTGTGCTGGGGCAGAAACGACATGGGCCAATGCAATGTCCCCGCCGGTCTGACGGGCGTCAAAAAGGTGATTGCTTATGGGCATCACACGGTGGCCCTTTGTCTCGATGGCACCGTTAGGGGTTGGGGCGTCAATATGCCGAATTACGGTTTTGCGCCTCCTCCGGCTGGGTTGAGTGGAGTCACGTCCATCGCGGCGGGCGGCGGGTTTTGTTTGGCCCTCAAGTCAGATGGAACGGTGGTGGCTTGGGGCGAGAACTCGCTCGGGCAGACGATGGTTCCCGCGGGTTTGAACAACGGCGTGAAGATTTTCGCAATGGAGACCACCGCTTTCGCGCTCAAGAGCGACGGAACAGTCGTGTCTTGGGGCGACAACACCTATGCTCAAAGGACGCTCCCGGCGCTGGCATCGGGGGAGATGATTACCGAGATCCGCGGAAACGGCGCACACGGGTTTGCCCTGACCGCTTCCATGGCCTCGGGGGTCACGACCATCGGCCCTGGCGCGTTCTCGCAATGCAGCGGTCTCCTGAGCGTGAACATTCCTTCGTGCGTCACACGCATTTTCGAGGGAGCTTTTGATGGCTGTACGAGTCTTGTCACCGTGAATGTTCCGATCACCACGCAGCTCATCGGGAGCAACATCTTTGCTCCGGCCACCACGGTCGTTCGGAATCCGGTTGTTCCGCAGGACGGACTCGTATTCGACACCTTGGCGGGCGATGTGATCGCGGCGTCCTCCCTGCGCGCCTCGCGCGTCGGTAACGCGTTCGTGAATCCCGGTTTTGAGCTGGACGCGCAGCCGCCGGCTCCGGGGTACGCCGCGGGTGCGGGGATTACGGGATGGACTTGGGTTTCGGGCGGGACGGCCGGTGCAGGCGGCACGGTTGACCGTTACGAGGTCGGGGGCGTGGGAATCAATTCCGCCTCCGGTTATTCAGACAACCCTTTCGCGGATAATGGAGCCTTCCCGGAGGGAGTCAAAGTCGCTTTCCTTCAGAGCGGCATGTCAAGCAGCGCGGGTTTGACCAGCCTCTCCACGGTGATCTCCGGGCTCACCACGGGAACGAGCTACAGGCTCGCATTTCGGGCGAACATGCGCGCCACCGCGTCGATTCCAGAGGGCTCAGTGCGGATCGGGGGCGGCTCTTTTGTGAGTTTTGCAATGCCGGCTTCCGCGGAAGCGGCAGGCTCTTTCAACGCCCCGTATTATTTTGTTCATCAAAATTTTGTCGCTACAGGCTCCGCGCTGTCGCTGACGTTGCGGAATACGTTCAGCGGGGATTCCGCTTTGATCCTCGACGATTTCTCCGTGGCAGCGCTGGACGGCGGCTTGACCAAGCGCGGTTCGGGCAGGCTGACCCTCGTCGGAGGCGACGACTACACGGGGGATACCGTGATTGAAGCAGGGACGCTCCGCATGAAGGTGTCCGAGTCGCTCCTGCGGGGTAATGTGTTTGTCGCCCCTGGCGCAGTTTTGGAAGTGGACGGACCCATCGGCGCGCTGAACTTGTCGGGTCGGATCGCCGGGGGCGGGCGGATTGTCGCGCTGCAGGCTTTCCCAATCACGTGGGCGGGCGGCGGGACGGAAGTCAACGGTGGCAACACCCAGGGGTTGCCCGACGTTTTGGATGCGTTACCCGCTGAGGTAATCGCATCGCTGATGGCAGTAGAAATTCGTTCTCTGACATCAGTTCAACTTGCATCGTTGTCGATCGGGGGGGTAGCCATGATTGCACCGGACAAACTCGCCCTGCTCAGTGCCGCGCAGATACAGGCCCTTGCTGCTCCTAAAATCGCGTCGTTTTCGTTCGCACAGCTGAAGGCACTTAGTGCGAACCAGCTTGCGGCGATGAGCGTGGAGCAGCTGTCTGCACTGAGTTACTGGCAAATCCAGGTGCTGACGCCCGAGCGTAGCAATGTACTGAGCGCCGCGCAGTTGGCGGCGTTGGACAAACCGTTTCCGGAGTCTGAGGTGAATGTGCTGCCGGTGAACATCGTAACGACCGGCAGGGATGGAGATGTTGGTTTGTTGGATCTCACAAGGGCGGTGCAGGCGGAAACGATCAACGATGGAATGAGTGGGCCCTCTTCGTGGTCATGGCGGTTTCTTGATGGGCAACAGATTCCTGCATGGCTGCAGCTGGGCGGCTCCGGACTGTTGCGAACGGCGATTCCCGAGGGCGTGCTGAATTCCGGCAGTGTCGCAGCGACGCCCTATTGGGTGGAGGGAGTTGAGACACGGCAGGGTGTGGTGATGGCGCCTCGATACGTGAAGGTGCAGGTCGTCAAGGTCGACTTCGCGAAGACGGTGCTGGTGGACTTTGGCGCGCGCTCGCCGGGGCAGGATCTGAATTTGGATTTGAACGAAGCGGTGTCGGGAACGGTGGTTTTCGGGGGGCAGAACGCGATGCAGAACATTTGGTCTTCTGGCGGGATGCTGCCGCCGCCGTTCAGTTCGATCAACGGGGGATCGCTGTACGCTCAGGGGTACAGTTTGGGCGCTCAGTATGCGGGGGTGATGACGGTGCCCTTGCAGGTGAGCAACGGGACGCAGACGGCAACCGGGGTGTATCGCGTGAACATGGTGTGGCCGATGCCGGCATTGACGGTTACGAGGATCGTGGGAGGCACGCAGGGGTCGGCAGTCAACCTTGGAATGATGGTGTCGCAGTACGGATTTCCTGTGGAAACGAACGGATGGAGCATGACGCCCGGGAGCGCCCCGCTTCCTGCTGGCTTTGCCTTCACCGGAGGGACTCTTTCAATGGGCGCGTCCGAGGTGTCGCAGTCGCTGCAGATGTATTTCGATTTGGAACGCGGTGTGTCCGCCGGTCTTTCAGCGGGAAGCATGGAGGCGATGCCCTCGAGAATCACTCTTCCCGTGGTGGTGAACGTCGTTGATTTCCTCGCTTCGTATGTCAGGGATACCTCCACCTTCCAGTCGGCGGCGGTCAATCTCCGCGGCAGCGTCCCCGCTTCCAAGCAGTTGGTGGATCCTGTGACGTGGGAAGTAGTGTCCTTTAATCCGAGTAGTCCCGGCATGGGCCAGTTCTGGACGATCGACCCGGATGGGAATCTCTTTTCGACCGGCATGCCGATGTACCCGATGATGCCGAAGGGAACGGCGCTGGTGCGCGGGACGGATTCGCGGGCTGGTGGAGCGCAGATCGTGCTCGGAGCGGTGGAGTACAACGTGTTCTATCCTACGTCCACTTTCATGCTTCAGGTCTACGCTGGTGCGGCGGAGCCGAGCGTCTTGAGTTTGGCTGGCGGGAGTCCCTCGGCGGGCTCCGTGAGGACTTGGACGGCGAGCGATGAATTCGGAGGCTTGCCTGCCGGTTACACGCTTCAGTCCTCTGGTACGCTGACGGTGCAGGCGGGTTCTGGTGCCTTCAACGGGACGACTGTTTTGTATCTGACGCGCAGTGAAAGCTGGAATGGAATGCTGCCTTATCAAACCTACGACCGTGTGAACGTGACGGTGAGCGGCGGGGTGTCGCTTTACGATGTCTTGCCGTCTTTGACGGCTGCACAGGTGGCTGAGATCCCGCTTCCGCAGATCAGAGAATTGTCTTCGGCGCAGCTGGCGATGTTCACTCCGGGGCAAACGAGCGGGTTCACCGCGACTCAGCTTGCGGCGATGAGCGTTGCGCAGTTGTCCGCGTTCAGTTACTGGCAAATCCAGACATTGACGCCCGATCGCAATGCGGTTTTGAGCGCCGCGCAGTTGTCTGCGTTGAACGAGCCTTTCCCGGAGCAGGATGTGAACGTGGTGACGGTGAACGTCGGCGTGACTGGAAGAGACGGTGATGTGGGTTTGCTGGAGCTGACGAAGGCCGTGGGGACGAATAACTACGCGATGCCGGGGGCCTCAACCACTTGGGCATGGCGGTTCATGGGTGGGCAGCAGATACCGCAGTGGCTCGGGTTGAGCAGCTCTGGGTTGTTGCGCGCTGCTGCGCCCGAGAGCGTGTTGAACGGGGGGAGTGCAGCGGCGGGCACGTACTGGCTGGAGGGGGTGGAGACGCAAAATGGCGTGGCAATGGCACCGCGCTATGTGAAGGCGCAGGTTTCAAAGGTGGATTTTGCGAAGACGGTATTGGTGGATCTGAATGCGCAGCAGCTCACGGGCCAGCCGTTGAATTTGGATTTGAACGAGGCGGTATCCGGAATGCCAGGGTTCGGAGCGCAGAACGCGATGCAGAACGTGTGGTCTCCCGGAGGAATGTTGCCGCAACCATTCAGCTCGATCGACGGTGGGTCGTTGTATGCGGGTTACGGGCTGGGTGCGTATGTCGGTGTCCTAAACGTGCCGATGCAGGTAAGTAACGGGACGCAGAGTGCGTCCGGCGTGTACCGTGTAAATTTTGTCGCGCCTGTTGATGCGTTGCCGTTGACAAGGTTGGTGGGAGGAGGAACACAGGCCGCGACGCGGAACCTCTCGGCAGAGGCGTCGCAGCAAGGAGTGCCGGCTGGAATGAGTGTGTGGAGCGTGACGCCCGGGAACGGTCCGTTGCCGGAGGGCGTGAGTTTTGCGGGAGGCACGTTGTTTGCAGGATCGTCTGGGGTCTCGCAGTCGGTGGCGTTGTATTTCGATTTGGAGCGGGATTTGGGGAGTATTGTGAATGGCGGGAGCATGGGAACGATGCCGTCGCGCATGACGGTGCGGGTGATGCTGAACACGGTGGATTTCGCAATGTCATATGTGAAGGACAACTCGGCGCATGATCCGAATGCGACGGGCTTGAACCTGAGGGATGGAATGCCCGGATACAGGTTCTTGGTGGATCCTGTGACGTGGGAGGTGGTGTCGGCGAATCCGAATCAGTTCTGGATGATCGACGAGGCGGGGAACCTGTCTTCAAACGGGATGCCGGTGTACCCGATGATGCCGAAGGGAACGGCGCTGGTGCGCGGTACGGATTCGCGAGCAGGGGGAGCGCAGGTGGTGCTTGGGGCGGTTGAGTACAACGTGTTCCATCCGATGTCGACGCGCGAGTTGTCCGTGACGGCGGGTGCGGCTGAGGCGAGCGTGTTGAATTTGGCGGAGTCACTAAACCAGCCGAGCGGGTCGGTGGTGACATGGACGGTGGGCGGTGAGTTTGGAGCATTGCCTGCGGGCTACACGCTGCAGTCCAGCGGGACGTTGAGTGTGCAGGCGGGTTCTTCTGCGTTGAACGGGACTACGGTGGTGTATTTGACGCGTACCGAGAGCGGGAATGGCATGCCGCCGTATCAAACGTACGATCGTGTGAATGTGATTGTGAACGGCGGGGTGTGGCTCAACGATGCGATTGCTTCGATGAGCGCGGCGCAGATCGGAGCGATCCCCGTGTCGCAGATTCGGACGATTGAGCAGTGGACGATTGGAATGCTGGGCGCGGCGCAGATTGCGGGGCTGACGTGGGAGCAGATCCGGGCGATGAGTCCGAGTCAGTTTAACGCGCTGAGTGCGGCGCAGATCAGTGCGCTGAGTGCGCAGCAGAAGCAGGGTGTGACGTATTCGCAGCGGGCGATGTTGAGTGAGGACAAGCTGGCGGCGCTTGGGTTCGGGAGCACGTTGAGCGACTCGCAGCTTGTGGCGCTGACGCCTGCGCAGGTGTCGGCGTTGACGATCGAGCAGTTGAGCGGATTGAGTGCGAACCAGCTGGCTTTGCTGAGCGTTGCGCAGTTGTCCGCGCTGAGTTACTGGCAGATCCGGGCGTTGACGTCCGAGCGCAGCACGGTGTTGAGCGCAGCGCAGTTGGCGGCGTTGAACAAGCCGTTCCCGGAGGCTGAAGTGAACGCGTTGACAGTGAGTGTCGAAACAAGCGGAAGGGACGGGGATGTCGGGCTGTTGGATCTCGTGAAGGCGGTGCAGTCCGGCACGAGCAACTACGGAATGCCGGGCATGTCTTCCTCCTGGTCCTGGCGTTTCATCGAAGGGCAGCAGATACCGCAGTGGCTCGGAGTGAGCAGTTCAGGATTGCTGCGTGCGGCGCTGCCTGAAAAATCACTCGCCGACGGCTTGCGCGCGTTGATCCGGTTTGAAGGAAGTTTAAATGATCAGACGGTTCCGGTTTCTAGCAGTTTTTCAAAAGTGGATGGCGGCACGCTGCCTGCGTCTTCTCAGATGGGCGCAGTTGCGGTTGACCTCTTCTACATCGGCAAGACTGAGGTGACGTGGCGAGAATGGCAAACGGTGCGGACTTGGGCTGTGGCGAATGGGTACACGGATCTGGCGGATAAGGGACAGGGTATCGGCGACGATTACCCCGTCACTCATGTTAGCTGGTACGATGTCGTGAAGTGGTGCAATGCACGGAGCGAGAGGGAGGGCAGGACGCCCGTGTACATTGATGGAAGTTCTGTGTACCGGACTGGAGTCTCATCCGATCCTCAGGTGAATCCCTCCGCGAATGGATACCGTTTGCCGAGTTCAAGAGAGTGGGAGTTTGCGGCGAGGGGAGGAACTCAGAGCAGCGGATACATTTACAGCGGAGGTAACGGCATGGAGGAGGTTGGGTGGTACTCCGCGAACGCAGCTGGGGCGGTGCATGAGGTAGGAAAGAAGCGGGCCAACGAGTTGGGGATTTATGACATGAGCGGAAATGTGATGGAGTGGACTGGTAGTATGGGAGGTGTCGCGTCTCAAAGAGTATTTCGGGGCGGTAGCTGGTTCCACGGGACTGAAGAATGCGAGGTTTCCAAATACTATACTTTCGGTGATGCCGTGAATGGCAACAATCACTTTGGATTCCGAGTTGCTTTGAGTGCTCCCTCGAATGGCGGGGCGGTTGCCTCCGCGGATCATTCTGGCACTTGGGTGAACGGTGGTTCCATGGCATCCGCCGCGAAATCGGGAGTCGGCGCGGGCGCGTCCTCCGGGCTCTTCGACGGCTACAGTGGCGTTGAACTCGCCAACGCGGCCGATCTGAACGTCAATACGGGCACTGCGTTTTCGATGTCCGCGTGGATCCGCACCAATTTCAACGAGGGCAACGGCATCATCCTTGCGAAGTCGCGCGGAGGCAGTGAGCAGGATCATTCGGCGGCTCTCTTCGTGGCCGGCGATGGGCGTTTGGTGTACGATAATTTCTACGTCGACGCGGTCGGTTCCACCGTATCGGTGCGCACCGGCGAGTGGGTGCACGTGGGGGTGACCTATGACGGCGGGACTTACACGCTCTACGTGAACGGTGTTCCGGATGGTTCTAAGAGTTTTGCGGGTGCGAATGAAACTTCCGGGGATTGGAAATTCACGATCGGCCGGTCTTTGAACTACGCGTACCCGCCCGACGGTGCATTCAGGGGCAATATCGACGAGGTGGCGTTTTGGAGTCGTCAACTTTCGGCTTCGGAAATGGCGAACGTGGCGGCGGCAGGATTGGCGAATCTTCAGTCCAACCCCGCGTACTGGTTGGAGGGGACTGAAACCCTCGCGAACGGCACGTCGAATTTCCGGTATGTAAAGGCCCAAGTGCAGAAGGTGGATTTTGCGAAGACGGTGCTCGTGGATTTAAGCGCGCGGCAATACGGGCAGGACTTGAATCTGGATTTGAACGGGGCGGTATCCGCGCTGCCCGGGTTCGGGGGGCCGAATGCGATGCAGAACGTGTGGTCGTCCGTCGCGATGCTGCCGCAGCCCTTTAGCTGGATCAACGGGGGTTCGTTGTATGCGCAGGGGTACAGTGTGGGAGGGCAGTCTGTAGGGCTGATCACGGTGCCGTTGCAGGTGAGCAACGGGACGCAGACGGCAAGTGGAGTGTACCGCGTGAACATTGTGCAAGCGATGCCAGCGCTTTCGGTGACAAGGATCGCCGGTGGTACGCAGGGGACGGTGGTGGACATCTCGGCGAAGGCGTCGCAGCAAGGGGTCCCGGCTGGGATGAGCGTGTGGAGCGTGACGCCCGGGAGTGCTCCGCTGCCGGCGGGCGCGAATTTTGCGGGAGGCACGTTGTTTGCGGGATCCTCCGGGGTGTCGCAGTCGGTGACGTTGTACTTCG
>JBILLT010000170.1:0-2503 GCA_044375925.1 Chthoniobacteraceae bacterium | reverse complement strand
TACCGCAGGGCAAACGGCACCGAAGTCAGCCTCGAGCGCGTGCTCGATCTGCTTGTATTCTCCACGGACTTCCCGCGCTCCATCAGATTCTCGGTGCGGATGGTGGACGAGATGCTCCACAATATTTCCGGACACCCCACCGGACAGTATTCAAACCAGTGCGAGAAGCTGGCGGGCGCTCTTCTCGCGCAGTTGAACTTCTCGGGAACCGCCGATGTTCTGAGCAAAGGAGTGCATGCGTACATCGACGAGCTGCAGGTGTCGCTCAACAACCTTGGGCAGACGATCTTTGAAACCTACGTCAAACTCCCGCAACAGGTCGCTGGGATCGCGAAACCGCAAGTCTTTGACCCGTTTGAAATCCACCTCCAAAAACAACAGCAGCAGCAACAACAACAGGCACCGAAAGTCCGGCGTGATTTCATAAGCTACCAATCCGCCGCCGGCCTGTTGCAGCAATCCCATGCGACATTGCACCGCGCCGCAGGAGGCATATGAAGCTTAGGATCACGCATTCGACCCGATACCTTTACCCAACTCCAGTTGAACGCAATGCCAACGAACTCCGCCTGACTCCCAAAAAAAGCCAGTGGCAGGAGCCTGAATTTTTCATGCTCCGCGTGCTTCCCTCAACCCGGCTCAGGAGGTTCAACGATTTTTATGGAAACCACGTTTCCTACTTCGAAGTCGAGGAGCCGCACACCGCTCTCAGCATCGAGGCCACTTGCAACGTCACCACGCAGGACCGGTACGGCAGCGGCATGCCGCAAAAAATTCCCATCGCTTCTTTGGACGACTCGAGCGCCATGGAATTCATCGAACCGTTTCTTGCACCCACAAACCTCGTTGAAATTCCGCCGGAGATCTGGCGCGCGGCGGTGGATGTCCGCAGCGAACACGACGATGTGTTTGGCATGGCGACTGGCATCATGGAGTACATCCACAAAACTTGCCAATACGTGCCGGGCGCAACCAACGTGAACACCACTACCTCCGCCTTTGCGAAAGATCCCAGAGGCGTATGCCAGGATTTCGCGCACCTCATGCTGGCGATGTGCCGCAGCGTGCAACTTCCCGCCCGGTACGTGAGCGGATACCTGTTTGACGCGAAAAGAACCGAGGTGCGGGGGGCTCACGCCTCTCACGCGTGGGTCGAAATCTGGCTGCCGGGCCTCGGTTGGCACGGGATGGATCCCACCAACAACTGCCTGACCCACGAGAACTACGTGGTCCTGGCGGCAGGCCGCGACTACCACGATGTTCCGCCCGTGAAAGGGAGTTTCTGGGGAGCGCCCGAGCGGGAAATGCAAGTCACCGTGCATCTTGAGCAGCGGTGAAACCCTGCTTGCGCCGCAAGCGGGAATATCACTAAAGTGCGCGGGTGGATCTGCCCACCCGCGCCTCCCCCCGCATCCAGTTCGGCCATCGTCTTTTGCCAAGACTTGCCGGAACTAGGATGCGCCCTCGGACTCGCCGCCACGCCCTTGTTCTCAGCTTACTGGCACTCTTTACCGGGTCCTCTCCGGTGCCGGCAACGGCGGCTTCGTCTCAAAATCTTGAGAAACCGCAGGCTTCCGCATTGGTTGCCAAAAATCTGAAATTCCCTCTCGCGCCCAAAGCTGGCGCACCAGCCGTGGCGAACGTCACGGTGGAGCGCATCGCCAAAGACAGCGAGCGCAAAACCCTTTCGGAAATCGTAAGCCTTGACTGGTCTTCAATCTTCATTGCCGAAGGGGTCAGCGTGCGGTTTGAACGCGTCGACCTGAAGCCTCTCCCGGGCCTCGTTGAGAAACTCAGGACGCTCGCGAACGTGAAACGGTTGGAAATCCGCCACCTCACCCTGTACGCCCCGGGGGATTCAGTCCCGAGACTCATTGCAAATGAAGTCGAGGCGCGCCCTGATGGTGGCTGGACACTCAAGGGCGTTCTTCTGGCCGGGCGCCCGAGCATGAACAACTGCGTGCTCAGTGTCGGAGAAACAGGTGAACTCCGGATCACCGCGGGAATGAAAAAGCCCGTATTGCTGCAGTCGCTGATGACGGAAGTGGACAATCCGGCCTTTGCAAACAACCCGCCGAACCTCTCAACACCATCCGCGGGCGCAACTCCCGTTCTCACTGCGAAATCTCCAGCCTCCCCGGAAACCCCGGCGCCAACCAAGCCCTGAATCCGTCGGGCAAGGCAAGCCGACCGGATCGCACTCGGGGTTTGATCCACTCAAACGACCTCCAGAGGACAGGGTGGAAGCGCGTTTAAAAAAGCCTTCCCGTAATTCTTCTGCAGCACGCGCGGGTCGAGAATCACGACAATCCCCTTGTCCGTGCGCGTCCGAATGAGCCTGCCCACGCCCTGCCGCAACTTGAGAATCGCCTCGGGGAGCGAATAGCTTGAAAAAGGATCGCCGCCGTCGGCCTCGATCTGCTGCAAACGCGCTTCGATCAACGGATGATCCGGTACCGCGAACGGCAGACGCGTGATGATCACATTACTCAACGCTTCGCCA
>JBILLT010000181.1:0-2507 GCA_044375925.1 Chthoniobacteraceae bacterium | reverse complement strand
GTCGCTCCGCTGTACGCATTCGAGCCGCTCAAACTCAGCAGACTGCCGCTCGTCTTCAAGAGGCCGCCTGTCCCGTTGATCGCTCCGCTGTACGTCCCGTTGCTCAGCGTCAGCACGGTCGTATCCAAGTTCACCACACCCGCGCCCAAGAGCGTCTGCAGTGTTACTCCGGAGTTAAACAGGTTCACCAACCCATCCGCCGTCAGCGTGGTGCTCGCCGCGAGCCCAGAACCATTCTGCGCGTTCAACACCGCCCCACTTGCTACCGTCACACCTGTGCTCGCCAGCGTCCCGCTCAAAGTCAGTGTTCCCGCGTTCACACTCGTCACGCCGCTATACGCATTGGAGCCGCTCAAGCTCAACAACCCACCGCTTGCTTTCAACAGACTGCCGGTTCCATGAATCGCTCCACTAAAATTGCCGTTACTGAGCGTCAGCGCGGTCGTGCTCAAGCCGACCACTCCTGCGCCCAATAGCGTTTCGAGAGTCACCGCTGCATTCGCCAGATTCACCAACCCATCCGCTGTCAGCACCGTAACCACAGGCAGCACTGAACCGCTCTGTGCATTCAATACGGCCCCGCTTGCCACCGTCACCGCCGTGCTCGCCAGTGTCCCGCTCAAGGTCAGCGTTCCCTCATTCACGATCGTTACCCCGCTGTACGCGTTCGAGCCGCTCACACTCAACAGACCGCCGCTTGTCTTCACGAGACTGCCTGTCCCGTTGAGCGCTCCACTGAATGTCCCGTTGCCAAGCGTCAATGCCGTCGTATCCAACGTCACCACACCCGCGCCCAAGAGCGTCTGCAGTGTCACCCCGGAGTTAAACAAGTTTACCAACCCATCCGCCGTCAGCGTGGTGCTCGCCGCAAGGGCCGAACCACTCTGCGCGTTCAATGTCGCGCCGTTCGCCACACTCACCGCCGCGCTCGACAGCGTCCCGCTCAAGGTCAGTGTGCCCGCGTTCACGCTCGTCACCCCGCTGTATGCGTTTGAGCCGCTCAAGGTCAGCAACCCGCCGTTCGCTTTCACCAGACTGCCCGTTCCGTTAATCGCTCCACTGAACGTGCCGTTACTGAGCGTCAACGCCGTCGTGCTCAACTCCACCACCCCAGCTCCCAAGAGCGTCTCCAGCGTCACCGCTGCGTTCGCGAGATTCACCAACCCATCCGCTGTCAGCACCGCCGCCACAGGCAGCACTGAACCGCTCTGCGCGTTCAGCACCGCGCCGTTCGCCACCGTCAACACAGTGCTCGCCAACGTCCCGCTCAAGGCCAGCGTTCCCTCGTTCACGCCCGTCGCCCCGCTGTACGCGTTCGAGCCGCTCAAGGTCAGCAAACCGCCGCTTGTCTTCACGAGGCTGCCCGTTCCGTTGATCGCTCCGCTGAAGGTCCCGTTGCCAAGCGACAGCGCCGTTGTATCCAACGTCACCACACCCGCGCCCAACAGCGTTTGCAGTGTCACCCCGGAATTAAACAAATTCACCAACCCATCCGCCGTCAGCGTGGTGCTCGCCGCGAGCGCAGAACCGCTCTGCGCATTTAACCTCGCCCCACTTGCTACCGTCACCGCTGTGCTCGCCAGCGTCCCGCTCAAGGCCAGTGTGCCCGCGTTCACGCTCGTCACCCCGCTGTAGGTATTCGATCCGCTCAAACTCAACAGACCGCCGCTCGTTTTCGCCAAGCTGCCCGTCCCGTTGATGGCTCCGCTGAATGTGCCGTTGCCAAGCGTCAGCGCCGTCGTATCCAACGTCACCACGCCCGCGCCCAAGAGCGTCTGCAGTGTCACCCCGGAGTTAAACAAGTTCACCAACCCATCCGCCGTCAGCGTGGTGCTCGCCGCCAGCGCAGAACCGCTCTGCGCGTTCAACCTCGCTCCACTTGCTACCGTCACCCCTGTGCTCGCGAGCGTCCCGCTCAAGGTCAGCGTGCCCGCGTTCACGCTCGTCACCCCGCTGTATGCGTTCGAGCCGCTCAAGGTCAGCAACCCGCCGCTCGCTTTCACCAAGCTGCCCGTCCCGTTGAGCGCTCCGCTGAAATTGCCGTTACTGAGCGTCAGCGCCGTCGTGCTCAAGTCCACCACCCCCGCCCCCAAGAGCGTCTCCAGCGTCACCGCTGCGTTCGCCAGATTCACCAACCCATCCGCTGTCAGCACCGTCGCCACAGGCAGAATTGAACCGCTCTGCGCGTTTAAGGTCGCGCCGTTCGCCACCGTCAACGCCGTGCTCGCCAGCGTCCCGCTCAAGGTCAGCGTTCCCTCGTTCACGCCCGTCGCCCCGCTGTACGCGTTCGAGCCGCTCAAGGTCAACAACCCGCCGCTTGTCTTCACGAGGCTGCCCGTTCCGTTGATCGCTCCGCTGAAGGTCCCGTTGCCAAGCGTCAGCGCCGTGGTATCCAACGTCAGCACACCCGCGCCCAAGAGCGTCTGAAGCGTCACTCCGGAGTTGAACAAATTCACCAACCCATCCGCCGTCAGCGTGGTGCTCGCCGCGAGCGCAGAACCGCTCTG
>JBILLT010000169.1:0-2512 GCA_044375925.1 Chthoniobacteraceae bacterium | reverse complement strand
GGGAACTTCGGTAGCGTGGTTCCCCGTGAAGACCCAGCGCAAGCGTAAAAATTAGGGCCGCCCCATCACAGGAGCGGCCCTTGGAATTTCAGCTTTGCTTCGCGACGCGTTTTTACGCGCTAGGCGCTGCCGCCGCCTGGTCCCTCTCGCGCATGGCTGCTTTCCTCGAGAGTTTCACGCGGCCCTTGTCGTCGATCCCGACGCATTTGACCCAGATCACTTCGCCGACTTTCACGACGTCTTCGGTTTTGTTCACCCGCGTTTCCGCGAGTTCCGAGATGTGGCATAGGCCGTCTTTGCCGGGCAACACCTCGACGAAGGCTCCAAAGTCCTTAATCGACACCACGCGTCCCTGGTAAACCTGTCCGACTTCGATTTCGGCGGTCATCCCGCTGATAATCTGGCGGGCGCGAGCCATGCCTTCAGGATTGTTGGAGTAAATGTGCACCGTCCCGTCGTCATCAATGTTAATTTCGCAGCCGGTTTCAGCCACGATGCTCTTGATGTTCTTTCCACCGGGCCCGATGAGTTGCCCGATCTTGTCCACAGGGATCTTGATGGTTTCAATTCGGGGAGCGTACTTGGAGAGATCGCCGCGCGGAGCCGCAAGCACTCCCGTCATGAATTCCAGAATCTGGGTGCGCAGTTTCTTGGCCTGATGGATGCCTTCGCACATGATCTGGTGCGAAACGCCGGGCAGTTTGAGGTCCAGTTGGAACCCCGTGATGCCCGAGTTGGTGCCGCAGATTTTGAAGTCCATGTCGCCAAAGTGGTCTTCGCTTCCGATGATGTCCGAGAGGATGGAATAACGCTTCAGATGCGCTCCGTCGAATTCCGTCACCAAGCCGACCGAGATCCCGGCGACCGGGCTCTTGATCGGAACACCGGCGTCCATGAGGGCGAGGCAGCCGCCGCACACACTGGCCATGGAAGTTGAGCCGTTGGATTCCATGATCTCGGAGGAAACGCGGATCGCGTAGGGGAAGTCTGCCTCAGACGGTATGACCGGCGCGAGGGAGCGCTCTGCAAGAGCTCCATGACCGATTTCACGGCGGCCCGGGCTTCCCGTGCGGCCTGTCTCGCCTACGGAGAAGGGCGGGAAGTTGTAGTGGAGGATGAAGCGCTTGCTGGTCACGCCTCCGGTGTAGCCGTCGAGTTCCTGCGCCTCGCCGGTTGTTGCGAGGGTGGCGAGTGCGAGCGCCTGAGTTTCGCCGCGCGCGAAAAGCGCGGAGCCGTGCGAGCGCGGAAGGAGACCGGTCTCACCCGAGAGCTTTCTCAACTCGTCGAGCTTGCGGCCGTCGCAACGCACGTTTTTATCGAGGATCGAGATCCTGAATGCCTTCTTCTGGAGATAGTCAAACGCCTGGCTGACCTCGAATCCGGTAGCCTCCGGGAATTTGGATTTGACCGCCTGAGCAACCTCATCTTTGAGCGCGTCAACGGCTTTGCCGCGCGCCACTTTACTCGGGAGATAGATGGCGGATTCAATACGGTCTCCCGCGACAGCGTACGCAACTTCAAGCAAGTCCTCGCGAACCAGCATCAGAGGGACCTCGCGCTTGGGTTTGTTCACTGCGGCTGCCAGCTGGATTTGCGCATCAACCAGCGCACGAGCGTGGATATGGGCGAATTCAAGCGCTTTGATGAAATCCGCCTCGGGGATCTCATTTGCTTCGCCCTCGATCATAATGACTTCATCGCGGGTGCCGACGTAGACCAAGTCGAGGTCGCTCTCGGCGCGCTGCGAATGCGTCGGATTGGCGACGAACTCGCCGCCGACTCTTCCCACGCGCACAGCGCCCACGGGGCCTGCGAACGGGATATCCGAGACCATGAGCGCTGCGGACGCGCCGTTGATGGAGAGCATGTCCGGGTCGTTTTCCCCGTCGGCGCTCAGCAGGATCGAGATGATTTGAGTGTCGTAAAGATAGCCTTTTGGGAACAAGGGGCGCAGCGGGCGGTCCGTCATCCGCGCTGTGAGGATTTCTTTTTCACTGGGGCGCCCCTCGCGGCGGAAATATCCCCCGGGAAACTTGCCGACTGCGGCCGCTTTCTCGCGGTAATCCACAGTGAGCGGGAAGAAGTCCTGGCCTTCTTTGATTTTTGTGGCGGAAACCGCAGAGACCATGACGATGGTTTCACCGCATTGCACGGTGACGGCTCCGTCGGCGAGTTTCGCGAGTTTACCTGTTTCGAACTGGATGGTTGTTGAGCCGACTTGGCTCTGAGCTGAATGGATCATGTTTTGTTTGTTGTTTGTGCCTTCGCCTTGCGTGCTTCATCAATCCCTGGCTCGTAGCCCAGCGGGTTCTCGTTCCGTTCGGAAAGTTTGCGGTCGAAAGGTTTAATTTCGACCAGAAGTTTCCTAGCGGGGAAGTGAACCGGCTGGGCTCCGTCCAAGGGAATGGGACGCGGCGGGGCGGGTTGTTTTTCTGGGGGGTGAGTGTGAAGAGCCGAGCGGCTTTCACAAAAGAACAACGCCCTCGGAGTGCCGAGGGCGTCACTGAAATTA
>JBILLT010000208.1:0-2520 GCA_044375925.1 Chthoniobacteraceae bacterium | reverse complement strand
TGAAGTTTGTTGAGGCCGAGTTCCGCGAGGTCAACATCGGGTGGGGGAAAGTCGGGATAGTCGATTCCGCGAAAGTGCGCGTTGGGCAACCAGCCGTGCCGCGAAACGGCGTGGATGCGTCCGAGCCAGCCGAGCGCCCGCAGTGTAATGACGGAGTCCACGGTGGTAAGACCGGTGCCAAGCAACACGATGGTGCCGGTGTCTGGCGGCAGCTTTTCGTGCCACGGTAGCCAAGGATTGGCTGCCCACGCGGGATGCGAGACGAGTGATTCCGATCCAGGCAAGTCCCCAGGCGCCTCATTGCCCGTGGCGAGCACGATTCGGTCCGCTTTGACCTTGCCGCCATCGGCGAGCATCACACTACCATCTTCGCAAACGTCAATCGCCTGTCCTTTGATGTGCTGAACCTCACGCAGATAATGATGCGCAAGTGACTTGAGGTAGTCGCCATAAATCATGCGCGGGATGAAGCGCTCGCGCAGCTCGTGCTCGGGCACAAGGTCGTAATCGCAGCGGGTGCGCAGCCAGTTCACGAAATGATCTGGCAGGTCGGGAAAGGCCGACATGTTCCGCGCGGCGACATTCAGCAAATGCTCCATGCGCCGCGTCCCATAGGCCACGCCGCGCCCCTCGGGGCGATGATCGTTGATGACCGTGATTCGCGGCGGCCTAGCCGCTAGCCGAGCGAGGTTTATGGCAGTGAGTGTGCCGCTGTAGCCGCCCCCCAGGATGACGATGTGCGGAGTGGGTGAGGTGCTCATGGTGTGAGATCAGAAGTGGGAAAGCCCAAGAGATAGCTTGTCAGGGAGGACTGTCCAGCTACATACTCCAGTATTGGATTATTATAAAGGCTTATGCACGCTCTCGTCGTCTCCACCGCTCTGAAGCCTGCCAGCAAGACTTTCACCGCCGCCCGCACCGTGCAGGCGAGACTGGAAGCCGCTGGCATATGCACCGACCTCGCTGACCTGGCTCTCGAAGCACTGCCGCAGTGCGATGGAGCGAGCTGCTACGCGGATGACCGCGTGAAGGCGATGACCGAGCGCGTAAAGAAAGCCGCGCTGATTGTCATGTGCTTTCCAGTGTACAATTACCAGCCGAACTCGGCTGCAAAGAACTTCGTCGAGGTCACCAACGACGGTTGGAAGGACAAAGTCGTGAGCTTCGTGGCCAATGCTGGAGGTGATCGATCCTTCCTCGCTCCGATGCCACTCGCAAACTCGCTGATGGTGGATCACCGCTGCGTGATCGTGCCGCAGTTTCTTTATCTGTCGCCCTCGTCTTATGACTCCGGAGGCCAACTGGTTTTAGAGGGGACCACCGCGGACCTTTTTGAGCAGCAAATGAAGTCCGCCTGCCATCTCGCCCACACTTGGGCCGCACGTTAACCCACGCTCCATATTTTCATATGACCCGATTCAAACTCGCTCCAAATGCACCTGAGGTCTCCGCTCTCGCGTATGGTGTTTGGCGGCTCGCCGACGACTCGGAGGGGTCCAGCCCCGCGCGGGTCAGGGCCAAGATCGACACTTGCCTGGAGCTAGGCATCACCACTTTCGATCACGCCGACATCTACGGCCTCTACACTTGTGAGGGCCTGTTTGGCGCAGCATTGAAAGATGCAAAGCATCTGCGCGATCAAATGCAGATCGTCACCAAGTGCTGTATCAACGTCCCTTGTGAAAGGCGCCCGGGCACACGGCTGGCACACTACGACGCGTCTGCGTCAAACATCGGACAATGCGTGGACCGTTCACTCAGGGAGCTTCACACAGACCGCATCGACGTGCTCCTGATTCATCGTCCTGACTGGCTTACCAATGCAGCAGACACGGCGGCGGGTCTTCAGGCTGTGATGAAAGCAGGCAAAGTGCGTAGCGTGGGTGTGTCAAACTACAGCACGCACCAAAGCGCCCTGCTCGCGAAGTATCTCGGCCAGCCGCCCGTGACAAACCAGGTGGAGATCAACCTGCAACGCATGGACGCGATCTATGACGGCACACTGGATCAGTGCCAGCTTCATGACAGTCACCCAATGGCTTGGAGTCCGCTTGCTGGCGGCAAGATGATGCTTGCAAACGACGAAGCCACCGTGCGTTTGCGGGCCAAGCTGCTGTGGCTTTCGCAGCAGTATGCGGTCACGCCAGAAGGCATCGCCATCGCGTGGATCGCCGCGCTGCCAAGCCAACCGCAGGTCGTGATCGGCACGAATCAACTCTCCCGCATTCGGGAGGCTGCCGCCGCCAGTGCTGTGAAGCTGGAGCGACAGCATTGGTATGAAATCTGGGAAGCGGCAAAGGGACACTCGGTGCCTTGATGCTCTGCTTTGCAAGCGCCCGATGGACTCTCTTTTTCACCACGTGTTGCCACGCCTGGCGCGTCAGTCTGGCGAAATGCTCCGGGGCGTGCTTCGTCAGTGCACGCTGCGGATTTTTCCCCTTCGAGATCATCTGCGCGGATACTCGCGTCATCATTTCATGGCGGATGCGAAAGCTGCCTTGCAGGTAGCCATGCTCGATC
>JBILLT010000215.1:0-10601 GCA_044375925.1 Chthoniobacteraceae bacterium | reverse complement strand
GAAAAGCCCCGCAACAGGCTTGGACTCGCGAACTGGCTGACCGATCCCCAACACCCCCTGCTTGCGCGCGTGACCGTGAACCGGATCTGGCAGGGCTTTTTCGGCCGCGGCATCGTGAAAACCTCGGACGACTTCGGGAGCCAGGGCTCACAGCCCGAGTATCAGGAAGTGCTCGACTGGCTGAGCAGGCATTTCATCGACTCCGGATGGGACATCAAAGGACTTGTGCGCACCATCGTGCTCTCCAAAACCTACCGTCAGGACAGCTCCGCTGATCCGCGGCTCATCGCGGATGACCCCGAGAACGCGCTGCTGGCGCGCGGCCCCCGCTTTAGGCTGCCTGCGGAAACCATCCGCGACACGTTCCTCTCCGCCAGCGGCATTCTTTCGAAAAAAATCGGAGGCCCTCCCGTCAGCCCCTACGAGATGAGCGAGGCGTTCCGCCCCTCCGCAGCGGACTCCGGAGACGGCGCGCTCAGACGCAGCTTGTACACGCGGTGGCGCCGCACCTCGCCGCCGCCGGCGATGATGGCGTTCGACGCGTCGCGCCGGGCGGTCTGTTCCGCAAAGCGGGAGCGCACCAACACGCCGCTGCAGGCGCTGATTCTGCTCAACGGCCCCCAGTACGTGGAAGCGGCGCGAATCCTCGGAGAGCGCCTGCAGACGGGCTTCGGCCAAGATTTGCGGGCGCTCACGGACGAATTGTTCGTGCTCTGCCTGAGCCGTTTCCCAGACGAGCGCGAACGCGAGATCGCCGCGCTGCTCTACGCGGAACAACTCTCGCACTTTCGTTCGCACCCCGCCGAGGCGGAATCACTGCTGAAGATCGGGAGCGTGCCGCGCAAAGCGGGACTGCCCGCCGCGGAAACCGCAGCGGCAACAGTACTCGCTCAGGCGCTTCTGAACCACGATGGATCGGTTGTAAAACAATGAGCTCTCCGATGAATCCCGAACCACTCCTCCCGGAACCCACACCGCTGCTGCCGCGCCGCCATTTTCTGTCGCAAGCGGGCATGGGCCTCGGCGCAATCGCGCTTGCCGACATGGTCCGCCGCGAGTCGCTTCAAGCTTCAATCGCCGCCGCCCAATCCGCCAACGAAAACGCGATCCTCAAACAAGCCTCGCACTTCGCTCCAAAAGCGAAGCGCGTGATTTATTTGTTCATGTCGGGCGGACCGTCGCAGCTGGACCTTTTCGACTACAAGCCGCTGTTGAACAAACGCCATGGAGAGCAGCTGCCAGATTCCGTGCGCGGCACGCAGCGGCTCACCGGAATGTCCGGAAACCAGTCCTCCATTCCGATGGTGGGCTCGCCTTTCGAATTCAAACAGCACGGCCAGTCCGGCGCGTGGGTCAGCCAGCTCCTGCCCAACACAGCGGCAATGGCGGACCAGATCTGCGTGATCCGCTCGATGTTCACCGAGTCGATCAACCACGGGCCCGGCGTCACCTTTTTTCAAACTGGCTCTCAGATTCCGGGACGCCCGAGCATGGGCGCCTGGGTCAATTACGGGCTCGGCAGTGAAAACAGCAACCTGCCCGGCTTCGTGGTTCTCATCTCGAAGGGAAAAGGCGGCCAGCCGCTGGGCGCGCATTTGTGGGGCAGCGGCTTTTTGTCGGCAGACCAGCAGGGAATCCAGTTCCGACCTTCGAAGGATCCGGTGCTTTACCTCAACAACCCGGAGGGAATCAGCGGGGAGAGCCGCCGCCTGATGCTGGACCGGTTGGCGCAGTTTCACACGCATCAGATGACGAAAACCCCCGACCCCGGCATCCAGGCGCGCATTTCGAACTATGAGATGGCGTTTCGAATGCAGTCCAGCATCCCTGCGGCGACGGATTTTTCAAAAGAGACCGAAAGCACATTCAACCTCTACGGTCCCGAGTCGCGTTCCCCGGGGAGTTTCGCGGCGAACTGCCTGCAGGCCCGCCGGCTGGCCGAGAGCGGAGTGCGCTTCATCCAGTTGTATCATCAGGACTGGGACCATCATGGCGGACTGCCGTCGGCGCTGCCAAAGCTCTGCAGGGAAACCGACCAGGCCTGCGCGGGTTTGCTGATCGATTTGCAGCAACGCGGAATGCTGGATGACACGTTGGTGGTGTGGGGCGGTGAGTTTGGCCGCACCAACTACTGTCAGGGCAAGCTGAGCACCAACTTCGGACGCGACCATCATCCGCGCTGCTTCACCACATGGATGGCAGGCGGCGGAATCAAGGGCGGGACCGTTTACGGAGAGACCGATGAATTCGGATACAACATCGCCGGAGACGGCGTGCACGTGCACGATTTTCAGGCGACCGTCCTGCACCTTCTCGGCATCGACCACGAGGCGTTGACTTACAAATTCCAAGGCCGCCGATACCGCCTCACCGATGTCCACGGCAAAGTCGTCAAGGGCCTGCTCGCGTGAACCGGGATGCTCCCCGGCCATTGCGGAGAAAAACGCACGCCTGCTCAAACCAACCCGCCAAACTCTCGCCTCGTTTTATTTTGTCCAAATTCACGTTATGAAAAAAATCACCGCACGCCTGGTAACCGCCGCATCAATCGCTTCCTTTCTTGGCGCGCACGGACAAAATGCCGACCCGTTGAAGGACGGCGGCAACGTGACACCAACGATCACCAAACGCACCTCCGACGAGGAGAAGGTTTTTCTCGACGACGTCAAAGTGCCCGAAGAGTTCAACCTCACGCTGTTTGCGGCTCCACCGGCTGTGAATTATCCGGTTTACGTGGCGGCGGCACCCAACGGTGACTTGTATGTTTCAAGCGACGGGAACGGCTCGCTCGGGCGCAAGCCGCACCGGGGACGCATCCTCAGACTGCGCGACACCGACGGAGACGGGCGTGCGGACGAAGTGAAAGAATTCGTCAAAGACGTCGACTCGCCGCGCGGCTTGGTGTGGGACCACGACCGGCTTTACCTCATCCATCCGCCGGATGTCAGCGTTTACATCGACAGCGACCATGACGGCGTCGCCGACTCCGAGAAAACGATCATTCAAGGGATCGCGTTCGGATTCGCCGACAGGCCCGCGGACCACACCACCAACGGGCTCACCATGGGCATTGACGGCTGGCTCTACGTGGCAGGCGGCGACTTTGGTTTCATGGAAGCGGTCGGCACCGACGGCCGGCGCCTGCAACACCGCGGCGGCGGCGTCATCCGCTTCCGTCCCGACGGCTCGGGCTTGGAGCTTTTCGCAACCGGAACACGCAACATTCTGGGAACCCCCGTGAGCCCGCTTCTCGACATCTTCGCGAGAGACAACACCAACGACGGCGGCGGCTGGGACGTTCGCTTCCACCACTTCACCGGACTCGAAGACCACGGCTACCCGCGCCTCTACAAAAACTTTGCAAACGAACACGTCGCACCCCTCGCCGACTACGGCGGCGGGTCGGGTTGCGGCTCGACGTACCTGAGCGAGCCGGGGTTCCCTGCCGCTTGGAATCACGCGCCGATGACATGCGATTGGGGCACAGGCGCGCTCTGGAGGCACACGGTTGAGGCCGCCGGCGCAACATTTGTTGAAAAAGCTCCTCCTCAGAAATTCATTTCCATGACCCGTCCCACCGACGCGGACGTGGACGGAATGAGCTCGGTGTACCAGGCCAGTTGGAAAGGCGCCACTTTCGACTGGGCGGGCCCGGATTCGGGGTACATCGTCCGCGTGACTCCAAAAAACTACACGCCTGAACCGCTTCCAAACTTTGAAACCATCGAAGACGCGAAGCTTGTCTCGCTGCTCGCATCCGAGAGCCAAGTCCGGACGATGGCGGCCCAAAGGGCGCTGATCAGGCGCGCCAACAAACCGGATATTCTCAAACCGCTCGAGCGCTTCGCCGCCGATGCACGCCAACCGTTGCAGGCCAGAGTTGCGGCCGTCTACGCGATTGCGCAGATCGGACTCAGCAAGCGTGACGCCGAGGCAGAGGGCAGCGCCATCGTCTCAATCGCCGCGGACACGGCGCTTCTTCGCTTCGCGGCGCGCGCTTTGGGTGATTTCGGCGATCTTCCCGGAAGCGCGAAGTTGCAAGCAGCCGCGGGAGCGCTGCTCGCCAAGTCTATCCAGAGCACCGACGCGCGCACGTCGCTTGAGGGAATCGTTGCCGCCACGCGACTGCGGCGCGCGGACCTTTCGCCGGCCATCGCGGCGCAGCTTGGAAACGCTGACTCGGTGATCCGGCACACCGCGTACCAGAGTCTCGCCAAGCTCGAGGCTGCGGCCGCATGCTTTCAGGTGATTGACGCCGTTGGAGCGTCTCCAACCCAGCGGAACGGCGCATTGCTCGCTTTGATGCGCATCCACAAGCCGGAGGTCGTGGACGGACTCGTGAGGCGCCTTTCCAGCGAACAGGCTTTTGAGCGCAAAAAAGGCATCATGAGCGCGCTCTGCAGGCTCCACTCCAAAGAGGGTGAATGGAAGCGCGATTCATGGGGCACGCGCCCCGACAACCGCGGCCCGTATTATCAGCCCGAACCATGGGATCAAACGCAGGCCATCGCCGCGGCTCTGCAATCCCACCTCTCCCACGCGCCCGGTGACGAGGCGGCGTACTTGGTTTCAGAAATGAACCGCAACCGGATTCAATCGCAGGAAGCTCTCATGAGGATCATTCAACTCGCAAAAAGCGATGCGACTCTTGTGCCGGAAGCGGTGACCCAGCTTGCTTCCGCTGAAACGCCCCCAACCGATGGCGTGTCCCTGCTCATTGCGGCTGCCAAGGATGCCAATTCGAAGCCGGCCACACTGTCTCTGGCAATTCAGGCGATTGTGAAAACAGACAATGCGGAGGCTTGGAAACAGGTGTTTCCGGCGATGGTCGCGCTCTCCCAAGCCAAGGGCTCCGGGAAGGAGCAGGACGCCGCGCAAAGCGCGCTGATGAACGCCGCGAAACTCGAAAACGTTCACCAGTCGATTGAGGCGGAAGCGGAGGCGCAGACCGGCAGCCAGATCGGCGTCTGGGCCGACGCGGCGCTGCTTTCGCTGAGCGCGAGGAAATCGGGCAGCCCCGAGGCGAAAGAAATGGCGGGCAAAGCACTGGCGTCGGGCTGGGCCCAGGTAGAACGCCGCATCCAGATCATGCGAGCAGCCGACAAGATCAAGAGCCACGCCATCGACGACAAGATCGAAGCCGCCCTTCAGGACCCCGACAAGCGAGTCGCAAACGCAGCCATGTCGGCCGCAAAATCGCTCCGTCTGAAGGCGGCCGAAAACGACAACAGCGCGAAGGTCGGATCGCTCAAACCGGAACAGGCGCTTGAACAGTTGCTGAAAACCAAGGGCGACAAAGCGCTCGGCGAACAAATTTTCGCGAAGGCAACCTGCACCGCCTGCCACACCACATCCCAGCAGCAGGCCCAGAAAGGGCCGTACCTCGGAAACATCGCCCAAACCTACAACCGCAGCGACCTCGCCGCGAACATTCTGGATCCAAACCGGACGATCGCGCAGGGCTTTGCAACCAACATGGTGACCCTGGACGGCGGAGTGACGCACATGGGTTTTGTCACCGACGAAAGCGGGGACAAACTCACCATCCGCGACATCACCTCCAAAGAGTTCACCTTCGAGAAAACCAAAATCACCTCCCGCTCCACCCTGCCGACCTCGATGATGCCCCCCGGGCTCATGGCAGGATTCAGCATCCGCGAGTTCGCCTCACTTTTGGATTATCTGGAAAGCCTGAGCAAAAAATGAACTCGGCGGGAGACCTTGAACCTTACCGGAGACCCTCGAAACATCGCGCACCGCCGCCGCACCAATCCCACATGGACATGCCATGAGCACTTGTCGCTTTTGTAACTCCACCGCCTTCGGTTCAGGCTGCTTGAACAGCCCGCACAAGCACCTCGAACATCTCCGCGATCAAGGCAGTTGCGAGCTCTGCGGCCCCTCCGCATACGGAAGCGGTTGGCTTAAATAACTTACCCAGTAATTTTCGAAACGCCTCCGTAAACGAGGGCCCTGGTTTTATCGGGCTACGCAGCTTCTTGATTGGTCCAGTTTGGCGGTTTCGAAAGGAGCGATAATCAATCCGAGCGAGTTTCCCGTTCACTTCAGGAGTCACTTGCGTCATGCGTGCGACACGCTGTTCCCCTTTTTTCCAACCCTGTTTATTGAGCCCTGGATCTCGAGCCGTTCGACACCCTCATGTCGTCTATCAATTCAATGATTGAACATGAACTCCGTGGAATTTAACAGCGCCCAGACAACATCCTCGTAAGGTTGTGGATTCGCGGGCGGGCTCGGGATCATGTTAAGAAAACCATCCAATTCTTCCGCGGTGGGTTTACGGGATAGACAGCGGATGAACAATTCCTCAACGGCTGCGCTCGGAGACGTTTTCGCGTTCACGCAAGCAATGATCCTGCCGCTGCATCCGAGCCGCGGGCTGATGGTATCACCAACGGAAAGGTGGAGCGCCTGCGAGATGGTGGGAGAAGTCTTGGTTTCCGTCGAAGAAACGCTCCCACGCGGACTCCGTCCCATGCATTTGAAAACCTCGTCCCCGAAATTGGGCCCTTCCGTTCCCCCCGAGGAGCGCGGGTAGTAGTCGATGGCAGACGTGCCCTCGGCAAATCCGCTGAACCCACGTGGCGTGCCTGTGACGGCCACCACGCTGTCGATGAATACATCCGCTCGGAGCCGTCGCAAATAAGCGCGGGAAAACTGGCGCGTATCGAGGCGGTTGGTTTTGTTCGGGGTGGAGCTCAGTTGATAAGTCCTCGAGGAGCAGATGTCGCGCACTAGCGACCGGAGGTTGAAATTCGAAGCGACCAGGTGCGCGGCGAGGTCCGCAAGCAGCGGTTCATTGACGGGGGGATTGGTCACCCGCACGTCATCGACGGGATGCACGATGCCGCGCCCCATGAGTTGCGCCCAGATCCTATTGGCGAGATTGCGGCTGAAGAGCGCGTTGTCCGGCGCAGTGAGCCATTGTGCGAGGGCGGGTCGAGGATCGCCCTCGTTTTTGAGAGGTTCAACAGCTCCGAGGGTCTTGGCCGG
The DNA here is from genome assembly GCA_044375925.1 of Chthoniobacteraceae bacterium. Lineage (GTDB taxonomy): Bacteria > Verrucomicrobiota > Verrucomicrobiia > Chthoniobacterales > Chthoniobacteraceae > Chth-196. The sequence continues at coordinate 3,587 of JBILLT010000215.1, read as the reverse complement.
CATAGGGCGTCCGTCAACCAGATGACTGGCCGGAGGAACAGCGCTGTCCCAGTAAATCCGCTTCTCCCTCGGTTCCGCACCCGGCTTGCGAGACATGCCGGTGAAACACGAAACAAATCCGTAATAGTCGTTCATATTCCAGCGGTCGAACGGATGGTTGTGACATTCCGCACACTGCAACTGCACGCCCAGGAACACCTGCGAAAAATCCGCGGCAAGCTGCTTCGGGTCGATCCGCGGTTTGTGCACCAGCATGGTGTAGAGGTTCACAGGACCGTTGCTGATATTGCTGCCCGACGCGGTGACCATTTCGGCCACGAATTCGTTGAGCGGCCTGCCTTGGCGCATTTGACCACGGATCCATTCGTAAAAGGTGTCAGCCGCTTTGATGTGCGTCGCATCGGGCGCATAGTTGCCGCCCATGACGCGCAGCTGCTCGGCCCACAAAGCTGTCCACAGGTCGGCAAAAGCATCGGTGGCGAGAAGTGTATCAACCTTCGCGGCCCGCTTGTCCGGTCGCGGATCCGACATGAACGCGTGGTACTCCTCCACGGAAGGAGGCCGGCCTATCAGATCGATCGTGATCCGGCGTAGAAACGTCTCGTCATCGCAAAGTTCCGACGGCGCGATCCGAAGTTTTTCAAGCCGATCAAAGATGTGGGTGTCCACATAGTTGCTGGCGACTGGATCCGGCCAATCAAAATCCCCAGGCTTCAACACGGTGACACTCGCGCCGATCGCGAACCGGCTGTAGCGCGCAAAGACATGCGTATCGCCCGAACCGCCGGCGCTCACTCGCCCGTTTTCGTCGATGGTCGCAACCGAAGGATTATTCGAGTGGTAGATCGCGAGGTGCGTGACATCCCGCTTTGATCCATCGCTCTGGTGCGCGACCACCCTGAGGTCTGCGTGCTTGGCGCCGCCTTCAAAGACAAAGCGCTCCTCGGAGACAGACAATCCGACGGTGTCAGGCACGTCCTGCGCGTCATCGGGGGCACCGGCTGCAATCCAATCCAAGAGCGTGCGGTAGTACGGGCTTTCGGTGCTGAAAATCTCGCCGCCAGTGTGCGGGACTTTTCCAAGCGATTTAAGCAGGAGCAGGCTCCGTTCGGGAATGGCGAGGTTGATCCGCCGTCCTGCGATGTCGTTGACGATGCGGTGGTAGTCGCCCGCCGGATCATATCCAAAAAGCGAGAGCATGAATCCGTCTTTGCCTTTGGCGGCACCGTGACACGTCCCCGCATTACAGCCGGCACGGAAAAGGACGGGCATCACGTCCTGACGAAAACTCGGGACGGATTCGCCCCGGGTTCCGGCCCCAAGAGCAAAGAAACACGTCAGAAATAACGAGTGAATGGAAAGGCGCATCGGTTTCGTCGGGAACTAAAGTTTTGGGTCGATCCGCAGATTGCCTTTGCCTGCGCGCTGTCTGATTTCCTGGTCCGCGGCCCGGACGGTGAGCTCACACTCGACGCCGCTTGCAAGCCCAAGCAGCGCCTCTTCGCTGGCTTCGAGTTGGAAGACGACCTCCCTCGAAGCGGCGGTGATGCGGGGCAGCGGAGCGATGACGCTCACGCCCTTGGGCAGGCCGAGCAGCCGAACCTCGGCCTCGCCATCAAAACCGCTCTTGGGTGTGATGGCCCAGCGGTAAGGGGCGCTGCCGCCGCGCCGCACGCTGGAAGGCTCGCTTGCGAGCGCCGCGAATGGCTCTGCAACGTTGATTTGCAACAATTGCGATGAAACTCGCGTTTCGCCCGTGCCGAGATACGAGTTTTGTTCCGTCACCGTGCTCGCGGTGACGAACAAAGGGCCTTCTCCCAGCTTTGCGTCGGGGCTGGCGGAAATCCGCAGCACGGCCTCGCTGGCCTCGCCCGGGATCGTCTCTGCGGGCGGCACCACGACACCCGCTGGCGCAAAGTCGCATTTGAACTCGATTGGCCCATTAAATCCGTCACGTCGTATCAACTTGACCCGGATCGCCAGCTCGCCGCCGCGCACCAGTGGAATCGATGGCTGCCGGAGCTCAACTGCGAAAGGTGCTGGGTCTGTGACAGCCATGATGAACCGATCTGTCCGCACTGCTCGCCAAGCATCGCCTCCGGAATGGTTGATGAATGGCACCCATTGCATCGACCCGGTGGCAACATCCGCGCCCGGATCTGCGGGTCGTACGTTGAGCGTTATCACGGCGCCTCCGACTTTCGCATCAGGCGAGGCGATGAACTGCACGGGCCAGGAAGGAGTGCCGACCGGGATCCGATTGCCGACAATCGACACCCCAGCCGGAAGGCCTTTCGCGACGATCTGCATGTCTCCCTTGAACTGGGTTCCCTGGCCTGTTGGCAGGCTGACATTGACGGTCCACCGGTTGCCTTGCGGCACCGCGAGACCCGTGAACCGGCCGGTTTCCGCCCAATCAAATGCAACGCTGCGAAGCAGTGCGAAGACCGCGTCAACGGGTCTTTCAATCTCAATCCGATACACCCCCGTCGGAGCACCAAACGCATTCGTATCCCTGATTTCGATCAGATAGTCTCCGTCCGACTTGGGCTCCCAAATCACGGAGGGATCAAACACATCCTTCAATCCTCCGCGCGAACGAAAGTTCGGACCGAAGATGTCACGGTCCGCGAGGCTCGGGTCCGAGTCATCAGCCTGCAGATCGGCCTTTGGCTCGCCCACTTTACGGATGCTCAAAGTCGGATCCAGCGGTGACCCGAGGCTGCTGGCAAAGACGCGCACCCGGTAGCGATCCCCCTTTTTCACATGCACCCGGAAGGCATCATTGTCTCCCGGGGCCTCCAATATTCCGTTGAGTGCGATGGGCAAGCTGGGCACCAGTGTTTCAGCGCCCGCCGCCTCCTCCAAAAGGTTCGGCGCGGAAAATGACCGCACCGGCAACGAGGAAGGCGCATCGCCAAAATACTCGAATGTTCCGACGGTGTTTGGCACGGAGATGACAGCCTCCTTTTCGCGCAATGCATCTCCGAGCAGCTTTACAGAGAGTTGACCACCGGACGGGCCTCCTGCGGGATAAACGGCGAGAGGTCGCTCGAATGAACCGATGTGCACCGCGTAGTGCACGTTCGCGGGAGAAAAGATAGACCTGCGCACTTCAACGAAAACGTAATCACCGCAGTCGGCGGGAAGTTTAAAACTAATGAGCGGGTCCTGAAGGTGCAGCGGGTTTTCATCATTGGCTGCAATCTTGCGGCCCCCAGCGTCCAGCACACGCAAGGCGAGATCGAATTGGGCATCGCCATAGTGGACATCCGCGATGCGGGCGCAGTCCACTTCCACCGACAAACGGTCGCCAGCGCGGGCCGGCACCCGATACACATCCACGTCACCTTTCGAGCTGTTACCCGCGACCCCGCGGACGGTCACATTCAGCGGAACGGACAGCGCGGTTGCCGGTGTGTCGTTGGAGTTGGCCTGCACCTCCTCCTCGTCGAGCACCGAAAAAGGCGACACGTGAAACGTGGCGAGCGAGCTAAGCTGGGTGGCTGTCCGAAGACGAAACCTGTGCTCACCCGGCACACAGTCCGGCGCGATTTCAAACCGACACTTCACTTCCTGATCGATTC
>JBILLT010000168.1:0-2529 GCA_044375925.1 Chthoniobacteraceae bacterium | reverse complement strand
GGCAAACTACGGCCTCACGGGCTTTCGTCTGTCCAGACCGGTCAAGTTAACTTTTGTATTAACCCAAATATCTTGACGTATAACGCACAATTCAATTTTTGCTTTCCCACTATCAAAGCCATTCCTTAACAGGATTTTCTTCCGGCGTTTTTCGCGCCGGGCTTTCATCCCGAGTTGGAACCAAACTATCAAAGAACAAGGCCGCCATTCGCGGCGGGTTGGGGACCATACCAGACTTCCGGCACCGGTCAACCCACTTTCGCATCGCACGCCAAACTTTTTTCGGCGCACTCTGCCCGGCTTCCACCGGGTCTGCGCAAACCTCCGATCATCACTGGGATCAACGGAAATCCGCAACTCTCCTGCCAACCCCGCGCTATCGACAGCGCGCCCCGATCCATTCCAGCCGCAATGGCCGGATCCAATCGGGCCGCGAACCATACTTGCCCAAAAACAACCGTCAAGCATCCGTAACGGAATTATTTCATTCACCCGTTCTCACGTCCGAAACCACTTCGCAAGCGCCTTATCCAGATCTGAATCGAGCCGCTCACGGATTGAGTTCTTCTGAGCGCTCCCGCCCGCCCCCGCGACCGCTATGCAAAGCGATGTCAGCGCTTCGACGTCCGCCACCGAAACGTACTCGGCGCCTATGCCCCCATCGGCCGTGCAATTGTGGTAGTTGCCCAGCGCAACGCACACGGCTGCCGCGCGGCAGCCAAACGCTTGGTAGGCAGTCGCCTCGCAGGTTCCTCCGCTCATCAAGCACCTCTGGCCCGGCAGATTCATTTCCCGCACGAGATCCCAAAGCTCCTCGGTAAGAGCAGGTTCAAACACGGAAGTTTTGTCCCCCACCCGCACAATCACCCCATCACCCATTTTCGCCGGCGGCCTCTCCGCGCTGGTTTCGAGTGAAAGGACCGCAACATCCGGCGGTATCCAACCCGACCTCGCGAGATAGGCGGCGCCCAGCAACCCAACCTCCTCCGCGCAAGTGAATGCCGCAAGAAAGGATGCATCTCGCCCACTTTCCTCGATGCTTACCAGCGTTGCGACCATTGCAGCGCAACCGACCAGATCGTCGCACGCACGGGAAAAAATGCGTCCTCCAGACACCTCGAAGCCCGGAAGATCCCAAACCGCAAACCCGCCGTGATCCACGGTTGGAAAGTTCTTTTCAAGAAATGCCTTGGGCACGCCGCCCATGAACTCCCCTGCGACGTACGCAGGATGATCCATGTGAGCGCTCAGCATCCATCGGGGAGATCCTCCGCCGCGCTGAAAACTTGCAAGGATGTTGCCAAAGGCATCGACGCTGGTGCGCACATGGGGAAGCTTTCGCAGATGCGTCAGAATTTCTTCCCGAACATTGTGCTCGTGAAAGGGAGCAGTCGGACAGTTGAGGATTTGCCGGGTGATTTGCAAAAGCCGGTCGATGTTCATTTAGGCGCAGTTTATTAGATTTCTGGGCGCATCCTGCTAGGATCCGCCGCCGACGGTGAAGAATACTTGGAAACAAAGACGATACAAATTGGAGGTTTGGGGTTGTGAGTTTCTTGCGAAAACGATTCCTCGGCTTTCAAGGCGCTCGTGCGTCGCCCTGGGCCAACTGACAGGGGCGCTCGGCTACTGGGTAGACCGGCGCGGCAGGTCCGTCGCGCTCGAAAACCTGCGGACCGTGTTTGGCGGAGACCTGCCGGAGAAGCAGCTCTCCCTGATCGCGATGCGCTCGTACCAAAATTTCGCCCGGACCATGCTGGATTTGTTCTGGTCGCCCCGCATCAACCGGACGAACTACCACATGTACCTCGAGGTCAGCGGATTCAAAGAGGCTTTGGAGCGCTCGCGAGTCGAGCGGCGCGGCGTGACTTTTGTGTGCTTCCATCACGGAGGCTGGGAATGGGCGCCCATCGCGGCGGAGTCCGCCGGAATGCAGGTCCACATCGTGGCGGAAACATTTAAAAACAAAGAGTTAACGGATGTTTTTGTGAGGCTTAGGAGCCGGGGCTTCCACCACGTGATCCCACAGGAAAATGCGTTCCTCAAACTTTTGAAACGCTCTCTCAAGGGGGAACACACGGCGCTCCTTGGCGACCTCACGGTGCACCCGAGCCAGGCGGCAGTCATCCTCCGGACATTCCAGAGGGATGGTGAACCGCTTGAGATCTGCGCGACGCGGATGCACGCCATCCTCGCAAAACGCGGCCGCAGTCTGGTTGTGCCGGTTTTTAGTCATCCCCTCTCGGACGGCAGGTGCAGGGTGACGGCCCTCGAGCCCTTGGAAATTTCCGAGGACGAACCGGAGGAGACAGTCACGCAAAAAACCTGGGATATTCTTGAAAGGCGGATTTTGAAGTGTCCCGAGCTGTGGCTATGGGCGTACAAGCATTTGCGTTACAGGCCTCGGGATGCTTCACGCCACTATCCGGACTACGCTCGAGAATTCGGACCGTTCGAAGCCATCCGGGAATCTTCATTTAAAAATAGTCCTCCTACAAACTTGAGCAAACCGTAGGGTGTTCAGAGTCG
>JBILLT010000003.1:0-107048 GCA_044375925.1 Chthoniobacteraceae bacterium | reverse complement strand
TCTTGCCCCGCGGCGGACTGGGAACACCCTGATTATTAGCTCAGAAAAGTTGGAACGCCGTGTAGCCCTGCTTGAAAACGGGGTCCTCGAAGAGTATTCCATTGAGCGGCAGACGGATCGCAACATTGTCGGGTCCATTTTCAAGGGCCGGGTAAAGAACATCGAACACGGATTGAAAGCGATGTTTGTCGATATCGGCTTTGAAAAGAACGCCTTCCTTCATTTCTGGGATGCCTTGCCTGCTGCCCTCGACAGCGGCGTCGAGCAGGTCGAGCGTGCTGGAAGCTCCAAGAAAAAAGACCGTATCACTGCGAAGGATATTCCCCAGATTTACCCCGTGGGCAGCGAGGTGTTGGTTCAGGTGACCAAGGGGCCGATCTCAACCAAGGGACCGCGCATCACGACCAACGTGTCATTGCCGGGCCGCTATCTGGTTTTAATGCCGTATAGCGATCAGTGCGGGATTTCGCGCAAGATTGAGTCACCGAAGGAACGGGATCGACTCAGGAAGGTTCTTAGAGAGCTCGATATTCCGGAGGGGATGGGAGTCATCATCCGCACTGTCGGAGAAGGGCAGAGAGCCCGTTACTTTGTACGCGACTTGGGGCTTCTCCTCGAGCAGTGGAGGAAAATCGAGGACACGGTCAACAAGAGATCGGCTCCTGTCTGTGCCTTTGAAGAGCCTGACTTGGTGGAGCGTACCGTGCGGGATTTTTTGACGGATGAGATTGACGAAGTGCATTGCGACGATGACGCCGCGGTGAAGCGAATGGGAGAGCTGGTTGGAGAGATCTCCAAACGTTCCAAGGGACGGATCCAGCACTATTCGGGGTCGGCTCCAATTTTTGAGAATTTTGGGGTTCAAAAGCAGATTGATGATGCGTTCCATCGGCAGGTTTGGCTGCCTTGCGGCGGGTACATTGTGATCGATGAAACCGAGGCGTTGATTGCCATCGACGTGAACACTGGCCGGAACAAGGGAGGGAAAGACGTCGAGAAAACAATTCTTCAAACCAATCTGGAGGCTGCTGATGAGATGGCCCGGCAGATGCGTCTCCGAAATATCGGAGGGTTGATCATCGGGGATTTCATCGACATGAAGAGCCGGAAGGACCAGCAGTTGGTTTACCAACGAATGAAAGACCGCCTGAAGCGTGACAAGGCGAAAACCCATGTGCTGCCCATCTCTCCCCTGGGCCTCATGGAGATGACGAGGCAGCGTGCGCAGGAATCAATTTCGGGCTCCGTGTACGAGTCCTGCCCGTATTGCAACGGGCGTGGTAAAGTTAAGAGCGCCATGACGATGAGCGTTGAGCTGCAGCGTTCTTTGCATCGGGTTCTTAGGAAGCATCCGGATGTTCATGAGCTGAAGATCACGGTGAATCCGCACGTCCTGCAGCGGCTTCGCAGTGAGGATGAAGAGCTCCTGATCGAAATTGAGCGCAAGTACGAAGGACGGATGACCTTCAGGTCGGACGCAACTTTCCATCACGAGCGCTTCACGATCGTCGACGCCCAGTCGGGGCAGGAGTTGAAAGACTGACGCCTCTCGGCCGTCTGCCGAAAAAACGAGGATTTATCTCCGCGTCCGAGTTCAAAGGAACCAGTTTTTCCAAGCGGGCTTTTGATCATGGGTGACCACTTTTACCTGCACCAGATCAGCCCGTTTCTGTGGGAGATCTCTGAGGGTGTTGGGATTCGCTGGTATGGGTTGTCTTACGTGCTGGCGTTTCTTGGCGGGCAAAGGATCTACCAATCGCTTTCGGAGCGGAGGCTGAACCCGATTGCGCCGGGCGCCGTGCAGGACTTCATCACCTGGGGGGCCGTATTTGGGGTCCTCCTCGGGGGACGCTTGGGGTACATGCTGTTGTACGATTTTTCGCGGCTGATGGAGAGTCCCGCTTCAGCGCTGCGGGTATGGGAGGGTGGAATGGCCAGCCATGGAGGCATCCTCGGGTTGGTGCTTTACACGTTTTATTACTCGCGTCGCCATGGTGTCTCATGGACGGGAATCGGAGACAGTCTTGTGGTTTCTGCTCCGCTGGGGTTGTTTTTGGTGCGGATGGCGAACTTCATCAACGGGGAGCTCTATGGAAGGCCTTCCAGCGTGCCTTGGGCTGTGCTGTTTCCCTCGGAGTTGCGGGACCGGCCCGGCCTGTTGGAGGGAACTCCTTTGGCGGCAACTCCGGTTGAGACGGTTCTAGACGTTTGGCGCAAAGGGCTTGAGTCGGGACGAGCTTACGAGCCAGTCCTGAGGCAGATCCTGACGCCGAGGCATCCCTCTCAGATTTACGAGGGGTTTCTGGAGGGGGTGCTTTTGTTTTTTGTCCTGTGGGTGATGCGCACCAAGATGAGCGTGCCCCGCGGGGTGTTGACAGGTTCGTTTTTCCTTTTATACGGGGTGTTGAGAATTGTGGGAGAGCAGTTTAGGGAGCCGGATGACTTCAATTTCGGTATGCCGCGAGGGGTTTTTCTTTCGCTGTTTTTATTGCTCATCGGTGTCATGTTCATGGTGTGGGGATTGCGCACCGCTGAGTTTGAGGAAGGGGTTTCGGGCAACTCGAGGCGCTGAAAAATTCCGGGCGATTTTGCCTGTCCTTCTGGGCGGGTTGATTTTTGGGTTTGTGTTTCGGCCTTGGATTCCTAGTCTCTTGCCCCCCCTCTTTAAGGCGGTTATGTTTCGCGCACCCACAGAAATGAAGATCCTCACCGGCTCGGCTCACCGAGTTCTGGCTGAGCGGATTTGCGCATACATCGGTGTGCCTCTTGGGGATGCGACGGTCACTTCATTTCCCGATGGAGAGACTTTCGTGAAGATCAACGAGAATATTCGTGGACGGGATGTCTTCATCGTTCAGCCCACTTGTCCTCCTACGAACCAGAATTTGATGGAGTTGTTGATCATGGTTGATGCCGTCAGGCGTGCCAGCGCGGCTCGGATCACGGCGGTCATTCCATTTTTCGGGTACGCGAGACAGGACAGGAAGGATCAGCCTCGGGTGCCCATCACGGCGAAGCTCATTGCCAACCTTCTCACGGCAGCGGGGGTGAGCCGCGTGTTGACGATGGATCTGCATGCCCAGCAGGTCGCCGGGTTTTTCGACATTCCGGTGGACCATTTGTACGCAGCGCCGGTGATCGTGCGGGAGCTTCACAAGCGAAGCTTCAAGGATCTTGTGGTGGTTTCCCCGGACGTCGGCGGTTTGAAAATGGCCTCGGCCTATGCGCAGACTCTCGACGCTGGGTTGGCGATCGTGGCAAAGCGTCGCAAGAGTGCCACGGAAACCGAGGCGATGAACGTCATCGGGGAAGTCGAGGGTCGGGATGTGATCCTGGTGGATGATTTGACGGAGACTGCAGGCACGCTCGTGAGCGCTGCGAAGATTTTGAAGGACAGGGGAGCGAACCAGGTGATCGCATGCGTCAGTCACGCCGTGATTTCAGATCTGGGCGTGGAGCGGTTGGCAGGCTCACAGCTCGGCGAATTACTGACGACCAACAGTGTTCCGGTTCGCGAGGTCCCCGGGTTCAAAATTTCGTCCCTCTGCATTTCAGAGCTTATCGGTGAGGGGATCAAACGGGTCCATGACGATGAGTCGGTCAGTTCACTTTTCGAAATCAGCAAAAAAAAGAACGCATAACGTACAAAGACTATGGCAAAGCAAATTAAACTCTCAGCCAATGCTCGCCTTGGAGTGGGTCGTAATTCAGTGAAGAAGATTCGTGCGGCAGGTCAGGTTCCAGCCGTCATTTATGGATCGACTCAAGAAGCGATGAACCTCCAGCTTGCGAGCCGGCAAATCTCCGATGTTCTGGCACACGCCACGGGCGAGCAGGTTCTGGTCGAATTGGAAATCGCGTCGCCTTCCGGCAGCGCTTCGAAGCTAGCACTGATCCAGAATGTGCAGCACCACCCTGTTCGCGGGGATATTCTCCACGTGGATTTTCATGCGGTCGCTGCGGACGAGAAAATGCATGCGCACGTGGTTGTTGAAACTGTGGGCGAATCCATCGGCGTGAAGACTTTCGGCGGGTTGCTGGTTACGATGCTGCACAGCGTTGAAGTGGAGTGCCTGCCCAAGGATCTGCCGGAACGCATCGTTGTGGATGTGAGCGGCCTTAATTTGAATGATGCGGTGCATCTGCGTGATTTGAAGCTTCCCGCGGGCGTTTCATTTCGTGGCGATGGCGATGTAACGGTGCTCCGCGTGACTTCCCCGAATCTGACCGAGGCGGCACCGGCCACCGAGGGACCCACTCAGCCTGAGGTTTTGCGCGAAAAGAAACCGGTGGAGGGGGCTGATAAGAAATAGCACGTTTCACGCAGACCAAGTCGAGCAACCAGCACCTTCCCGAGTCTTGAGAAAGGCTGGGAGGGTGTTTGCTTTTTGAATCCTTGGTGATTACCCGGGAGCAAGGGGCTTTTAGCAGTAGAATGAAAAGCGGCCAAAGAGCATGAGTGCATCTGCCGGATTCAGGTTAATTGTTGGGCTTGGAAATCCGGGCAAGGAGTACGAGGGTACGCGGCACAATGTAGGGTTCATGGTGCTGGATGGATTGATGCGCGGGCGCGCCGAATGGCGTCGGGAGGCGGCTTGGAGCGCACTCGTCGCTTCTTGGGAGGGGGCGGTTTTTTGCAAACCGCAAACTTATATGAATCTAAGCGGCAGATCGGTCGCAGGGATTGCAACGTTTTTTAAAATACCGCCTGAAGCGATTTTGGTTGTGTCCGACGACATGGCTCTTCCTCTCGGGAAGCTGCGGATTCGCCCCGGCGGTTCGGCGGGAGGGCACAATGGTCTCAAATCCATATTCGAATCGCTCGGGACGGATCAGGTAGCCCGTTTGCGGGTGGGTATCGGGTCGTGCGAGGGGGAGGAGGCGTCGGGGTACGTGTTGGGGCGGTTCAGTGCTGGGGAGACCCAACCCCTAGGGGAAGCCCTTGCCCGCGCGCAGGACGCCGTTCTTTGCGCGAAATCCGATGGATTGTTGAAGGCAATGAACGCTTTTAATTGACCTTCGCAAAGAGGCAGGCCATTTTTGCCGACCCTATTTTATTACCGATGAAAAAGCGATACGAAGGAATGTTGATCTTGAACGTGAAGGGCAGCGAAGACGGCGCCAAGGAAGTAATCGAGCGTCTCGAGGCTGAATTCAAAAAGGAAGGTGCCGTGATCGAGCAGGTTCAAAAGATGGGTAACCGTCCATTTTCCTACGCTGCGGGCGATCTGAGCAGCGGATACTACGCCAACTTCGTGTTTCAATCGCAACCCGACGCGATTGCGCGGATTCAGGCGAAGCTTAAGTTGGATTCCGACGTTTATCGCCAGTACTTCTTGCTCTCAACGGGCCGCGACAAAGCTGCGTAGATGCGGTGACCGCGGCGGCGATGCTGCTTGGTCGCCACTGGTAAGTAGTCTCTTCATAAAAGCGCATACGGGGCGCTAATGGTAGTCACACTTGGAGAATGATTTCGCGTGGGGTCAGACGAGGGGTGCATCGGAATTTTTCGGATTCAGATTTTCTGCAGATTCAAAAACCAGCTAATTCAGCATTATGCCTAACCTAAACAAAGTGATGATCATGGGGAACCTCACCAGGGATCCCGAGGTGAAATACACGCCCAAGGGAACAGCGGTTGCAGATCTGGCTTTGGCAATTAACCGCGTTTACTCCACGGATGCCGGCGAAAAGCGCGAGGAGACCACCTATGTAGACGTGGAATTGTGGGGCAGGCAGGCTGAGATCGCAGGCGAGTATCTCCGCAAGGGACGGCCGGTGTACATCGAGGGGCGGCTAAAGCTGGATACGTGGGACGATAAGCAAACGGGACAGAAGCGTTCCAAGATGCGCGTGGTTGGCGAGGCGATGCAGTTGTTGGGTTCCCGAGATGGTGGCAGCGGCGGTGCGGATGGAGAAGACGGCGCGCCACGCCAGTCGCAGCGGCCTCCCCAAAGATCCGCGGGTGCCCCGGCTCAGTCCAAACGCCCGGCTGATCCGGATCTGGATGTCGAGGGCGACGATATCCCTTTCTAAATTCCCGTTGGTGGATTTTTTTCACCTGAGGATTCCAACTGGCGGAGTTCGCCAATTGGAGGCGGAGAGTATTTTGCGCAGCCGCAGTTGTTGTTGCACTCCGTTTTCCCCTTGGTTGTGTTTCGTAGTAACCGCGTTTTGCGCATCAAGAGAGTCAGTATAGCGCCAACCACGGTCACCGTAACCAAAGCGAGATCGGTGGCTTTATTCATGTTGGGTAACCCTTGAATGCTGATTGATCGAGCGGTGGATCACTGCAACCCAAGCAAGCGCCCGCCTTGGTAGACGACGAATGATGCCACCCACGCGAGCGCGGACATGTAGATGAACTGGAAGGCCGGCCATGTCAGCGAGTTTGTCTCTCTTCGCACGACTGCCAGAGTGCTCACGCACTGCATGGCTAAGACGTAGAAAACCATCAACCCGATGCACACAAGCGGCGAGTAAACTGGGCGGTGGTCCGCATGGCGTTCAGCCCGCATTGTATCCTTCAACGGTTCGATTGAGTCTCGCGAGTCGGATGACTCCACGTTGTAGACAATGCTCATGGTGGACACGAAAACCTCCCTCGCCGCAAGCGAGCCGATCAGTCCGATTCCGATCTTCCAGTCGAAGCCGAGCGGGGCGATGAGAGGCTCGATTGCCTTGCCAAGCCGGCCTGCGGCGCTGAAGGCGATCTTTTCACTTTCAGCGGCATTTGCATTTTCCGTTTTTGGGTAAGTGGTGAGCGCCCAGAGCAGCACCGAAAGAGCCAGAATCACCGTACCCGCCCGCTCCAGAAAAAGGAGCGCTCGCTCCTTCATGCGTATGAAAAGGCCCTTTATCGAGGGAACCCGGTATGGGGGCATTTCCATTAGGAGAAACGGGGTTTCGCTCCGGAGAATCGTCTTTTTAAACAGCCAGGCCATCGTGAAAGCCGCGGCAATTCCAAGCATGTACATCGAAAGCATGATAAGGCTTTTCGTTCCAGCCGGCGCGTCCGGGAGAAGAACGGCGATCAGCAGCGTGTAGACGGGGATCCGAGCGGAGCAACTCATCAATGGCGCGACCAGAATGGTCACCAAGCGATCCTTGCGGTTTTCGATGGTGCGCGTGGCCATGATTCCCGGAATCGCGCAAGCGAAAGAGCTCAGCATTGGGATGAATGATTTACCGTGCAGCCCCACGCTCGACATGAGCCGGTCCATCATGAAAGCCGCGCGGGCCATGTAACCGCTGTCCTCTAGAAATCCGAGGAACAGGCTCAGGATGAGAATCTGGGGCAAAAAAATCAGGACACCCGTCACGCCGGCGAGCATGCCGTCAACAACCAGAGAGCGAAAGTCGCCTTCCGGCATGTGGCTCTGCAGAAAATCTCCGGCGAGCTTGGATCCTGCTTCAATCCAGTCCATGGGAATTTGAGCCAGATAAAATATCGAAAAAAACATGGCCAGCATCGCTCCGATGAAACTGAGCCAGCCGAAAAAACGATGTGTCAGGACCGCGTCGAGCGTGTCAGAGGCTCGCGCAGCCGAGTTGTTCGTCCTTCTGACGGTCTCTGCGACGATTTGACTGATCCAGTGGTAGCGCGCTTCCACGATGTCTGCCACCGGATCAATTCCCGCGGCTCGGATGTTTTGCTGGGAGGCTGCAATTTGCGCGTGTGTGCTCGATGGCAGATCCGCGATGGCTGATATTGCTTTTTCAGAGGAGCCCAGAAGGAGTAAGGCTTCAGCTCTTTTGGCACGATCGGGTACATTCAAGAGCGATGCGAGCGAGCCTGCCTCTCTTTCAACGGCCTCATGCTGTGGTGCGCGGGAGATTGAGGCTTGAGGGAGCTTTCCGGAAATCGTTTGTTTGAGTGTGATGAGGCCGACCGCGGCGGTGGCGACGGTTGGAATTACGGGGATCCTAAGTTTTTCTGACAGAGCGGAGGGGTCGAGCCTGATGCCTTGTTTTTCCGCCATGTCCACCATGTTCAGCGCAAGAACAACCGGTAAACCTAGTTCCAAAATCTGAGCGGTAAGGTAGAGGTTCCGCTCAAGATTTGTTGCGTCGACAACAATCACGATGACCTCTGGGACTGGGGTGTCGGGTTGACGTCCAAGCAGCACGTCGCGTGAAACAATCTCGTCTGGAGAGCGAGCTTGCAGGCTGTAGCAGCCGGGAAGATCGATGATGGTGATCGGTTCGCCGTGGGTCCCAAAACACGTGCCCTCCTTTTTCTCGACTGTGACACCTGGGTAGTTCCCCACTTTTTGCCGCAATCCGGTCAAAGCGTTGAAGATCGTCGACTTACCGCAATTCGGATTGCCGGCGATGGCAACTCTCCGCGCTTTATTGCTGGGTAACCCTGATTGGCTTGTCTCCATGGCGCGGGCTAGCTCCTGGCGATTAAAACGCCCCCGGCCTCGCTCTTTCTGAGCGAAAGACGGTAGCCGCGCACCATGATCTCAATGGGGTCTCCCATCGGGGCGATTCGCACGAGCATACATTCCACGCCTTTAGTGAGTCCCATTTCGCTCAGCCGCTGGCGTGTTTCCGAATCCAATTCGAAACTGGATACGACGCCTTTTTCTCCCAGTTGCAGATTGCTGAGCGGGGTTGGCGTCATGCCATAATAGGTTCCACGAGTACGGCTTCTCCCAGAGCGCGCCCAATTGCGAGCCTCATGCCGTACACCGTACAAATTATCGCCGAGCCGTCCATCACTTTGCAAATTTCAGATGATTCGCAAAAGCCCATCTCTCTCAGCTTGTTGCATTCTTCCACGCCAGACTGCAACGACAGGATGCGGAGTTTTTCACCGCAACGGGCCGAGCAAAGGTTCACGGGTGGCTGAGGGGGCATACCCGCTAACTTAGTGAGATTGAGAATCAGTCGCAATAAAAAACACCGAACGCAAAGAGATATCGAGTAAAGCGGGAATTTGCGGTACTCCGCTTTGTAAAAGCCCGTGAATCAGGGTTTTTTGTCGTTGTCCGGAGACTGGATCTCCTTTCGGAGGCGCTGCGCAATCTGCTCGAGTTCAGTCTTTCTTCGCGATTCCAGTTCTTGTTTCAAGGAGGTCTCCACCTTGCGGCGTTCTTCCAAGTACCGCTTTTGGAATTGCTCAGCTTGCTCAGGCGTCAGATTGGAATCGGTGATATGCGCGGAAGCTTCTTCAGTTGCCCGCTTGCGTAGTTGCCCATCCCTGTCCCTTAAGGCCTGCTTTTGATCATCTGAAAGTGTTTGCCACGCTTTTAGATTCTCCAAAAGCTGCTTCTTTTTTTCGGGAGGGAGCGTGCGGATGGTACGCAACAGGTGCTCTTGCTCGGGACTTTTTAGCCCTTTGATTTTTTCACTCCTCTGTGGAGCCACGTCGCTGCTTGCCGGTTCCTGGGTTCCGATTGTCCCGTCCTGTGACGAATCAAGCTTCGTCTGGACCTTGGCTTGGAGTTTTTTACCTTCGGTCTGCAGCAGAGAGCCCGAACTGGACTCCCCATCGGCCCCATTCAGTGGACTGATACATAAAAATGCAGCCGTCGCGGTCCCGGACGACAGCAATCTGGCAATCATGGATTTACGGAATCGAGCCATGACGAGGTCAGCTGGGTTGCGATTTCGGCCTCCAGTAATTCATCCAAGTTGGCAATCAAAGGAAGATCGGCAGACGTAAGGTTCGATGCACTTAGGGCTGCAATCCACTCCTCGTCATCGTTCTGCACACTATTTCGCGAATCAACCCCGAAAAAAACTAAGATTCCGGCAAGGGCAACAGTCGCCGCGATTGCTGAAAACTTGGAAAAACTCCAGTGGAGGATGTTTTTCCGAGGTGCCTTATTCTCGGGCTCTAGTTGGCGAACGGATGTAACCACCCATTCCGCAAAGTCAGCCCGAAGTTTTGGTTCGGCTGCACGAAGAAGAATGGACTGGAGTGCGTCGGTAAGCGCTTCAGTTTCTTCATTCGAGTCCGGCTTGGAATCAGGTTGCATGGGTTCCTCCTGCTTAAACTAACACGAGAGCTCGGCAAAAGTTACGAGGAATGGCTTTTTTACCAACTCCAGGCCTTTGCCGCCTAGCCCGTTTACCCCAGGCACGGCGCATGGACCTAAAGCTCAGACGCGTCGAGGAAACCCTCAAGCTGCCGGATGCGTGTTGGATGCCGCATTTTCCGCAGAGCTTTAGCCTCGATTTGCCGGATGCGCTCCCGGGTCACTCGGAACTGTCGGCCGACTTCTTCAAGCGTGCGGCTGTAACCATCCACCAGACCGAAGCGTTGCTCCAAGACCTGACGCTCCCGCTCGGTGAGCGACTCCAGAACATCCCTGATTTTTTCCTTCAAGAGCGCAATTGCGGTCACGTCCGAAGGATCCTCCGCTGTGGTGTCCGGGATGAAGTCGCCGAAGCTTGTGTCATCGCTCTCTCCCACAGGGGATTGAAGCGATATTGGTTGCTGCGCCATCTTTAAGACGGCCCTGACCCGTTCAACCGGAAGATTAATTTCCTCGGCGACTTCCTCCGGCGTGGGTTCGCGGCCAAAATCTTGTACGAGCTGTTTCTGCACCCGCATGAGTTTGTTGATCGTCTCAATCATGTGCACGGGGATGCGGATGGTCCGCGCTTGGTCCGCGATTGATCGGGTGATCGCCTGACGAATCCACCACGTTGCGTAGGTGGAGAACTTGTACCCGCGCCGATACTCAAATTTTTCGACGGCTTTCATCAAGCCCATGTTGCCTTCCTGGATGAGATCGAGGAAAGAGAGGCCGCGATTCGTGTATTTCTTAGCGATCGAAATCACAAGGCGCAGGTTGGCCTCGACCATTTCGGTTTTCGCGCGCAGTGCTCGTCGCATCCACAGTCGCAATTCTTGGTAGTCGGACAAGAATTCATCCGTTCCCATCCAAGTTTCCAACTGCTGTGCTTTGAGCGCGATGTCGGCCTCTTTCGCGCCTTTGCGTCGGGAGTCGCGGATCTTGTTCACGCTCTTGGCCGTTTCTTCAGCCAATTGCACGAATTCTTCCGTGACTTTCTGCTTAAAGAAAAATTTCGGGAAATTTTTCTGCAGGAGGTTGTGCGATTTTTTAAATTCCAAGTAAGGCTTGGACTCTACGTTTTTTCCTCCGGAACTCAGGAAGCTCTTGTAGGATTCGGCCGCATCCTTGGCACCTTCCTCCAGAGAAGAGATCATCTTCGGCAGGAGCTTCATGTAGCGCTCTCTGCTTTCGATCTTCTTGTCTTGGATCACACGGTCGAACCGTTCTTTGCCCTCCAGTAGTTTTTGCGCGAGGTCCAAGTAGAGGCGCACGACGAAGCCGTAACGATTGATGTGCTTGAGCACATTCAGTTCGGCATCTTCAATGCGTTTGGAAATTTCGACTTCTTGTTCACGAGTGAGCAATGGGACCTGCCCCATTTGCTTCAGATACATCCTGACCGGGTCATCGAGAATGTCCGCACGCTGGTCCGCGTTCTTGTCCTCGTCCTCGTCTTCCTGCTCCTTTTTTCCGTCTTTAAACCGGTCCACATCAGAAGCCTCGATGACTTCAATCTCCATCCCGCGCAGGCGGCTCATGATCGCCTCCATTTCCTCGGGATCGTTGAGGCTGTCTGGCAGCGCTTCGTTTAGGTCGTCAAAGGTCAGATATCCCTGCTCTTTTGCCAGACGGATGAGCTCACGCAGTTTTTCCGTCACGTCAAATTCAGCGCTCAGGATGTTGGTCGCAGCGCTGCTGGAAGCCGTCGTCGATCCCTTGGCGGGTTTTTCGGGCGCCGCTTTCTGCGCAGTGCCCGATTTGCCAAGTTCGGTTTTCATCGCCTCAGCCTTTGCCGGGATTGCAGTCTTCGGGGGCATCGGTTTGGCGGAAGCAGTTTTCGCTTCCGGTAAACTCGATGACTTCTCCGGTCCTTTGGGCTCCTGTTTACCCTTTACAAGGTCAGCTGGTGCTTTCGTTTTCGGGAGTTGTTTTTCGACGGTCTTAGGGTCGATTTTCAGCGGTGGCGCTGAGCGCTGAGTCTTGATAACGGCCGAGGGCCCAGTCTTCGATATGGGCTTTGCTGCGGGCTTTGAAGTCGTCTTCTGAACCGGTTTTTGGGCGGGCTTTGGGCTTGGCTTCGGCGTTGCCTTCCTGATTTGAGCCGGTGGGGTTTTCTTCTTGGCAGTCAGCGTCTTTTTTGGCGCGGAGTGACTGGATTTGACTAGTTTTTTGGCTGCGGGCTTCGGTTGGTCCGGCTTCCGGATGATCTTCAGCTTGATTTTGACCTTTTTGGGTGATCCCCCAGACTTCAAGCGACGTGCCCCGGTCAGAGTCCGGGCACTTTTCGGGTTGGGAGCGCTTTTGGATGCGGGCTTACTCGTGGAGGATTTTTTTGCGGTCGCTTTGGCAGTCACAGAGTGTCGGGTATTGGGGCGCACGGGACGCGCCGGAGATTTAGCAGGGGGCAAGTGCTTGGATGAAGATGGAGCTGAGGTTGTTTGCTTTGAAATACTTGAAGGATTTTTGCTTGGAACTTTAGCTGGGGCGGCTGCTTTGAATTTAATCGCTTTTTTCACGGCGGTCGCTTTCTTCGCATTACCAAGGGATGCTGGTCGCATTGCTCCAGAGCCCTTTGTCGAAGCGCTTGAGTGTATTTTGATTGGCATGACCTTCTAAGAGAATCGGAACCTTCTCGAGCGGCTTAGAGGGGTCACCGCAAAGGGGAAAAAGGCCGAGCAATATCAAAGAGCCGCCTTTGAAGGTCAAGGATTTGTTGGTGCAGCCCGGAGGCTTCTTCCAAAGCGAGATTGGAATCTCTCTGACGTGTCTTGAGGGCTTCGATTTTGCGGCGGATGGACCGCTTTTCAAACTCTTGCAGACAATCCCGCGCAACCGCGAGCGGGTGGGGCGGGGGATTGCATTCAAGAATCTGGACAAGAGCAGCTTCCATATAGTTTGGAGCGGTGGACAGAAAAGTTTGGGGTCCGGCTTCTGTCTGAAGAAGGTGCTGCGCCTCAAGGATCGTTTCAACCAACTCGGCGTCCGGTTCGCTATCGAGCTTTGTTTTCCAGTCTTCTGCAAGAAGCCATTCCCTCGCTTCGGAGGAATGCAAGAGCACGATGGCTAGCATTTTCATGCTGGGATCGATTTTCAAAAGGTCGATGGGTTCGAATCCGGGCGGCCCTCCGGCGTGCGCGTTCTCTGGGAGCTCTCCGTCGGACTGCGCTTCGGCGGCCAAGCGGCCGTTTCGGTTTTTGGCGGCGGCTTCTCGTGTCAGTCTGGCAACATCGGCGGCGGATAGTTCTAGCCGAGTCGCCACCTGCTGTATTTGCATTTCGAGCAATAATAAATCTGAAATATGACTCATGAACTCTGAAAGCTTGCGCGCGCTTGCCGCGCGTCCTCGGGGTGTCGAAAATTCCGGTTTGCGGATTTCGCGCTCAAGCTGGAACTCGAAGAAGTCCCGTGCGTTCTGGACCAACTCGCGGAAAGCCTCGGGACCGGCGTTCCGTATCAATGAGTCCGGATCCTGGCCCTTCGGGAGCGGCACTATCCGGACAGCCAGCTTTTCTGCGAGAAGTGAAGGGAGTGAGCGCTCCGCAGCTTTCTCTCCCGCTGCATCCGAGTCGAAGCAAAGAACCACCTCCTCCACGTACCGTTTGAGGATCCTCGCCTGACGCGAGGTGAATGCGGTTCCTTGCGGGGCGATGACGTTTTGGATCCCAGATTCAAACGCGGTGATCAGGTCGATTTGTCCCTCGCAAACGATGGCCGAGTTGCTCTGGATCAACGCCCGTTTTGATCGATGGATGCCGAAAAGCACGGCCCCTTTTGAAAAAAGAGGGGTCTCTGGCGAATTAACGTACTTGGCTGCCTTCGGATCCTTTTCCAAAATTCGCCCCGAAAACGCGATTACTTCGCCCGTATCGTTGCAGATCGGAAACATTACTCTGGCTCTGAACCGGTCGTAGTATTCTGATTCCGAGTTTGTTGAATCTCTCTGCGTGACCAGTCCGCTTGCAATGAGTTCTTGAGCGGAGAATCCAGCTTTCTGAGCCCAATTACTGAAGTGGTTCCAGCCGTCCGGGGCATACCCGATTTGCCAGGCTTTTGCTGTTTCCGCATGAATTCCCCGGGACTGCAGGTAGTCGCGCGCGATTTGAGCCTGAGGGCTCCTGAGCAGGTTCCGGTGGAAAAATGACGCGGCCTCTGCGTGCAGCGCAAGTAGGCGATTACGCATCCCCAGGCGCTGTACGTCCTCGGCAGAGAGTTCGTCCATCTCAATGCGGATCCCAGCTTTCTCCGCAAGTTTCTTCACGGCGGCCGTGAAGTCGATGTGCTCGTAATCCATCACGAACCGAAAAACGGATCCTCCGGCCCCGCATCCAAAGCATTTGAAGATCTGCTTCGCCGGATTGACTGTGAACGAAGGGGAACGCTCTTGGTGAAAAGGGCAAAGTGCCTTGTAGGTGGTGCCCGCTCGCTTCAAAGGAAAGTAGCCGCCAATAACTTCCACAATGTCATTGGCGTTGGCGACTTGCTGGATTGTCTCCTCTGGGATTCGGGGCATGTGGTGTGTGTGAAGCTTACACGATGCCAGCGCGGATCCAAGCTGCCTAGGGCGTTCAGTTTTTCACCGCGCCCATCTGTATGACGTTGGCAAGCGTCTCATTTTCCAACGTGCCCAAGTTTTTGGAGTGGTTTTGCAGCAGCGGCAGTCACAGGGGGCATGATTTTTTCCCACGTCCATCCATCCCGCGGCCGGGATCCGTCTTCCATGGTTTGTGCGATGTCCAGTTGGATTTGATCGATCGGAAGTAGTCCCGGAAGGATGTCGGCCGCTTCATGGTAATCTTCGAGCGCCTCCTTTAAAAACCCGAGAGCTGTCCGCGCATGAGCGCGGACGATCAAGTAGCATGCGCGCTGCTTGGATCGATCTGGAGCCGCGATGATCGCAAGGTTGATTTGTTCAAGGGCGCCGGTTGGCTGCTTGGACTTCAAAAGGGCGAGAGCATCCTGGTAATTGCGTTCTGCCGCGCTTCTGAGCTGAAAAACGATCTGCTCCAAGTGATCGTAAGACTCCCGTAACTCGGTGTTGCTTTTAGCAAGCGCGTCTTGGCTTGTCCGAAGTTGTTTTCGATCCTTTGCCAGACGACCAAGAAAAAACGCCAAGACAACTTGGGAGAGCAGAAAGAAGGTGCCAATCAGAATCGCTTCTCTTTTTCTTCGGCCGATGAGCAGTTGAAGCTGCCTAAAAAACCCAGCCTGCTCAGCTTTCGGAGCATATCCATGCTGGAACGAATTGATGTCCGCTTGGAGTTCCTCAACGGTGCGGTAGCGGTCCTTGACTTCAAAAGCCATCGCCTTCTCCACGATGGCAATCAAACCTTCCGGGAGGCGGTTTCCGGGGCAGTGCAGCAGTTCTGGGGCTGCGGTGCCATCCGGCGCGGCGAGCCGAGTCATGGCGCGGAGCGGGATCGTGCTGTTCTCGCTTATCATTTGAATGACCTGCGCAGCGCTGGTCAAAAATACCGGGGGACGAAGCGCAAGAATCGAGTACAGAATCATCCCCAAAACATAAATGTCCGCAGCGGGCCCCACGTCTGGAGATCCGATTGCCTGTTCTGGGGATAGGTATGGAGGGGTTCCCACAACGGCACCATCCAGAGTATGAAACCCACGGGATGAGTCAGCGTCGATTTGAGCATCCAAGTTGATTGCGTCGGAGTTCGCGGATTCCGAAATTTCGGTGCTCGCGATCCGCTTTGCCAAACCCCAGTCCATCACGAGGACCTCGCCGTAAGCCGCGACCATGATGTTGGAGGGTTTCAGGTCGCGATGCACGATCCCTTTCGAGTGCGCGAAGGCGATCGCATCGCATACTTTTTGAAATACCGTGAGTAGCGCGGATAGGGGATAGTTTTTCAGTGTGTCCGCGTCTCTCTGCCTGAGTCCCGCGATGATCTCCTCGAGGTTCTGTCCTCGGACGTACTTCATCGTGTAAAACGTCTGTCCTGCAGGCGAAATGCCCAGATGGTACACTGGGATGATGTTGGGGTGTTCCAGCTGGCCTGTGAGCTGCGCTTCACTCACAAATCTCATCAGCTTGTCAGAGGCGTATTCGAACCCGGGCCGCAGCACCTTCATGGCTACGCTCCGCCGAATATGCTGGTCGGTCGCCTGCAAAACCAATCCCATCCCCCCCTCCGCAACCGTGCCTGTCACTCTGATTGGATCGCCTGAGAGCTCTCGATGGATGAGCTCCAGTCCAAGCGCGGGATCTGCGAGCGCTGAGGAGATTTGCTGCAGCGTCTCAGGCTCAAACTGCATGAAAAGGCGGGCGTCACCCACGTGAACTTCAGTCCCAGTTTGGATGGGTGTCGGCAATGAAACAGTCTGTCCACCGATGAATATCTCTGCACCTGTGTCGATGGATTCTACAACCAGCCGGTGACCCGAAAATGTGAGCTTGGCATGCATTCGGGCGACGTTTTCCGCCTCCAGCACGATGTGACAGCTCGGATCGGCGCCGATGATATATTCGCCCGGAGGAATTTTAAAAACGCGCAGGCAGTCTTTGCCGAGCCACACTTGGACTTCGGCAAAGAGGAGTTTTTCACCTTGCAGCTGCTCTGGGGGTGGAGTTTCGAGCGTTGCAGTCGGCATTTGATAGGATGATCCCGCAGGCCGTCCCGTCTTTGATCAAACGGCTCGGGCTTTGCACATGGAGCCTGCGCGGAAGCAGGCCCCATGCCGAACCTCGGACAATATGTCCGAAAGTCAATGGGGCGGCAGGGTTGCGCGGCGCCCCTCACCCCTGTTTCCCCTATCGGATTTCGACCCGGTGGGCAGACTTCTTGGATTCCGGACTTTTCGGCAGATGCACCGTCAGGATTCCGCCTTTGTATTCGGAGAAAATCCCGCCCTTGTCGGCATCCGGCGGAATCGTGAAAGTCCGCTCGAATCGCCCGAAGGCCCTCTCCATCCGGTGGAAAGTCATGCCCTCCTCGATCTTTTCAAATTTTCGCTCCCCTTTGATCGAAAGTGTGCCGTTTTCCACTTTGACCTCGATGTCCTGCTTGGGAACGTCGGGAAGCTCTGCTTTGAGCACAAATTCTTTATCGTCCTCACTGATGTCAACTGAGGGTGACCATTGTGCGGACGTGACCGGCTCGGCCTCTTTGGACGGCCACATTGAAAATGTGCGCTGCATGCTCCTGAGCAAGTCCTCCATTTCCTCGATTCCCGTAAATCTTGCCGCCGGCCGCAGAGTTTCAATCTCTGTGCCCTTTCTGAATGGATTCCATTTTGTTAGTGTGTTCATTTTTTTAAAACGCTGACTTCCGGCAGTGCTTTCGTGATTTGACTGGAGACCCTGCCGATTGGTCCGAACAGTCAATTTCCTTTACGGACAGGAGAACTGCGATAGGGGTGTAAAAAACGAAAGTTGCAGCCGCGCGCCCTGCCAACGCGGTGACCGCGTTTTTGATAACGCCCAGAATCTTGTTCGCGCGACAGCAACACCTGACGAGGCGCTCGTGCACAGAACACGACGGCGCAGACGTGCTGTTGCGGTAGCTTTAATAGAGGAGCGACACGTTGCGGTTACGGCTGCAAACTATCCTCGACTCCGTACTCGCTTAAAACAGAAGTCTTCGCTTGGCATCTGGTGACCTCGGGCGGGATACTTGAGGAATGCCCGATCAAAGTCTTCTTTCCCGAAAAGCAATCGCTCCAGCGGATCGTCTGATCTTCGCCCTAGATTTGCCCACCGCCGACGACGCGCTGGAATGGGTGGACAAGCTGGGGGAGTCGGTTTCGTTTTATAAACTTGGATTTCAGCTTTTTATGTCTGAGGGCTACTGGTCTCTGGTCGAGCGTCTCCAGCAGCGCGGCAAGAAGATATTCGTTGATCTCAAGTTTTTTGATGTTCCTGAGACTGTGAAAAACGCGGTGGCGAATTTATCGAGGCGGGGTGTCGAGTGTTGCACGGTTCACGGGAGTCAGTCGATTTTGGAGGGGGCGGTGCAGGCGAAGGGCGCGATGAAGGTGTTGGCGGTGACTGTGCTCACGTCATTGGACCGCGGGGATCTGGATGACCTAGGCTTCTCGTGCGACGTTGAGGAGTTGGTCTTTTCCAGGGCAAAGAGGGCGCTTCAGATTGGTTGCGATGGAGTCATCTCCAGCGGGATGGAGGCCGCGAGGCTGAGGGGTGATTTGGGTGAGAAACTCCTGATTGTGACGCCGGGGATCCGCCCGGTTGAAAACCGGGTCGTTGACGATCAGAAGCGGACCATGACTTTGGAACAGGCTTTTCTCTCGGGCGCAGACCATGTGGTTGTGGGGCGTCCGATCAGGCAGGCGCCGGACCCGAGGGCAAAGGCTTTTGAGATGCAGTCCCAGATTGCCGGTTTGTTTTGCTAACTATTTGCGATTTTATGACGACGCCCACTACGCTTCCCTACAAAATCGGCAACGAAAAGCTCATCAAAGTGACGGATGCGGCGTCGGTGAAGCTGAACACACTTTTGACTCGGCAGGGGCGGCCGGGGGGTGCTCTCAGGGTTGCAGTAATCGGGGGGGGGTGCTCGGGTTTGCAGTACAAGATGGACCTGGTGGATGGTCCTGTGGCGCGGGATATTATGGTGGAAAGCGCGGGTGTTCGCGTGGTGGTTGACCCGAAGAGCGCTTTGTTTGTGAGCGGTTCGCTTTTGGACTTTTCCGACGAACTCCAAAAGGGCGGCTTTAAAGTCACAAATCCGAATGCCGTGGCCCATTGCTCCTGCGGCGAAAGCTTTTCAGCTTAATCTTTCAATTGCGTCTGGGCTGCCGTTTCACCCGGTTGTCCCGCCACCTCCTGTGTTTTGCGTGGTTTTTCGCCGGCGCGGTGGACTCGGGAGGCACTCGGGTTGATCCGCTTCAGGGTTGCCCTGTAGCGCTGGATTTCATGCCAAAACAAATTTTTTTTTGAAAAAGTCTCAAAAAAACGATTGCAAACACGGGTCTCTAAGGCATCCTCGCTAGCCCCTCAAAAAACCGAATCCGCAGGAGAGCAGGTGTTCGTTGAAGACCGCTCGATTGCACTGCATAAAATTATGGCTATCAAGCGATCAAAACGTTACCGCGCCGCCGCCGAGAGGGTGGTTGTCCAGCGCGCCTACCCTTGGACCGAGGCTCTAACTGCCCTTAAGTCCATGCCCACACCGAAGTTCGACCAGACGGTCACTCTCTCGTTCCGATTGGGTGTCGACCCCCGCCAGTCCGATCAAATGGTTCGCGGCACATGTCCGCTGCCTCACGGTTCGGGAAAGAAGGTCCGGGTCTTGGTGTTTGCCGAAGGCAATGCGGCCGACGCTGCTCGCGCCGCCGGAGCGGAGTTTGTGGGGTACAAAGACATGATCGACAAGTGTGTCGGTGGTTTCCAAGACTTTGATGTGGCGATTTCCACGCCCGCTTGTATGGCAGAGGTTAGGAAACTTGGTAAAGTGCTGGGGCCCAGAGGACTGATGCCTAATCCGAAGACGGGAACTGTGACGGATGACACGGCTACGGCGGTGAAAGAAGTCAAAGCCGGCCGCGTCGAGTTCAAGCTGGATAAGAACGCGAACATCGCGGTGCCGGTTGGCAAATTTTCTTTCGCAACGGAGCAGCTCTTGGAAAACGGAGCTGCCGTGATTGATGCGGTGATCAAGGCGCGTCCTGCGTCCGCGAAGGGCCGATTCATCGAGAATCTTACCGTTTCCGCCACGATGTCTCCCGGCGTTCGGGTGGACGTCGCGCCATTCTTGAAATTCTAAGGAGGAAAACCGACCATGCATCCTGCTAAAGCAACTATCGTTGAAGACATTGTCAATCGGCTGAATTCCTCTCCGTTTCTTTTCGTAGCGGATTATACGGGGCTGAAGGTGGATCAGTTCTCAGAGCTCCGCAACCGCCTGAGCGGGGTTGGGGCGAGCTGCCACGTAGTGAAGAACACCTTTCTTCGCAAAGGCTTGGAAACTGCCGGCCTGCCTGAGGTTCCCGGATTGCGCGGCCAGACGGCGATCGTGATCGGCGACAAGGATGTTGCTGCCGCCGCTAAGGTCGTGAAGACTTTTTCCGCTGAAGCGAAGAAACTTACGGTCCGCGCTGGGATTGTTGACAAACTGGCGGTGTCGGGTGAGCAGATCAATGCGATTGCAGACTTGCCGTCTCGCGAGGTCTTGCTCGCGACATTGCTCGGGGTTCTTCAGGCGCCAGCCTCGAAGTTGGTGCGCGTGTTGAACGAGCCCGCTTCGTCCTTGGCCCGCGTGCTGAAGGCTAAGGCAGATCAGGCCTCTGCTGCCTAGATTGTTCAAACACAGGTGCAGCTTCTGGCGCTGTGCCCAATGAAACTCCTTTTTCCGGTGCCAGCCGGAGAAAACCTCGGAAACCCAGCTTGGGTTTTCACATTAAACCAAAAAAACAACAAAACTTGGTTCCTTGTCGGGGGAAGAGCCCTTCCCCTTAATTTTCCCAGAGCTCTGGGTGGCGACGATACCAGCAAAAACATATGGCAGATACACATGCACTCGTTGAGCAACTGAGCGGACTGACCGTCCTCGAAGTGGCTGATCTCGTAAAACAACTCGAAGAGAAGTGGGGCGTCAGCGCCGCAGCTCCCGTTGCCGTCGCCGCTCCTGCAGCAGGCGGTGCCGCCGCCGCGCCTGTCGAAGAAAAGACCTCCTTCGATGTAATCCTCAAGGAAGCTGGAGCGAATAAGATCGGCGTCATTAAGGAAGTCCGTGCAGCTGTTGCTGGATTGGGGCTCGCCGAGGCAAAGGCTCTCGTTGAGGGCGCGCCGAAAGCACTCAAGGAAGGTGTCACCAAGGAAGAAGCTGAAGACATCAAGAAGAAGGTCGAAGCAGCTGGCGCCAAGGTCGAGATCAAGTAATCAACGGCGCAGGGGACCGGTGCCTTCCGTCTCCTGCATCGACGCACGCGTCCGGCGGTCAGATTCCGCCGGGCGTGTGATTGTTCCAAAGGCACTCAACTTTCCGTAACTGAGGATCCCATAGTTCAACGCAGAGTCGCGCGCAAAACATCGCAGCAATTTCAGCTGCGTCACTCCATTGCGCGCGCTTCTGCGGTTTCTGTCCATAGCCCTGCACACACCGAAAAAACACATGTCTGAGCGCATCAACTTCGGAAAAATCAAGGAAGGCGCCGAGCCTCCAAACCTCATTGAAATCCAGCTGAATTCCTACGTGGAATTCCTGCAAAAAGACGTGCCGCTTTCCAAGCGGAAGGACGTGGGATTGCAGTCTGTATTCGGGGGAATATTCCCGATCCCGAGCTATGATGAAAAAGTGGTTTTAGATTTCGAGTCATTCGAGATCGGTGAGCCAAAAATGTCCGTCCGCGAGTGCATGCGCGAGGGGCAGACTTTTTCAGCCCCGCTCTACGTGACTTTTTCTTTGAAAGAGGAGCGCGGCACCAAGGAAGAGAAGGTTTACATGGGTGAGATCCCGCTCATGACGCTCCAAGGCACTTTCGTGATCAACGGCGCGGAGCGCGTTGTCGTTTCGCAGTTGCATCGCTCGCCCGGAATCGCCTTTGAGTCATCGATCCATCTCAACGGGAAGGTGCTGTATTCCTTCCGGATCATCCCCGACCGGGGGTCATGGTTGGAAGTGCAGTACGATACCAACGATTTGCTGTACGTTTATCTGGATCGCCGCAAGCGGCGCCGCAAATTTCTTGCGACGACTCTCCTGCGCGCGCTGGGATTCAGCACCGATGAAGAAATTATCCAACTCTTCTACGATTTGGAGACCCTCAAGCTCAGTGGTTCCTTGGACGAAGAAGAGATTGCAACGAAGGTGCTTGTGTCCGATGTCCTCGACGGCGAGGTGACTGTTGCGCGGGCTTTCGAGCCGTTGACCAAGGCGACAGTGGGCCAGATTCTCGCGCTTGGCGTAAAGACCGTGAAAGTGGTCGACCTCAAGGGGGACGATACGATCATCAAAGCACTCAAGAAGGATCCGGTTCATACCGAGGAGGAGGCGCTGAAAGAGATCTACCGGCGTCTGCGTCCCGGCGATCCGCCGACGGTTCCGAATGCGAGGGGATTGTTGAAGAGGCTCTTCTTCGATCCGGAGAAGTACAATCTTGGCCGGGTGGGTCGTCACAAGATCAATTCCAAACTTGGGATCAATGTTGATTCGGAGGAAAGGGTTTTGACCAAGGATGATTTTGTGGGCGCGATGAAGTATCTCATCAGCCTGAGGATGGGTGAGGGGCGTCTTGACGATATTGACCATCTCGGTTCTCGCCGTGTCCGCACGGTTGGCGAATTGCTCACGAATCAGTGCCGTGTTGGTCTCGAACGCACCAAGCGCCTGGTCAAGGAGCGCATGACTTTGTTCGACGTGAATGTCGATGGAATGACGCCCCAGAAGCTCATCAATCCCAAAGCGCTTTCAGCGGTGATTCGTGACTTCTTCGGACGTTCGCAGTTGAGCCAGTTCATGGATCAAACCAACCCGCTCGCCGAGTTGACCCACAAACGTCGTTTGTCGGCACTAGGGCCAGGCGGCTTGAGCCGCGATCGCGCGGGATTTGAAGTTCGCGATGTTCACCCCTCTCATTACGGCCGAATTTGCCCGATTGAGACGCCTGAAGGTCCGAATATCGGTTTGATTTCGTCAATGTCGACTTACGCGCGGATCAATGACTTCGGTTTCATTGAAACCCCTTACCGTAAAGTCTCTAATGGGCGCGTAACGGACAAGATTGAGTATCTCACCGGTGATCAGGAGGAGAACTTCTTGGTGGCGCAGGCC
The DNA here is from genome assembly GCA_044375925.1 of Chthoniobacteraceae bacterium. Taxonomy (GTDB): domain Bacteria; phylum Verrucomicrobiota; class Verrucomicrobiia; order Chthoniobacterales; family Chthoniobacteraceae; genus Chth-196. The sequence continues at coordinate 84,271 of JBILLT010000003.1, read as the reverse complement.
AATGTGAAATGCGACGAGAACGGCAAGTTTTTGTCGGATAAAGTAGCCGTCCGTTCCGGGGGCGACTTCCTTGAGGTTGAACCCGACAAGGTCCATTACATGGACATTTCACCAAAGCAGTTGGTCTCTGTAGCAGCATCGCTGATCCCGTTCCTGGAGCACGATGATGCGAACCGAGCGCTGATGGGTTCAAACATGCAGCGCCAGGGGGTGCCACTTCTGGTTTCTGAATCCCCGCTTGTAGGCACAGGAATGGAAGGAAAGGTTGCCCGTGATTCCCGCGCGGTGATTGTCAGCGAGGGCGCAGGCAAGGTCGCGAGCGTTTCCGCGGATCAGATCATCGTCACGCAGGACGGTGAGATGCCTGACGCGAAAAAGAAGCTTCGGCATGCTCCCGACGAGGGACTCTGCATCTATGAGCTTCGGAAGTTCATGCGTTCGAATGCCGGCACTTGCGTGAATCAGCGCCCAATCGTCAAGAAAGGTGATTCAATCAAGAAGGGTCAGGTAATTGCAGACGGACCAAACTGCGAGAACGGCGAGCTAGCGCTTGGGCGCAACGTGCTCGTCGCGTTCATGCCGTGGAATGGTTACAACTTTGAAGACGCGATCACGATTTCCGAGAAGGTTGTGAAGGAGGACATCTATACCTCCATCCATATCGACGAGTTCGAAATCGGTGCGCGCGATACAAAACTCGGGCCGGAAGAAATCACTCGGGATATCCCGAACGTTTCCGAAGAGGCTTTGCGTAATCTTGGACCGGACGGAGTCGTGCGAATCGGCGCTGAGATACGGCCTGGCGATATTCTCGTTGGAAAAATCACGCCGAAGAGTGAAACCGAGCTTGCTCCTGAAGAGCGGTTGCTGCGCGCCATCTTCGGTGAGAAAGCCGCCGATGTTAAGGACACCTCCCTGACTGTGCCCTCCGGCACCTACGGAATCGTGATGGATGTCAAGGTGTCCAGTCGCAAGGAGGTCACTCGGATGAAACTGAGTGCAGGCGAATCCAAACGGCAGCAGAAAGAGGCCGAGGAGATCTACCTGAAGAAGAAGGAAGAACTCAACGAGCAGTTGACCGAAGCCCTCGCGAATATTCTTCTCGGTGAGAAGATCCCGCTTGATGTCGTGAACGCTCAAACCGGAGAGATCATCATCCCGGCGAATCGCAAGATCACGAAGACACTGTTGCGCAAACTCGCGCAGGTTTATGATCATGTGGATATCGATCCTTCACCGATCCGCAACAAGATCCGCGAAATCATTGGACAGTTTGAACCGCGTTTCCAAGAACTCGAGAACGAGCACGAAAACTCGATGGACAAGCTCGAGAGCGGCGATGACATCGATCCCGGCATCATCAAGCAGGTGAAAGTTTATATCGCATCAAAGCGTAAGCTTTCAGTCGGCGACAAGATGGCGGGACGCCATGGAAACAAGGGTGTAGTTGCTCGGATTGTTCCCGAGGAGGATATGCCCTTCCTATCCGATGGAACGCCTGTTGACATTGTATTGAATCCGCTTGGAGTTCCTTCTCGCATGAACGTTGGACAGGTTCTTGAGACCCATCTTGGCGTCGCCGCAAAGGCGCTTGGGTTCAAGGTTGCAACGCCGGTGTTCGACGGAATCAAAGAAGAGCAGATCTTCGATTATCTCAAGCAGGCCCAGAAAAAAGAGGGGTTCACTTGGGTGACGGATACCGGAAAAGCCACCGTCTACGATGGCCGCACCGGTGATGCCTTCGATCAGCAGATCGTGGTCGGATATATCTATATGCTCAAGCTCGGGCATTTGGTGGCGGATAAGATCCACGCTCGTGCGGTTGGACCGTATTCGTTGGTGACGCAGCAACCTTTGGGCGGGAAGGCTCAGTACGGTGGGCAGCGCTTCGGGGAGATGGAGGTGTGGGCGCTGGAGGCCTATGGCGCTGCGTACACTCTCCAAGAGTTGTTGACCGTGAAATCCGACGACGTCCAAGGACGGACTCGGATTTACGAAGCGATCGTCAAGGGCGACAACTCCCTGGAGGCTGGAACGCCCGAATCCTTCAACGTTTTGATCAAGGAAATGCAGTCGCTCGGCCTCGACGTGAAGGTCGGCGGCCGCAGCAACACCGGGCCGGTGGCTCCTTTGCCGATCCTGCCCGAAGTCAGTCTCTAAAAACCAAAAACCGATGACCGTCCGGACCTAGAATGGCCGGACGGTTCAGTGATCAGGCTCCTAATCCGTTTCTCCGTATGATCGACAATACTCCTTCCTTTCGCGAACTAGTTGGTGAGGACCGTCCTCTTGGCTTTGATAATGTTGGCATCACCGTAGCCGCTCCCGACGTGATGCGCTCTTGGAGCCACGGCGAGGTTAAGAATCCAGAAACCATCAACTACCGCACTTTCAAGCCCGAGAAAGGCGGCCTGTTTTGCGAGCGCATATTCGGGCCTACCCGGGATTGGGAGTGCTCGTGCGGAAAGTACAAGAGGATCAAGCACAAGGGTGTCATCTGCGATCGTTGCGGGGTTGAAGTGACCCTCGCGCGCGTGCGGCGCGAGCGGATGGGCCACATCGAGCTGTCGGTTCCTGTCACGCATATTTGGTTTTACAAGTGCATGCCTTCGCGGATCGGTCTGATGTTGGACATGTCGGGTCGCCAACTCGAGCGCGTGATCTATTACGAAGATTATCTTGTCATCGATCCCGGACAGACCCCCCTTGAGAAAGGCCAACTGTTGACTGAAAACGAGTACCGGGATGCTCTGGACGCTTACGGTGAGGGGAATTTTGAAGCGGGCATGGGCGCGGAAGCAATTCGCAAGCTTCTTTCGCTTGCAGACCTGAGTGAGCTTCAAAAAGAGCTTGAGGAAGCCATGGGCGCGACCCGCTCGAAGCAGATCCGAAAGAAGCTCGCGAAGCGGCTCAAACTCGTTCAGGGGTTTGCATCCAGCAAGACACGCCCCGAGTGGATGGTTTTAGAGGTTCTTCCAGTCATTCCGCCGGATTTGCGTCCATTGGTTCCGCTGGAGGGCGGCCGCTTTGCGACCTCTGACCTGAATGACCTCTACCGCAGGGTGATCAACCGTAACAACCGTTTGCGGAACCTCCTGCAGCTCAAGACGCCCGATGTGATCATTCGGAACGAGAAGCGCATGCTTCAGGAAGCTGTCGATGCGCTCTTTGACAACGGTCGCCACGGACGCGCGGTGACCGGTGCCGGAAACCGTCCTCTCAAGTCCCTTTCCGACATGCTCAAGGGTAAAGGCGGGCGATTCCGTCAAAACTTGCTCGGCAAGCGCGTGGATTATTCTGGCCGTTCGGTCATTGTGATCGGGCCCGAGTTGAAACTGCACCAGTGCGGGCTGCCGAAGAAAATGGCGCTTGTGTTGTTCGAGCCTTTCATCATTCGCGTACTCAAAGAGCGCGGCTATGTGCATACGGTTCGGAGCGCAAAAAAGATGATCGATCGCCAGACTCCCGAAGTCTGGGATATTCTTGAGCAAGTCACGAAAGGGCATCCGGTCCTTCTTAATCGGGCTCCCACGCTGCACCGCTTGTCGATTCAGGCGTTTGAGCCTCTGCTGATCGAAGGCGAGGCGATCAGGATTCATCCGCTGGTCTGCACGGCTTACAACGCCGACTTTGATGGTGACCAGATGGCGGTTCATGTGCCGCTTTCGGTGGAGGCACAGATGGAAGCCCGCATGCTGATGCTGGCATCCAACAACATCTTTTCGCCTTCAAGTGGAAAGCCTGTCACGACCCCGTCTCAGGACATTATTTTGGGCTGTTACTACCTGACCCAAAATCCTCGCAAACAGGGTGAGCAGGCAGGGGCTCGTTTGCCGCTCTTCGCCGATGCTTCCGAAGTGGAGTTTGCGCTGAGTGAGAAGTCCGTTAAAGTCCATGATCGCATCCGTTTCAAGAACCCCAACATTGGACAGCACACTGTGTTTGGAGATTCCAGCTCGCGCGTGATTGAAACGACTGTCGGACGCGTGATCTTTAATGAAATCTGGCCGGCCCAACTCGGGTTTTTCAACAAGGCATGCGGTAAGAAGCAAATCTCCGATGTGATTTTTAGGACTTATCAGTCCGCAGGGCATCAGGCCACGGTTGAAACACTCGACAAGCTCAAAAGCCTAGGGTTCACCTGGGCGATGAGGGCGGGTGTTTCCATCGGGATCAAGGACATGATCATTCCGAAGGAGAAGCACATCGAGCTGGATCAGGCTTACAAACAGGTTGCGACGGTCGAGCAGCAGTACCGGCGCGGGATCATCACTAACGGTGAGCGGTACAACAAGGTGGTCGATATCTGGACGCATGCTGGCGAGGAGATCGCCAACGTCATGTTCAGAACTCTTGAGCACAACGAGGGCCGTAAGGAGCTCAATCCGGTTTATCTCATGGTGGACTCCGGCGCTCGAGGGAACCGCCAGCAGGTCAAGCAGCTCGCGGGCATGCGCGGGCTGATGGCTAAACCCGATGGCTCGATCATCGAACAGCCCATCACTGCAAATTTCCGCGAGGGATTAACGGTGCTTGAGTATTTCATCTCCACGCACGGTGCGCGAAAAGGGTTGGCGGATACGGCGCTTAAGACCGCTGATTCCGGGTACCTCACGCGGAAGCTGGTGGATTGCGCCCAAGATGTGATTATTTCACTGGATGACTGCGGGACGTCCGCCGGGATTCTTATCCGTTCGATTTACGAGGGTGATGAAGAAGTCGTTGATCTGCGTACGCGTCTGATTGGACGCACCAGTTGCGAAACCATCAAGGATCCCGTCACTCAAAAGGTGATCGTGCGTAATGGTGACATCATCGATGAGGCTACCGCATCATCCGTTGAGGCGATCGGTGTGGAGCAGCTCAGGATTCGTTCTGTGCTGACGTGCGAAAGCAAGCGGGGTGTTTGTGTGAAGTGCTACGGCCGAAATCTGGCGACTGGACGTCCGGTCAGACTGGGTGAAGCCGTGGGTATCATCGCTGCTCAATCGATCGGCGAGCCCGGAACGCAGCTGACGATGCGTACATTCCACATCGGTGGGGTTGCGTCGCAGACCTTCAAACAGCCTGTTGTGAAAGCCAAGAACGATGGTTCTGTCCGCTTCAACGATCTCCGTACCGTTAAGAGCATTGAGGGTGACTACATCGCTCTAAATAAAAACGGGAGTGTAACGATTCATGCTGAGGACGGCCGTGAATTGGAGCGGTATAATATTGTTGTTGGGACTGTGATTTCCGTTGCGGACGGAAGCAATGTGAAGAAAGGACAGACGTTTGCGCAGTGGGATCCGCACAACGTCCCGATTTTGACCGAGCGCACTGGCAAGGTCCGTTTTGTCGACATGGTGCAGGGTGTGACAGTGAAGAGAGAAGTCGATGAGGCGACCGGAGTCATGGGAACCGTCGTAATCGAGCACAAGGAGGACCAGCATCCCCAGATTGTCGTCTTGAACGAGTCGACGGATGAAGTGATCGCAAGTTACTCGATCCCCGCCGGTGCGGTCGTTGTTGTTCCTGAGGGCAAGAAAGTTCAGGCCGGCCAGTTGCTTGCAAAGACGCCGCGCAAAGTTGCGAAGACGAAAGACATTACGGGGGGCTTGCCTCGCGTCGCTGAGTTGTTCGAAGCCCGTCGTCCAAAGGATGCGGCAGAAATCGCAAAAATCGACGGCGTGGTCGAGATCGGGGGCACCGTGCGCGGCAAGCGCAAGGTGGTTGTGGTTGACCAAGAGACCGGCGCGGAAGAAGAGCACTTGGTGCCTCTCAACAAGCACCTCATTGTCTTGAAGGGAGACAGCGTGAAAAAGGGTCAGCAGCTGACCGAAGGTCCCGTTCCTCCGCACGACATATTGGATGTTCTCGGCCCTCAGGCGTTGCAGGAACATCTGGTGAATGAAGTCCAGGAAGTTTACCGTTTGCAGGGCGTCGAAATCGCAGACAAGCACATCGAGATCATCATCCGGCAGATGCTTCGCAAGGTGAAGGTGACCGAGCCCGGCGACACGAAGTTGCTGTGGGGTGATCAGGTCGACAGGCTTACCTTCGAGGAAGAAAACCGCCAGGTGGTTGAGAAAGGGGGCATGCCTGCAGAGGGCGTTCCTGTTCTTCTTGGGATCACGAAAGCCTCTTTGGAAACGGAGTCGTTCATTTCGGCGGCTTCGTTCCAAGACACAACACGTGTCCTGACAGAGGCTGCCACACTTGGCCGCGTGGACCTGCTGCGCGGTTTCAAGGAGAACGTGATCATGGGCCACCTCATTCCTGCCGGAACGGGTTTCCCGACCCACAGAGATGTCCAAGTGGTCGCGAAAGGCGGAGGCGACGAGTCTTTGGACACCGAACTAGCTGAAGCATAGGCTAGGCGCCGGATTGTCAGATAACAGGGCCGGATCCAGAAATGGATCCGGCCTTTTTTGCTGCAACGCTGAGCGAAAAGTGGGGTAAACGGGTTGTTGTTGAGCTATAAGACAAAGGTACACACCCCCGTGAAGACACTCCTCCTGTTTCTGCTGCCGCCGATCGCCTATTCCGTTCAACTGCTGGCTCAGGATGCGCCTCCGTCCAAGGTGGAGCCCAAAGGGCAGGACCAGCCGGGTTTGATTGATAAAAAGGACGCGCCTTTGAGCGTTGCCCCAAACAATCACATCGCGATTTCGAAGCGTTCAATCGGCAAGGAGTTCTTAATCTCCGCATCGGTCATTCCCCAGATTGTTTCCCCTACCAGCACGTCGCTAGCCGGGAAGTTGGTCAGATTTGAGGTGTTTCATGATGGCGTTGACTTGTATGAGTCCACAGATGGGTTGGTGGTGACCAAGGATCTTCCTGCGCGCCGTTTGCTTACCACTTTTCCGATCGTCTCCCAGAACGATCAAGAAATCGTGATTGATTTCAATGCGGGTATGCGCCGGGTGTTCAACGATATTTGGTACGCTTCAGGCGGTGGATCCGGGCGCCGCTCGGCCGTGAGTGAAACGCGGGCGCTGGAAATCCCCCAGGCGCGGGTTTTCGAAGTCCGTTCCGAGGGTGATCTTCTGATCGTGCGTCAAAGTGCTCAAGTCAGAGATCGGCAGGCGGATCAAAACCGCGAAGACCGCTATGAAATCCGCTACTTCATCTCCCCGTACGAGGCTGGGGACTTTAAGACAAAAGAGCATTCGCCTGCGGTATCGAGGTATGTGCGGTTCTTTGAATCGCATACCCAGTTGGAAAGCACTTCGGGTCGGGAGACGCGAAAAATCGCGCTTTTTGACATCAGTAAACCTGTGGTGATCCACTACAGTGCGAATACCCCGGCAGATTACGAGGAGGCGGTGCGCGACGGAATCCTGTATTGGAATCGGGCCTTTGGGAAAGATGTGGTGAGAGCCGAGAAGGCGCCCGAAGGTGTGACGGCTCCTGACGCGCGGTTTAGTCTGGTGCAGTGGGTTCCCTGGGATTCAGCAGGGTTCGCATACGCGGATGTGATCGTGGACCCCCGGTCGGGTGCTTCCCAACGAGGGCAGGCCTATATGACAAGCACCTTTGCCATTTCCGGACGTGCTCAAGCACGCGCGTTGCTCCGTAGAATGCGAACCATTGCGGACGGAAAGCCGGGTGCACCAAAGTTTGCCGAGGACGATGGATCGGGGCAGGTTCAGTTGCCTTCAGGTACTGCAACTCAACCGCAGTCAATGTTCACAAGCGCGCGGGCGTGCGAGGTTGATATGGTTCAGTTTGCGTCTCGCCTCGCGGCGGGTTTGGAGAATGCGCTTGCGGATGTGCGCTTTGATGATGCATCCGTGAAGCGAGTTTCTCAGGATTATGTTCGGGAAGTGGTGGCTCACGAGGTCGGACATGTTCTTGGATTGAGGCACAATTTTGCGGGCAGTCTATCGGCCACCCTTACCCACAAGCAGATTTCGGATTGGTTCAAATCTTACCTTGCGGATGACAATACCAAGGCGTCACCCGAACAGTTGGCCGCCTCCAGCGTAATGGAGTACAACGACCTGCAATCCGGCGTGTACATCGGATGGAAAATTCGCACCACAAAGGAAGTGCTTCCGTATGATGCGGCGGCAATTCAGTGGGGGTACATGGGCAGCACCGCGGTTGCGGATAAAAAGATCATGTTCGCCACCGATGAAGATGTCTCCGTTTACGGGGATACCATGGTTTTTGACTACGGTCCCGAGCCGGTTGTGAGCGCTTATGCGGACATGGGCGAGACGCTCAAAAATCTTCCCAATAGTTTCATAGAGCGGTTCATTGCGGCTAAGGCGCCTCGCGATCCCCGCGACAAGGTGCCTTTGGAGCAGCTGAACGTTGATCTGGAAAGATCTCTTGCAAGAATTGTGGAGGACTATGCGAAGATGCTCTCGTGGTTCAGATCAAACCGACGTTCGCTCAGGGTGGAGCATGCGTTTCCGTTTGTCGGAGTGCTGAACCACAAGGAAGTGTTGAAAGCGCATTGGAAGGCTCTCAATGCGCAGATTGAAAAACTGGGAGGAATCGACAAGACGTTCTTTGCGTTTCTTCCGATGGATCTGAAGCTCGATTCCAAGGTTGATACTGGCGAGGCGAGCGCGGTTGAAAAATTCGACGCCAAAAAGTTCACGGAACGCGTTGCGAAGCTCCTAGAGACGCCGGCGTACACAAATTTCACGGGGTTGGATGATAAGTTGGCTAGTTTTACGAAAGATGAGAAAGACGTGATTTTAGCACGAGCGAGGTCTTACTTTGCGGAGTTTGAAAAAGAACTCGTGAAGAGAATCTGTCAGAGGCTCGAAAAATCACCTCGTGATCTAGGAGTCCAAGCGACGGAGGAGGTGGCGGAGGACGATATTGTGGCGAAGCTCGAGCGCCGCATCGTGGATGTTGCGCGTGAAGTGATCACGGCGCGTAATGAGGAAGTGCGTCACAAGGGGAAGGTGGATAAGGCGCTGGTTGAGGTTGTGGATTTCAAATACGATCTTGAGATTCGTACAACGGCGGCAAGGATGCTGGCGGACGGAAACGGATCGTTCCGCAGTTGGGCGGTAGAACCTCGAACCGAATTGACGAAACAGTTGAAGGAGTCCGTTGAGTCCGCGCTGAATGTGCAGAATTTCAAGGAATTCAAGGAGGCGTCTCTCTCCCGGCCACTTCGGGATTGGTATTTGAATCAGCAAACCGTCTTGGGAGTGTTGAGCGGCAAAATGATGGCGTTCACGCCGCCGCCCACGCCTCCGCAACCGTCTGTGCCCCCAAAGGCTGGCCATTAGGCCGCAGCCAGGCTTGTTGTCCGCGTCTCATTCCAGATACGTGTTCAACAGTTCTCTCATCGATGTTCTCGCGCGGAAGAGAAGGCTTTTAACCGAGCCAACCGATGTCTCCAGAATGGCGGCGATCTCCTCGTAGGGGAGGTCCTCGTATGTCCGTAAGACCAATGCTGTTCTTTGGTTTTCTGGAAGCTTTTGGAGAGCCTCGTCGATGGCTACCTGCAGCTCAGACTGTAGGAGAGCTTGGTCCGGCCTGTTGGACGCGGGATCTGGCGGGCCAGCATCCGGTGGTCGGTCGGGGTCGGTTTGCGCATCGAGTGAGACGGTCGGGTGCCTTGAGCGGTATCGGATCTCGTTGAGAACAATGTTCCGCGTGATCGTGAGCAGCCAGCTTGTGAACCGGGCGGTGGGCTCGTAGCGGTGTGCAAACTTCCAAACGCGTATAAAAGTTTGGTGAGCAACGTCATCAACATCAATGGTTGGTCCCCCAACCCTGAGCGCCATTGATGCCACCCGCTGCTGGTGGGTTTCCACAATTTCCCGAAGCGCGTCCGTGTCGCCTGATTGAACAAGGCGCATGAGCGCAAGGTCGCGCTCCTGGCTCAGGGCGGACTCTCGGATAGGGTCTGCTGGGGGCATTTGGTAAAGGAGTGTCCCTTATTGTGGAAGCAGTGCAAACCAGATATTCGTTCCCAAAGTGGCGCTTGGTTGTGACTGAAATGTTACACTACGCGGCTTGAGCCGATTGTGAATCGCAGGAGGATGTGGGCCGGTTCAACAACAAGAACGATCCAACATGGCGACTTTAGAAAAAAGCCGGAAAACAATACTGATTGCGGATGACGAGCCAGATGTCCTCAACCTCCTTGCGTTGAATTTGCGGAAGGAAGGATTCGATGTTTTAAAGGCCGAGGACGGGGCGCGGGCATTGGAAGTTGCAAAAGCCGAGACGCCTGACCTTGTCGTTCTTGACCTTATGATGCCGGGAATGAGCGGGCTGGAAGTGACCAAGCAGCTCAAACAGTCCCCAGCCACTAACCGCATCCCTATTTTAATGCTGACTGCTCGCGCTGAGGAGGTGGACAGGATCGTCGGGCTCGAACTGGGCGCGGATGATTACGTCACGAAGCCGTTTAGCCCTCGTGAAATCGTCCTGAGGGTTCAGGCTGTGCTGCGTCGGGCTGTGTCCCCTGATTTAACGAGGGAGGATGTGCTGGAGATTGGCCCGATCAAGATCGATAGAGCAAAGCACGAGGTTCGGATCCATGGTAATACATGCGATTTTACGGCGACGGAGTTCAAACTTTTGAGTGTGCTGATGGAGCGCCGAGGACGGCTCCAGAGCCGTGAGGTGTTGCTGAACGACGTTTGGGGTTATGAGAGTGCAATAGATACCCGTACGGTGGATACGCATGTGCGGCGTTTGCGCGAAAAACTTGGTTCTGCCGCAGACTTAATCGAGACGGTGCGCGGTTTTGGTTACCGAATGGTTGCCTCCGTAGACTAAGCTGAGAAAGTGGCGCCATGTGGATCGCGATCCCCTTGAGCGCTCTTTTGGTTGCTGCCGGGCTTTTGTTGCGGCGGACAATTCTTTTGGCCAAGGATTTGCGCGTGCTGGAGCGCATGCTTGACTCATTAGCCTCCGACGAAATCTCGGGTGTAACGGTAGCCTCATTTTCCTCAAAGCAACTTATCGAGCGAATCGCCCCGCGACTTGAACGGCTTGTTTGGAGGCACGAATTTCTGAGGGATCGCATCCGGCACGAGGAGTTTTCGCTCAACACGATTCTCTCAAGCATGGAAGAGGGAGTGATCGTAGCCGACGCCAAGCAACTCGTCAGGCTCGCGAACTCAGCGTTTATCGATAAGTTTGGGTTAACATCATCGCCGGTGGATCGCTCGATTCTAGAGGTGCTAGGTGAGGTGGCTGTGCATCGGCTTTTGCTGGACGTCTTGAAAACGGGGCAGGCTCGGGAGGAGCAGCTAGAGATGTTGCCGGGTAGAAAAGTAAGAGTCGCGACAGTTCGGGCAGTGCCGATGAGCGACTCAAAGGGGCGGCCCGGGGTTCTCGCGGTATTCCGTGATGTCACACGGCTTCAGGAGCTTGAGACTGTGCGTCGGGATTTTGTCTCTAACGTGTCGCATGAGCTCCGCACGCCCCTCGCAATTTTTCAAGGGTACGTGGAGACCCTCATCGAGATGCCGAAGATGAAGGCGGAGGAACGGGTGGGATTGTACCAGATTCTGAGACGTCACTCTTTGCGCTTAAATGCTTTGGTTGAAGATCTTCTGACCATTGCACGGCTGGAGTCTAAGCGGGAGATCTTTAACTGGCAATCGGGTGATGTCGGTGAGCTGGTAGCGATCTGGACCCGGGACTGGAGGGCGCGCACCCGAGGGCATGAGGTGGATCTTAAGACGGAAATCTCTGAGAAACTTCCGCAGGCAAGGCTTGATCCATTTCGATTGGAGCAGGTTTTGCATAATCTTTTGGAGAACGCCTTCAAACATCTGCCCTCCGATGGAGGGGAGATCGTGGTCCGGGTCGCGCCTTCGCCGGCTGGAGGTGCGATTCGGGTGACGGTTCAGGATAACGGCAGTGGTATTGCTTCCAACGACTTGCCGCACATCTTTGAGCGGTTTTTCCGCGCAGACAAGGCTCGGACCGCCTCCGCGACCGGGGCTAAGACCCACAGCACGGGGCTCGGACTCTCTATCGTAAAACACATCATCGTCGAGCACGGAGGGAGTGTGGGCGCAGAAAGCTCGCCGAGAGGAGCGCAGGTCTGGTTCGAACTGCCGGTCGAGTTGCCCGAGGTGCGATCATAACGAGTCCCTCCCACAACATATAGTGGTGAAAGAGCGTGCCGCACCCATATCTGGTGCTTGATTCGGCGGCATGCGGGGTGCAGATTGTTCGTCCACCATCCCTCGGCCAATGTATCTCCATTCCCTCGAATTATTCGGATTCAAGAGCTTTGCTCCGAAAACCGTTCTCCAGTTTCATCGCGGTGTGACCTGTGTGGTCGGGCCGAACGGGTGCGGGAAGTCGAATGTGTTGGACGCAATTCGCTGGGTCCTGGGGGAGCAGTCCGCGAAGGCTTTGCGCGGCGGGGAGATGGCCGACGTCATCTTCTCCGGGACCGATTCCCGCGCCGCGCTGGGAATGGCGGAAGTGTCGATGAATTTCGCGGAATGCGAGCAGCAACTGGGGGTGGACTGGAATGAGGTCACGATCACGCGCCGTGTGTTTCGCGACGGTTCCTCGGAGTATTTGCTCAACAAAACCCCGTGCCGGCTGAAAGACATCCACAGCCTTTTCATGGATACCGGCATTGGCCGGTCTGCGTATTCGATCATGGAGCAGGGGAAGATCGATCAGATCCTGTCGTCGCGCCCAGAGGATCGGCGCGCGATTTTTGAGGAAGCGGCGGGAATCACCCGTTTTAAAAGCCAGAAAAAGGAGGCGCTCAGGAAACTCGAGGCCACAGAAGCGAATTTGATTCGTCTGGATGACATCATCAAGGAAGTCAGGCGGCAGATCGGTTCCTTGCAGCGGCAGGCGGGGAAGGCGCGCCGTTATCAGACGCTGTTGTCCGAATTGAAAATCTTTGAGACCCATTCAGCGCAGAGGCAGTGGGAGAACTACGACCGACAGCGTGTCGAGGGCGGCGAGGAGTTGGCATCTTTTCAGTCTAGGCAGTCTCAGTTGGAACTTGAGATTGAAGAGGGCGAATCTTCTCTTTCGGTCCAGCGCAGCGCGCTCACAGAGATGGAGGATAAGCTCGAGGTGGCTCGGAGGGCGGCGGGTGATTTGCGGACGCGGATTTCCAATCACGAAAACCGGATCATCTTCAACCGCGAGAAGGTTTCGGAATTCGAAGGGTTGGTTGCACGGTATCAGGGTGAGGCGGTTGCGGGCCGCGAGCGACTGCAGGTTGCGGAGGCTGCGTTGCGCGATGCGGACATCGAGTTGGCAAAGATCACCGAGCTGCTTGCTGTTGAGCTGCGGCACATGGAGGAAAAGCAGGCCGCTGCAGCTTCGCTTTCCGGGCAACGGGGTGATGCTGAAAGCGCGATGCACCGGGTGGGGCATGAGGTGCAGCGTCTGGAGCACCGTGTTTCGGCCGTGCGCGGTCAATTAGCTGCTGTCGCACAGCAGCGAGAGGGCGCCGAGGCGCGGTTGGGGATTCTACAGGCGGAGTTGGATCAATTGGGAGAAGCTGCGGCCCGGGTTGAGTCTGGGTTGAGTGACGCGCGCGATCGCGTTCTCGAAAACGAGGAATCTTTGGCCCGCCGCGCGGTGGAGTTGACTGAGGTTGAAGGCAATCTGCGATTGAGCACAATGGGGTTGGCCACAGTCGAGGGTGAGATTCGCCAGTTGGAGCGGACGCTTTCTGAGAAGGCGAGTCGATTGGATGTGCTCAGGGGACTGGTTGAGTCTGGCGAGGGATTTTCCGCGGGAACCCAAGCGGTGTTGAAAGGGTTGGACAATTCGGATTTTTTCAAGCCGGCGATTGAAGGCGCGCTAGCGCAGTTCATCCGTGTGGAACCTGAATATGTCGCAGCGGTGGAAGCGGCTTTCGGTGCACATTTGCAGGCGGTGGTCACGGGGGATTCCGTGAAAGCGGGGCACATTTTGAAAACGCTTCGCGCCAATAAATGGGGGCGCGCTGTGCTGGCTTTGCGCGAGACGGGACATACCTTTGACCAGGACGGACACGTTGACCGAGTTCTTCCCGACGGGGCTTTGGGCTGGCTGATTGACAAGGTGGCTGTGCAGCCGGAGGCTCAAGCAATCGTGCAGCGGTTACTCTCGTTTGCGGTATTGGTGCCGGATTTGGAGACGGCCATGCGGCTTGGTCCTCGCAAGGGGTGGATGTGGGTCACGCTCAGCGGCGACGTTCTTACCAGGGACGGGATGTTGTGCGGCGGATTGGATTCCGGTGATGGTTCCGCCTCCATGCTTGAACGAAGAAACACGATTCAATCTCTGGAGAACGAGGTGTCGGCGTTGGCAGCGCAAATCCATGAACGGCAGACCAGCCGTGACGAGATCGCGGCCCAGCTCAAGGCACTTCAGGTTCAACAGGAGGATGCACGGGAGGCGCGGCAGTCTGCTCAGTTGTCTTTGTCGACTTTGCGGGGAGAGATTGCCCAACTCGAGCGCGAGTTGAGTGATACCCGGCGAAAGCAGGAGGGCATGGGTGGCGAACAATCGGCAGCCCAAGCCCGGTTTCAGGAAGCTCTCGCCCGTGTCGAGGTGTTTGAATCGGAGGTTTTCGAGCTGCTTTCCCAGATCGATCAACAGCAGGCTCAGCGGGCAGAGTTGCAAGCTCAGCTTGAAGTCTGTCGTGCGCAGGAAGTCGAGGTTGTTTCCGAGTTGAATGAGCTAAGAGTCCGCGTTGCCACCGAGCGGCAGAGGCACTCTTCGCTTCATCACCAGCGCCAACCGATGGAGTCCAGACTGGTTGAGCTTCGCGACAACTTGGAGCAGCGCGAGCGGGATATTCAGGATTATGAAGGCCGAATCGCGACGACGCTTTCGGAAACGGAGGAAATTCATTCGAACTTGGAAGGATTGCGCGGTCGGGTTGAAGAGTCAGAGGCGGAGGTGTCCAAGCTTCTGGCGGAGCGTTCATCGATGGCGGCGCAGGTTGAAGAGGAGGCGAATGAGCTCAGAACGAGGCGTTCCGCACTCTCTGGGATTCACGAGCAACGCTCCAAATTAGAGGTGCGTGTAAGTCAGGTCAGCATGAAAGCGGACGCGTTGGAGGAGCACATTCGCAGGCGCTATCAAATGGAGTTGCGCGAGTTTCAAAGGGACTCCTACTCCCTAAAAGTCGCGTATCGGGATGCGATGAAGCGTCAGCGAAGTGGCGGGAGTTTCAGTTCAAACGCTGACTCTGAGGAGCCGGCCGCCGCGACAAGCGCCGAGGGGCAGGGGGATGATTCGGGTGGGGACACTATGAGTGTCGAGGCCTATGAACTGGATTGGTTGCGGATCGAGGTCATGGTGCGGGAGATTGACCAGCGTTTGGAGGCAATGGGGCCGGTCAATCTTGAGGCGATCCAAGAATTCGAGGAACTAGAGCAGCGGTATGCTTTTCTTGAGAAGCAGCAGAATGACCTCATGCAGTCCAAGGAGGAACTGTTGCAGGTGATCGCAAAGATCAACGCCACTACCACCCAGCTTTTCTCGGAAACGTTTGAGAAAGTCAGGGTGAATTTTCAGGAGATGTTCACCGAACTTTTTGGAGGCGGTCGGGCAAACTTGCTATTGAGCGATGAGAAAGATCCGCTCGAGAGCGGGATTGAAATTATTGCAAAGCCGCCTGGGAAGCAGTTGCAGAGTATCACTCTGCTTTCGGGTGGTGAGAAGACAATGACGGCTGTGGCGCTTCTGTTCTCCATTTACATGGTCAAGCCCAGTCCATTCTGCGTTTTGGATGAGATGGATGCCCCCTTGGACGAATCGAACATCAATCGCTTTATCAAAATTCTCGACCGCTTTGTGGGGCAGAGCCAGTTCGTTGTGATTTCACACAACAAGAAAACAATCGCTCGAGCCGATGCACTCTACGGCGTGACCATGGAGGAGCATGGGGTTTCCCGACTGGTTGGCGTGAAATTTACCAGGAGGGAAGACTCTCCTGAAAAAGATTCAAACGTGGTCGGAGGGGGGCAATTAGAGAGCGTGCCCAGTGTGGCCGAGAGTTTCGGTAAGAGCCCAAATCTGCACAGTGACGACCAGTCCGCGGGCCAGGAGTTGGCGTAAGCGCTGAATTGTTGCGAATCAGCTGGGGCGAAAGCCCCGTTTGATTAAGATTGGGAACTCGGTTCAGCGGTCGATTTCGTGCTGCCGGTAGCTGTGGTAGGCTTCCTTCACTGAAGTGTAAGGATCCACGGCATGCTTGGTTGCCGCATCATAGAGATCCATCCGGTAAGGGTTCTCCTGAACAATTTTTGTGCCGCGAATCAGGATTCGGACCGAGCGCTCTCCGAGCCACGTTGCCGGGTTCGCTGCTGCATCACCGGCGTGGCCGAATACCTCTCGCACATTGCTCGGACCGATCACGGGAAGAACCAAGTACGGACCAGCGGGAACTCCCCAACTGGCGATCGCCTGCCCGACGTCTTCTTGGGGAACGTCCTTGAGTGCATCGATGGACTGTGATGGCTTGAAAATCCCGCCGATGCCGACGGTAGAGTTCACCACGAGTTTTGCTGTTTCCTGACCTGCACGGCTAAGTTTGCCTTGCAGCAAACAACCGACGATGCGGACAGGTGCCTCTGCGTTTTCAATGACATTTCCTACCCCTGTTCGAATCGGTTTTGGGATGATGGTGGTCGTGACCTTTGCAAGGGGCTTAAAAACGAACCTGTAAAGCTGATGATTGAATCCGAAAAAAAACTTGTTTATCGGCCGCAGCGGATCGGGGGTCTTGAGTTTATCTGCGCCTTGAAGCACTGCATCGTTGTCTTGCTGACGAAAAGGAACGACGTTTTTAGAACTGGCGCGGCGCGGGCGATTGCTGATTTCGACCGAAGAAGTTCCTGCGAAGCAATTTACCGCTGCCATGCTGAGAAGGGCAGAGTGCATCAGTTTCCGTTTTTTTGCTTCAAACCCGGGGTGTCTGGATGGACGTTGCATGAGTTGCTGAATTACTTGAGTTTACCCTCCATTGCAGCGAGTAGATTTGCTCCACCGCTTTTCTGGCGGATTTCTTCAAATTGCGCCCGATAATTTGCGGCGAGGCTCACACCTTCGATCACAACGTCGTAGATGATCCATCCCTTGGAGGCATGCTCCACCCGGTATGCCACAGTGACCGCGTTTCCTTGGTACCGCGCGACCGCCGGGACCTCTTTCTTTCCATCACCCAAGTCCATCGGCGCGTTGAATTGCATCTCCAACTTGCTGTTCGGGTCAAATTTTCCCGTGTACGAGCGGATCACAATTTCCGAGAAAAGATTCACCGCTTTTTTTTGCTGGTCTGGGCTCAGTTCACGCCAACCCATGCCGATGGCTCTTTTTGTAAGACCCTCGAAGTTGAAGAACTTCTCAAGGGTTGGACGCAGCGCCTTCGATAGCGCGACTGGGTCCGCTGTCTTTTGAGCGGTTGCCACCCTGAGGATTTCATCCAATCCGTGCCTCAGGAAGATCTCTGGACTACTTGCGTCTGATTTCTTTTCGGCGCCTAGCGCGAAACCTGAACTGGCGACCAGTGTTGCTACAATGATGGGAAGGGGTGATCGGTAATGCACTACGCTTACGGGGTGGAAGTTTTTTTGTCGGATTGCATTCCTCCAAATGCGAACCGGCTGAGCAGGGACTCAAGGTCCACCGATGCCTCAGTGTCCGTGATTTTAGAGCCGTCCCTCAGATTTTCATCTGCGCCGCCGGGTGAAATGGCCACATATTTGTCACCAAGCAGCCCTTTGCCCCGGATCGATGCGATGGAATCGGAGGGAATCGCGAGGTTTTTCCGCAGCTTGAGTTCAACTTGCGCTGAGAAATCGGTGCCGAGCGTTAGCTTGCCAACCGAGCCGACCGGAACCCCAGCGATCATGACGGGAGCGCCCTCTGACAAGCCCGCGATGTTGGCGAAACGAGCAACTGCGACGATGGATTCTCCATTCCCCAGACTCTGAGAACCAAATTCAAACGAGAAGTAAGCGAGGCATGCGATGCCTCCGAGCACGAACAGACCGACGGCTCTCTCCAGACGGGGTGAATTCATTGGGGTGTGAGGCCATCGTTGTTACATCAAACTTGCCCGCAGAGCATCTATATTATCTCGAAATTTACAAATATCCGGCTCCTCGGACATGCTAAAAGCCTCGCTCGAGCCGAGAAACCGCACCCTCCCGTCATCAAGCCAGATAATGCGGGAGCTGACAATCAAAGCTTCTTGCACATCATGCGTAACTACAACCGCCGTAAACTGGCGCTCCCGCTGCAGTTGCGTGATCATTTCGAAAACCGCATTTCTTCGGATTGGGTCCAAGCCGGCCGTGGGTTCGTCGAAGAAGACCACCTCCGGATCGGTGACCAAGGCCCTCGCCACCGCTAGCCGTTTTTGCATGCCGCCTGACAGTTCCTCCGGGTAGCGGTTGGCCGATCCCAGAAGTTCAAGCCTTTCCAAAACCCCACGCGCCCGCTCGCACCACTCCTTTGGCGAACCTTTACCGAGAGCCCGCAAAGGTACTAGGGTATTTTCAAGAACCGTAGACGAATCAAAAAGCGCGTTGTGCTGAAATACGTAACTTGATCTCTCCCGCAGCTCTTCCCAACGAGCCCTGCTGGCAAGAAGCCTTCCTTCGTAAAGAATCTCTCCAGAATCAAAGTGAAGCAGCCCGACCACACACTTCAAAAGGACCGACTTGCCGGTGCCGCTTCTTCCAAGAATGGAAACAATACCTCCTCGTTCGACTTCGAAATCAACACCCGACAATACATGGTGATCGCCAAAGCTCTTTCGCAGTCCCCGGACTTTGACGAGCGGAGTTTGTGCAGTGGCCGCTTGATTTAAGCGCGCTGCGCTGATCGTCGAGCCGGATCCGGCGGCCGTGTCTAGTGCCTGTGTCATACCATGATGGCTGTGATGAGGTAGTCCGCGGCGAGTACTGCGATGCTCGAGAATACCACGCCACGCACGGTGGCAAGACTTACAGCGCGCGCGCCGGCGACACCGGACAGTAAGTGCGCGTTGAACCCTTGGAACGCGCATATCGATATGGTGATCCACCCAAATGTGAGTGCCTTGATCATGCACTCCAAAACATCTTTGGGATGGACCGCTTGATGCACCGCGCTCCAGTAAGTGGGGGAGTCCGCGTGGATCATTAAGCAACCGGAGATCCAGCCGCCGAATACGCCGACCAGCACAAAGATAGCCGTGAGCACTGGGAAAACAAAAGCGCTTGCGAAGAGCCTAGTGCCAACAAGGAAACCTTCGGCACGAATCCCCATCAATTCGAGAGCATCAATTTGTTCGGTAGAACGCTGGATGCCAAGCTCTGCGGACAAGGCCGTGCCCGCCTGCCCGGCAATCATAAGTGCGGCAAGCACGGGGGCGAGTTCTCGGCAGAGGCTCAAGGAAACAAGTGTGCCGAGCATCTCGGAGGCGCCGAAGCGGGACAGCACGTGGTGGCCCTGGAGTCCGAGGACCAGACCTGTGAAGGTTGAAATGATCGTGATCACAGGGATGCACCGAACCCCAAGCTCGAAAATCGCACGGACGAGCCGCGCGAAAAGCACCCCGCCGGAACCTGACGCGCGCAGCGCTCTGGCGCTGAAGATGGCGAGTCTGCCTACGGATTCAATGCTTCCCAGAGTGGCTTCGCCGATTTTAGAGAATACCATGTAGTTGCAGGCAGATTTTGGCGGCTGAGATCAAAGGTCGGAGAGGAGTCTTTGATGGATGTTATCGAATCCCCCGTTTGAAAAAACCGCGATAACGTCTCCGGATTGCACGAGGGGTTTCAGCCTCGCAATGATTTCCGGCACCCCAATCTCGTAGAATGCCGGTTTCCCGAGGCGCGCGATGTCCTCGATCACCTTGAGCGGATTCAGGCGGTTATCCTCCGGAAGTTTATCCAGACGATTGACTTGCGAAAGGATGACGCCGTCGGCCTCTGAAAGGGCGGCGGGTAGCGCCTCTTGAAAAACCGCGCGGCGGGTCGTGTTTGACCGGGGTTCAAAAATCGCCCAGATTCGCCTCTCGGGGTACTGGTGCCGCATCGCGCGCAGTGTTTGGGTGATCGCGGTCGGATGGTGGCCGAAATCGTCGATCACCGTGATGCCTCTCGCGTTTCCACGGACTTCTTGGCGCCGCCTTACGCCCTCGAAGGACTCCACCGCCTTTTGAATCGTCTCGAGTGGAATCCCGTAAAAGTGCGCTGCGCTGATCGCCATCGCTGCGTTCCGCACATTGAACTCTCCCGGAATCTTTAGGGTGAATTCCGTTTCAAGCAACCGGAACTTTGCGCCGCTTCCGTACACCGCATCCTCGATCCGGCGGGCCGCATTCTCGCCGAAGCCGACGCTTAGAACGGGGGCGCGCGATGCGTGCGCAACATCAACCGCGTGCTCATCGTCTCCGTTGACGAGAACAATCCCATTCTCGGGCACGATATTCATGAGTCGCCTGAAGCTGGCTTTGATTTCATCAAGGTCCTTGAAAATATCCGCGTGATCAAACTCCAGGTTATTCACAATCACCAGCTCAGGAAGGTAATGAAGGAACTTTGAGCGTTTATCAAAAAAGGCAGTGTCGTACTCGTCGCCTTCAATCACAACATGGCGCGATGGATGCAGTGAGCAGCCCTGACCGAGATTCTTTGCAATTCCGCCGATAAGGTACGCCGGCGCCAAGCCAGCGCACTGAAAGATCCAAGTCAACAACGAGGTGGTGGTTGTCTTGCCATGAGTGCCGGTGACCACGAGATTGTGTTTGCCGCTCAAAAAAAATTGTTTGAGCGTCTCGGGTAGAGAGATGTAACGAAGCCTTTTGTTTAGCACCGCCTCAAGCTCCGGATTCCCCCGGGATATGGCGTTGCCAACCACGATCAAGTCGGCGTTGGCTGGAAGATTATTGGGGGAATAGCCGGCCGTGAGAGTGACCCCTTTTTCCTCGAGAAACGTGCTCATCGGCGGGTAGACGTCCGAGTCGGAGCCCGTGACGTGGTAGCCTTGCTGCTGTATGGCAGCCGCCACCGCTCCCATGGCGGTTCCGCAGATTCCGATGAAGTGTATGTTCTTGATGGTGCTGTGCATTCAGAGAGGGTTGCGGTGTTGTGTAACTAAAAACGCCGGAGGTTGCAAATACGTGGCTGAATTTGTTCGGCGTTCAGGCCAAATGAGGCGCGCACACGTTCCGGGGACGTCTGTCGAGGCAGTTCGTCCCGATTTCAGAGGGTAAACCGGAGCCGACTGTTTCAGTTGACTCAAAAATGGCGGCATGGGTGCAGGGAATATGTGGGGGGTGAGTCGAAATGAGTAACGTCAATCTCAAAGCTGTGCGGGTAATTTTGGTGCTGGGAGTTTTGCTCGCGATTTGCGGATTACGCTTCCGAGAAGTGATCGGGGAGGGGTTTGCACGTTCCTGGGTCGGCTTTCAGGCCGGTTTGAAACCGGCAAGTGTCGATTTTTGGGATTTCGAATCCGCGTTAAGCCGCGCAATGGAACCAATTGTTCCGGAGAAAATGCCGACCAAGAAGCGGCAAGTAGCCGCGGACGACTCCACAGGAGGCGAGCCCGTGACCGTCATCGTACAGCTGGACGGACTTCCCCGTCAGATTCACGGGGACGCCAACGGGGTGTTTCCGCCGGTATCTGTGCGGGCACACCAGCGGGTTCACGTGAAGGTCAGCTATCCGGAGGGCCTTCCAGGCGAAGTGGTGCAAATCCAGACACAGGATGGTGGAACCATTGAAACGGATGCGTCTGCACGAGTCGTGTCCTTAGATGAGGAGCGCGTTGTTTCTTTTTGGTTCGAATCAAGCGGCAATGAGGGAACCCACCGGGTCACATTTCGGCGCGGGTTTGATGAAAAAACATTGGATTTTTGGGTGGGAAGCAAGCCGGCTCTGCACGTCGTGCGGTAGTCCGGGTGTGAATGGTATCAAGTTCGGTGAGATGGAACTATGTTGAAACTGACAAGAGCTATGTATGCAAAAAGAGGTGTGTGTTCGGGGGTTTTTCTGATCGCTGTATCGTTTGTGAGCGGTGTCTGTAACGCTGCGTCGGAATTGCCTTGCGGGAACAAGATGCGTGTGACGGGCAATGCAAATGCTTCGCCGGCTGCCGTGCCCCGCGTCGTAGTGGTCAATGAGGGTCCTGCCGCGAAACTGATAAGTGACGCGGAAAAGGTCCAACCAAGGCCAAAAATGGACTACGGAGATCCCGTTGTGCCTTACACCGGAAATGAATTCAAAGAGATCCAAGATCTTCAAATTTGGGGTGCCGTTGGCGATGAAGCCATGGTCTGGACGCGCTATGCGAATTCCCGCGCTGTGTCTGGAGCGAATCTGTTTGGTATGGGGCACTACTGGCGGCACGGATACCAGTGGGAGTTAACCGAGTTTGGGAGGGATGAGAAATTGCGTCCTCAGGTGCGGCTTGTTTACCCGGACGGCACCTCAGTTCTGTTCACCTCACTAGAGGCAGGGCGATGGGGAAGCATCGGTGTGCTCACCGATCGCCTCACTCAGGAAGATGGTGACTTCGTCTTGGTGAGGAAAAACGGGTCGCGTTACCGGTTTATAAGAGGCGGCCCCGAGGTTGCCGGTAAGCTGCGATTGCATGAGTTCACCGACTCGTTCGGGAATGTTTTTCGAATTCAATACAATGGAAGCGGCGAGATCGTTAAGGTTACGGAGCCGGCCGGCCGTAATTTTGTGGTGGAGTACGCCACCGTTTCTGGAAATCAGGCCAACCTCCAACTGCTTGCGTCTTTGGAACGACCTCCAGCGGCTGGCGAATGGATTGAGTTAGCAACCGGCGTGCAGAAGCCCTTCCGATTTGTCAGAGTCGTGCAGGCCGACGGTTCGTTCGGTAAGATTGCCGAGGTTGAATTTTACGATGCCCTGAGCGGGGCGCGGCTCGAAGGCACGCTGATTAGCTCTGACCAAAATGAGGCTCGGCATGCGACTGATTCCAATGCTGGCACAGCTTTTGAATCTGCGTCCGAATCCGGAGGGTATGTCGGTTATGATTTTGGACAACCACGTTTAATTGGACGTGTTCGCGTCTTGAGTGCGGTTGGGATGGAAAACGTCCACGTCAAAAACGCGATAAACGCGCAGCCGCTGCGTATTGAAGGAATGAATGAGCGACCCGTAAGCATGCGCGTGATTGCGGGTGTACGGACCTCCGACGGACGCGCAGTGCGGTATCGATATGCACCATTCGTTGACGCAAACTTACCGTGGACTTTTCCGGTTTTGAGTGAGGTGGAATACGGGGATGGAACGAAGGCGATTTATTGGTACTCGCAAGTGGTCCCCAACACGCGTCCGTTGGTTGCTGAATGGGCCGACGTGCGGTACGGGTTGCGGCAGAATCGGTATCGAACTGTCTATCAAACGCGTCTTACGGGCACCGTGATAGGCATGGTCGACTCTCAGGTAAATATCGAGACGGGAGGGGAAATACTCAAAATAGGGGTGCATTCGGGAAAAGCGCACGAACCGACCGTGACTTTCGCGAACGGGGCGGTGTGCAGGCAGTTTTTTTCAGAATCTGCAGATGGTCGTGTCGTCGTCCAGACGGAAACTGATGCGCGTGGAGGGCGGACGTTTTTCACGATTGGGGACGATGGTTATCTCGCGAGCGTAAAAGATCCGATCGGCAGGGTTACGCGGTTTCTTTGGACGTCCTCCGGAAACTTACGTTCGGTAACCCTGCCCGATGGGAGCGCTGAGTCTTGGGAGCGCAATGAGTTTGGGGCTGTGGTTCGTCACACGGATGGATTGCGACGCAGTACATCCTTTCTGAGGGACGCATTTAACAGGGTGGCCCAGATTGTCTATCCAGACGGAAGTAGCGAGAATTTCGAGTACAACCATTTCGGCCAGGTTGTGCTACATCGCGATCAGCGAGGCAGTGTCGAGACACGGGAGTATGATGAGAGGGGGCTTTTGTTGAAAGTGTGCGATGCCGCAGGCCAATGCACTTACTTTGGATACGATTCTGCGGACAGGCTGGGTTCCGTTACTGATTCTGCGGGTCGCGTGACGCGGATGGAGTACAACGAACGCGGATTGCTGGTAAAGAAGACCAACCCGGATGGAAGTGCGCGTCTCTTGGCATTCTCAAGCGAGGGGGATCTTGTGCAGGAGCAGGACGAGATGGGTCAGGTTTGGGTGTACGAATACGACGTGTTCCGTAGGGTGGTATCAAGGGTCGATCCGCTTGGGAACACGATCAGAACAAAATATCACCCGGATTGCACCGATTTACATCCCTTGGAAGTCACTTCGCCCGGGAACGGCGTGGTGGAATATAATTATGATATGAGTTGGAATTTGATCGCGTTGAAAAGGTCTTCAACGGCGGACGGGAGTGTTACTCGTTTTGGATATGACAAGGTTGATCGGCTCATTTCGCTGACGGATCCGCTAGGGCATACTCGGATTTACAGCTACGATATGAGGGACAGGTGCGTGAGAGTCCAGGATGCCGGCGGCGTTTCGAGCGCTGCGAAATACGATGAGGTCGGTAATTTGTTGTGGACCCAGCGGCGCGGGGGTGCGCGCACAACTTTCGAGTATGATTCGATGAACCGACTTGTGTGCAGTATAAACCCGAATGGTCACGCAGTTCGGCTTGAGTACGACCAGGGGGGCAACCGCATCTCGATGTTTGATCCGCGCAACGCGAGGTATGCCTGGACTTATGATTCTCTCGGGCGCCTGTCGAGTTCTGTCTATCCCGATGGAAGCTCTGAAAGATGGGTATATGATTCCATAGGAAATGCTGTGCAGTTCATAAACAGAGCTGGGCAATCTAGTCTCTCTAGTTTTGACTCTCGCGGCCGTGAATTGGAGCGGCGCTGGAGTGACGGGACCATTGGGGTGAGCCGGCGTTTTGATTTGCTCGGCCGCGTGGTGCTCGAAAGCAACGGTATGTGCACGATTCACTCCGAGTACGACGCGTTGGGCCGTTTGATTGGCGAGCAAACCGAGTTAAAAGACGGCGGAATCAGGAAGACTTCATTTACCCACGACGCGGATGGCAGGGTTGCGAGCATGACGTATCCGGGCGGTGGATTAGTCGAGCATCGGTATGGCGGGTTAGGCAGTTTGGAGCGTGTTTTGCACAATGGGGACGTGGTGGGGGATTTTTCCTATGATCTGGGCGGACAGTTGTCGGGAATCAAGTATGGCAACGGCAGCATTGCTGCGATCCGGCGGGATGCGCTCGGGCGGGCGACAGACGTCAGTCACTGGTTTGGCGCTGATAAAGCCTTGTCGATTGGCTATCAATTTAACCGTTCAGGCTTGCGTGCATTTCGCTCCGAATCGGGCATTTTAAGCATGGATGAGGCTTTCGGTTACGACAAGGATGATCAGCTTGTTTCCATCCGGAATGGAAGCCAGACACCAACCTTGTACTCTTACGATGAGGCCGGCAACCGGTCTCTTGAAGAGTCGGCAGGAGGTCAGCGCGTTTATGCGTCGAATGTGCTGAATCAGATTACGACGGCGGGAGGCCATGTGTTTTTGCATGACTCCAACGGGAGTCTGCGTCAATCGGATGTGGGACGTTATACCTATGACGCGGAGAATCGCCTGATTACTGCTGAGGTGAACGGCCGGGTCATCGTCTTTGATTATGACCCGCGGGGGCGTGTTTGTCGGAGGACAGTTGATGGAGAGGCCTGCGAGTTGGTTTATGCGGGATGGAACGTCATTGAGGAATGGAAGGACGGTAAGCGCGTCGCGGAGTATGTTTATGGGGCGGGCGCCGATGAAGTTCTCAAGTTTGCTTCCCCCGCTGGTGAGTTCTTCACGCATTCGGATGCAATCGCGAGTACCGTTGCTTTATCCGATGCGTACGCTCAACCGGTGGAGTTTTACCGGTACAGTCCGTTCGGTGTCCCCCGGATTATCGACGCCGACGGGTCCGTGCGGAGAGATTCCGCCTTTGGGAATCGGTTTCTTTTTACTGGAGCCCAGTGGAGCGAGGAGGCTGGAGTGTATGACCTCAGGAACAGGGTTTATTCGCCCGGCTTGGGGAGGTTTTTACAGCCTGATCCGCTGCAATTTGGTGGCGGTGACGAGAACTTGTACCGCTATGTCAGAAACAATCCCCTCAATTCCAGCGATCCTTTGGGTCTCTATGCAATTGTACGGGACAGTTGCGGAGATGTCTCCGTCACGCTGCCAATGACCTTCGTGGGTCCGGGCGCTACACCGGCGGTCGTGGAAAAGTTCTCGCAGGGCATCGAGAAGCATTGGAGCGGCAATTTTGGGCAGTACCGGGTAACGACCAAAGTCACGCCGGCGGACAAAAACACTCCCGGAAACCTCAAAAATGTAATTTATGTCACTCGGGGAGACGGGCGTGCATTCGTGAGGGGGCCCGGTCTAAATACCGGAATATGGCCGTCCGAGCGTCCAGGTTGGACTGCGGCCCACGAGGCGGGCCATTTGATGCGGTTGCCTGATCGGTACACGGATAAAGTGGGGCCGCACCCCGGGTATGAGAACAATATCATGGCCGTGCACGGTGGGGTGGCCACCGCAGAGGACATTCAGCAAATCATCAAACTAAACCCATGAAGATAAATTTTATGCAATGGCAACTGGCGTCTATGGTCGCGATCGCGCTTGGCGTGTGTCCGGCAAGGGCGGATGAGATCAGTCGGCAGTCGCATTTCAGTATCAGGCTGCCCGAGGGCTTTGCGATCCTCAAGGAATCACCGGTCGAAGACTTTGACCTCTATACCATCTCCAAAAACGGACGGTCTTACCTGCGGATGTATTTGGGGAATCATCCCGACTTCCCCAAGCGCTCTACGCTTCCCGATTCAGACGTTGTGGAGTTTGAGTTCGGCAAAGTGCGGGTCAGTTCAGAGTGGCGTACAGGCGTCCTGGCTGGGCGCGAGTGGAGACTCGAGATTTCGGAGAACGAAGGATGGCCGTCGGTGCTGCATGTCTGGACCGTCGTAGATGCGCCCGCGGACGTGGCGGTTGCCGACAGGATCGTGTCTACCCTTCGCGAGATCGTCGAGCCGCGTTGACCCGCGTTGATGGTGGCGGGATGGTGCGCGGTACAGGGTTCGAACCTGTGACTTCTTGCGTGTGAAGCAAGCGCTCTACCACTGAGCTAACCGCGCATGATGTCCGGCGAAATTCACCCTAGCAACGCGGGGGCGGCTGGCTAGAAAAAAATGACCAGCCGGGCGGGTGACAACTGGATCTCGGCCGCCTCTAATTTTGGAGGTGGAAAAGCGTCCGGACGGTCTGGCTGGCGGCCTTCACATTGTGGACCCTGAAGATTTGAGCGCCCTGAAGCATGCCTTCCACAATGCACGCCACCGTTCCGGCGTCTCGGTCGGCAGCGTTCGCGATTGACAGCACCTCTCCGATCACTGTTTTGCGTGAAACTGGAAGCAGAATCGGGCGGGCAAAACGGTGCAAGCATCGAAGGTTCGCGTAAATTGAAAGGTTGTCCGCCCGCTGTTTTGCGAAATCAATCCCTGGATCAAGAATGAGGTTCGCGCGGGGCAGGCCAGCCCCCAGCGCGACGGATATTTTCTCCTCAAAGAATTGATCCATCGAATCAAGCACGTCCGCGTACTGCACATGAGTGTGCGGAACCTTCGGGACTCCGATGCTATGCATGATCAAAAGGGCCGCACCTGTTTGCGCGCACACCCTTGCGTTTTGGTCGTCCGGCAGCGCGCCGATGTCGTTGAGAATCTCACCCCCGAGCGAGAGGGCTGCAGCAGCAACTTTTGGGCGCCACGTGTTGATTGAAAGGAGGGGGCGATCGGGAAGGTGATTCCATGCCTCAATGAAACCGCATAGCTTGTCGATTTCTTCCTGCTCTGAAATCGGCCCGCGGTTCGTGCGCGCGCTCTCGGCTCCAAGATCGACGATATCCGCACCGTCGCGGATCATCTGCTCGCTACGTTTAATTGCATCTTCAGTTTTCGCAAGTCCGTCGCCCGAGAAGGAATCCATTGAAAGATTCAGGATTCCCATCACCATTGCAGGACGGGGGAATTGAATGGATCGATGGCGTGCGGAGAGCTGCATGGTCGTGCGCGCAGGGTGAACGGGGTGGAGGCCTACCGCAATCTGCGAATGGAGAGATGGTTGCTGGGAGAGTTCATTTTTGAAGCAAATAGCCTTAAGTCGCGTTTGGTCTTGAAGACAGTCGGAGGATGTTTGCCGAAAGACCCCGCGGGAGCCACTCGAGTTCTGTGGTTGTGACGATTTGTTGCGATGCCGCAGGAAGCTCGCGCAGAAGTGCAGTGCGCCTTGCAAGGTCAAGCTCTCCGAAAATGTCATCCAAGAGCAGCAGGGGAGGTGTGCCTGTGTCGGCTTCGATCAAGCGTGCCGCTGCGAGACGCAGCGAAATGGCCAGGGTGCGCTGCTGCCCTTCCGAACCGAGTGTTGCCGGCGCGTTTGATAGCATCAGTTGAAGGTCGTCTCGGTGAGGTCCCGCGGTTGTTTGCCTTAAGCGCAGGTCTTCGCCGCGCGCGGATTCAAGCGCCGCCGCGAAGTCACTCCCGCAGGATGGAGTATACTTTGCATCGAGGGTTTCACGCGATGCGCTGATAGCGCCGTGGGTGAGTTGGGCGAGGGGGCGAAGTGCGGTAACGAAAGATTTTCGTGCGTCGATTAAAAGGTTTCCGGCACTCACTAAAGGTTCGTTGAACGCTTGAATTTCACGCCATCGCGGGATACTCGATTTCAGCAACAGGTTGCGGGCGCGCAGCGCGCGTTCGTAATTCCGCAAAGCGCCGCGGTAAGCTGGGTGGAGTTGAGCGGCAAGAAAGTCCATGAAGCGGCGCCGGACATCAGAAGTTCCCCGCACGAGCGCTATATCCGTATTGGAAAACCAGACTACCTTGCCAAATTTGAGGTATTCCAGCGCCGAGCTTTGTTGCACTGAATCAAGCGCAAGTTTTTTGCGTTGCAGGCTGTAGTAAAACTGCAAGTGTGCTCCATGGTGGTGTCCATCCACAAAAAAACCGCGTGCCTCGTGCCTGATGACATCGCTGAGCTTCGAGGTTCTTGGGGACTGCAGGCGCAGGAGCACGCAAGCCGCTTCAAGCAGCGAGGTCTTGCCCGCGGCGTTTGGGCCGATAATCAAATTGAGGCTTGGGTGGAATTCAGTCTCAAAATCTTCGAAGGACCGAAACTGACCGAGCTTAATCCGTGTGAGCATGGCGGTAGGAAGGGGCGTAACCTTCAAGGACGCGCATCGTTGCACACCAGCCGTCGGGGCGGCCTCCGGGACGCTGCCGTGCGGAATCAGGAAACGTCTGCGTTTTGGGCGACCTGTTCGTTTCGAGGGCTCCGAGATTGTTTTCGGGTGCGCAGCCAACGCCAGAGCACATAAAGACCGATTCCGGCTGCGACAGCGGCGAGCAGTCCTTCCTGAGCGTGAAGCACCATGGCCTTGAGCTTGTCCATCTGATCTCCCAGGAAGTAGCCCAACCCCGTGAGCAGTGCCGCCCACAAAGCCAGTCCCACGCCGTTTGTGAACCAAAACTTTGGGTACGACAGCTTCTGCAACCCCCAAAAGATTACGCTGGGATAACGTGTGCCATACAACGGTCGGCACAGTGAGAGTTCCCACGGGCCCACTTTGTTCGCGATGCGCTCCACCTTTGGCCCCACTTTCTGGTAGGCGGGCTTCGAACGAACCCACTCTGCCCGGTGATGCGCCAGCCAGAAAACCACCGTGTCATGTGTGAGTGCCGAGAACACAGCGGCTGGAAAGCAGGCCCATAAATTGAGGTGGCCCGTGCTGGCAAACGCGCCGATAACCAAAAAAATGAGGTCTGTTTCGATTAGCGCCCACAAAAGAGCCGCCCAGATTCCATAGTTGCGCAGTAGGTCGGTGAGAAACTGTTCCATGAAGGGTGGACCCGAATGTTGGGGCGGGTTTGGGATTTTTACCATCAAAACGTGTTGGGATGTTGCACCGTCTGGTTTTCACAGAACCGCTCGCGAATTCTTGTTGATCGGCGGGCGGTGGCAGAGGGGGGTATGGGCTTGTGATGTCTGGGTTGAACCCGAGGCGGGGCGGGCCCAGCCTTTCCGAAAACGGGCGAGTGTGCTTTCTTTTCGGGGTATGACCCCTACTCGAGATCAAGTAAGCCCCGCTGACACATGGGACCTGAGTCCGCTGTACCCAGATGGTGCCGCTTGGGAGCGCGACTTCAGCGCATTGCAGAGCGAGTACCCCGGATTGGCGCTCTTCGAAGGAAAGCTCGCTGGTTCGGCCGCCGTTCTGCGTGACGCAATGGAGGCTTCAAAGCAGGTGAACTTGCGTATTGAACGTCTGGCGCAGTACGCCTCATTGAAAACTTCCGAAGACAGCGCCAATTCCGAGTCGCTCACAAGAGAAGGCCAGTTGGAAAACTTGATGACCCGCATCGGGGAGGTGACCGCCTACATGGACCCCGAAATTCAGGCGATCGACGATCAGACATTCGAGTCTTTCCTCGCAACGGCTGAGTTGGAGGGCTGGCGGATTCCGCTTCGAAAATTGCGGCGGCTTAAACCGCATACATTGTCGACTCCGGAAGAGCGCTTGCTTGCGCTTGGTTACACCGCGCTGCGGGGGCATGCGGAAACGTTTTCCCAACTCACGAATGTGGACATGGATTTCGGCAATGTGATTGACGAAAACGGCGTCGAGAAGGCGCTAACGCAGTCCTCGTACGGGTCATTTTTGGTCAAGCGTAACGCCGAGCTGCGCAAAACCGCATTCCATCAGTTTTACAAGGAATTCGCGGCGCATCAGTACACTCTTGCTTCAACGCTAGCGTCCTCTGTGCGGGCGGATGTTTTCAGCGCCCGTGCCCGCCATTATCCCGGAGCTCGTGCTGCTGCACTCTTCAGGGATGACGTGCCGTTGTCGGTTTATGACAATTTAATCTCGACCGTCCGCTCCAAACTGGCGCCATTGTTCCGGTATTATGCGCTGCGCAAACGCGTGTTGAAGCTCGACGAAATCCACGCTTATGACACCGGCGTGCCGATTGTGCCAAAGATTGAAACCCACGTGAGTTTCGAGGATGCCACCAAAAAAGTGATCGCCGCGCTCGAACCACTCGGGTCCGAATATTGCGCAACCTTGACCGATGGACTTGGTGCCGGACGGTGGTGCGACCGCTATGAGAACAAAGGGAAGCGTTCCGGTGCATTTTCCTCGGGCGGGTATCAGGGGCCTCCGTATATCTTGATGAACTATAAGGAGGACGTCTTCGCCGACATCTATACTCTGGCGCACGAGGCGGGACACTCCATGCACACCTGGTACGCCAAGCGCAGCCAGCCATTTCAAACCTACGACTACCCGATATTTCTTGCCGAGGTGGCGAGCACTTTCAATGAAGAGCTTCTCACTCATCATTTGTTGGAGCACACCGACGACCGTGCGATGCGCGCGTACCTCATCAATCGTCAGATCGACGACATTCGGGGCACGGTTTACCGCCAGACGATGTTCGCGGAGTTTGAAAAGTTGACGCATGAGGCAGAGGAGAGGGGGGATGCGCTGACGCTCGATGCTTTCCGGCAGATCTACCGGGGTTTGTTGAAGGATTACTTCGGGGACGATTTTGCCCTGGATGCGGAGCTGGACTTGGAGTGCCTCCGGATTCCGCATTTTTACAATGCGTTCTACGTTTACAAGTACGCGACAGGTTTGAGCGCGGCTGTTTCGCTTGCGCGGCAGACTTTGGAGGAGGGGCAGACCGCGGTGCAGAGGTATTTGGGTTTCCTCAAAAGCGGCGGAAGCGAGTTTCCCCTCCCAACCCTCCGAAGGGCGGGGGTTGATATGGAGCAACCTGGCCCGATACAACAAACGCTTGCCCTCTTCGAGCGGCGTGTGGGAGAACTGGAAGAGTTACTTGGCTGATCAAGACGTGGAAACAATTCCCATCGAACAACAGAAAATTCTGTCGGCGGTCCAGGGTTATCTGGAACTGGGCATGTGTCGGGAGGCCATGAGGGAGTTGAAGACCCTTCCGCCTGAACTCAGAGTCAAGGCCGTTGTCCTTGAGTTGGAGATCGTGGTGCTTATCCGTGGCTCCCGCTGGAAGACCGCTTCATTGGCAGCGCGACGGCTCTGCCGGACGCAGCCGGATCTTGCTGCTGGATACATCCATTTAGCTTATTGTCTTCACGAATTAGGCGACACCAACGGAGCACGCGATACTTTGCGCAAGGGGCCGCCAACTCTTCAAAAAGAGGGTACGTACTATTACAATTTGGCGTGCTACGATGCAGTTCTGGGTGACCTCGATGCGGCGAGGATGAACCTTGCCCGGAGCATTCGCATCGACAAGCGGTTTCGGGATTTCGCCAAAGGCGACGCAGACCTTTCGGCGCTTCACGCCGACTTGCAATGACAACCGGGGATTTCTGGGGTGAACCTAGGATCCATGGGCGGGCGGTATCGCCCTGTTTCCCTGAGAAGGGAACGTTGCGCAGCATCATTTATGGTGAAGCTCCCGGTCCGAGAGGGGCGGATCAAAGCGGTGTCCCGTTCTGGGGGGACGGTGCCGGAATTCCGCTTTACCGAGCTTTGGCAGTTGCGGGATGCGTCGAGTTTGCGGATTCAGTGTGGGAGCGCTGGGATGGGGCCGCCTTGAGAGCTGCTGGGCTCTGGCCGCGTTTGATCGGCGTCGCGCTAAGTAACGCTTTCCCCTGTTGCCCCACGGACGATGGCAAACGTTTCCGCGCCCCCAAGCGCAGCGAGCTTGTTTCAACTGGAAATACCGCTCGTCTGCGTGATGAGCTCGGCGCCGCATCGGTCCGGGACGCCAAACGGGTCATTACGCTCGGCCGATGTGCCGCGCAAACACTCGAACCGCTGGTGAAGGAGTTTGGCATGGGTCTGGTAGCGCTGCCTCATCCAAGCAGTCAGGGGCTTCTGATGGATGCCCCCGGAAAAGGCCGCGGGATGCGGTTGGAGGACCTGCGCGCCGCGTGGGAAAAAAGGCTGGTTGCGGCGTTATTGTGCTGAAACAGCCATCACCAACCCGCTGTCAGGTCGGGTGCCGTCGCTTTCAAGATTTCAAGAATCGCTTGCCGATCTGGCAACGACAGGGATTCGAATGTCCGGTCCGGATTTTCTCCAAGCAGCACTTGATGAAGCTTCGCTAAAATCGCCTCGCGAACCATGGCCGGCATTTTTCGAAATGCCTCGGAGTCGAGGAGAAAACTGCACGGAAACCGGAAAAGCCGCGTCTTCAAGTCCAGGTCTTTGAGCGAGCGCCCTTTTGAGTCGCGTTTCGCATTCCTTTGAAACGCTTCAATAAAGTTCTCGGAAGCGTTTATTGGCGAAGCGAGCGGGGCTTCTTCAACAAACAAGAGGTAACGCAGGAACGCTACTATCTGCACCTGAAGATACCGAAGATGACCGTACGATGCGATGCGCTCTTGGCCTTCCATGCCCAGGCGCGTGATGTAGTTGTGCATGTGCGTCTGATGGTCGTGCAACAGCAGCGGTAGTACTTCGCTTCCTTTCGAGGGATAAAGGGGTGAGCTGAAAACGCGGTTGAGACGCTCGTTTGGGATGGGGGTTCTGGTGTCTCCACTACTCACGGTGTTTCCTCGGTGCTCCCAATCCTGCGGCGCATTGGAAACAAACCAACTGCCCCACCGCTCGTTAATCGGTGTGCAGTGGGTCACATTGTTCGTGTCCGTGCCGGCCACGATTTCCGCCGCTGCATCCGTATCAAGTGAGCGGACAACGAATCCAGGAACGCCCATCGTCCGCGCCGATGCGTGGCAATTGAGGCAGTCGTCGTTCCTTCGGAAACGGACGGGCTCGGAATTGTCCTGTGAAACGGTGTAGAATACGGTTCCCAGTGAGGGATCCACCGCTGCAATTTCAAGGTCAGGTGCTCCCGGGATAAACCCGACGTATACATCGTCTGAGAAATAAAGTGCGCGGGGATTTCCAGAGTCAATGAAGCTGCGTTGCACCGAGGTTTTTGAGAAAACGAGCATCTGCGAGGATACCGGAACCCCAAGCATTTCCAGCACCGCGGGCAGGTAGCCGAAGGTGGGATGATATTCCTTCCAACCCGAGGCGCGGTTCGCTCGAAGCGATTTGTTCAGAGCGGCGACAGGATCGGTCGCGATTTTATTTTTGTAAAGAATCGGGGGCTTGTTGAATTCAAGCATATGCGTGCTGCCTTGGAAATCTTCAGCACGCGTCGTTGTGGTAAAAAGGGGAAGTGACGCAAACGCAAAAAGAAGGAAGCCGCGTCGTTGTGTGCGCGGCTTCCTCATTTTTGTCGCAATCCTTTCAGGCGATTTGGCGCCGGTTTATTGCATCCACTCCGTGTGAAAGAATTCTCCCACGGGTTTGTCTACGCGTTCGTATGTGTGCGCGCCGAAGAAGTCGCGCTGGGCTTGCAGCAGGTTGGCCGGGAGACGCGCGGACCGATAGCTGTCGAAATAAGCGAGCGATGCACTGAATGCCGGCACGGCGATTCCGTTTGCGACAGCGGTTCCGATTGCCAGGCGCCAGTTCTGCTGTGAATTCTCGATGATGTCGCGGAAGTACGGATCAAGCAGCAGGTTTTTGAGGCCGGGGTTGAGCTCGTAAGCCTGTTTGATGCGGTTCAGGAAGTGCGCACGGATAATGCAGCCTCCGCGCCAGATCGTGGCGATGTCGCCGAAATTTAGCGTCCAACCGTACTGTTTTGCTGCGGCGCCCAATTGCACAAAACCCTGCGCGTATGAGACGATTTTCGACGCGTAAAGCGCATCGCGGACGGCCTCGATGAGCGCTTCTTTTTCAGCGGGGAAGGGGACTCTTTCCGGTCCCTTCAGCTGAGCGCTGGCCGAAACCCGCTCTTCCTTGAGGGACGAAAGAATCCGAGCCTCCACCGCGGCAGAAATCGTGGACAGGGGAACACCCATTTCGACGGCGTGGCCAACGGTCCACTTGCCGGTGCCTTTTTGTCCGGCACGGTCAAGGATCAGGTCGACCAAGGGTTTGCCTGTCTGCGAGTCTTTCTTGCCAAGAATAGTCGCGGTGATCTCGATCAGGTAGCTGTTCAGCTCTCCCCGATTCCACTCGCTGAAAATGATCGCGAGTTCATCGGCGCTCAACCCCAGAACGTCGCTAAGAATGGCGTAGGCTTCGCAGATAAGCTGCATGTCACCGTACTCGATTCCGTTATGCACCATTTTAACGTAATGACCCGCGCCATCCGCCCCCATGTACCGGCAGCAGGATTCGCCGTCCACGAAAGCGGAGATCTTCGTGTAAATAGGCGACAAAAACTCCCAGCCCTCCTTCGATCCTCCCGGCATGATCGAGGGCCCTTTGAGAGCGCCTTCTTCGCCGCCGGACACGCCGACTCCAAAGTAGCGGATTCCCTTTTGCGCCAGAGCTTTTTCGCGACGCTGCGTGTCGGTCCACAAGGAATTGCCCCCGTCGATAATAATGTCTCCTTCCTCAAGAAGAGGGACCAGTTGTTCGATGACAGCATCCACGGGTGCGCCCGCCTTTACCATGATTTGGGCTTTCCGGGGCCGTTTGAGGGACTTGACGAAATCCTCCAGAGTGTGGGCGGCGATGATGTTTTTCCCGTTTGCCCTGCCCTGAGCGAATTTTTCGGTAACCGCCGTGGTGCGGTTGTAAACGGCCACGGTGAACCCCTTGCTCTCCATGTTGAGAACGAGGTTTTCACCCATTACAGCGAGGCCGATCAGGCCGATATCACAATTGGCGGACATTGGTTTATGTACAGTTGAGGAATTTAAATATGAGGGAATCAAAGGATAATCCGCGGCGAGCTTTCTCGGCAATCGACTTTTATGCCGGAACCATTAAGTCTTCCCTTCCAAGCTGGGGCGGCCCGCACCTCGGCGCGGATCCCGTGAATCTACCCAACCAACTCACCATTGCTCGTTTGGCCATCACCACTGTGCTTGCGGCGGTGCTCGAGTTGGATTGGCGCTACCGCTGCACGGCTGGATTACTCCTGTTCGCCGCGGCGAGCCTCACGGACTACGCGGACGGCGCGATCGCGCGGCGCTATCACTTGGTCACCGACTTTGGCTCACTGATGGATCCGCTGGCTGATAAGATACTGATGGCCACGGCTTTAATTTGCCTTTCCGTTCTCCATTACAATGGTCAGCCTGCCGTCCCCGGTTGGGTTTCCATCGTGATCATCAGCCGGGAGTTTCTCATCACCGGTTTGAGGCAGATAGCTGTCTCCAAAGGGGTCTTGCTGCCAGCCGATCGGTTGGGCAAGCACAAGACCATTTGGCAGATCATCGCCATTCTCTACTACTTCGTGCTGCTGAGTTGCACCGAGTGGAGCGAGGCCGGTTGGTTTCCAGCGCTCCCCGGGGAGCCTGCGCTCTGGCGGGGTTTGGGCTGGGCGGTAATGGGAGTCGCTCTGCTGTTAACAATCTGGAGCGGATTGGGTTATCTCTGGAAAAACCGCGCTCTCATCGCGGATCGCTGACATCCCGTCTCCTTCAGCCAAGCCTATTCCCGCTTCTTCCGGCCGATACCTCGTTAGGCTGCTACTCCGATCTCCCCCTAATGTCGCCGCTCTTCCTTGAGAAGGGCTTCCCTCGCTTCCTGCAGCTGGACCCTTTCCTCCGGTGTCAGACTCGCAAGACCCGAGCGGCCAATTTTTTCCAATAGCGGATCAATGGCTGCCATCGCGGGCGAATCCGGTTGAGCGCTTTTGCCGCGGCTTGCCGGCTTCAAGGAAGGCTGCGGCTGCGAAATCGGCGGCGAGGCATTCTGGGCGCCCAGCGGCTTCTCGGCGTGAGCCACCTTTTCAAGCACCCGCAGTTGAGGGTGACGCCTCGGAACGCGGATTCTGGGCAGTTCCCAGATTCCCTGCTCGTGCCGCACGAACCCGAACGCATACGCGGCGCTCGCTAGCGAAATCCCCATGTGCGCCCAGTCGTGCGCGGCGGCATACGAAAGAGTCTGGATCCCCAGAAAAATCAGGGCGGTCCATTTTGCGGATACTCCGAAGAGCAGGGACACGTTCGGCGACATGGTCGCATAAGCCACGAACATGCTGAAGCTGCTTGGCAGGCCGATCCACTGCGTGTGCATCAGCGGGGCGAACAAAATCGCAGCCAACGGGGGAACCAAAAGGGTTCCAAGATAGAGCCTCAGAAACGCCCGCCGGCCGAAATACCCCTCCAGCTCGCGCCCGAACCACCAGAGCATCAGCAACTCCAGAGCAAACCAAATCGAGGGCGGATTCCAGAGCGCGTAACTCGCCACTCTCCAGAGTTCGCCCCGAGAGAGAATCGCCTCGCTCGAGAACTGCAGCACTCCCGCCCATCCTTGGTTGAAAGCCATCGCGAGCGTCGTCGCGAGCATCGAAACAATCGCCACCCCCACCAGCGCTCCCGGAGCGTACACGGGGTGTCCCCAGAACAACAACCATGGACCGTGATCCTCGCGGTGGTTGAATGTGAGTCCTCCGTTCATGGCGTTCTCGGGACAATATAGCAGGTATTGAACCGAAAACACCCGGAAGTGAGTTTTTTTCTGAATTTGCCCGCCCTGCCGGAACAATCGCCACGAACAGGCGCGATTTTTTGAATTTTCCCAGGATGCGCGCTGGTCAAGCCCCACCGCAGTGGGTAATGGCCTTTAAATGGCCGTAGAGTTTACCCAGATCCGCACCGTCGAGTTTTCGGAGACGGACATGGCGGGAATCGTTCATTTTTCAAACTTCCTGAGGTGGATGGAGTCTGCGGAACACGCTTTCCTGCGCTCCGTCGGGCATTCGGTACACGCGAAGGATGAGGATGGGGTCGCCGGTTGGCCTCGGGTAAAAGTCGAGTGCGAGTATTTTAAGCCGGTCCGATTTGAGGAGGTGATCGAGGTCACCCTCTGCGTTGAGGAGGTTCGGAACCGCTCGGTCCGTTACGGCTTCCGGGTGCGGGTTGCGGGGGCTTCGGATGACGCGGCGCGAGGGTTGGTGATCGCGGTGTATGCGCGGGTTGACGCGGCATCGGGCCGCCTGGAAGCCGCGGCGATACCGGAGGAGTTGCGCCGGAAACTCGCCGGTTGAGGCGATAGGCGCGATCGCGGGACAGCTTTTTCAACAGAAATCTGCTGCCTCCCAGTCGTGCCACACAAGAATCGCCGGCTCCGGTTGGCACCCGGAAACCGGCGGCGACTGGATTATCGCCCGTGCATGCAGCCCGCGGTTCAGGCAAATTTTCGTCCGATCAAAGGCTCCAGTTCGCGTGGCTGTGAAGCGTCATCGACTCGGCCGGTCTTTCCAGTCTGGCGTCTGAAGCTCAGGGTTCCGGCGCGTTGCTCGAGACCGTCGGGCGAAGTGGCCACGATCGGGATCTCAAAGTCACCGTCCGGAAGCGTGAAGTGGAAGCGGAATGATCCGTCACTTTGCAGCGCGACGGGCTTTCCGTTGACCGTGACCGCCGCTGCCGGATCGGTTCCACCGTAAAAAATAATCTCCGCATTGAGGTTCATGAAGAAGCCGCGATCCTTGGCGACTCCAAAGGGCTGGGCGCTCCAGCTTGCACCGAACGGGCTTGAGAGACTGGAGGGCGACGAACCGAGGGATGCGGCTAGTCCGCTTGAGACTTCGCTGTGGAGTTTTTGAGCAAGCGCTTTACGCAGCATCCGGTCAATTTCTTCCGACCCGAGTCCGATCACGTTGATGAGTGATTCGCCGAGCAGCATTGCAAGCAGGCGTTTTTGCTCTTCTGTCCAAGTCGGCGCGCTGCCGGGTTGCATGGCGATTCTTCCAGCACCCGTGATGCGGGCAATTGCCCCTAGCAAACTCTCGCCCTCGCTCATGTGTTGCTGGACCAGGTCGCTCAATTTCTCGAAGGACAGTCCCTGCGGGACGGTTGCAAACTCCTGCGAGCGGGAGTCCTCGGCAATCGAGTCGGCGGGGGTGCGGGCTTCACCGGATCGTATCAGGCAGCACCAGGCCCCTTTTGCGTCGAAGTACCCCAACTCCGCGCGGTAATCCGTGTTGCCTTGCTGCACCGGCAGGTACCAGTTACGTGCGCTCGGATGGATTTCAACGATCGATTCAACGGAACCCGTCCGCTTGGTGACGCGGAGGTAGTAGGCCTGTCTGCCATCTCGCATGGAAGAGGCGGGGACGCGTGACCAGTCAAAATCCCAGTAGGAAAAGAGCCAGCGCGGGTCGCGTGCGACGAGGAAGAGCGTGTCGTGGTGGTAGCTGTCGGGCAGGGCGCCGAAGTGTTCATGCTGCGGCCGCGGATGTTCCGGAGATTCATGGTGGCCGTTAGCGCCGGTCGCGGAGAACTGCGCCGGAATAGGCTGGGCCGTTTGTGTGCCGAGCGTTGCCTCGGAGCGTGATGTCTTCGGAGATTCAGACCTGGATGCCGCCGGTTGGCCCGGAGGGCCTCCCAGAAGAGGGTCTTTCTTCACTTTCAACCTCCCGCCCTTTGAAGCGGCCTGCGTTCTAGGGGGAACGGTCGTCGGCGCATTGGAAGGGTTGTCCATAATGTTTCAGTACCCAGATTCGCGTTGGGTTTAAGCCTTGGCCCTACTGAAGGCAACCCGATTCCGGTTTGAAATGCGATTTGCTCCCTGCTGCGCTGCGGGACAAATCAAGTTTGGGTTCCCGATGGCACGCGCGTGAAGTCTCGCATCTGGGAATCGCGGAATTCAGCCAGTTCTGGGCTTCCGCTGGACCTTGCCTTGGGCTTTTAATCATGCCCCGTTTTCTTCTCATGCTCACCAAGCGCGTTATTCCCTGTTTAGATGTTCACGACGGCAAGGTTACCCGAGGGGTTCAATTCGGGCGTGCGGAGGCGGGCGGTCTTCGCAACGTCGGTGATCCGGTTGAATTGGCGGTTCGTTACAATGCTCAGGGCGCCGATGAAATGGTTTTTTTCGACATCACTGCGAGCGCCCACGGGCGTTCATCCATGATCGATGTGATTGAGCGCACCGCCGCCCGCTGTTTCATGCCGCTCACCGTGGGCGGCGGGATCCGTTCGGTGGAGGATATGCGGGTGATGCTCCACGCGGGTGCTGACAAAATAAGCATCAATTCAAGCGCGCTGGCGGATCCTGAATTGATCGCCGCCGGTGCAGTAAAGTTTGGATCGCAATGCATCGTTCTGTCCATCGATGCAAAAAAAGTCGGGCCCGATAAGTGGGAAGTTCATTCGCACGGCGGCCGTAAAGCGACGGGTATTGATGCGATTGAATGGGCGGTGCGCGGCTGGAAATCGGGAGCTGGCGAGATTGTGTTGAATTCCATTGATGCCGACGGCACCAAAGCGGGCTACGACTGTGAGGTCACACGCCGGGTGAGCGAGCAGGTTGGCGTGCCGGTTGTTGCAAGCGGCGGCGCCGGTACTCTTGAGCACATGTCGGAAGTTCTTTCCGCAGGCAAGGCGGACGCGGTGCTTGCGGCGAGCGTGTTTCATTTCGGCCAGTACACGGTTGCGGATGTTAAAAAACATCTGGCGTCGCGGGGGATTCCAGTGCGACCGGAGGAACATGTTTTCTCAACTTGACCCCCGGGTGGCCTGCTCAAGCCACACCGCTTTCTTCCGATAGCCATGCACGAATCCGGCTACCTGGCGCTTGTTCTCCATGCGCATCTTCCGTTTGTGCGGCATCCCGAGCACGATCCGTTTTTGGAGGAAGACTGGCTTTACGAGGCGATCACGGAGACGTATCTCCCGCTGCTGGCGATGCTGGACGGTTTTTTGCGCGATGGCGTGGATGCTTGCTTGAGCCTCACGCTGACTCCGCCGCTCTGCCACATGCTGCGTGATCCGCTCTTGATGGGGCGCTACGATGCGCACTTGGAACGGTTGATCGACCTTGCGCGAGGGGAGGAGGAGTGCACGCGCCATCTGGGCGGCGAGATCAACCGATTGAACCGATTCTACGTGGAACGCCTCGAGGGGTGCAGGAACGCATGGCACCACCGGTGGAAGCGGGATGTCGTCGGCGGATTCAACGAGTTTGCAGAGGCCGGTATTTTGGAAATCATCACATGCGCGGCCACCCACGGTTTCCTGCCGCTGATGGAGGTCTGTCCCGAGGCGATGCGCGCCCAGGTGCTGATCGGGCGCGATCATTATCGGGAGACTTTCGGAAGGGATCCGGCTGGAATCTGGCTTCCCGAGTGTGCTTATGTGCCCGCTTTGGACCGGATTCTGCAGGAGGCGAATCTGCGCTGGTTCGTGATCGATTCGCACGGGATGATGTTCGGCAGCCCGCGCCCGCGTTACGCGATCTATGCGCCGGGTTTCACTCCCGCGGGTCCCGCGGTTTTTGCCAGGGATCGGGATTCGAGCCGGCAGGTTTGGAGCGCGGAGGAAGGATATCCCGGCGACCCTGCTTATCGTGATTTCTACAGGGATGCGGGCTTTGACCTTCCCAAAGAGCGGGTAAGCAGGTTTTTGAGAAATGATCTGCGCAGGTTTACCGGCTTGAAATATCATCGGATCACCGGAGCGACGGATCAAAAAGATTGGTACCGCCGGGATTGGGCGCTGGGTGCGGCGGATCACCACGCGGCGCATTTCATGCGGGCGCGCCAGGAGCAGATTCGCAGCCTTCGTGAACACATGAACGTGCCGCCGGTGGTGGTGAGCCCTTTTGATGCGGAGTTGTTCGGGCACTGGTGGTTTGAGGGCCCCGAGTGGCTGAACGGATTTATCCGGAAGGCGGCGTTCGATCAGCAGGACTTCCGGTTCACGACGCCGACTCGTTATCTGGCGCAGCATGACACCCACCAGTTGATCGCTCCGGCGGCCTCCAGTTGGGGGCACAAAGGCTACTGGGAGGTGTGGTTGGAGGAATCCAATGCGTGGATTTATCCGCATTTGC
Organism: Chthoniobacteraceae bacterium; assembly: GCA_044375925.1. GTDB lineage: Bacteria > Verrucomicrobiota > Verrucomicrobiia > Chthoniobacterales > Chthoniobacteraceae > Chth-196. The sequence continues at coordinate 42,463 of JBILLT010000003.1, read as the reverse complement.
ACAGTGCGGCGCGGCGGATGACGGAGCTTGCGCGCCGGTACTTCGCAAACCAGTCCCCGACCATGGAGCGGCTTTTGGCTCAGTCTGCGCGGGAATTGCTCCTGGCCCAGTCCAGTGACTGGGCCTTTCTGATGAAGACAGGCACGGCACGCGCTTACGCGGTTCGCAGGACCGAGGAGCACATTCACCGGTTCAACAGACTCCATGAACAGGCTGTTTCAGGCGCTGTCGATGAAGCTTTCCTTGCGAATTGTGAATCGCGGGACAACATCTTTCCCAACCTTCGCTGGCGCCACTATGCATAGCTCACCCATGACTTTTGCTGCTCAAAGCGCTCCCCTCTCGAAGCCGACTCTTACCAGCGCGCGGCGCCGTCATTGGACCGGCACCGCAGGTGCGCTATTGCTTGGCGTGGTGGCGCTCTTGAGCTCTTTGCATGCGCAAGACGGGTCCGTTGCGATGAAAGGCGGGGGTGTGAAGATCGGGTTTGTTCCTCCTCCGATAGAGGGAACATTTAGTCTCGGCGTGTATGACAAGGCCAGGAGGTTGGTCCGGACGCTTCGCTCCGACGCGGAGTCTTCCGAGTTTACGGTTGCGCTGAACGGATTCGTTGTTTCATGGGATGGGAAGGATGATTTAGGGAAGCAGGTTTCCGCGGGAAAATATCGACTACTAGGGTTTGCCGTGGGTGATATTGATCTGGCTGGCGAGGCTTATCATGGTAACGATTGGATGCTGAGCGAAGATGCTCCGAGGTTGGTGAACTTTCACGGAATCAAGGTTGCGAAAGTGGGAAACGACGAGTGGTTGGAGCTAAGCGCGGAGGATTTGAACCATGCCGGATGGAGGGTGCGTTACGCATTGGCTGGCAGCGGGGTTGAGTCAGTGCCCAGCTTTGAAAAAATTGAAGATTTGGATGCCGGTGCAGCGAGGGCAACGTCTTGTCCGGGCCCGGATGATTCCAAATGGTCCATTGAGAAGGTGCTTGGGGAGACTGTGGTGGTACAGTTTGATGCACAGGGAGAGGTGGCGCGCCGTTTGAGCATCGGGGTCGGCGAGCCCGTGCCGGTGGCGATCGCCGCAGCGGCTTCTCGTGATGAGATCTTTTTGCTTGAGCAAGACGTGCATCGCACGCGTTTGCGTGGACTTCGCAGACTTGCATCGGGGAAGCCCCCGGCGGGCGGCGTTAAAAGCGGATCTTCTACGGAAACCGGGGCGCCCGTTTGGGAGACTTTCATTGAGAAAAACCGTTGGAACACTCCGAATTTCGATGCGTCCTCGAAGCATATCGGAAGGACAAAACCGTTTGTCCCCGAGAAGAAAATACGCGTTAAAACCAAGCCAAATCCACTCATTGGCGATGTCTCATCGGAGGTTGACTTGATGGTCGGGTTTGATGCCGAGGGAAGCTTTTTACGGACCGCCGATGGTTTGCGATTGCGGCGGCTGAGCACCACGACGCATCTGGCTTGGGTGGTTTTTGGAAGAGAGTCCCGTCAGCCTTCGGTGGTGCTCTTGCAAGGTGACGGAGCCGTGGTCGAGGAGTTCCGGATCGGCGCGATCCAGGAAATCATGACCTTTGATGCGGGCGAGTACCATTGGCCGCCAAGGTAGTTTCCAGATTTTAGATGCGAATCCTGTGTTGGCTGGGTTTAAGCTGCATGCTTCGGTCCAACCCCAATTCCGATTTATGAGCGTTCTCAAGGGTACTTTAATGTTTTTCGGTGCTTGCTTGCTGGCTGGGTCTGCGATGTCCCAGCCTAGTCTCACAATCTACAACGGTGGTTTTTCGGTGGTGCGGGACGCCGTTGCGCTCGAATTGAAAGCGGGAGAAACGAATGTCCGTTATTCAGGTGCGACGAGTTTCCTGGAGCCAAGCTCGGTAATTCTCAGGGATCCAACTGGACGCACCATACTGTCCATCCTTGAGCAGAATTATCTAAACGATCCGGTCAGTGAATCTTCGCTTTTGGCTCTGTACGAGGGGCAGGTGATCAGTTTCAGGATTGCTGATTCCCAGAAAGGGGAACGTTCGGTTGAGGGTAAAGTGATACGCGCGGGCAGTGGCACGGAGGCGGATCCTGTGCAGCCGATTATCGAGGTGGACGGCAAGTTGTGCTTTGAGCTTCCGGGCAGACCCGTTTTCCCTGCATTGAAGGACGACAACATTCTCAAGCCTTTGTTGAGTTGGAAGATCCACAGCCCTGCCGCCGCAAAACTGGAAGCAGAGTTGGCCTACATCACAAAGGGATTGGAGTGGTCCGCAGACTACAACTTGATGCTGGACTCGAAAGGGAGCGAGGGGGAGTTGAACTGCTGGGTGACTATCCGAAACGAATCTGGAAAGCAGTTCGAGGAAGCGCAGGTAAAGTTGATTGCAGGGGATGTGAATCGTGTTTCAGATCAACTCCACCTGCGAGGGATGGTCGAGAAAGGGTTGCGGGCATTTTCTCCTGAACCTGTGGAGGAGAAAAAATTCGACGATTACCATCTATACACGCTCGCGCGCCCGCTCACTTTGCGGGACCATAACATCAAGCAGGTGGAATTCGCGCGCGCTTCCGGAGTGAAAACCAAGCGGATTTACGTTTACGACGGGTCGCCCTCGGCGTTTGCCGGGCAGTTGATTACGGATCGCGATTGGGGAAGCCACGGCCAAAGGAAGGTCGAGTCGATTCTGGAGTTTTCGAACAACGAAGCTTCAAAGCTCGGCTTTGCGATGCCTGCTGGGAAGATTCGGGTTTACCGAAAAGACGGCGAGCAGTTGGAATTTGTGGGGGAAGACCAGATCAGCCACACGCCGCGAAACGAAACCGTGACGATGCGTCTCGGCAACGCTTTCGATTTGCAAGGCGAGCGGGTTCGCGCGGAATTTAACGTGGATCAGGCGCGCCGAACCATGGATGAGGCATTTGAAGTGCGTCTCAAAAACAGGAGTCATCTTCCCGTCGAAATTCGCGTGGTGGAGCACCTTTCCCGCCACTCTGCATGGACAGTGACTCGCAAAAGTGCCGAGTTCCGAAAAAAAGACAGCCACACCATCGAGTTTGAAGTTCCCGTAGCCGCGGATTCCGAAATCACCCTCACCTACGGTGTCAGGTACACCTGGTAGGATATGCTGGCAGGCCCGTGTTGTGGAGGCGTAACTATCAACAGCGAAGCGGCTTTTGATTTGATGTGCTGGGTCTTTTGATCCATCTAGGTTATATGAAGCCGCGGTTTTTCATCTTCCTGATGATGCTGAGTGTCGCGAGCGCCGCGGCTGAAGTTTTGGCGGGAGGCACCTCTATCTCATCGCAGGAACCCGCGCGCAAAACCGTGAAAGCTGCATCAACTTCGGATGCGTACGGGCAGATAACTGTCATTGACAGCGAGATCCACGGAAAAAGCGAGGCACTGAAGGAAATAACGGATTTTTCGCGGCGGACTTCGGTGCTGCGGGCGGCTGTCGAGGTCCGCGACCATGTCCTGGCATGTTTGTCGCAGCCCAAGGTTTCATATCCGCGCGCACGACCGGTGCAGATTTTTTTGTACCCTGAGCGGCCGCGCGGAAGCGTGGGGACGGAGACCGTAGAGGCGCCTGATGGGTTCGTCTTCAGGCTTATGGTTTCTGCACGGGAGGATTTTGACGGGGAGCCTTTCGTTCGTGCTGTTATGAAGATCGTTTTGTGCGAGATGGGAATGCGCGCCGGTTCTGTTTTGGATTCAAGTCCGGAACGGGTCCGGTTGCCCCGCTGGTTGGTGGACGGTCTGATGCACGCTTGGATGCAACCAAACGCTCTGGCGTCTCTCGACGAACTGCGGGTGTTTTTTTCCAAGGATGCGATGCCTTCTTTGGAGAGTGTTTTGCTTCGTGAAGAAGAGGCGGGCGGGGCATCTTCAGAATTGGAGTTGTCGATTGGACGGTGCTTGATTTCCATGCTTTCAAACCGAGCGGACACCGCGAGCGGCTTCTTTGAGCTACTCCATGGCGACCCGCTCGCCGCTCCCTACGCGGCGCTTTCGCGTTGCTTTCCCTCGCTGGGGAGCACGGAGTCTGATGTTCAAAAGGCGTGGGCATTGCAAACGGCTTCTACCGCCACACAGCGCTCACGGATCACCATGACGGGCGAAGAGTCTGAGGCTGCCATTCAGCGACTCGTGGAAATCGATGTGATTAGTTCCTCCACGCTCAAGCGGGTGAGCTGCCCGATTGAGGACTTCGATGAGTACTTAAGGCTGCCCGGCATGAAATCCGTGCTTCAGTTGAGGCAGGCGGAATTTCTGTCGCTCGGCACCAAAGTCCACTTTTTGTACTCGGAGGTAGTCGCCCTGTATGCCTCGGTGTGCGGCGATTTGATGCAAGGGCGGCTGGCAGGTTTGCCGGCTCGCTTCAGGCAGGCAAAATTGGAGAGGGAGAGTATCGCCGCGCGGTTTTCACGCGTCCGGGATTTCATGAATTGGTATGAGGCGATGCCGAAACCAGGGGGCATTCCAACTGAGTTTAAAGAATTCTACCGCTTGCTGGATGAGGGGGAGAAGGCAAGAGCCCCAATCAGCGCCGCCTTGGATGTTCTTGAATCAAGGTCGCGAAAGGCCGAGGACGAGGCTGATCTCGGTCGAGTGCTTGATGAGTCCAGAGGCAGGAAGAAGAAATGATGCATTCGGCTGCGGTTTTTTTCCGGGCCCTGCCGATCTTCTCGTGTGAATCGCGCCGATCAAGGCTGGGACTGAGCGGACTGGGAGCCGCCTTTTATCGAGGTCGCGACTTGCATGGCTGAGGCTATCAGCCCGGCGACCTGATTCAGGTCGGACGGCAGCACCAGAGTGGTCTTGGACTTGTCGGCCACCCGCGAGTAGGCCTCCACGGCTTTTTCCGCGACCTTCAGCTGGACGGCGTCCGCCCCTCCGGGTTGCCGGATGGCTTGGGCCACCCGTTCGATGGCCTCCGCGCTCGCAGCCGCGACCGCTTTGATGGATGCCGCCTCCGCTTCTGCCTGGTTGATCACGGCCTGTTTCTCCCCCTCGGATCGCGCGATGGAAGCCTCGCGCTCTCCGGTGGCGATGTTGATTTGTTCCTGACGGCGGCCCTCAGAAGCGGCGATGAGCGCGCGCTTTTCTCTCTCCGCGGTGATCTGCTGCTGCATCGCATGGAGGATCTCCTTGGGCGGCGTGAGATCTTTGATTTCGTACCGCAACACCTTCACTCCCCAGTTTAGCGCCGCCTCGTCAATCGAGGAGACGACAGATTGATTGATCGTATCGCGCTCTTCGAAGGTTTTGTCCAACTCCAGTTTGCCGATGACCGAACGGAGCGTGGTTTGCGCCAACTGCGTGATTGCGGTGATGTAGTTTGAGGAACCGTAACTCGCCCGCATCGGATCAGTGACTTGAAAGAACAGAATTCCATCAACCTGCAGCTGGGTGTTGTCGCGCGTGATGCAGACTTGGCTTGGCACATCCAGAGGGATCTCTTTGAGAGAATGTTTGTATGCAACCGAGTCGATGAAAGGGATGAGGAAGTTTAGTCCCGGTTTGAGGGTTGAGTGGTACTTGCCGATGCGTTCGACGACCCATGCGTTTTGCTGGGGAACCACACGGATGGAGCGCATGGTGAAAATGATGGCGATGACAAAGACAAGAATTGCGAAGGAAGGCATATGAGAGGTCTGGTTGTGAAAGTGTTGTTCGAATGGTCGATTTTTGCGCGCAGACGCCTCAAATCCGGCCGGGCCTGAGTCTGGAGATTTCATCCATAAGCAGCGATGGGCGCATCATTTTTCACTGCGGGCGATCGTTCATGAAAGGCGATGTCTGGGCGGCGGTTGACTGGGCATCGTCCGCCGGACTCACGATCAGCGTGTTCCCCCTCACCTCAATGATCCGATGTGTTCCTGTTGGAAGAGGAGTGGCGGCGGTTGCCGATGACTTCACGCTCCATTCCGCGCCGCGGTACATGACCCGTGCACTGCCGGTCGCATCCCAAGCCCGCACTTCCACAACCTCCCCGATGTCCATCTGCACGTTTTTATCCGCGGAAGGCGCGGTTTGCTTGCCTTTGGCGCGGCGCGCGTGCCACGCCAACGTTGCGGCACTGGAGACCAGACCCGCAACCAGCAACTGCGCGGAGCTGTTCATTTCAAAGTACGCCGCGACTCCACCCGCCACGAATCCGATGGAGACCATCAAGAGATAGACGGTTCCAGTCAGTAGCTCGAGCAAGACCAGAACCGCCGAGAGCGACCACCAAAATGCCGGCGTACTCATCGATGCACTGTCGTCGATTCGTTTGAGATAGTCAAATGCCGGGAGTGTTCTGAATCCGCCTGTTACCCTGGTTTGTGGGCCCCCGGGTCCACGGGCCAAAAGTAGTCTTTTTCCCCAGACAGCCGGCTTCTCCGCTGCCAACCTCCCCTCAGTCTATGCCGGTTTCCAGTCCGTCCAGCGGCTGATGTGCTGGCGCACCAGCAACTCCGATTCGTGTGATTTGCGGCACCGGATGGCTTCCACGATCCGGCGGTGATCTTCGGTGGAAACTTTCGATTCCTCCAAGCTTGTTGCCTGAATGTAGGAGCGGAAGTTTTTCACAAGAAGCGCTTCGAAGGGCCAACGGATCGTGCTCCATGCGGTCAGGAGCCAGCCGTGCCCCGATGCGGAGCAGAGAATGCCGTGAAACTCCGCGTCCAGACTGGCGAGTTCCTCCGCGCTCTTGGCCGCGGCGAAGGCGGCGATATTCGACTCCAAAGCCGCGAGGTGTTCCTCGGTTCGCGCCTGCGCGCAAAGGCGCGCCGCCATGCCTTCTACCTCGAGCCGGAGGGTCAAGATCTCCTCGTAGTCTTTGCCTCCGAGGGAGCGGGCGATGGTTCGGCCCCTGCGGTCTCTCTGAAGCAGTCCCTCGCGCTCCAGCATCAGCAGGGCTTCACGAACAGGCACCCGGCTCACTCCAAGTGTTTCAGCGCATTGGGATTCGGGAATTGGCTCCCCGCCCCCGATCACTCCGTGGAGAATTCTCCGTCGCAGTTCGCAGTGAACTTGGTCTGTGACGCTGAGTCTGAGAATCAGCGGGTGCTGCGCGGCGGAGGGTGAGGTCGGGGCCAAGCTCATGTGTTGAGCGATCTTGAACAGGTTGAGGGGTTAACTCAAGATGCCTTTTAGGCTTGAAACGGGCTTTACGGCTGGGCTGACTGCGGCGTGGAGTCTTCGGGCTTGCGCACGGAGGCGAACCCTAGCACATTCGGCCCCCTTGCGAATGGATGGGTGCCGGAGTGGTCGAACGGGCTCGCCTGGAAAGCGTGTGTACCCCATAAGGGTACCGAGGGTTCGAATCCCTCCCCATCCGCCATGCCTCTCAGGGGGCGGCGTGCTGGTTTTAGCGGTTGGTTTCCTGCCTATCTTCCGCTAGGATCATGTCCTGCGTGGGGTCCGGAAAACCCGGAACACCCCAAAGCCGCGGATATGTCAGGTAAACGTCAACCAAAACCAGAATCGTTTCCGAAGCGATGCGCCAACGCGTTGCTTTCGAAGGCTGGGCTGTGTGGTTTGACTCTTGGATTCGCGATTTTTTACCAACTCATTTTTAACCGGTTAGACTCAAGCATCCAGGCTTCTGGGGAGCGTGGAGCTCCTGCTGAATCAGGGACGACATGGGTTCCGGCGGGCGACGTGGCCGCAACTGAACCTCCGCAAGAAGGTGCCTTGCCGGGCGGGTTTCGCGCTGTAGTTCCGGTTTTGCCTCCGGCGCGTAAGGATGGCAGCACAGAGGTTTTTGGGAGATCTCTCCGCAAGACTCCCATGGGCCAAGACGGAGTGAATCCGCACCATGACCGCGGCAGGGTGTGCACTCTGGATCCCGCCGGAGTACGCGGGCTGGCCAAGCTCCAGCCTGGAGTGAACGTCATGCTCCCTTCCTTCGACGGGGAAGGAATGCTGGCGGAAGTCGAGTCGCGCCTCGAGGATCGCGGGTGGCTCCGGCTGGGAGGCAGACTGAAAGAAGCCGATGGTACCTTCACGCTGAACACCAACTTTGACCGGGTTTTCGGTTTGGTTTTGATGCCGCAATCGGAGGTAGCTGTTGAGATTTCGACTGAGCGCAGCGGCCAAGTGGTGATGGTTGAGCGGCGGCTCTCGTCTGTTGTGTGTTCGCCGCTTCCGAAGGATGCAGGCACGGAAAATCAAGCGACCGCAGGGACGAACTTCCAAGTCACAGGTGAGTCGCCTGTAGCGGCTGCCGCAGATGCCGATTCCAACCTGAGGATTTCGAGTGGCGGGATAGTCCCAGAGATCAGCACACGTCCGAGGGCGAAGGGTGTTGTGTACCTCGACTTTGACGGTGAAAAGGTCTCGGACAATTCTTGGAACGGGGGAAAGCTGATCGATGCCGCGGCCTCCGGCCTGACACCGCTGGAAATCCGGCAGGTGGTTGCCCGAGTCGCAGAGGACTTCGCGCCTTTCGATATCAATGTAACCACCCAGCGGTCCAATTACGATAATGCCCCCGTCAGACAGCGGATGAGGGTTATTGTCACGCCAACGGACACTGCTAATCCTGGTTCCGGCGGTGTGTCGTATGTGAACAGTTGGAGCAGGGCGGGTCATTCCTTCAGCGAAACCATCCCCGCCTGGGTGTTCAATACCGTGGTCAAGTCGGTTGCTGAGGCGGTCTCGCACGAGGTCGGGCACACGCTGGGGTTGAATCACGACGGTACGAGATTTTCCTCCTACTACAGTGGGCACGGGGGAACCCTTGCAAACCCCACCAGCTGGGCGCCGATCATGGGAAAAAGTTACGACAGGTCGCTTACCCAATGGAGTCGGGGGGAGTATAGCAGCGCAAACAACACGGAGGACGACCTTGCGATTATTGGCAAAACAGAGAACGGCGTGGCATTCGCCGCGCCGGATCAATCGGGAATCGCTGGAGCGCTTGCGGTCAAAGCTGGAAGTTTCGGATTCTCCGGCGTTTTGCGTGATTCTTTGAGTCCGCATCAGTTTGTTTTTTCAACCCGTGGAGGTTCTTTCTCCGCATCGGCACTGCCCTCCACCGAAGTCATCGGGTACGCGAACGCAGACTTGCAACTTCGTTTACAAAGTATCTCCGATTTGGCTCCTGCGGCCACGCTTGCGATTGCAAATCCGCTCGATGCCTTGGGCGGCTCCGTCGTCAGAAACTTGTCGCCGGGGACGTACTGTCTGACGGTGGCCTCTGCGAAGAATGGTGATGATACCGGTGGCGTTTATGCGTCAGGATATCCCACATACGGGTCGGTTGGCGGGTATCGGGTCTCCGCAAGCCTTGCCGAAGGGGACGCGGCTTTGCTCCCCGTATGGGCGGGCACATTTAGCGGATCGGGCGTGGCGGGAAAACCGTTCATCCTCGGGTTTCAGGTGTCCGAAGGTTCCGTTGTTTCTGTGGATGAGAGCGCCCTGCCTCCGGGAATCCTCTTTGAATCCACTGATGAGACGATTGATTCGCCGACCCCCGGAGAAGCCTCCGTTCTGCAAAGAATTTGGAGGTTCACGGGGACCCCGGCGATCGGGGGAAATTGGACGTTGTCTGCGAGGGCCGTGAATGGCGCCGGAGCGAACGCCTGCCGGTTCACCATCAACATTGAGCCCGAGCCCGCGGATTTGGCGGCAGCTCTCGGCGGGTTGAGTGATTTAAGAACCAGTGGGATTGCGCCTTGGTCGGGGTACATTGTAGCGAGGGCGGACGGTCAGCAGGGGCCTGTTGCTGCCAGCGGGAGAATTGGCGACGACCAATCAAGTTCGCTGCACTTCTCAGTGAACGGTCCCGGGGTTTTGAGCTTTTGGTGGAAGGTTTCGAGTGAGCCCAGAAATGACGGTTTGAGACTGCTGCTGAACGGACGGAGCGTGGTGGACCCCGTGGCGCGCGGAATCGTTTACCTCAGCGGTGAGTCTTCTTGGCAACAGCGCAAAATAAAGCTCCCGAGAGGCGCTTCCACCGTGGAGTTTCGTTACTCTAAAGACGAAGTTTTAGCAGGGGGCATGGATCGCGCTTGGGTTTACGGGATCAAAGTCGGCAAGCCACCCTTGATCACGCGGGGACTCGATCCTCTGGTTCGGCTGCCGAAGGGTGTCAGCGATCTCAGTCTGTCCGCGGCCGTGACCGATGCGACCCGGTACGTTTGGAGAGTGAATGGTGTTACCCTCGCAAACACGGCGTTACCAAACCGCGTGGTAACGGGAGCTACCTCTGCAACCTTATCAATCAAGGGACTGGGTGGCGCCGACATCGGGGTGTACGAGTTGGAGGCGTTCAACGAGTTCGGGTCTGTCGTTTCCAAAGCAATCGTCAACGCCCCGCTGCCCCCGGAAATCGTGCAACCTCCAATCGCGCCGGTCGGTCTCAAGGCCGGTCAGCCCATGATTCTAACGGTCCAATCTTCCGGCCAGTGGCCTCTCTATTACGAGTGGTTCAAAGACGGCCGCTCTGTCCAACGCGGAGGGAATCCGTCGTTTCAGGTTGCGAAAGCCAGTTTCTTACACGCAGGAAAATACCGGGTTGTTGTGAGCAATCCCGCAGGCAAGGTTTCCTCGGATGAAATTCAACTTGCGGTGGAAACGCCCGTCAGAGCGCAGCGGCGGTAGGTTTTCTTAGGAGATCAGCCGGTTGCAGTCAGGTTGTTTTGGACACGGCCGCGTGTGATGCATAACCTCGTCTTACCGTTATGCCTAGAAAGTGGGTGTTTCTTTGGTTGGTCGTGTTGATCGGAATGTTCGGTTGGGCCCAACTTCGGCCTTTCAAACATTCCATCAGATCTTTTGATTCCCAGTTGGGCGTCCCACTGCCCCCTTCGGTGGCGGTCCCTTCATCCGCTGCAGTCGGGCGATTCCCCGCGCTCGAGGCGCTCGAGGCCGATTATACGGAGCTTGTGAAATCGGTCGTCCCTGCCGTGGTAAGCATCACGACGCAAACCAAAATCAAGCAGCGTGTCCCGTATGTGCTGGATGCCTTCGATTTGATTTTCGGTCCGCGGGAGCGCGTTGTAGAGCAGACCAAAACTGGACTGGGATCCGGCGTGATTGTTTCCCCGGAGGGTTACATCCTCACGAACCATCATGTCATCTCCGGCATGTCGGAAATCCAAGCTCAGCTCAGCGACGGACGAATCGAGCACGCAGACTTGATTGGCAGCGACCCGGGAACCGACATCGCGGTACTGAAGATTAAAGGCCCCGTGGCTGCGCTCAACTTTGGAGACTCGGATCTCGTGCGCGTGGGGCAGCCGGTTCTCGCGGTGGGCAATCCTTTCGGTTTTCAGGAAACCGTCACGCAGGGGATCGTGAGCGCGAAGGGGCGGGCCGTGCGCGACAGCGGCGTGGAGTTTCTTCAGACCGACGCCGCCGTGAACCAAGGGAATTCGGGAGGGCCGCTGCTGAATTTCCGCGGCGAAGTGATCGGCATCAACAGCGCGATTTATTCAGCGAACACCGGCACATGGCTGGGCATCTCATTTGCAATTCCGGCGAATGTCGCAAAGCAATCCATGGAAAGCATCCTGCGCACCGGCCGCGTGCAAAGGCAGACTCTCGGCGTCTCAACGATGGCCCTCACCCCTGAACTCGCCCGTCAGCTCGGCCTGCGCGCTCCGGTGGGGGGAATGATCACGCAGGTCCTGCCGGGTTCGCCGGCTGAGAAATCAGGGCTCCAACCAGGTGACGTTATCGCCGGTTTGAACGGGGTCATTCTAGAGAACTCTGCCGCTCTTCCCAAAGCCCTCGCTGACGTGGCGCCCGGCACTCGAGTCAAGCTGACCATCGTGCGTGATGCCAGAGAATACACCGTGGTTTGCGAGGTTGCGGAGGCCCGCTCCCGCTGAGCTTCCGCAGCGGGGCCGTGGGGCCGTGGCCGTGGGCGCTTTGAGTCGGCGATGGGCTCTCCTTATTCTTCTTCCCCCTCCTCTTGATCCAACGCTGTAGGCGCGTGACCGAGCAGCATGCGCTCATGCTCGGCTTCTTCCATTCCTTCGCGCACCAACTCCTCCACAACATTCACCTCATCCTCGGGTCCAAGCGGAGCGTGGATTCCGCTCATTTCGTCACCCTCCGCTTCCCTCCGCGCGGTCTCAGCCCCAGTTCCCTCGGGCAAGCGGTGCCCGTGTAGTTCCCGACTGGCCTCCTCCCAGTCGTTTGCGTCAGGAATTGCGCGTTCTTCGATCTGCGCAATCTCAAACGCGCGTTTTTTGAGCAGGTCGGCGTCTGGAACACCCAGCCCGTGGGATCCTAAAAGAATTTTTCCTGATACAGGTCGCTTCATGTCCATAAGGCACTGGTAACCCCAATCCGCCTGCAAGCAAGTGGCGGCGGGTTTGCGCTTCGACGCGGCGAATGTCCACAGAGTCGCGCACAGCCGCCTGATGCCATTTGTCCGTGGAATCCCTGATGCGGGTTTGCACGAGGGCAGGGTTGGGACCGTGACAAAAAGCGACACCCGCGCATGCGCGTCCGATCCGGCACGAGCGACAGATCTTGCGACCGCGGGAAGAATCCGCGAAGAGGCTGTCGACTTCGTCCGGAGCGATTCCGGAGGTGCTGGGCGGTGTCGCAGGAGGAGGAATGATCGCCTCAGGAGCCGCCCCTTGCCGGCTCGGCTTAGTGTTTCGAAAGGTATTCAGCGACGCCTTTGAAGTCGGCTTTCATTCCGTCTTTGCCAGCGGACCAGTTCGCGGGGCACACCTCTCCGTTGGTTTCGAAAAAGGTCAGGGCATCCACCATCCGGAGTGCCTCGTCCACGTTACGGCCGAGCGGTAAGTCGTTCACCAACTGGTGCCTCACCACTCCTTTCTTGTCGATGAGGAAGAGTCCGCGGTAAGCAATCATCTCGCTCGATGCGGAGAGGTTCCCGTCGTCGTCCACACCGAATTCGCCGTTGAGAACGTCGTAGGCCGAGGAGATGGTTTTGTTGGAGTCTGCAATCAGGGGGTATTTGACCCCCTGGATACCGCCGTGGTTTTTCGGGGTTTGCAGCCATGCCCAATGGCATTGCTCAGTGTCGGTCGAAACGCCGACGACCACGGTATTGCGCTTCTCAAATTCCCCGAGCTTTTCTTGAAATGCGTGAAGCTCCGTCGGGCACACGAAAGTGAAGTCTTTCGGGTAGAAGAATAAAACAACGTTTTTCTTTCCCTGAAACTGGCTGAGGGTGAATCCCGATACGAGTTCTCCTCCGTTGATGACTGCTGCGGCGCTGAAGTCGGGGGCTGTTTTTCCTACGAGTACGGACATGGTGTGTGTTGCTGGATTGTTTGTTTTTACGGCGCGGGCCGGTGTGGGCCCGTGCTGATATTGTTTTTGGAGAGTATTTTACGCGGAAAGCGCTTTGTCCAGTTGAACCAAAAGTTCTCCGACGGTCTCCATGGTTTCATCGCCCATGTTTGAGAGGCGGAATGTCTTGCCCTTGAGCTTTCCATAGCCGCCGTCGATGATGAACCCGCTGTTGGATTTCAACGCCGTAAGCATCGCCGCGACATCGACATTCCGGTTGTTCGCAACGCAGGTCAGTGACTTGGATCGGTAGCCTTCCGGCGCGAAGAATTCGAATCCCCTGTCCCGCACCCATTGATGCACCAGCGCGTTGGTTGCCGCATGCCGCTGGTGGCGGGCGGCGATTCCCTCGCTGAAAATATCCTCCAGTTTCGACGCAAGGGCGTAAATGTGCGAAATCGACGGGGTCGATGGAGTCATGTCTTCCGCCTGATTTTTTTGAAACTCAATGAAATCAAAATAGTACCCGCGTCCTTCGTTGGAAGCGGCGCGTTCCATCGCTTTTTTGCTGGCGGCGAAAAGCGCCAGCCCCGGAGGCATTGCAAGCGCCTTTTGCGAGCCCGTCAGCAGGACGTCGATCCCCAGTTCATCCATCGCAATCGGTACGACTGAAAATGAGGACACGCTGTCGACGATAAGCTGGACCTCCGGAAATTCGCGCATGACCTCGGCGATTTCGCCGATGGGAGACATGACTCCCGTCGACGTTTCATTATGAATGAGGGTCACCGCATCGAATCCGCCGAGCTTCAAGTGCTGGCGGATCTGTTCCCCCCGGATGGGTTGGCCCCATTCCACTTGCAGGGCGACTGCCTCCTTGCCGCAGCGCTTTGAAACATCCAGCCACTTGTCCGAAAAAGCCCCGCACATGCAGTTAAGCACCTTGCCTTTGCCCACTAGATTCCGGATCGCCCCTTCCATCACTCCCCAAGCGGAGGAGGTCGACAGAAAAACGGGTTGGCTCGTTTGGAAAAGCTCTTTCAGTCGCGGTTGGATACCCCCGTAAAGTTTCTTAAAATCCCCGCTCCGGTGCCCCATCATCGGTTTGCAGAATGCGGCGAAGGTTTTGTCTGAAACTTGGACGGGGCCGGGAATAAACAATTTCATTGGTGCAGTATCGTTGGAAAGTGGCGGGGTTGCGCTCCGCGTCGTCAGGGGCCGTTGCGGGCTGTCATCCAATCGGAAAACCCCTGATCGCATCAACACCTTACTTCCCTGCTTGCCTGAACTTCTCTGTCGGCGCTGCCCTGCTCCCGGTCCGAGTTTGCGGCGGCGAAACGGAGGTTGCGTCAGGGGAGGCGGATCTCTGTAGAAGCTCCGAGGCTGGCTTCCGGCTATAAAAACATTGCAGTCAAAACGTTAATGCGAAGCAGTCGGGAATGCCTGCCGCGCGCGCTTTTGCGTGCTTGAGTTTGTGTTTGGCTTTCGGATTCTTAGCGCATGCACCTCCTAGATCAATTCGCCGAGCATGTCCGGAACAACCCACAGAAAGCGGCCCACATCAGCGATGCCCGGCGAATCACCTACGCGGAGCTTGCGGCAAGGTCTGACGCGCTGGCGGCCTGGCTGGATGCGGAGCTCGGTGAGACCCGTTGCCCCGTCGCTATTCTCGGGCACAAGGAGCCCGAGATGCTCGTGACTTTTTTGGCTGCGGTCAAAACCGGGCGTCCTTATGTGCCGATCGACCAATCCACTCCCGCTGCCCGCGTGGATCGGGTGATGGAGGTTTCCGGCGCCGGCGTTCGCCTGACTCCGGAGCAGGTGGCGGGAATACCCGCTGTCGCGCAGTACCATGCGGCTCAAAGGGTTGAAGGAAATGATCCGTTTTACGTCCTCTTTACCAGCGGAAGCACCGGCGAGCCCAAGGGAGTGGTGATCACCCTCGCCAATCTCAACCATTACTTGGCGTGGATGCGGGGTGCTCATGATTTCCAGATCGGGGGCGAGGTTTTCCTCAACCACGCGCCCTTTACCTTTGACCTCAGCGTGCACGATATCTACCTCGCGCTCAGTACCGGGGGTACGCTCTTTTCCCTGACCAAGGAGACGGCCACAGATTTGAGAAAACTCTTCGAGACCCTGCGCGATTCCGGGGCGACGCAGTGGATGTCCACGCCGTCTTTTGCCCAAATGTGCATGATCGAGAAGGGGTTTTCCGAACAGATGCTGCCCAGCGCCCGAAGGTTCTTTTTTTGCGGGGAAACGCTTGCGCCTGAAACCGCGGCTCAGATGCTCGAGCGCTTTCCCCGAGCGGAAATTTGGAACACGTACGGGCCCACCGAGGCCACCATTGCGGTGACTGAGGTCGCGGTGACCCGGGAGCTCATTCAACAGCACAATCCTCTGCCCATCGGCCGCGTGATGCCCGGCACGCGCATCATCATCAGAGGTGAGGACGGCCGGCCGGTTCCAGAGGGGGAACGCGGGGAGATTGTGATTGCGGGGCCCAACGTGAGTCCCGGGTATTTGAACCGGCCAGACCTGACGGAGAAGGCCTTTGCACCATTCGGAGAAACGCGTGCGTACCGCACGGGCGACTGGGGGAGGGACCGGGGCGGCATGGTGTTCTGCGAGGGCCGCATGGACAACCAGATCAAACTGCACGGCCACCGGATTGAGCTGGGGGACATGGAGTCAAACTTGCGAGCGCTGGAGGAGGTGGCGGACGCGGTGGTGTTGCCTGTGCGAAAGGGCGACCGGGTGGACAGCGTGGCCGCGTTCGTGGTTCTGAGCGGGCCAAAGCAGGGAAGCGACTTCGAGCAGGCGGCCGCTCTCAAAACAAAGCTGGGGGAGCATGTGCCGCCCTACATGATCCCGCGGAAGTTCATCTTCCTTGAGAGCTTTCCGATGAATGCAAACGGCAAGGCAGACCGCAAAAAACTTGCGGAAACACTTGCCTGATTTTCACATTTGAAAGGTGTTGCTCCCGGCTCAAATGTATTAGTTTAACGCCGTATGCCCTCCTGCCGCTCCATACTCGTCGTTCTGATCGTTGCAGCGTTCCCAGCCTTTTCTGCGGAGTCCCCGAACGATCCAGGCCCGCCTCCGAGTTGGAAGGAGCCCATCGATTTCTTCAAGAAGACGCTCTCCTCGGTGTTCGGGGTCGCGGGAAAAATTGGCAAAAAAGCGACGGGTCTTGTGTCCGGAGTCTTTGACATCGGGCCCAAGAATCCCGACGGGACCCCCCGCAAAAAAGTGAAGGTGAATGTGCAGGTTCAGGTTGCGCCCGCGCAAGTGGTGCTGGAGAGGGATCGAAAGCTCGACATCAAGTTGACGGCTAGCAATTTAGGGAAGCGGGCGGAGATTATGGACTTTCCCTCCTCCCAGAGGGTTGACGCCGTGTTGCGTGAAGAGGACGGTACGATTGTCGGAAGGGCCTCGGAGGACTTGGAGTTTTCTGACGAACCGGGCGTGCTGACACTCAATCCCTCGGAACGCGTGGAGTACACCATGAGCATCTCGACCCGTGGTCTGACCGCTGGAAAAACGTACAAACTCGAGGCGGCCATCACCAACCAGAACGGCTTGAGCGCGTCGGCGGCGATTCCAGTGAAGTAATTAGTCTTCAGTGGGTTGAGTCTGCGCATGGAGACTTGTCCGCGCACTCATTCCGGGTGACGGCAGCTTCTGCCGGGGCAGGGCCGAAGGCAGGGGTTGGTAAGCAAAAAAGGAACAAAGAAAAAGACTGCCCGCAGATAGTTTGTGTGCATACTAATTTCCGCGCGGCCCCGCCGCATCACTCCCGGTGAAAGCACTCTGCCTGCCCGCAGTCCCGATCCCTCCTCCGCGCCCCTTAAACTCTCCCCACCCGAAACGCAAAACCTCCCGCCATGCCATCGAATCCACGCTTCATCTCACTTCTTTCAGTCGCGCTCCTCGGGGCTTCTCTTTTCGCCGCGGAAAAAAAGAAACCCGCCCCCGGGCAGGGAGCCGAGAAGGCGGCCTCCCCTAAATCCGCGAACAACGGCGCTCCCGCGTGGCTTGAGTGGCGCGGGCCCTACCAGAACGGCACAACGACCGAGACGGGACTGCCGTCGAAAATTGACGCAAAGTCGGCGCTCTGGACTGCAAATTTCCCCGGCCAGTCCACGCCGGTCATCCACGAAGGGCGCTTGTACATCAACGGTTATTTGGGGGAAGCGGAGGATTTGCAGGAGGCGATCACCTGCTTTGATGCCGAGACCGGAAAACAGCTATGGCAGCATCGGTTCAATGATTTCCTGAGTGACACCATCTACCTGAGGTACTCGACTTCAAGTCCTGCGGTAGATGCGGAGACCGGGAATGTTTACGTTCAGTGCACGCAGGGTGTGTTTTCCTGTTTTTCGAAGGACGGGAAACTCATCTGGCAGCATTCGTTGATGGAGGAGCTTGGCCGTCTGACTTTCCCGAATTCGCGGACGGCTTCGCCTCGCATCGACCGGGAGTTGGTCATCACTCGAGGCATCACTTCCAACTGGGGTGCGAACGGCCCTGCCGGCGACCGGTTTTATGCGTTCGACAAGCGCACCGGGGAACTGGTGTGGAGCAGCTCGCCCGGTGAGCGTCCCCAGGACAATACATTCTCGCAGCCTCTGCTGACTTGGTTGGATGGAAAGCGAGTTTTGATATCAGCGGGCGGCGACTCCACCGTCGTCGGAATCAACGCGAGAAATGGGGATCCTATCTTCCGATTCCCCGCTGCGAAGGCGGGCGCGAAAGGCGGCATCAACGCCGCGATCCACCGTTACAAGGAGAGCCTGCTTGTGATTCATGAGTCCGAAAATCTTGACTCAAGCGAGGTGGGTCGTGCCGCCGCATTCAAACTCCCAGTGGGATCCAAGGCGCCCGAGCCGGGAAAACCTCAGGTTTACGATCCGAAAGACTTGGAGCTTTGGAGAAACCCCTTGGGTAATCTTGCAAGCTCCCCGTGCATCGTTCGCGACACGATGTATCTGGTCACGGGCACGGGGGAACTCGCGGCGGTTGACTTGGGCACGGGCAAAGTGTTGTGGAAGAAAAAACTTGCCGCAGAGCAGCGCCAAAGCTCGCCATTTTTCGGCGACGGCCACATCTACGTCGCGATGTACATCGCCGACGCGGGATCGGCTGAGAAATCGGCAGCAGGCGCGGACACTGGTGGAAACGGTGAACTTTTCGTGATCAACCCCGGATCGAACGATGGGGAAATCATTTCCCGCACTTTACTCGAGGGGCGCTGCTACGGATCCCCGATTGCTTTCAACGGGAAGCTCTACATTCAGACGGACCGCAAACTCTATTGCTTCGGAAAAAAAGGCAACAACCCCAGCGCTGAATCTGTCCATGCATCCGACGGATGGGAGACGGTGAAGCCTGGTCCGCTCGCAAAGTTGCAAATCATCCCGGGGGAAATCCTTTTAAAGCCGGGCGCATCCCAAAAGGTCAGGATCCGCGGGCTCGATGCGAGTGGGTTCACTGTCGAGGAGAATATCGATGCGAGCCGTTTGAAGTTTGAGTCCTATGTGCCCCCGACAGCGTTGGTGAAGGCGAAGATGAACGGCGCATTCGATGCCCAGGGCCGTCTCGTCGCGGACGCCGAACCTGTTGCGAGCGCCGGAGCTTATCAGGCATCCATGGGCGAGATCACTGGCACGATGCGCGCAAGGGTCCTGCCGGACATTCCGCTTTTGATTGATTTTGAAAAAAGCGACCTCAGTTTCATGACGGATAAGCCGCCCGTTCCGGCGGTCCCGAACACGCTTGAACCGCCCACCGCGTTTGCTTACCCGCCACTCGCGTGGAATGCAGCGCGGTTCCGTTTTGATGTGCGCAAAGCTCCGGGTGCTGAAGAGAACAAGGCGCTATGCAAGACGATCGACAATAAACTTTTTCAGCGCGGGCAAATCTTCATTGGTCATCCCGATTCGAAGGATTACACCGTGTCGATGGATGTTTTGTCTGAGGGTAACAAGCG
The DNA here is from genome assembly GCA_044375925.1 of Chthoniobacteraceae bacterium. Taxonomy (GTDB): domain Bacteria; phylum Verrucomicrobiota; class Verrucomicrobiia; order Chthoniobacterales; family Chthoniobacteraceae; genus Chth-196. The sequence goes on along the minus strand of JBILLT010000003.1, from coordinate 23,265 downwards.
CAAGATGAGCGAGATCGGAATGATCAACCAGCGATACCTCGTGGTTTTGAAGGGCAACTATCAGGAGCTCGAAATCAGCTCCAATCAAGAGAGGCTCCTGCACAAAATTCGGTTCCCGTGGGCTCCCAACGAATGGTACACGATCAAGAGCCGCGTGGACGTTGATTCAAAAGGCTCCGGGGTGATCCGCGCAAAAGCTTGGAAAAAAAGCGACCCGGAACCTGATGTATGGACCGTTGAGTTTGTTCACAAGACCGCGCATACCAAGGGCGCGCCGGGGTTCTACTCTTTCAGCCCCCAGGAGCAGCGCGCGTGGATTGATAACATCACAGTCACCCCGAACGCGGCATTGAAGCCGTAGCCCGCGCTTCCCAAACTCGGCGTCAAACACAAGGCCTAACCTCGCATTCTATCCCCACCAAATTCAACCAATGAAAAACGTTCCTCACCACACTCTCGCGCTCGGCGGCATTGCACTGGGTTTCCTTGCGTCTTCTCAAATCTCCACCGCTGCCGACTGGCCGCAGTGGGGAGGGGACAATCCCGGGCGGAACATGTATTCGCCCGTGAAGGGGCTTCCAGTTTCGATCAAGCCCGGCAACTTCAAGCCGAACTCCGAGGAAATCGATCTCGCCACGACAAAGAACGTGAAGTGGATCGCGAAGCTCGGTTCACAGTCGTACGGGAATCCGGTGGTCTCAAAGGGGGTTGCGCTTGTGGGGACGAACAACGCGTCCCCAAGAGATCCGCGTTTTAAAGACGACAAATCGATTTTGTACGCGCTGCGGGAGAGCGACGGCGGTTTCTTGTGGCAGTTAACCGTGCCGAAGCTTGCTTCTGGAAAGGTGAATGACTGGGAGTACCTCGGCATCCTGGCCAGCCCGTGTGTTGAGGGGGATCGCGTTTACATCGTCACCAGCCGATGCGAGGTGCTCTGCCTTGACTTAAAGGGTCAGGCGAATGGCAACCAGGGGCCATTCATGGACGAAGGACAGTATATGGCCGGCCCCGGCAAACCGAAGCTCGAGGTGCTCGCGACCGATGCCGACATTCTTTGGAGATACGACATGATGGATGAGTTGGGCGTGTTTCCCCATAACGCCTCCAACTGCTCTGTGATCATTGATGGCGATGCCATTTTCGTGTGCACCTCCAACGGTCAGGACTGGACGCATGTCAACATTCCATCCCCGCAGTCGCCCTCGTTCATCGCATTGAACAAAAACACGGGTGAACTCATCGGCGAGGACGAAGCCGGTATCGGCCCCAAGATCCTGCACGGCCAGTGGACATCGCCATCCATCGGAGTGGTCAACGGCAAGAAGCAGGTCTACTTCGGCGGCGGGGATGGTGTTCTCTACGCTCTTGACACCACTCCAGTGAAAGACGGCGACTCCAACTTCATCAAGCGCGTCTGGTGGTTTGATTGTGTTCCTCCCGAGTACAAGAAGGACAAGAATGGAAAGGCGATCAAGTACCCTGCGGCCGAGGGGCCCAGTGAAATCAACGCGACGCCTGTTTTTTACAACGATCGTGTCTATGTTGCAATCGGGCAGGATCCGGAGCACGGCGAAGGCGTGGGACGCCTGGTCTGCATCGATCCCAGCAAGACCGGCGACGTGACGGCGTCGGCCTTGGTGTGGGACTACAAGGGGATCAAGCGGTCGATCTCGACGGTGTCAATTGATCCGGAGAACGGTTTGCTTTTCATCGCAGACTTCTCGGGTTTCGTGCACTGCTTGGATTCAAAGACCGGAAAACTTCACTGGGTCCATGACATGCAGGCTCACATGTGGGGGTCGACCTTCGTTGCCGACGGAAAAGTGTATGTCGGCGACGAAGACGGCGACTTCGTGGTGCTCGCGTCTTCCGCGGATAAAAAAGTGATCAGCGAGTGCAACGTAGGTGCGCCGATTTTTTCAACGCCGATCGTGGCAAACGGGCTGATGTATATTTGCTCCCAGACGCACATGTTTGTAGTCGGTGACGGCGCAACACCCGTTCAAGCTGCAGCAAAACCCTAACTGTCTGCAGTCGGGCCTCCCGCGCAGGGCAGGGGGGCTCTCTGTCGGCGTTGTTCAAACGAACTTTCACTGCGTGGCTCTTCCCCCACGGCGAGTTTGTCTTCTTGTCCCAAATAAAAATTCATGAGCAGCAACTCCACCCCAACTAGTCCGATTGCCCCCGGCACCCGCTGGCTCGTTCTCATCATTGCCAGCATCGGTTTTTTGTTCGATACATACGAGCTGTTGATGACTCCTTTGGTGGGTGTCCCTGCAATCGCGGAGCTCCTCGCTTTGCCCCCGAACAATCCCCTCGTGACGGATTGGACTGGGCGGATGCTTTGGATTTCTGCTTTGTGCGGAGGAGTCTTCGGGCTGATGGGCGGATGGCTGATCGACCAGTTCGGCCGGAAGCGGATCATGGTGCTGAGTATTCTCCTGTACTCCTTCTCTCCATGCGCTGCCGCGTTTGCAACTTCGCTTCCGGTGTTTGTCTTTTTCCGCAGCCTGACATTCGTGGGAGTTTGCGTCGAATTCATCGCCGCAATCACTTGGCTGGCAGAATTGTTTGATGATCGCAAACAGCGTGAGTTCGCGCTCGGGTTCACACAGGCTTTCGCATCTCTCGGTGGAATCCTTGTGACCGCCGTAAACGGGTGGATCGTGGTGCATGCGAATGACCTCCCGGGCCTCCCGGTTCCTGACTTTCTAAATGTTCACGCCTCGTGGAGGTACACCTTACTGACAGGCTTTCTGCCGGCCATCCCCATCGCGTTACTTTTGCCTTTCGTGCCCGAATCGCGAGTTTGGCGGGAGCGGAAGGCTGCAGGAGGCATGACTCGCCCGAGTTTGAGTGGTCTGTTCACTCCTGACCTCCGCCGCACCACGCTGGTGACTGCCGGTCTATCGGCTTGCGCTTATGCCGCCGCTTTTGGTGCCCTTCAACTCACGCCGCTTCGTGTGATCCCCGGCGTACCGGAATTGTCGGAGCAGCGCGCAGGGTTGAAGCCTCTTCAGGATGAGGCAAAGGCTCTCAACATCGAAATGATCGGCACCAACAGCCGCGCTCAAGAGGCCTTCGACAAAATCCCCGCGCTTCGCGTGCTCGGGGCGAAGCGCGCCAAAAATAGAATCGCGTTCCGGGTCGCGATGAAGGCGGGAGACAAGGCAAAAGCCGACCAGCTCAACATGGAGTTCAAGGATCTGAGCGCCGAACTAGAACAGCTTTGCGTGAGTCATCCGGATGCAAAGACAGCGGTTTTGGACAGGGAAAAGCTCCTAAAGCAGCTTGGCGACAACCGCGAGAAGCAGGAACCTTTTGATCTCGCTGTGAAGGCGCGTGCGAACAGTGCCCAACTCTGGCAGGAGGTCGGCGGGTTAGCCGGGCGAATCGCCCTCGCTTTACTTGTTTTACTTGCGGTGGCTCGTGGGACACTGCTGCGCATTTTCTTGGTGCCCGGCCTGGTCGCAGTCCCGCTGACTTACTTCGGATTGTACGCCTCTGGTGGCCAGGCGTTGAACTGGGGCATTGCAGTTTGCGGTTTGCTGATCGTCGCTCAGTTCTCGTATTTCGGAGAGTTTCTCCCAAAAGTTTTCCCGTTGCACCTGCGTGGGACGGGGGGGTCTTTTGCCACGAATGTGGGAGGGCGCATGATTGGAACTTCAGCGGCCTTTTTGACGACAAACATCGTGGCGCCGATGGTTCCCGGGAACTCGACCTTCGACAAGGTGGCTTTCGCCGCTGGAATCGTGGGAACGTCGGTCTTTGTGATTGGTCTTCTCCTCAGCTTTCTACTGCCGAAGCCTCCCGCTGAAGACGCCGCATCATCACACTGAGCCATCTCCCGTACTTTCGAGAATCACTGAGTTTCACAAATCAAGGCACTTAAAATTATGAGCACAACAACACCCGAAGCAGCGCAGTCTCAACTCGACTCGCACCTGAGAGACATCATCCAGTGGCATTTTAGCCCCGAGACGGGATCGCCGTTTTGGCTGAACTGGGCCGCGAAAGCGGGATGGGATCCAAAGGCCGAAATCAAAACCACCGCCGATCTTAATAAGTTCCCGCACTTCGAGGATGAGTGGCTCAGGGATCTGCAACCCGAGGTTTGGGTTCCCAAGGCGTTTGCAGGGCGGCCGTGTTATATTTTTTAAACGGGCGGCACGACGGGCATGCCGAAACAACGCATCGGTTGGGATGACTACAAGGTGGATTACAGCGAGTTCAGCGAGAAGATCAGTGACGAGCACTTCCCCCGGAATCACTACTGGTTAATGATGGGTCCCACTGGCCCGCGCAGACTCCGGTTGGCGATCGAGCATCTAGCAAATGTCCGGGGATCGGCATGCTACTTCATCGATCTGGATCCGCGTTGGGTCAAGCGGTTGATCTCAAACAAGCAGTTTGACCAGGCCAAGGCCTACATGGAGCACGTGGTCGATCAGGCCGCGACAATTCTCAAACATCGTAAGGTCAGCGGTCTGTTTACCACGCCAAAGCTGCTCGAGGCTCTCGCGGAGCGCGTCGACATATGGGACGCTGGAATCAGGGGCGTCTTTTGTGGGGGCACAACAATGCTTCCGCAGTACGTCAGATTTATCGTGGAGGAGGTTTTGGAGAATCGAATCGGTTTTTATCCGACCTACGGCAACACTCTCATGGGGTTGGCTGCCTCCGTTCCGCGCACACCGGAAGACCAGTACTCGATCACCTACTATGCCCCGCAGCCGAGGGCCATCCTTCGCGTAGTCAACCCCGCTGACACCTCAAAAACCGTCGATTATGACACCTGGGGAAGAGTCGAGTTAACAACACTGACCAAGGAGTTTTTCATGCCGCGCTTCTTGGAACGTGACGAAGCCATCCGCCGAAAACCTAGGAACCAGTACGCATGGGACGGAGTTGCCGAGGTGCGGCCTTTCGGAGCAATGGAAAAGAAAATTGTGGAAGGAGTCTATTAATGAGCATTTCAAGCACAGTTCCTCATCTGCCTGCAATCCGCCGCGGGAAGCCGTATGAAAGCCTCGATAAAAATGACATCGTTGATCATCGCACCGGCGCCGTCGTTGCGACGGTGAGTCAGGTCAACGCGGGTATTCTCAAAAAGGATCTCAAAAGCATCGGCGAGGCTCGCGCCGCATTGCGGAAGTTTTCTGTCGCGCAGTTGATCGAGATATCATCCAAAGCCGGAGAGCTGTTTTTAAACGGCACGCTTCCGCTCGGAGACAAGGGGCACACGCAGACTGCGGCGCAATACATCGCCACCCTTGCTGGGACCAGCGGTTTGCCGCACGTGATGGTCAGCCGGAACATGGGCAAGATTCATCACGCCCTTACCAACATGCACACCGTCCTCAACGGTCTGACGCGCGGACTGCCTCTTGAAGTGATCGACCGCGGGTATGGCGAGCAGAGTGGGGCTGCGGTTAGTTATTATCCCACCACGCAGGCGCTCGGCTTGGTGATGCCAAGCAATTCACCCGCTGTGAATTCGTTGTGGCTGCCCGCCGTTGCGCTTAAAACGCCTGTGATCATCAAGCCGGGTCGCGAAGAACCGTGGACACCTTATCGCCTGATCCAGGCGTTCATCGCTGCGGGAGCGCCGCCCGAAGCGTTCGGTTTCTATCCAACCGATCACGAGGGCGCGGGAGAGGTCATGCGGATTTGCGGCCGCGCGCTCATTTTCGGTGATGCAAACACTGTCGCGCAGTACCGGGATAATCCAAAGTTCTCGGTTCACGGACCCGGGTTCTCGAAAATCTTGATAGGCAGCGATTGCGTCGATCATTGGGAACAGTACATCGACCTCATGGTTTCCTCGATAGCCGACAACGGAGGCCGTTCCTGCATCAATGCGTCTGCAGTGGTGGTGCCCAGGCACGGCAGAGAGATTGCCGACGCACTTGCCAAAAAGCTTGGGCCCTTGCGTCCGCAGCCGGCAGATAGTCCGGATGCGAGATTGTCCGGATTCGCAAATCCAAAAATGGCAGACTACATCGACGGAGCGATCGATGAGGGATTGAAGGTGCCCGGGGCGACCGACGTGACCGAGAAGTACCGCGGGGGATCCAGGCGAGAGGTGTTTGAAGGTGGAACTTATCTGAGGGCGACGGTGGTGCACTGTGAATCCTTTGATCACCCTCTGGCCAACCGCGAGTTTTTGTGCCCGTACGCGAGTGTCGTGGAGGTTCCCGAGGCGGAGATGCTTGATAAAATCGGACCATCGCTTGTTGTCACCGCAATCACTGATAATCCTGATTTCCGTTCTCAGTTGCTTGATTCGCCATTGATCGAGCGCCTCAATCTAGGTCCGATCTCTACGATGAAAATCTCATGGGATCAGCCGCACGAGGGAAACATGTTCGAGTTCTTGTACCGTCGCCGTTCGATTGAGCGCGCTTGATGACTCGCTTGGCGATGATGCTTCCGTTCGATTTCCAACCTCGTACGCGAGTCGTTTTTGGTGGCGGCGCGTTGAGTCGGCTTGGGGAGATTGTGCGTGATGTCGGGGGGAAACGCGTCCTCATCGTCACGGACAAGGGAATTGTCGCTGCCGGGCACCTCGAACGTGCCCGGAAGCTGCTTGAAACGGACGGCATTCACGTAGCCGTTTTCGATGCCGTCCGGGAGAATCCCGATACCGAGGATGTATCCCGCTGCGTCGATGTTGCGCGCGGTTTCGCCGTGGACATGTTTGTCGGGCTTGGCGGAGGCAGTTCCATGGATACAGCCAAGGGTGCGAATTTTATTCTGACCAATGGCGGCGAGATGCGTGACTATCACGGGGTCGGCAAGGCGAGCAAACCAATGCTGCCACTCGTCGCGATCCCCACGACCGCGGGAACTGGAAGCGAGTGTCAGTCCTTCGCTTTGATCGCGGATCCAGCCAGTCATTTGAAAATGGCGTGCGGAGACCCAAAGGCCGCGGCGCGTGTGGCCATCTTGGATCCGGAACTGACCGTGTCGCAGCCACCGAGAGTGACCGCCTGCACCGGCGTCGACGCCTTGGTGCACGCTTTGGAAACGGCGGTCACTAAAAAGCGCACCGAACTTTCGCGTGTTTTTTCACGCGAGGCGTTTTGCTTGATCATCAATGCGTTTCCCGCAGTGCTCGCAAAGCCTGATGACATTGAGGCGCGCGGGGCCATGCTTCTGGGCGCTGCCTACGCGGGCATGGCTATTGAAAATTCAATGCTCGGCTGCGCTCATTCAGCCGCGAACCCGCTGACCGCCCATTTCGGTGTGATCCACGGTCAGGCCGTAGGGCGGCTTATCACAAGCGTGATGCGGCGCAACGTGCGGGAGGAGTTCGCCGTCAACGAGTATGACGCTCTAGCCGGATTGGTCGGCTACTCTTCATTCGAGCCGTTGATCTGGAGGATTGAAGAGATTCTCGGTCTGGCTGGACTGGACGCGCCGCTGGGTAAACTGGGCGTGACGGAAGAGTCGATCGGGAAAATGGCCCAAGAGGCCTCAGTCCAGTGGACCGCCTCATTCAATCCGGTTCGCTACGAAACGAGCGATTTCGAGGCGATCTATCGGGAATTGTTGTGATGCAAATGCATGTGCTCAGCTCAGGGTGCAGATTCGGCCGTGCTGCGAAAAATTCGCTGCTGATGGGCATGTTTTTTTGCTGCGCGATCTCGGGTATCCGAGCGGACTGGATGATGCATCGCGGCGGGCCGAGGCTCGACGGCTACTCCTCTATGGAGGCAAGCGCTGCACCTCGGTCCGAGTGGACGTTTAGCGCGGGCAAACCAATCAAGGGCGGTGCAGTGATCGCGCGGGACAAGGTTTACGTGGGTGATGACGCGGGGGTTTTTCATGCACTCAGCTTGAATGATGGAAAAGAAGTTTGGACTGCCAAAACGCAAGGACCAATTGAGGCGACCCCACTGGCGTTGGGAGCGCTCGTGTATGTCGGGTCGGTTGATGGAAAGCTTTACGCGTTCGATGCCGAAAATGGCGACGTTCGCTGGGTTTACGAGACAGGAGACAAGATAATGGGAGGGGCGAATTTTGCGGGCGCACCCGACGGGACCGGCAATTGGCTGCTTTTTGGGAGTTATGATGCGACGCTCCACTGTGTCGACGCGCTCTCGGGTGCTTCAATTTGGACCTGTCTCACGGATAACTACATCAACGGAACACCTGCCCTTCTTCCAAATAGTGAAGTGATTTTCGGAGGTTGTGACGCGCTTCTCCGAATTATCTCGCTGAAAGACGGCAAACAGCGCGGTCAGATTGAAGCGGATGCGTACGTGGCCTCTTCGGTGGCAGTCGCGGAGAATGGGACAGCATATGTGGGGCATTACGGCAATGTGGTGTTGGGGATGGATGTCGCAGCCGCGAAAGTCATCTGGACTTATCGGGATCGCGCTTTTCCGTACCTTTCAAGCGCCGCGATTCACGCTGACCGTTTGGTCATCGGGGGTAACGACAAGCGGGTGCATTGCATCGGGTTGTCTGATGGCCGTGGAGTCTGGCAGTTCTCCACACGGGGGAAGGTCGACGGATCTCCCGTGATATGCGGCGATACTGTCGTTGTGGGTTCGCAGGACGGCAGATTGTACGGGATCGCTCTGACTGATGGCGCGGAGAGATGGGTATACGATATCGGTGCTCCGATTGTCGCATCGGCTGCCGTCTCCGATGGCTGGATTATTATCGGTGCAGAAGACGGAGCGTTGCACGCTCTGAAAACTCCGAAGAAATGATGAGCTCTCAATCTTTGCCTTCGCATTCTGTCGGCCCGGTGGAAACAAACGAGGAAACACGGGCGGGAAACTATTTCGTTTCCAACTACCCGCCGTTTCATTTTTGGGACCCAGCTACTGCCAAGCACCTTCCGGAATTACTCGCCGTTCCTGCTTCCTCGGAGACGCCTCTCGGGGTGTATTTCCATATACCCTTCTGCCGGAAGCGCTGCCATTTTTGCTATTTCCGCGTTTACACAGACAAGAACGCGGGCGAGATCCAACGCTACCTTGATGCAGGAATTGCTGAGTTGGAAAGGTACGCGAGCGCCCCTTTTGTGAACAAGCGCCTGCCGCAATTCATCTATTTCGGCGGCGGGACTCCGAGTTATCTCAGCGTCTCACAGCTGCGATCTTTGACCGATCGAATGAAGGCTTTGCTGCCATGGACTGAGGCGCAAGAGGTCACTTTTGAAGCTGAGCCGGGCACATTGAATGAGGCCAAGCTCAATGCGATCCGTGAACTGGGGGTCACGCGCCTAAGTCTCGGTGTCGAGAACTTTGACTCGCGAATTCTCGAAATAAACGGCCGCGCTCACAGGGCGGATGAGATTCAGCGTGCCTACGCTTCCGCCCGGTCGGCGGGGTTTCCTCAGATCAACGTGGATCTCATTGCCGGCATGGTGGAGGAGACGGATGAGAACTGGAGGGAAAACATCAGGAAACTTGTGGCGATGGCGCCAGACTGCGTGACGATTTATCAAATGGAAGTGCCATACAATACTGGCATTTACAAACAGATGAAGGTGGATGGTAAATTGGTGGCTCCAGTAGCTGACTGGGCCACCAAGAGGGGGTGGGTGGATTTCGCATTCACCGAGTTGGAGCGCGCGGGATACACGGTGACCAGCGGGTATACGGCGGTGCTTGATTCTGCAAAGACCAAGTTTGTTTACCGCGATTCGCTCTGGAAGGGAGCTGACCTGATCGGCGCCGGAGTGGCCTCATTTTCTCACATTGGTGGCGTGCATTTTCAAAATGTCGCTGAAATCGGACAGTATATTGAGACCGTGGAAGCCGGCGCTCTGCCCGCGTCTAGAGCGATGGCAACTATTCCGGAGGAGCGCATGATCCGAGAGCTGATCCTGCAAATGAAACTTGGGAGCGTGAATGCCCCTTATTTCTTGATGAAATTCGGCGAGGATATTCGAGTCCGGTTTGCGGGGCAGTGGGCTGACCTCGTAGCGCGGAACCTGGGCGGCTGGAATGCCGACTGCTTTATTCTCACGCGCGCAGCTCTTCTCAAGGTGGATACTCTGCTGAATCCTTTTTTCCTCCCGCAACATCAGAACTCGCGTTACACATGAATATGATTCAGGATCAGTTTCTGAGTCTCCTGCGAATGTTCCGCCCCTTCGGCGTCGGCGAGATCAGAGTGCTCGCCGCTGCGGAGTTGCCCGAGGCTGCGGCGGCGTTGCTGGTTCACAACGGAGATATGACATCGCGGCTCGAGGCATTGCACGCTGACAAAGTTTGCCTCGACGTTGTCAATCGCTCGATTGCTGATGAGAGGGGTTACTTCCGGGAAGTGATTTTGCGAAAAGCAACCGATTCAAGGGCGGTTGAGTATGGGGTGATCGAGATTGTACTGGGTGGGTTTTCAAGGATTCTCCAGAACGAGATTGAGGACGGAAAAGTTCCTCTTGGGGGGCTACTGAATCGCGACGGGCTCGGGTATTTCAGCGAGCCGCAGTGTTTCTTTGGGTTGTATCCGAGTGAGTGGATGCAAGAGATTTTCGACGGCTCGGATGGGTGCGAGCTCTATGGCCGCTGCAACATTTTGAAACGCTCAGACGGCATGATTTTAGCAAGAATTGTCGAGGTCCTGCCTTCTTTGAGACAGACAACTGATGCAACGTGAAAAACGCTTTAAGGAGGTGTTTCTCATCCATTCCCTTTTGATTTCTGCGGGCTCAGTATGAAAACTCAACGGAAACTTAAAAAAACAGAGATTCGAGCGTTGTTCAGTCTGTGCGCGTTCGCTGTTGCGTTTGCTTCAACCGCTAATGCTTCTGAATGGTCCCGTTTTTTGGGCCCGGCAAACGACTTGAAGCCTTCGGATCATGCGGCCGAAGGGTTGATAGCAACTTCATCCCTCACAGAGGAGTGGACTTTCAAAAAGGGAAAAGGCTGGTCGACGCCGATTGTCACAGGCGACTCCGTGCTTGTTTTCCACCGTGTTGGATCCGATGAGGTGCTGGATTGCTTGGAGTCGGCAACCGGAAAAGGAAAATGGAACTACGCGTACAATGCACCTTACCGTGATCGGTTCGGCGCCAGTGATGGAGTGCGTTCCAGTCCAGTGGTCGAGGGTGGAAGAGTTTTTTTATTCGGTGTTACCGGTCAGTTGCACTGCGTTGACCTTTTGACGGGTGCGATGCAATGGACTCGCGACTTGAAGCGGGATTATCGAATGAAGGATAACTTTTTTGGACACGGTTCCTCCCCGCTTGTTCAGAATGGAAAGGTGATCATCCCGCTCGGTGGCGAATCGGGCGAGTGTGTAGGCGCTTTTAGCGCTGAAACGGGTGCTGATTTGTGGGTGGCAAAGCATGAATGGGGTGCGGGATATGCATCTGTGCTGCCCATTTCTGTTCGCACTAAAGATGGGGTGCGTCAGTTTATCGTGGCGTTCGTCGGGGGCGAGACACGGCCCCCCACGGGTGGAGTGTTGTGTATCGATCCTTTTAGTGGAGCGGTTCTGGGTGCGGTGTCGCATCGCGCACGGATCGCCGAATCAGTCAATGCTGCCAGCCCAGTCTTGGTTGGAGAGCGGCGGGTTTTGGTCAGTGAGGGTTATGGGGCGGGGACTCTGCTTGTGGAGGTAAAGGACGACGGCGCGTTATCAGAAGTTTGGAGGACAACGAAGTTGGGTAGCCAGTTCGGCACGCCTGTTTACCGGGACGGGCTCATTTTTGGATTCGACGGACAAAATCCGCGGCTCGCGGAGTTGGTTTGTTTGGATGCTGCTACAGGCAGCGAGAGGTGGCGCGACGACTTGGGCGGCAAGTTCGGAAGGGGCGCGTTTGTGAATCTGGGTTCTGCAGGACTGTTGGCGCTGGGGGAGTCTGGGGGACTGGTTTTCGTGAACGATGTCGATTCCAAATGTGTGGTGGTGAAGAGCATTTCGCTCTTTGAAGCCCCGGAAACCTGGGCCGGACCCGCAGTCGCAGGCGGCCGGTTGTATATCTCTCAGAACGAGCGTTCTCGCGGGGGGGATCCGCCGCGGGTGGTGTGTTATCGATGGTAGTGGTGGATTCCGCTGACCGTTGGCATGTCGTAAATTCGCGCCCTGTTAATCTCTCCTGTTCGGAGAAGTCTCTTTTCGGCTTTTGCAACGGAGGAGAGATTCATCGGCGCGTCATCAGAATCCGACTCATCCCGAGCGGTTCAACCGTGCGGCCGGGTGCCTCGGAACCGCAGGACGCGACCGGTGTGTAAATCGGGTTGGCTAAAACCTGCGACTCTGTTTGCATTCCCGACGATCATGAAAATCGTACTTGCGTATTCGGGCGGACTCGACACCTCCGTGCTTCTTGCATGGCTCAAGGAGACTTATCAGGCTGAGATCATCGCATTCTGCGCCGACGTCGGACAGGAGGAGGAACTCCACGGTCTTGAGGACAAGGCCAGAAAAACTGGCGCTAGCAAAATTTACATCGACAACCTTTGTGAGGAGTTTGCGCGCGACTTCATCTTCCCCATGGTTCAGGCGAATGCAATCTACGAGGGCCAGTATTTGCTCGGAACGTCCATTGCCCGCCCCCTGATCGCGAAGCGGATGGTCGAGATTGCGCGTGCCGAGGGCGCAGACGCCGTAGCGCACGGCGCCACGGGCAAGGGGAACGATCAGGTTCGCTTCGAGCTTACCGCGGCCGCCCTCGCCCCGGAGCTTGAAGTGATCGCTCCATGGCGTCAGGACCGTTTTCGAGAACAATTTCCCGGGCGCGCGGAAATGATCGCGTATTGTGAGCAGCGGGCTATTCCCGTTCAGGCAACCGCCAAAAAGCCATATTCGATGGACCGGAATCTCCTCCATATTTCATTCGAAGCGGGTATTTTGGAAGATCCCTGGTTTGATGCTTCTGCGGCCGATTCGAAAGGCATGTACGTGCTTTCTGTCTCACCTGAGGATGCTCCGGATCGCGCCGAGTACGTGGAATTAGGTTTTGAAGCCGGAGTTTGTGTGTCCGTCGGGCACCAAGAAATAGAGGGAATACTCGCTCAGTTGGGATTCACGGGTCGAATCTCGAAAAATCCCGAGGGGCACGTTTCTATGTCGGCGTATTGGGTCATGAAAGTACTCAACGCGCTTGGCGGCAGAAATGGGATTGGTCGCGTTGACATGGTCGAAAACAGGTTTGTCGGAATGAAGTCCAGGGGTGTTTACGAGACGCCGGGCGGATCGATTCTGATTTTCGGACATCGTCAGTTGGAGTCTCTGACGATGGATCGCGAGGTGATGCACTTGCGTGATGGATTAATCCCCAAGTACGCATCGCTGGTCTACAATGGGTTCTGGTTCAGTCCCGAACGGTTGGCACTGCAGTCTCTGGTGGCTGAGAGTCAGAAAAGCGTGACGGGCACCGTGCGGTTAAAACTTTACAAAGGCAACGTGATCGCGGCGGGACGGAAGTCTCCGGTGAGCCTCTACAACCCTCACATTGCGACAATGGAGGCGGATCCAACCAAGGCTTACAACCAGAATGACGCAACCGGATTCATTTCTCTGAATGCTCTCAGGCTCAAAGTCGCCTCGCGGGTGCATGCAGCGAATTCAACTGCGAAGGGCGGTTAACTGCGATTGATCATTTTGACTTCTTCGCGGGTTGAGGAATGGGTTTCTCCAGAATGACCTGGACAGCGTTTTGCTGCGGTGATCCCGGTGTGCTCCTGCCGTTCGCGACGATGGTCTCAAGGAGTTTTGTGAGGCGTTCCGTGGTGGATTGGTTTTCAGCAAACAGGTTGGTTGTTTCCCCCAAATCGCCTCCTGCAATTTTGTAGAGTTGGGCGCGCGGAAGATTCTGTTTTAGAGCGTCCGCGTCTGAGGGGCCGGACCACCCGCCGCTTCCAGGACAGAGAGACAGCTTCCATTCAGACTGCCTGATTGCGAACCGACCGCTGATACTGTGATGCACAATCGCGTCGCGCTTTGAGTGTCCCTTGTTCAAAAGATCCGGAAGAAAGCTGAAGCTGTCTTCCGCTGCGTTTTCCGGGATTTCATACCCAACAATTTCCGCCAAAGTGGCGAAAACGTCTGTGAGGCAAACGAGCTGCTCGCTAACCGTCGGCGTAGATTTGGCGGGCCATCTTGCGATAAACGGCACCCGGTGACCGCCGTCAAAAATATCAGCTTTGTTGCCGCGCAGTGGCCCGTTTGCCAGGTGTTTTTTCTCACGCAGGTCGTCGATTCGCGCTGCGGGTGAACATCCGTTGTCGCTTGTGAAAATCAGAAGTGTATTTTCGGAGACGCCGCTTTCTTCAAGAGCTCTCAGAATTTCGCCAACCACAGAGTCGGTTTGCATGACGAAATCGCCGTACAAACCTAAACCGCTCTTTCCAATCCATTCTTTGGCGGGGGCGATAGGAGTGTGTGGTGACGTTAGCGGCAGGTACAAGAAAAACGGGGTGGCAGCCTTTGCGCGTGAATGGATCGTTTCAACGGCTTTTTTGGCAAAGCGCGGCAGCACATTCTCTACTTCAAACTCGGGCGCGGCAGGACCTTTTCTTGTTTCGCCAGGGTGTCCCGGATACATCGGCCAGCTTCTTGATGTAGTTGGCAATGCTGTCACATGGTCGTTCTCAATAAACGTGTAAGGAACCATGTCAAGTGAGGCGCTGACCCCAAAGTAGTAGTCGAACCCAACAGTTGTCGGCCCGTTCGCAATCGGTTTTGAGTAGTCAACATTGTTTACCTGCTCTGGTTTTTCAATCGATAGTACACTTACCTCCTTGTCGCTGTTTTTGACCCAGTCCATTCCAAGGTGCCATTTGCCGATCACCGCCGTGAAGTAGCCGCGGCTTTTGAGCATGGATGCCAAAGTCGCGCGTTCAGGTTCAATCAGCCGCGGAGACAACCCTCCCAGCACGCCTGATTGAAGTTTGCTGCGCCAATTGTAGCGTCCGGTGATCAAGCCGTAACGCGTCGGAGTGCAAACCGAAGAGGGTGTGTGGGCGTCTGTGAACCGGACACCCTCGCGAGCGATGCGGTCGATGTTTGGAGTCTGTATTTTGCTCTCAGGATTGTTGGCCGCTACGTCGCCGTAGCCCAAGTCATCGCAAAGAATCAGCACAACATTCGGGCGTTCGACGGCAAGGGAGTTGGCTGCCAGATAAAAAAGAGCAGCGAAACTGGCTGCCAAGAAATTGAGGGGATTCTGCATGGGTCTTTTTTTGCGTTTCGCCGGCCGTTGGTAAAGCGGTTTAGTCCGCAGGTTCGGATTTATCATAAATAAATAATTGGAGCGGAATGAGATGCGAATTATAAATCTGGTGGCGTTCAGCAAAGAGCTTGTGCTGGGTGTTTTCCAACGAACGAGCTATATGTCAGGAATGAGGCGCCTATACCTGACTGCTCTGCTTTTTTGCCGAATAAGCTGCAGTTGTTTTTCTGCGGAACGACTCCCTGATTTGCCTGACGGTATCGGGCGGGCAGGCATGATGGCCGCGGTGGTGCGAGACACAGATGGGAATGATGCGATTTTGGCGGCCGGCGGTGCGAATTTTCCGGATGGAATGCCTTGGGAGGGTGGGATCAAGAAATTCCATCGGGAGATATTTCTACTTCATCGCGTGCACGATGCCTGGCGATGGAAGAAAGTGGGGGATCTTCCCGAAGCCAATGCGTACGCCGCTTTCTGTGCAATGCCTGACGCGAGCGGCATGCTGATCGCGGGTGGGGTGAACGGCGAGAGGCACTTTGAGGATGTATTGCTGGTGAGTCCGGATGGCAAAGTAGAGCGGCACGCGTCAAAGCTGCCGTCTCCTAGGGCGTATTCGGGGTTCTGTGTGTCTGCCGGTAAATTCCGGATTGTGGGCGGAACGGCGTCGCCGGACGCGGTTGAATGTATCGCAAACGCATTGGTTTTGGATCTTTCCGCCATGAATGTCGGGTGGCGGATTGATTTAGAGAGCAAACGGTGTGCGCGAATTCTTCCGCTCTGCGGAGGATTTTCCGGGAGGGTTGTATGGGGTGGCGGTTGCGCTCTTGAGGAGCGCGACGGCAAAGCTGTGCGCGTTTATTTGGGTGATGTCCGCGGGAGCGTTGGCGGGAATGGTTCCCGCTCAGCGCTGGCCGTGCCATTGGCGGCGTGCGCCGGACCCGGGGTTGAAGTTTCCGGCGGCGTGATTTTTGTCGGCGGTGACGATGGAATGCACCCAAGTTCAGACCTCAAGGGGCATCCCGGACAGTCGAAACAGGTGATTTTCTTATACGGTGAAACGCTCGCTACGGTGGTCGTTGGCCAGTGGCCCACGCCATTGGCGACCGCCCCTCTCGTTCGCCTCGGGAACGAGATTGTCTCCATCAGCGGAGAGATCCGGCCCGGGGTTCGGACTTCCGCCGTCAACCGCTGGCTTATCCCTCCTGAATTTCGCTGAGGCATTTCCAGCGTTCAGCCTTTTCCCGGCTTCAGTCTGCCTGTAGCGGGGCGGACGTTTTTTATTTTAAGTGCCGCAGGTTAGGCGTATCACCTTACGGTGTCCCGCCCCAGCATCGACAGACGACGCAGTCCCGGCAAGAGTGCAGGGACATGGTGCAGGGCAAATTTTTCAGGCGAGCTTGTCGTATGAGTCATAAACCAAAATTTGTTCTGCTGATTCTCGCGTTGACCGTCGTTCTATTTTGCCAGTCAGACGCAATCGCTGCAGAGGAGGCCTCAGGCGCTATTCATCATAAAACTCTTTGGGAACAAATCTACGAGGGCGGTTGGGTGATGATCCCGATTGGGATTTGCTCTGTGTTGACCGTTTACTTGTGCGGGGACGGGTGGATGCGGACTTCCCGCAAGAGTACGGCGCCCGCTGCCTTTGAGAGCCAAGTGAAGACATTCTTTCGCGAGGGAGATTACGTCGCCGCTTACAACTACTGCAAAAAAAACAAAAGCCCGCTGGCAAACGTTTTAAAAGCGGGGATTGGGATTCTCGGCGAAGGCAAAACAGCTGTCGAAGACGCGATGTCGGGAGCTCTCCAGCAGGAGAGCACGAAACTGAACACCTACATCAGTTATCTTTCGGTCATAGGTGTCTGCACTCCGATGATTGGTCTTCTGGGAACAGTCACCGGAATGATCAAGGCTTTCGCCAACCTTGGAACGGCCGGAATTGGAGACCCTTCCGGGCTCTCAGCCGCTATCGGCGAAGTTTTGATAGCCACTGCAAGCGGACTGCTGATAGCGATTCCCGCGTTTGGGATGTTTTACCTGCTCCGCAGTCGCTCTAGTTCGGCGATGCATTATATCCAGAATGTGACCCGTGACTTATTCCGGAAAATGCCCTACGAGCACATGTCCGGCTTGCACATCAGCGGAGAGGAGCTCTACGCAGCAACCCCTAATTGGGTTTAGACGCAAACAATCGAATTCCGGGGTGTCAGGAAGTCCAGCGGTGAAAACGTTTAAAAGGAGATATTAATGGCTGGTGGCGGCGGAAATATGGAGTCAGGCGAGCCTGACTTTCAAATTGCACCGATGATCGACGTGCTCTTGGTCATGTTGATTTTCTTCATGACGATCACATCAGCACAGGTGCTGCGTGTTGATAAAAACATCCGCCTGCCGGTCGCGCAAAACGCGGTACGCAAAGACAGTAGTCGATCCGAGATCATCATCAATGTGCGTTGGGAACCCGCACAGCGGAGAGCCGTGTTTACATTTCAAGACCGAACGTATTTCTCGACGGCCGATGTGCTGCCCGAGCTTCGGCTGGCAAAAGAAGCGGCGCAGACACAAATCTCAGCCTCGGAAAATCCGCATGTGCGAGTGGTGATTCGAGCCGACCGCGAATGCCCCGCTTTGTACGTGTCCCAGGCGATGAGCGCCGCAGCCGAAGTCGGGATTGCAGATATTGCCTTTTCAACGGTCAACCGCGATTAACGCATGAAAGGGTTTGTTCCAGAGGAAATTCCTGTCGGAGGTTTTCAAATCGCGCCGATGATCGACGTTGTGTTTGTCATCATGTTGTTTTTCATGGTAATGGCGGGTGCGGTTCGGGTGGAAAACGAATTGAATACCACGCTGCCTGGAAGCACCGAGTCCTCGTCTGCCACCGATTTTGTGGACGAGATTACCATCACAATTGCGGAAAACGGTGAGGTTGCTTTGAACGATGAACCTTTCGATACGCCGACAAGCACCGAGTTAAGGCATCTGCGTGATACATTGATGCGGTTGAAGCAAAACGCCGACAACGCGAAGACGGTTTCAGTCGTGACTGTGATCAGTGAGCCTCAGGCGAAATATCACCGGACAGTGGCTGTTTTGGATGCTTTGGCCGCGGCAAGGATCGAGAACGTTTCTTTCTCGGTTGGTGAGGACTGACCTCCGGCAGCGTCTTTGTGTGAGTGGCTGCCGCGCGTGCTCAGCCCACCCATTTGTAAGCTGTCTTCGCGTTAACTGAACAAAAGCGCCTTGCAGACTCGTTGCCTTTCGCCGCGGCATACCGCATCGCGATTCTTTGCAGCGTTTCATATTCTGCGGCTGATTCGCTGACTGGCCAGTTGCTTCCATAGATCACACGGCGATCCCCGAATGCATTCCAGACAACGTCCAAGTACGGCTCGTAAACAGAGAGCGACTCCGGGGCCTTTCCGCCATTCAGAGCAGCACCCTCAACTAGGCCCGATATTTTGCAAAATACATTTTCGTGCTGTGACGCATTCCGGACCGCCGTCTGCCACTCCTGTGGGGGAACGGACTCGTTGATCTTCACGTTGCCAATGTGGTTGACGATGATTCTCAGCGAAGGAACGCGTTTTGCCAGTGCCGCTGCAACATTCAGTGATTCAAAGTTGCCATTAATGTCGAGCGAACGGTCATGGTCAGATAAAGATTCAAAATCATTTAAAAACCCGGTTTCAAGGACTGCGGCAACATTGGCAGCCGACATGCGGATGCCCCTGTATTTCGGATGGGTCGAATATTTTTTGAGATGTCCTTTAAATTCCTCGGTTCCCAGTGGCAGACGTCCGACGATTCCAACCACAAACGGGTCAGACTCGGCGAGCTCCAGCAGCCAATCGTTGTCTTCGATCCATTGGCTTGCCTCTACGATCACAGTCCCGCGCAGCGGTTGGAATTTTCGCAAGGATCTCAGGTCAGCGGGGAGCACTGTGCGGTAAAGCGCGCTTGATTTGGAGGGCCACGGAACTCCTTGCGGGCGCGAGGGATCGTAAAAATGGGTATGGCAATCAATGACGTCAATCGGCGCATTGGGTGACTCGGCGGCTTTTAAGGATTTCTCTGCTGACCAGAGCATTGCCGTTTGAGAAAGAATGAACGCCCTGCGATTTAGCATAACATCTGGACTCATAGTGTCGGGGGGTGGTGTTGGCGGGGGATCTTGCCTCCTCCTCGCCGACGATTCTTATAAAGTTTCATGTAAGCTTTGAGACGTCTGAGCCAGCGTCTTGCCCATGCGAACTCAAGGGCAAGGATGGCGAGTCCCGCGGGAATAACGACGATTGCGGGCCCTGGGGTGATGATCATGACCAGACCCACAAGGATCACTGAAAATCCAAGGATGGACACCACGATACGCCTGGCGAGCCGTGCAGCACCGTTCTCCGGCTGCGTAGAGAGCGACTGCGGATTGAACCAGCGTCTCCAACCCGGGATATTGCTCGGGGATGGCATGCAGGCGTTTTTTCAGACCGAGAGCTTCAGGAAGTTATGCAGCAATTTCTTCCCCTCGAGAGTCAGGATTGATTCCGGGTGGAATTGCACACCGTGGATAGGGTATTCCTTATGGCGCAATCCCATAATCTCGAGCTCTTGGGTCTCAGCGGTGATCTCCAAGCATGACGGCAAGGAGTCTCGCTCGACAAGCAGCGAGTGATAGCGGGTCGCGTCGAAAGGCGACGGGATTCCAGTGAAAACACCTTTTCCATCGTGGAGGATTGGAGAGGTCTTTCCATGCATTAACCGCCCTGCGCGGACTACATTTCCGCCGAAAACATCACCAATACATTGATGCCCCAAACACACTCCAAAGATCGGGACTGATGGACCGAAGGTTCTAATGACGTCGTTTGAAATTCCCGCCTCCCTTGGCGAGCATGGTCCGGGTGAGACGCAGATTCTTTCGGGACGAAGCACGCGAATTTCATCGATTGTAACCTCGTCGTTGCGCTTCACGATGAGGTTTGCTCCCAGTTCCCCAAAGTACTGAACCAAGTTGTAAGTAAATGAATCGTAGTTATCAATGACCAGAAGCATAATTCAATCTCGATATTTTCACCTCACGCATTCACGGGAACGACCGCCCTTGCGCGTGCGATTGCCGCCATCATGCCCATGGCTTTGTTGATGCATTCTTGGTGCTCCCCCTCGGGCGTCGAATCCGCGACCACACCTGCACCCGTTTGCACGTATGCATGGCCGTCTTTGAGGACCACGGTTCTGAGTGCGATACAGGAGTCCGTGTTTCCATCAAAGCCAAAGTAGCCAACGGCACCTGCATACACGCAGCGTTTGTGTTTTTCGATTTCACCCAAAACCTGCATTGCGCGCACTTTTGGTGAGCCTGAGACGGTTCCGGCGGGGAACGTTGCACGCATCACGTCGAAAGCGCTCTTTCCCTTCCTGAGGGTTCCCGTCACGTGCGAGACAATGTGCATGACGTGGCTGTAGCGCTCGATGGTCATGAAATCGGTCACTTCAACCGAGCCGAATTCAGCAATCCGCCCCACATCATTGCGGGCAAGGTCGACAAGCATCAGATGCTCTGCCCTCTCTTTCGGGTCTGAGAGCAGGGCATGCGCGTTAGCTTTATCTTCCTCAACCGTGGCGCCACGTCGTTTTGTTCCTGCGATGGGCCGGATTTCAACATGTCCATCGGTTGCGCGGACGTGAACCTCTGGCGAGGAGCCGACCAGCGAAAATCCGGATGCAAATTTCAGGCAGAACATATACGGGGAGGGATTCACATCCCTGAGCGTCCGGTAAAGGGTCAGCGGGTCGCCCGCATATTCTGTTTCAAAACGCTGTGAAGGAACAATTTGAAAGATGTCGCCGGCGTGGATGTATTCCTGGCTTTTTCTCACCATCGCAAGGTATTCCTCCCTCGTCGTGTTCGATCGAGCCTCAGCTGGTTCGATGGTTGACGTTGGTATCGGCAGTTGAGGAAGGGATATTGGCCGGGCAAGAAGGGCCAAAATTTCACGGATCCTTTCACCCGCTTTTTGGTAGGCGACAGCCGCCGAATCCGGTGAGTCAACCGGTGCGTTCACCAAAATCCGCATGCGTTTCGTGTGATGATCAAAAATAAGCACGGTGTCGCTGAGAAAGAAAACAGACTCGGGCAGATCAAGCGGATCGGCTTGGACACGCTGAACCGATGGTTCAAAAAAATGAACCGCGTTGTATGAAAGAAATCCGACGGCGCCACCGCTGAATTGGGGGCCGTCGCCGTCGCTGATGTTTTCCGGTTTGACCCAGCAGAACGATGTCATCAGCTTTTGGAGTTCCGCAAGTGGGTCTGTTGAAGTCTCGTATTCACGAGAAACTCCGTTTTCTGTGATGCGTATTTTGCGGCCGCGGCTTTCGAGAAGCATTCGGGGATCCGATCCGACGAATGAATACCTGCCTGCAGTCGTGCTTTTTTCCGCCGACTCAAGAAGGAAGCTGTTTCCCCCGGAGTCCAATTTTTGAAAGGCTGACACCGGAGTCTCGGCGTCCGCGATGAGATCAGTCCAGACGGGAATTAGTCTGCCTCGATTCGCGAGCGACTGGAATTGCTCAAGTGATGGAGAAAGCGATAAGTGAAGCATCTCAGGAAACCTATTCGAAATAGACATACTCGGCAAAAGCACTATAGTTTCGAGTATGCTTTTGCGGGGTCAAACACCCGTGTTTCCCTGATTTCTACCGGCGCACCGGTGGCGTCGAGTTCTTGAAAGAAGCACGAAACATGTCCTGTGTGGCAAGCGCCACCGGATTGATCTACTTCAAAAAGCAGCGTGTCTTGATCACAGTCAATGTGCCAGCGGACTACCCGTTGGGTGTGGCCGCTGGTCTCGCCTTTCAGCCAGTATTTCTGCCTCGAACGACTCCAGTAGTGCATGAGGCCGGTTTTAATCGTGCTCTCGATCGAGTGCTGATTCATCCATGCCATCATCAACACCCGCTTGGATGTCGCGTCTTGAACGATCGCAGGAATGAGACCGTCGGGATTGTATTTGAAATGTTGCATGCTGATCCGGGTGATTTGATGAAACGGAGGAGTGATGAGACTATCAGAGCGCGCCACAGCTAGGGCATCGTAAAATCGTTCATGAATCAACAGGATCGGCTAGCGGTGCCCGAGCGCGCCCCGGGTTGACAACATTGAGGTAACCTCAGTGACTTTTAGTGCTTGAGATCGGTTTCACGGATTGGATGAGTGGAAGCAGAGTTGATGGCGAAATTGAATCCCTCGCGCTGGTGTCTCTCAATAGAGGTGGCGAGCAGGGGACTTTTGTTCCTAGTTTCACGCATGAATAACTCAAAAAGTGCTGCGGACGAATTTGTTATGTAAAACGTGAGACGAGTCAAAAAAAGAACATGAGTCGTCCGTGAAGGGGGGCGTAAGCGGTATAAAATTGGCCTTCAGTAGGTTGCAAGGCATTGCATGATCTGAAAATAGGCGGCATCCGAAATTTCCTGTGTGGATCGGGTTTACTTGGTTTCACTCTTTGGGATTAGTGAGCTGATTCCAAAGAGCAACCATCAACCGCCTGCTGATGCCGGGGGCGCCGGTGGTCGGGGCATAGGTTGCTTGGAGTTGGCGATCGATGTCATCCCAAGGGATTAGGGCCGCGAGTTTCACCAGTGGATGCTGCAAGCTGATGATAGAAATGAGTTCGACTGTGAAGGGGTCGCCTTGGGAGACGGATGCGGTTGGTTTGGGCTTCATCGATTTCCCCAGAATTTGAGAGAGAAGTCCGTTTACATAGCAAAACACATGCCAAAATAATAAGGCAATTAATTGAACGCGAGGTACTTAATGAATTTTTAGGATCGATTATTTAATGGAAGCCTGAGGCGATCCGGGCCATTATGGGAGTGTGTGGGCTTATCAAAAACCACTCGGCCACGACAATGGACCCCAGTTCATTGCCAAGGACTTCAAAGAGTTCGTCCGCGTGGCCGGTCTCACCCACGTCAAAACTTCGCCTTACTATCCACAGTCCAACGGCAAAATCGAACGCTGGCACAAGTCGCTCAAAGCCGACTGCATTCGCCCGGGCACCCCGCTCGACATCGAGCAGGCCCGCCGCCTCATCGCGGGCTTCGTTGATCACTACAAC
>JBILLT010000171.1:0-2579 GCA_044375925.1 Chthoniobacteraceae bacterium | reverse complement strand
AAAGCCAGTAAATTGGTTTTGACGATCCGCCCAAAGGCTCCCGCCATGTCGATGCAACTGGTCGCTTCCACCGCCGGCAGCAGCATCAGCGGCGCCAACCTCGCGACCACCGCAGCCGGCGCGGCCGCGAAGCTGACGGTCGCCGCGGTGACCGTGGCGAACGGATCGGCCAAGGACGACGTGATCATCGGCGGCGGGGGGCGTGACATCGTCAACGCCGGCGCGGGCGACGACACGGTCGATGGCGGCGCGGGCGACGACGTCCTCAATGGCGGCGAAGGTACGGATTGGCTCTTCGGCGGCGCGGGCAACGACGTCCTGAACGGTGGCGTGGGCCGCGACGTTCTCGATGGCGGCGACGGCAACGACCAGCTCTGGGGCGGCGACGGCAACGACCTCATCAATGGCGGCCGCGGCAACGACTATCTGAGCGGCGGCGCGGGCATCGACATCATGCTGGGTGGCCAGGGCAGCGACGTCATGGACGGCGGCTGGGATAATGACGTCATGTTCGGCGGCCTGGGGCTGCGCAACCCGCTGGTCGCCGGTGGCGTGATCACGGACAAGGCGCGGATCGACGCCTTTCAGGATGCCGCGACCAACCTCGCCGCCTCGGGCGCGAGCGGCGATACGCTCCTGGCCAACGTGAACGCGATGCTCGCGAGCTTCGCGGACATCCTGGCGGAACAGGACGACGGCGCGGGCCAGAACGTCATGTACGGCGGCCAAGGCGCCGACATCATGATCGGCGGCCGCTCGCGCGATGTGATCTACGGCGAGGCCAACAACGACGTGATCGCGGGCGGCGAAGGCAACGACCATCTCGATGGCGGCAGCGACAACGACTACATCGATGGCGGCTCGGGCAACGACGCGGTGATCGGTGGCACCGGCCAGGACACGCTGCGCGGTGGCGACGGGAATGACGCGCTCTACGGCCAGGACGGCACCGACATGATCTACGGTGACGCCGGCAACGACTACGTCGACGCCGGCACCGGCGACGACCAGGTCTGGGGCGGTCTTGGCGATGACGGTGTCCTGGGTGGTGCGGGCGCGGACCGGATCTGGGGCGATGTGGGCAATGACCGTCTGCATGGCCAGGCGGACAACGACAGCATCATGGGCGGCGACGGCAACGACGTCCTCACGGGCGACGCGGGCGACGACCTCCTGATGGGCGACACGGGCAACGACTACATCGATGGCGGCGCCGGCAACGACTCGATCGCCGGTGGCGACGGTCATGACACGGCCTTCGGCGGCACCGAGAACGACACGCTGGACGGTGGCGCGGGCAACGACGTGCTCAATGCCGGCGCGGGCAATGACGGGATCGTCGGCGGCGACGGCAACGACATGCTCACCGGCGGCGCGGGCTATGACGTGGTCCTGGCCGGGGACGGCACCGACGTCGTCGCCCATATCTCGATGACGGCACAGGAATTCGCGGCCGCGACGCCGATCGCGGGCGAAGAGCTCAAGAACCCGCTCGCGGCGTCCTACGACACGGCGACGGGCGGCAACGGCTTCGACACGTTGCGCATCTACATCTCCACGGCGGACTTCCAGAACGCGGCGATCCGCGCCGAGATCCTGGCCTATGCCAACAACCTGAACCTCTACACCGACACCAATCTCGCGATGGCGACGATGGAGCAGCTGCGCTTGAAGGCCGGCGGCTTCGAGAAGGTCGAGTTCTATGTCGACTATGCGTCCACCACGGTGGGCGGCAGCGGCGGCGGCGGTGGGGCGCAGCTCTTCACGACCGGGACCGACTGGGTGGATTTCGACGTGGTCGTGAAGGGGACCTATGTCGAGGGTTCGCAGTACGACGCCAAGGCGGGCAGCGACAGCGTGTTCATGGCCTCGAGCGCGGCGAAGGCGACGACGGCGGGCTACGATACGACGAAGGTCTTCAATGCCGGCGACGGCGACGACCGCGTCTATGGCCGCGACCTGGCGGACACGATCCAGGGCGGCAACGGCCATGACCGGCTCTTCGGCGGCGCGGGCGCGGACGTGCTCGACGGCGGCAACGACCATGACGTGATCGACGGCGGCGCCGGCGACGATGTCATGCTTGGCGGCGCGGGCAATGACGGCTTCACGATCTCGGGCAATGGCGACACCTCGAATGGCGGTGCCGGCTATGACCGCATCTCCGTGTCCGAGCTGGCCGACGTTCTGTCGCTGACCGCGGCGCAGGTGATCGATGTCGAGCGCATCGACCTGCTGGGCGGCGACGACATGCTGGCGCTGACGGGCACGACGCTGCTGCACATCTTCGGCGGCGAGGGCAACGACTCGGTGGTCGGCGCGGCCTCGGCGGAGACGCTGTGGGGCGGCAACGGCAACGACGTGCTGAATGCCAATGGCGGCGACGACCGGATCTATGGCGAGGCGGGCAACGACGTCCTCGTCGGCGGCGACGGCAACGACCTGCTGGACGGCGCCTGGCAGAACGACACGCTGAATGGCGGCGCGGGCGACGACCTGGTCTATGGCGGCACCGAAAACGACCTGCTGAGCGGCGGCTATGGCGCGGATGTCCTGTCGGGCGGGACCGGCAACGACAC
>JBILLT010000086.1:0-10832 GCA_044375925.1 Chthoniobacteraceae bacterium | reverse complement strand
CGGTCACCACGGACCACATTTCCCCCGCCGGAGCGATCAAGAAGAGCTCGCCGGCCGGCGCCTTCCTCACCAACCACGGAGTCACCTTTGAAGATTTCAACAGCTACGGTTCTCGCCGCGGGAACGACCGCATCATGACACGCGGAACGTTTGCAAATGTGCGTATCAAAAACCTGATGGCGCCCGGCACCGAGGGCGGTGTCACCATCCATCATCCCTCCGGAGAGCAACTGGCCATCTACGATGCGGCGATGCGTTATCAGAAAGACCACACGCCTCTGGTGATCTTCGCCGGACAGGAATACGGAACAGGATCGTCCCGCGACTGGGCGGCGAAAGGAACGTGTCTTTTGGGAGTCAAGGCCGTGGTCGCCCAAAGCTTTGAGCGCATCCACCGGTCCAACCTCGTGGGCATGGGAGTGCTGCCGCTCCAATTCCCCGAGGGCATGAGCGCGCAGTCCCTCGGTTTGGACGGATCCGAACAGTTCGACTTCACGGGTCTGGACGATGCAGTCAAACCGATGAGCACCGTGACGCTGCATATCCACCGGGCCAACGGCAAAACCGAAACCGTGGAATTACGCAGCCGCATCGATACCGCCATCGAAGTGGATTACTACCGCCACGGCGGCATCCTGCCGTTCGTGCTGCGCCAGCTGCTGGCTTGATTCAACGGCTCAATGGTTCAATCGCCCGACGCCTTCCATCGAAAACATCGAAGGCGTCGGGCTAAAATTCCGCCTGCATCGCAAAACCGCCGGGTCGATGGCGTGCTTGCGATCCAACGTCACAACCGTAGCGGGACTGATCGCGCGAGCCATCGTCCTTGATGCCCGCGGCCGCGTGAGCGCACTACGCCGACTCAGACGCTCCGGACGCCCTGCACAAACGCCCGCATGAGGTCCACATTCTTGCGCGCAGGCTCGTCCTCCACTCCGCTCGCAACATCCACCCCGTAGGGCCGCACGACCGCAGCCGCCTCGCCCACGTTTGCCGGAGTCAGTCCGCCCGCGAGAATGATGTTCAGCTGAGGAAACCGATCCACCGCTTTGCGGGCCAGAGCGAGGTCGGCCATCAATCCCGTGCCGCCGTACGCCCCTGCAACCGCGGCGTCAACCAGCACGCTCGAAGTCGACCAGCCATCGAGTCGGTCCAACTCCGCGACACCCCCGAGCCTTACCGCACGAATGAATGGAAGGCCGGTTTTTGAAAACTCCCCGCAGTAGTCGGCGGATTCATCGCCGTGAAACTGCAGCGCATCCACCCACGGGAGCCGCGCAATCGCCAGGGCCTCCTCCAGCGGCTTGTTGATGCACAGTGCCACGCGGGCCACGAACGCCGGCAGATCCTTCATCCACTCGCCCGCGCTGAAGATATCCATGCGCCGCTTGCTCCCCTCCCAAGTATTGAAGCCCAAGGCATCGGCGCCCGCCGAAACCGCCGCAAGCGCATCCGCACGGCAGGTAATTCCACAGATCTTCACACGAACCCGCCCTCCGCGGGAATTCCCGCCGCCGCCAGTCACATCCCCGCCGTGTTGGGCGGCTGTCGGAGAGCCGCTATGGTTGCTTGTCTTCATCAAGGTCGGTGGTCTGCTGATCACGCCGGTCGCGCCGGTCGCGCGCTCGCTGCACCGCGCCATGATAAGTGATCCAGTGCCAACGTCGATCATGAGAATGAAAGACCGAGGACAAACCCCAGCTCACCAGCGCACTCGCCGTTCCCACCACCAGCCTCGCGCTCCCGTCCAACACCCCGAGGACCGGCACCCAAGCGTCCAGTTCATAGAACAGGACGGCGTTCACCGCGAAGACCGCCGCCCCCATGAGCCCAATCACCCTCGGCCCCTCCATCCCGAATCTCAAAACCAACGGCCTCAGCAACGCATTCCAGAACCCCACCCACAACCCCGCCATCCACTGCCATTCAGAAACACCCCACTCAGAAACACCCCCTGCCGATGCGTCCCATACCGGTGCGTCCCGAACAGCCCCTCCCCCCTTGGCAAGCCCCAAGGCCCATGCCGCCAACGTCATCACCGCAACCCACCGTCCCGCAAATTCCCACATGCAGGCACCATAGCGCAAAGCGGGCGGTTTTGCATCCCGGCAAACGCTGCTTTTTTGAAATTTAAACCCAGCCAGACGCAAAAATCCCCCGGCCATGCAGCGCATGAACCGGGGGATTCCTGAATTCCAATCCGCTACTTCAGCGACTTCGCAGCATCCACAACCGACTGCGCGGTGACGCCCAGTTTTTCCATCACCACATTGCCCGGCGCACTCAAACCAAAGCGGTCGATCCCGATCACCGCCCCGTCCAGACCCACGTAACGGAACCACAAATCCCGCACCCCAGCCTCGATCGCAACACGCCGCCGTACGGACGACGGCAACACCGACTCGCGATACTCGGCGGTTTGCTGCTCAAAGAGGTCCATCGAAGGCATCGAAACCACGCGGACGCCTTCGCCGATTTGTTTCGCAGCGGCAAGCGCGTGCTGCAGCTCGCTTCCGCTCGCCATCAGGATCGTGTGGAGTGAGCCGGTTTCTTTCTGCGCGATGTACGCGCCCTTCATCGCTCCGTTGCGGCGGTCCTCAACGGAGATCCCCGAAAGAAGCGGCACCGCCTGGCGCGTCAACGCAAGCAAGGTGGGTCCATTGCGACGAGAGAACGCGGCGGCGAACGCGCCGGCCGTTTCCTCGGGATCGGCGGGACGAATCACGTTCAGGTTCGGAATCACGCGCAGCCCGCTCACCGTTTCCACCGGCTGATGCGTCGGGCCGTCCTCTCCGACTCCGACCGAGTCGTGCGTGAAGATGTACACCACGGGCAGCTTCGAGAGCGCTGCAATCCGGATCGAGGGTCTCGCGTAGTCGGCGAAGACCAGGAATGTGGCCCCGCTCGCGTGGAAAATACCGTCATAGGCAATGCCGTTCATGATGGCCGCCATCGCGTGCTCACGGATGCCGTACCGGATGTTGCGCCCATCAAAACTCGCGGCCGTGAAATCTTTCGCACCCGCGATGTAGTTGAGCGTTGAACCGTAGAGGTCCGCGCTGCCAGACACCGCAAGCGGCATGGCGGCGGCGATGGGTTGAAGCACGTCGGACCCCGCCTTGCGGGTCGCGATTTTCGAATCCGAAGCGAATGCCGGAATTTTCGCTGAAAGCTCGGCCGCGGAAAGCCCCTTGCCCGCGACGGCGGCGTGCAGATGCGCGGAAAGTTCGGGATTGGCGGCGCTCCACGCGTCGAATGTCTTCTTCCATTCCGCGCGTTTCTTCGCGAGCTCCGCGCCGTGGGCCGCGAAAAAGGCATGTGTTTCGCCTGAAACATGGAAGTGCTCCGTCTCGGGCAATCCCAACGACTTGCGCGCTGCTTCGATGAACTTTGCCCCGCCTTCGCCATGCGCTTTGGCGGTGCCGGCGACCTCCGGGATGCCTTTTCCGATCAGAGTTTTCGCAATGATGATGTGGGGCTTGCCCGCCGTGTTTTTTGCCTTGTCCAGCGCCGCGGCAATCGCAGCAAAGTCATGACCGTCGATCTGCTGGACGTGCCAGCCGAGCGACTCGAACCGCTTCGCTGCATCCTCGCTTTGCGACGCATCGGCCATCGCGTCCAAGGTGACGTCGTTGGAATCGTAAATCAGCACGAGATTATCGAGCTTGTAGTGGCCCGCGAAAGACGCAGCCTCCGCCGCGACGCCCTCCTGCAAGCAGCCGTCCCCGGCGAGGCAGACAACATGATTGTCAAAGATCGTGTGGGCGGCGGTGTTGAACCGGGCCGCAGCCATTTTTTGCGACACTGCAATCCCGACGGCGTTGGCCACTCCCTGTCCCAGCGGTCCGGTGGTGCACTCGACCCCCTCGGTTTCAAAACTCTCGGGATGCCCGGGGGTGTGGGAACCAAGCACCCGGAATTTTTTCACCTGATCAATCCCCATCTGCGCGTAACCCGCCAGATGCAGCCAGCTGTAAAGGAACATCGAGCCGTGCCCCGCAGACAGCACAAAACGGTCGCGGTTGAGCCAGCGGGGTTCGGCCGGATCGTACTGAAGGCTGTGCCCGAAAAGGACCGAACCGATCTCCGCGCATCCGAGAGGCAATCCGAGGTGGCCGGAGGAGCAGGCGTGGACGGCATCCATTGCAAGGCCGCGAGCCTCGTTGGCGGCGCGTTTAAAGGCATCGGTCGGAAGATTCATAAGCTTTGATTAAACCGCGCAGGTTAAGAAGCAGGCTACGGGTGTCAAGGCATCCAGCGCTTTGTGCAAGATTGTAGCAAGGGTCGGTGCTATCCTCGGGGTTTCCCGAGTAAAAACCGCGCCCAGCTCCCCGCATCCCACCCGTGCACAGCACTCCCGCCATCCTCCTGCGCAAGATCCGGCTCACAGAGACGAGCCTGATCACCTGCTGGCTCACCCCCGGATTCGGCCGGATAAAAACCGTGGCCAAAGGCGCTCTCCGCCCGAAAAACCGTCTCGCGGGCATCCTCGATCTGTTTCACCTGTGCGAAATCCAATTTCAGCCCGCACGTTCGGGCGACCTGCACACCCTGCGCGAGGCGAACTTGAGCGAGAGCTTCCCGGGACTGCGCACCGACTACGCGAGGGTCGCCCTCGCCTCGTACGCGACCGAACTGCTGGAACGCGCCACCGAATCGGAAACCCCGGTGCCCGAACTCTTCGATTTGCTGCTGAGGGCGCTGCGCTTCCTGAGCAGCACTCCCGCCTCGCGCCGCGCTCTCTACCACTTCGAGTCGGAACTCGCGCGCCTTTTGGGGATCGGCTCCGAAAACACCCCCGCGGAACAATCCCTCTTCAAGGTTCTTCACCGGCTACCGGCCTCCCGCGAGGACCTCATCAGCCGGCTCTCTGCAAACTAACGCTTCAAACTCAAACAAGACCCCAGCATGTTCAACTTATTCAACTCACAACAGCCCGCGCCCAAGTCCGCAGACGAAGCCGTTCGGAGGGCGAACGCCATCCTTCAGCAAGCCGGTTTTGCGCCGGAAGCGGTAACCCTCAGGACGCCGGCCTCCGGGGCGGACGGTTTTTCGGGAGCGCGCATCCGGATGGATCTTCCGGAGGAGGCGCTCGGGGCGCTGGTGCACGCCACCGTAGTGGAGGCGGCTTCCGAGCAGGGTATTTCAGAGACACAGACCTCGCTGCAGCTCAAGCAGGCCGGCCCCAATGGGGTGGGAATCGGTCTCCGGGTCACGGCCAAGGTTTTCGTGTCATCCGTCGAGGTCGGAATCCGCGGCCGGGTGACTGTAAGCAACTGCGGGACAGTCGAGTTTGATTCCCTGCTCATGGATGCGGGGGCGGGAATGTTCGCCGGCATGGCAAACGCCGCAATCAAACCCAAGCTCGACCAACTGCAGTCCGAAAAGTTCGAACTCGAAAAAATCTTCGGCCGGAAGGTGACCGTGCTCCAGTTTGAATTCAAGTCCTCGCAAGTTCAGGCTGAATTGGAGTTTGCATAAAAACCAACGGCTAAAACAGCAGGCTCCCGCAGGCTTTCCACCCGCCCTCCCAGCCGCCCAAGCCCGGTGTTTGAGCCATCGCGCTCTTTTTCGTTGCTCTGCAGCCCGGTTCAGGTACTGTTCCGAGCCCTTTTTGAAGCTATGAAAGCAGAGATTCATCCCCGTTACGAAACCACCGCCATTTCCTGCGCCTGCGGGGCTGTTTACGAAACCCGTTCCACGCGCCGCGACCTGAAAATCGGGATCTGCGCCGCATGCCATCCGTTCTTCACGGGCGAGCAGAAATTTGTCGATACCGCAGGCCGGATCGAGAAGTTCACCCGCCGCTACTCCGCGGCGCAAACCACCCGCCGCAAAAAGCTCTAGCTAGAGAACTGTGCATTTCAGGGACGGTGAAGGCGCCGAGTGCTGCCTTCACCGTTTTCTTTTGTGGTCCAAGACCCCTGAAATCGCCGTATTCGCCCACCGCCGCCCCGGAGCTTTTCAAATCATAAAAATATTCGCCACCAAAGCTTATGGATTTCGGCCCGCTGATTGCCCGCAAGAAGGAGCGCTTTGAGGAACTCGAAAAACTGGTCGGCGCCGGGGATCTGTACGACAACCCGAAAAAAGCGCGCGAACTTCTCCGGGAACACACCCGCCTCAAGGAACTTCTCGCCCTCGCCCAACAGCTGGAACGGGTGACCACCGAATTCGAGGAATCCAGCCATCTGGCTTCCGGCACCGATGTGGAGTTGGCGGAGATGGCCCAGGCCGATTTGCCCGCCCTCGAAGCCCAAGTGGCGACCCTCGGCAAAGAACTGCAGGTGGCGCTGCTTCCCCCCGATCCCAACGAGGACCGGGACGCGATTGTCGAAATCCGCGCCGGCACCGGCGGCGACGAGGCGGCCTTGTTCGCGGGGGATCTTGCCCGGCTTTACTTCCGCTACGCGGAGGCGATCGGGCTGAAGATCGAAACCCTGGAATCGAGCGAGAACGAACTGGGCGGGCTGCGCGAGATGATTTTCAAGGTGAGCGGCGACGGCGTGTTCCGCAAACTCCGCTACGAAAGCGGCGTGCACCGCGTGCAGCGCGTTCCAGCGACGGAAGCGCAGGGGCGGATCCACACTTCGACGGCGACGGTGGCCGTGCTGCCCGAAGCGGAGGAGGTCGATTTCGAGCTCAAGCCGGACGAATTGCGGATCGAGGTTTGCCGCGCCGGCGGCCCGGGCGGACAGGGAGTCAACACCACGGACTCTGCGGTGCAAGTGCTGCACATTCCCTCGGGAATGATCGTGCGATGTCAGGACGGCCGCTCCCAGCAGAAGAACAAGGAAAAGGCGCTGCAAATCCTGCGCTCGCGCCTTTTGGAGCGCAAACAGCGCGAGGAAGCTGAAAAATACGCCGCCCAACGCAAAAGCCAGGTGGGCACCGGCGGCCGCGAGGAGAAAATCCGCACTTACAATTATCCGCAAAACCGGGTCACAGACCATCGGATCGGCGTCACCCTCTACAACCTCGACAGGTTCATGGAAGGAGACATCAACGAGATGCTCAGCGCGCTGCAAGCGGCGGACATGGCTGAGAGGCTCGAGGCCGCAAGCGGAACCGAAAACTGATCCGTGCGCGGCACAGTCTGAATGAAGACCGTTCTCGAGATCCTGCAGTCGACAGCCGCGTATTTCTCAAAATCCGGAATCGAGAGCGGGCGTTTGAATATCGAGCATTTGCTCGCCCACACGCTCGGGCTCAAGCGCATGGACCTGTACATGCAGTTTGACCGGCCGCTCAGCGAGAAGGAACTGGCTCCGCTGCGCGATCTTGTGCGGCGGCGGGCTTCGGGCGAACCATTGCAGCACCTGTTGGGCACGGTTGAATTCCACGGGCACCTCTTCAAGTGCGACAAACGCGCACTGATCCCCCGCCCCGAAACGGAGCTGTTCGCGGAACGCATCATCAAACTGCACGCGGAAGCCCCGGGACGAATCGCGGACATTGGGACGGGCAGCGGCGTGCTGGCGCTCAGCTTCGCCGCGCATTGGACGGAGGCGGATGTGCGCGCCGTCGACGTCTCGGCTGACGCGCTTTCGCTTGCGGCCGAAAACGCGGCTGCGCTCGGGCTTTCCGGGCGGGTTAATTTCATGCAGGGGAGTCTTTTGCAGCCCATCGAAGAACTGCCGGAAGCCCAGCGCACCTGCAACCTGATCGTGGCGAACCTGCCCTACATCCCATCGGACGAAATCAAAACGCTGGCGAAGGAAGTGCAGCATGATCCTGTTTTGGCGCTCGACGGGGGACCCGATGGCGCGCAAATCATCCGGGAGCTCATCCGCCAATCCATGTCACACCTCTCGGGAATGCTCGCCCTCGAAATCGGACACGACCAGTCTGAGCCGTTGTCCCGCGTGCTTGCTGAATCCGGTTACCGGGAAATCCGCGGGGAAACCGACTACCAGGGACGCAACCGATTCCTGTTTGCATCCTATGGATAAAATCATCGTCCACGGCGGCCGCAGCCTCTCGGGCACGGTGAAGATCAGCGGATCCAAGAATTCGGCGCTTCCGATTCTTGCGGCGTCCCTGCTGACACGCGACACGTGCGTGATCCACTCGGTGCCGGATCTGAGCGATATCCACTACATGCTGCAAATTCTCTCCCGGCTCGGCGCGCAGGTGGAGCGGGCGAGCGGAACTGTGACGGTACAGGCCGAGAAAATCAGCACGGTGGCGCCATACGATATCGTGCGGAAAATGCGGGCGTCCGTTTGCGTGCTTGGACCGCTGCTGGGTCGCGAGCGCGAAGCGACGGTGTCGCTTCCGGGCGGATGCGTGATCGGCGACCGGCCCATTGATTTGCATCTCAAAGGATTCACCGCATTGAACGCGGCGAGCCGCGTGGAGGCGGGTGACGTGAAGCTTTTCACGAACGAATTGAAAGGTGCGACGGTGAATTTGGAGGGCCGCCAGGGCCCGACTGTGCTGGGGACGGACAACGTCATGATGGCTGCAACGCTCGCCGACGGAGTCACGGTGATCGAGGGAGCGGCAGCGGAACCGGAGGTCGTGGATCTGGCGAATTTCCTCATCAAGATGGGGGCGAAAATCGAGGGTGCCGGCACCCGCAGAATCACCATCGAGGGCGTGAAGGAGCTGCACGGCGCGGAGCACACCGTGATCCCCGACCGCATCGAAGCGGGCACATTCCTCGCGGCGGCGGCCATCGCCGGAACGGAAGTCACCCTCAAGAAGGTGAACCCGGAGCATCTGAACGCGGTCAATAACGCGCTCGTCGACGGCGGCTACCTGCTCGACATCCGCAAAGACCAGATCACGCTGCGGAGGAACGGCACCCCTCGCCCGCTGGAACTCATCACCGAGCCGTATCCCGGGTTTCCGACGGACATGCAGGCGCAGATGTGCGCGCTGCTGTGCCGCGCAAAAGGCGAGAGCCGGATCACGGAAAAAATTTTCCCCCAGCGCTTCATGCATGTTTCCGAGCTCAAGAGGATGGGCGCGGACATTTCGCTCGACGGTTTCACGGCGGTCATCCGCGGAATATCGGACATGAGCGGCGCTCCTGTCATGGCGAGCGACCTGCGAGCATCGGCGGCGCTGGTGCTTGCGGGGCTCGTTGCGGACGGAATGACGGAAGTGAACCGGGTTTACCACATCGACCGCGGGTACGAGTCGATCGACGAGAAGCTCGCGGGCCTTGGCGCTCATATTGAGCGTATCAAGTAGGAGAAGGCGCTGACCTCATGCTGATCCTCGGCTGATTCTGCGGAGGGCGGCCTCCCTTACCCGGGTCGCAGCAAACGGGTGAAGTCACGGAGAAAACACCGGGTAGAACTCTAATCACTGGAAAAACTGGACGGAGCTCGGTTTGGACGGCACGAAAGTTAGAAGTCAGTGGTGCTGGTTAATCGCAGTAACTCAATCCAGACCCAATGATTTTGGACACGGCAGCGAAATTGGCAGGTGATGCCCAATATTTTAAGGCGATAACCCGCATTCTATTAGATGGTTCTAAAATCACGGACAGGTTCTACCTCCTCAGCGTACTCAGCCCAGGAACTGCTGGTCTCCCAGACGCGAACCTTCTCAAGCCTGACCCCCGCGCGCAGGGTATAGCCGCCTTTCCCAGACTCCACGTGCTCGGCCATTCGGCTGCGTAAAAACAGAAAAATGGTTTTGGCCAGTAATTCCGTGGTTGGATCCGTATTTTCAAAACCAATCACCCGGTCACCATACGCAGCACTCAATACGTCGTACATGGGGTCCTGAGTGTTCATGCAGAGTGCATGATCGTACCGATCGAGAAACGCCCCGACCAGTTCCTTGATGAGCTTGAAGTCGCAAACCATCTCATTTGAATCGAGCGAATCCGCAATCATCACGCATTCAACTTTTCGCGTGTGTCCGTGGGGAAACCGGCACTTATCGGGGTGCTTTGAGAGCATGTGCCCGTTTTCAACCTCGAAGCTCTTGCAGATGCGGAACGGCATGTGAATGCGATTTAGTTATTTCTTATCTTTTCACCGCAGCAAAGGAACGGTTGATCGCGCTTACCACACCTAGAATGGACGAAATCTCAATATTTGTGTTCACGCCGGCCCCCCAGACGGGCGGTCCATCCGAGTTTCGAATACGAACATACGAGATCGCACTGGCCTCCGTCCCGCTGCCAAGAGCGGCTTGGCGGTAGTCAGTCACCTCAATCGCCGCGATCCCCGAGGATTTGAGCCCGTTCACAAAGGCGGCGATTGGGCCGTTCCCCTCCCCTGTGATCGCCATCTGTGTTTCGTTGAACATCACGCTCGCACGGCAGCGATGAATGCCGCCCGCTCCGTCAGCATGAAAATGCTGGAGGCTCAATGGCACGGAACGCTCGATGTACTCTTTCCAGAACATTTCCCTCAATTCCGCAGCAGAGACCTCGCGCCCAAGAGCGTCGACAGCGTCGTTTGCCAACGGCCCAAATTCGCGCTGCAAGTCTTTCGGAAGCTCAATCCCATATTCGCTTTCCAACAGATAAGCCACACCGCCCTTGCCGGACTGACTGTTCACTCGAATCACCTCTCGATATTCCCGACCGATATCCGACGGATCGATGGTGAGATAGGGAATGTCCCAAACGCCGGATTCACCGCTTTTTTGCCATGCAGCAAGGCCTTTGCGAATCGCATCCTGATGCGAGCCGGAAAACGCCGTGAACACAAGCTCGCCCCCGTAAGGGTGGCGCGGCGGCACGGTCATTCCCGTGCACCGCTCATAAACCTCCCGCAGCGCATTGATGTCAGAGAAGTCCAACCCCGGGTCGATACCGTGCATATAAAGGTTCAACGCGACACTCACGATATCGAGATTTCCCG
>JBILLT010000167.1:0-2585 GCA_044375925.1 Chthoniobacteraceae bacterium | reverse complement strand
GTTTCAATGAAGTGGGCGCAGAAGCGCAGTCCGAACATAATCGCGGAAGTCCAGATGAACAGAAGCTTGCCCTGATCCGCTGTGAAAAGGTTGCCTGTGATGCTCTCAATCCAGCCGTCCGTTCCAAGTTCCACAGCGCCCACGAGGCCGTGGGTGATAAAAAGCACGAACAGCAAGACTGAACCGATGGAGAACTGAGTGATCACGCCGACAAGAATGATCAACCCTCCGCCGATGGCGTAGCCGACGTTGCCCGCGTTTGCCACGCCGAGTTTCCCAAGCACATCGCCGAGGAACAGGGAGAGGAGGTAGCAAGCCACCATCGCACCGAGAATCCCGACGTCCTTGAACATCTCGCCCAAGCTTGCCCCCTTGGCCGCGGCTTCCGATTTCGGAAAGGACTGTCCTAAAAACATCACAGCGTACGCAGCGGTTGGAACGAGGTAGAAGGCGAGTTGACCCTTCCATCCGAGCCCCATCACCGAGCCCAGCAAATAGCTGGCGAGCGCTCCGACGACCATGCCCAGCGGCCACGATGCGTGAAGGATGTTCAGGTAATGGGTGCGGTTCTGCGGGAAAACCGTCGCGACAAGCGGGTTGGCTACTGCCTCGAGGGTGCCGTTCGCATAGGCGAAAATAAACATGCCCCAGAAAAGGAAATTGTAGGCATTCTCCGGGGTGCTGGCTCCGAACGTGACGAACGCCGAAGCGATGTGGCCCAGGAGCGCTAGTGCCACGAGTTTTCCGTAGCCAAGTTTGTCTACGATCACGCCTCCGATAATGATGCCGAAGCAAAAGCCGGTGAATCCCGCTCCGCCAATCGCTCCGAGCTGGGTTGCAGTGAACCCGTATTCACCCGCCCACTTGCTGAAGATCCCTCCGCGGAGGGCGAAGCCGACTCCGGCCGCCAGAATGGCCATAAAGCCTGCCCAGAGGAGGCGGTGGGCGTTTGGAACGGTACCCTGATTGTTTGGTGCACTACTCATGATGGTGATTTTGGGATTTTGGGGGTTGCGACCCGCGATTGGCAGGAGCAGCGCACCCTGTTTGGGGCGGCGCGTCTGGGGCTCGGGGAGGTTGATGCTGGATTCTGTCTAGCTTTAATCTGTCAAACTTAGGCAAGACAGTAACGCCGTAAGGCCAACAGCTGGACAGACTGGTGTCAACGGCGAAGTTACCGCGCTGATGGTTCGGGGCGGGGCGCTCCAACCGCCTGCGGCGCATTGCCGGCCGTGCAACCGAGGGCCCCCGGTGCGGCGGAAGACCGGCTTGAATTTTGGTCGCAAGATGTCTG
The DNA here is from genome assembly GCA_044375925.1 of Chthoniobacteraceae bacterium. Lineage (GTDB taxonomy): Bacteria > Verrucomicrobiota > Verrucomicrobiia > Chthoniobacterales > Chthoniobacteraceae > Chth-196. The sequence goes on along the minus strand of JBILLT010000167.1, from coordinate 1,291 downwards.
AGGTGCAAAAGCACGGCGGCTAGCGGACGGTTTTCCTGCGGGCTCCCTGAGGTTTCGCAGGTTTCTTTGCAAGCCGGCTGCCGGTTTTCTTCGGGTTCGCACCCGCGCCCTTTGGCTTGGCATTTTTCCGGCCGATGCTTGCGGCGTTTTTCCCAGCGCTGGGGCAGAGGCCGCTCAACTCACATTCTGAACAGTCGGGCTTGCGGGCGTCGCAGCGTCTCCTGCCGTGCCAGATCAGCAAGTGGCTCAGGCGCGCCCACTTCGTCCGTGGGATGACGCGCATGAGGTCGAGCTCGATTTTTTCCGGAGTCCGGTGCTTGGACAGGCCCAGACGGCCGGAAAGGCGTTGGACATGCGTGTCCACCACCACCCCGCAGGGTGTGTGAAATGCGTCACCTAAAACCACGTTCGCGGTTTTTCTTCCGACGCCCGCGAGCCGGGTGAGCTCCTCAAGCGAGGATGGAACCTCGCCGCCGTGGCGGCTCACCAGCGCGCTTGCGCAGGCTTTGAGATTTTTCGCTTTCGCCCGGTAAAATCCGGTCGATCGGATGATTGATTCGAGTTCTTCAACAGGAATCTCAACGTAATCCCGCGCGGCTTTGCATCTTTCAAAAAGGGTTTTCGTGACTTGGTTCACGCGGATGTCCGTGCATTGGGCGGAGAGAATGGTCGCCATGAGGAGTTCCAGCGGCGAGCTGAAGTTCAATTCACAGTGCGCGTCCGGGTAGGTTTTCTCGAGGACGTCGATAATCGCGGAGATTCGCTCGCTTTTCTCAGGTGAGGGCACAGGGCGAGGATGTCTGGCGAGCAGGTTTTTTGGAAGCGCGGGCTTGGGTTGATTTGGGTAATTTTCGTGGCGCCGAGCATTTTTACAAAAAAACCACCTCCATTTCGAGTGGCTCTTGGGTCATAGTTCGGGGACGCACTATGGATATTTCTCGTACAGCCTTTGGAACATGGAATGGCGGCCGATTCATGCATTTTGGGGAACCGATCAGCGATGAACGTTTTGTAAAGGCTGTACAGCTCTCACACGAAGTCGGTGTCAGGACTTTCATGACATCGGATGTTTACGGCAACGGCGCGGCCGACCTGCTGCTTGCCACGGCACTGCGCGGCATCGAGCGCGATTCGTACGCTCTGGTGGGAATGATCGGACACGACTTTTACAAGGGGGAACGCATGGGCGCGAAAGGCTTCCCGCGCTTCACGAATGCATCGCTTCGCGGGCCTCGCGGATACGCGGATTATATTCAAATGGCGACCGAGAAGGAACTGGAGCGTTGCGGTG
>JBILLT010000166.1:0-2592 GCA_044375925.1 Chthoniobacteraceae bacterium | reverse complement strand
GCGGACATGCGCGAGTGGACCCGGTTTGTGAAGCGCGTCGTCCAACCCAAAAAGCGCGTGAAAATCGCGGTCGTTGGCAAATACATTGAGCTGCAGGACGCCTACAAATCCATCTACGAGTCGCTCACCCACGCTGCGGCCGCAAACGACTGCGGGATTGACCTGGTACGCGTGGATGCAGAGGAATTGGAGAATCAAGACCCGGAGCAAATTCTTCGCGACGTTGCGGGCGTGCTGGTGCCCGGCGGGTTTGGAGAGCGCGGGGTCGAAGGCAAGATCAGCGCAACCCGTTTCGCGCGTGAAAACGAAGTCCCGTTCCTAGGTTTGTGCCTTGGCATGCAGGTCGCCACCATTGAATTCGCAAGAAACGTGTGCGGCTTGGCGAATGCGAATTCTGCGGAATTTGATCCCGAAGGCGAACATTGCGTGATTCATCTTCTGGAGGAACAAAAAGGCGTGACCGACAAAGGCGCGTCGATGCGCCTGGGAACCTGGCCCACTATGATCAAGAAGGGCACCCTTGCCGCGAAAGTTTACGGGACGAGTAAAATCCGAGAAAGACACCGTCACCGGTACGAATTCAACCAAAAGTACCGCGAACAAATGGAGGCGAAAGGATTCGTGATCGCGGGCACTTCTCCCGACGGCCAGCTCGTGGAGCTGATTGAACTGCAAAACCACCCCTACTTTCTCGCCTGTCAGTACCATCCGGAATTTCAATCCAAGCCGAACCACCCGCATCCCCTGTTTACGGGGTTTATCAAAGCCTGCCTTCAGAATTGCTGACAGATGCAGCCTAAGCGCCCAGAAAACGTGATCCTGGTGGGGTTCATGGGGAGCGGAAAAACCGCGATCGGCAAACTGGCATCGAAACTTCTGAAGTTTCAGTTTTTGGATACCGATCAGATCATCGTGGAGCGAACCGGCCGCCAGATTTCCGAGATTTTCTCGAGCGAAGGCGAGGCCTTTTTCCGAAAATTGGAAACCACCGTCCTCGAATCGCTCTCCCACATGAGCCGTTGCGTGGTCTCCACAGGTGGGGGCGCGGTCCTCTCAGAACGCAACCGCTTAATTCTGCGATCACTTGGATTTGTCGTTCTATTGACAGCATCCGAGGAGACTCTTTACGAACGCATCTCCCGCAACTCCAAGCGGCCTCTTCTGCAGACGGAAAATCCGCGCGCTACCCTCTCCACGTTGCTGGCCGCACGCCAACACGCGTACGCATCTGCAGCTGAGTTCACCTTGGATACAACGCATCTCACACACAGCGCCGCGGCGGAGGCACTTGAAGCTGCGACTCGGACTGCATTCGCGTGGACACGCAAAGCATAAGCGGGACTGCGTTTAAGGAACGAATCAGGGATCACGCCTTATCCCTTGGTTTTGACGCATGCGGCTTCGCGCCTGCAGGCCCCGCTCCACACGCGGAAGCATTCCATTTGTGGTTGAAAGCAGGGTGCGCCGGAGAGATGCACTGGATGGAGAACAATCCGGAACGCCGGACGGATCCGACGCTCGTGCTGGAAGGGGCACGTTCGGTGCTTGTTGTTGCGAGGAACTACGCGCCTGCCGGGGCGGCTCAGCCGCCAGACGCTGCACAAATCGCGCGATACGCCTGGGGCGACGACTACCACGATGTACTGACTCCCCGCTTGAAAAGCTTGGGCGAATTCCTTGAATCACTCGGGGGCAGACAACGCAGCTATGTGGACACGGGCCCTGTGCTTGAACGGGACTATGCCGCGCTCGCGGGAATAGGGTGGCATGGAAAGAGCACCATGCTCATCTCTCGGCAGCTCGGCGCCTTCTTTTTTCTAGGCGTGATGCTGACCACACTCGAATTGGAACCCGACAAACCCGCCAAAGACCGCTGCGGCAGCTGCAGCCGGTGCATCGACGTCTGCCCGACGTCAGCCATCACGGCTCCCCACCATCTCGACGCCCGCCGCTGCATTGCGTATCTCACCATCGAGCTCAAAGGTCCGATTCCTGAAGAGTTCCGACCGCTCATCGGGAATCGCATCTACGGGTGCGACGACTGCGCCGCGGTATGTCCGTGGAACCGCTTCGCAACCGCCTCGGAAGATGCCCGATTCAAAGCCCGGGAGTTCGTCCATGGCTGGACTCTTCGGGATTTCCTATCGCTCGACCAAGACGGTTTCAACCGGCTGTTCAAGGGTTCACCCATCAAGCGGATCAAACGCCGGGGCTTTCTCAGAAACGTTTGCGTGGCCCTTGGAAACACCGGAACGGATGAGGATCTCCCCGCTTTGGAGCAAGCAGCGCGCGACCCGGAGCCACTGATTGCCGAGCACGCCCATTGGGCGGTTGAGAGAATTCGCAACAGGCACCGGAGCGGAGGCCTGGCATGACGTTTTTCACAGCTTTAAGTAAAACGGCCCTAAGCCCATCCGGCACTGCCGGAATGTAGCAAACCGGGACGGTTTTCGCGTTGACTACTAACCGCTCTGGGTTCGTAATGAACCAAGAGCAATTGGTGAGGTGGCTGAGTGGTCGAAAGCAGCGCTTTGCTAAAGCGCCGTACTCCAAAAGGGTACCGAGGGTTCGAATCCCTCCCTCACCGCTCTG
>JBILLT010000026.1:0-38800 GCA_044375925.1 Chthoniobacteraceae bacterium | reverse complement strand
ACCGGCAAACTGCAGTCCCTTTCTCAACTCAGCCTCAGCGTCGCCCAAGCGCCCCGCTGAAACCAGAGCAGCTCCGTTTCCCAAGGCGCACTCCGTCGCATCCGCTCCGCGCGGGCGCGCGCGCAGGTACCACTCCGAGGCCTCGTGATAACGACCGAGCTGCATGTGGGCCCTCGCGACGGCCAGACAACCCTCGCCAGAAAACTCAGGAATCGAATCGCCTGCGGGACGGGCCTCCGGAAATCCCCCGCACAACTCGCGTACTTTCTCAGGCCAATCCAGCTTCAAGAAGGCGCGCGCGAGGAGCGAGAGCAGTTCCATCCGCTGAACATCGCTCAAAGCCGTCTCGCTGAGCAGCGGCTCCAAACGGCTCACCGCCACCTGGCTCATCCCCCGCTCAAGCGATTCACGTCCGCTAGCCAACTGTTGCATCAAGCGCCCTGCTGCCTCCGACGCGGCGCTCCGAGGCTCGGGTGACGCTCCCGGAGACACCGCCTGCGCAAACAACAACGAGGATCCTGCGGCGATGCCAAAAAAGACATTCCGGAACAAAACAACCCAGTTCCCCGCGGCCGCTGAACTCATCACAGCATCCTACTCAGATAACGCCCCGTGTGCGAGTGCAAGCATTTGGCCACCACTTCGGGAGGCCCTTCAACCACGATATCTCCGCCCGCCGCGCCGCCTTCCGGGCCCAAATCCAGAATCCAATCCGCTGTTTTGATGACCTCCAGATTGTGCTCGATAACGATCAGGGTGTTGCCCGCGTCGCGCAACTTCAGCAGAACTTCCAGAAGTTTGTGTATGTCCGCGAAATGCAACCCTGTAGTGGGTTCGTCCATGATGTACACCGTACGGCCGGTGCTTTTGCGCGCCAATTCAGCTGCAAGCTTCACCCGCTGCGCTTCCCCGCCCGAGAGCGTCGCACCCGACTGCCCCAACCGCACATAGCCCAAGCCCACATCCTCAAGCGCAACGAGCTTGTCGAAAGCCTGTGGAATATTGCGGAAAAAACGGCAGGCCTCATCCACATTCATGTCCAAAACGTCGGCGATATTCCGCCCCTTGTAGGTGATTTCAAGCGTCTCACGGTTGTAGCGTCGCCCGCGGCAAACCTCGCACTCGACAAAAACATCGGCGAGAAAATGCATCTCAATGCGCTTCACCCCATCTCCCTCGCAAGCCTCGCAACGCCCGCCTTTGACATTGAAGGAAAAACGGCCCGCGTCATATCCCCTCACTCGCGAGGCGGGCAGCCCGGCGAAAAGCTCCCTGATCGCGCCAAACGCACCCGCGTAAGTCACCGGATTCGAGCGCGGCGTTCGCCCAATCGGCGACTGATCAATGACAATCACCTTGTCGATCTGCTCGATCCCGACGACCGACTGGTGCAATCCGGGACGTTCTTTGGAGCGGTGCAGCTTGCGTGAAAGCACGCGGCGCAGAACATCGTCAACCAGGGTCGATTTGCCCGAGCCAGACACGCCTGTCACACAAGTAAAAAGACCAAGTGGAAAGTGGGCGTCGACCTGCTTGAGGTTGTTTTCCGTCGCCCCGATCACGCTCAACCAGCCCGGCGGAATGTGGCCGCGGTCGAGCCGCTCGTGAGGAGTTTCGGGACGGACACGGTGTTTGGGGATGGGAATGCGCACCGCCCCGGAAAGGTACTGCCCGGTAAGCGAAGCCTCGGACCGCTGCACCTCGAGCGGCGTGCCCGCCGCAACAATGTAACCGCCTCGAACCCCCGCACCGGGCCCCAAATCCAGCACATAGTCCGCCGCCCGGATAGTGTCCTCATCGTGCTCCACAACCACAACCGAATTGCCCAAATCCCGCAGCTTGCGCAGCGTTTCGATCAATCGGTCGTTGTCGCGCTGGTGTAGTCCGATGCTGGGTTCATCCAACACATACAAACATCCTGCCAAGCCCGACCCGATCTGAGTCGCCAGCCGAATGCGCTGCGCTTCGCCGCCGGAGAGCGTGCCACTCTGGCGGTCGAGGCTCAGATATCCGAGACCCACTTCGTTCAGGAACCTGAGCCTGTTTCCGAGCTCCCTCCGGATCTCCGCAGTCACAACCTCCTGCTGCTCGGAGAGCACAAGCCCGTCAACAAAACGCTTCGCCCCTTCAACCGTCAGCCTGCAAAAATCCGCGATTCCAGTTTTCGCGGCCCCGTCGCCAAGTCGGCTAGTCACCGTCACGGCCAGCAACTCCGGACGCAATCTGGCGCCGTTGCATCCGGGGCAGAGCCGGGCTCCCATGAACTGCCTGAGCCTTAGGCGCGTTGACTCGCTCTCCGTGACGGCGAAGAGGTTCTGAAGCTGCAAAACCGCCCCCTCGAATGCCTGCGGCGCTGATCCGGAAGCATCCAGCGAGGGCAGCGCCATGACTTCCCCGCCCGAACCATGCAGGATCACCTCGCAAAATTCCTCTGGAAGCTGGTTCCACGGAACGTCCATAGACACCTTATAATGCGCCGAAAGGTGCCCGAGCAGGCTGCGGTAAAACGCCTCCAGCCGCTTGCCCACCTTCGTCCATGCGGCAACCGCGCCCTCGGCGAGCGTCTTATCCGGATCCGGCACGAGCAAGTCGGGATCAATCTCCTGGCGGGTGCCCAAGCCCTGACACTCCACGCACGCCCCGAGGTGGCTGTTGAAAGAGAAATGCTTTGGCGTGAGCACCGGCATCTGAAAGCCGGTTTCCGCATTCACGTACGCAGTGGAAAACACGTGCTCGGCCCATGCCCCGTCGCTCCCGGTTTGAAGGAGAACTCCGATGCGGTTGCGGCCCCATTTCAAGGCCATGTCCACCGACTCCGCCAGACGACCGCGCACGCCCTCTTTCAGCACGAGTCGGTCGATCACCACCTCAATGCGATGCGCCGCCCCCGACGCAAGCCGGGTCACAGGCTGCTGCCCGCCGATCTCCAACACCACCCCGTCGATGCGGGCCCGTAAAAAACCCTCCCGCTTCAATCTCTCCAACACGTCCCGAAACTCGCCGCGTTCATCCAGAACCAGCGGCGCAAGAATCATGATCCTTCCCTCCTCCGGAAACGCCAGGATCCGATCCACGATTTGCTCAGGAGAAAGGCGGTTCACCGGTTCACCGGTGACGGGGTCGTGGGGTTGGCCAATCGAGGAGTAAAGAAGCCGCAGATAATCGTAAATCTCCGTGGTCGTGGCGATGGTCGACCGAGGGTTTCCCGAGGAATGCCGCTGCTCGATGGCGATGGCCGGCGAAAGCCCCTCGATGAAATCGACGTCAGGCTTCTGGAGTTGATCGAGAAACTGCCGTGCGTAGGCGGAGAGACTTTCCACATACCGCCTCTGGCCCTCGGCGTACAGAGTGTCAAAAGCAAGGGAACTTTTCCCAGACCCGCTCAACCCCGTGACAACCACAAGCTTCTCGCGCGGGATCTCCAGCGAAAGGTTTTTGAGGTTGTGCTGTCGCGCCCCTAGGATCCGTATACTGTCTCTCGCCATGATCGCAGCTGGAACATTAACCTGCCTCAGCCAAGCACTGAAAGCGCAGGTCCTCCAGCATCAAATCATGTCCCGCCTCAAATCACCCAAAGGCAGAAACCCGCGCTCCCATGCAAACTGAAGGCACCCCCGTGACTCGATCGGAACTACAAGCGTTGTCGGACCAATTCCGGGACACAAAACACAACATCAACAATGTTTTCGCGGTGCTCCTCGCCATGGCCGAACTCTCGGAACGAAACCCCGCCAACTACGAACGGCTTGCCAAAGCCGTGCTGGAGCGCTGCCCCGCCGTTGTCCAGGACCTGCACAACTTCCACGAAGCGCTCAACGCGGTGATTGAAGCCAGGCCGCGTGCCTAGTTGCGGCATCTTTTCAGAGGAAATCCCCGGCTTTCATCCCCGCACTCATCCCCCGCCCATTATCGCCCGCACCCATCGGCTCGAATCCCATGCGCATCGATATCCTGTCTTTGTTCCCGAAGATCGCGGAGGGAGCCCTCTCCGAGAGCATCCTCGGACGCGCTCAGAGCCGGGGTCTCGCGTCTATCCACTCCCACAACCTGAGAGACTGGGCGCGTGACAAACACCGCGTCACAGACGATGCGCCGTACGGTGGCGGGCAGGGCATGGTGCTCAAATGCGAACCCATCGTTGAAGCCGTCGAGTCTCTCAAAACGCCGCAATCGCGGGTGATTCACTTGTCCCCAGCCGGCGGCGTTTTCACCCACTCCACAGCCAAACGCCTCGCAGAGGAAGCCTCGCACCTCATCCTGCTTTGCGGGCACTATGAGGGCATCGACCAGCGCGCAATCGACCTGCTCGTAGATGAGGAAATCTCCATCGGCGACTACGTGCTTACCAACGGCGCCCTTGCCGCTTGCGTCATCGTCGACGCGGTCGTGAGACTGCTTCCGGGCGTTCTTGGAGACGAGGCATCCGCGACGGACGACTCCTTCGCGACAGGTGTTTTGGAATTCCCACAATACACCCGACCCGTGGAATTCCGCGGAAAACGGGTTCCCGACATCCTGCTCTCCGGCAACCACGCCCTCATCGCCGAGTGGCGCAAAGAACAGGCCCTGCTTAAAACCCGTCGGCTCCGCCCCGACCTCTTGCCGTCGCCGCAGCCCCCGCCTCAACAGCCCCCGCCTCAACAGCCCCCGCCTCAATAGAGACGCCTGCCCTAACCGGAAGGCATTCGGGAGGCATTCCACGCAACCGCCGCAAACGTCCAGGGTCACGACCCACCGGGATTTTCCTCAAAATCCGTCATCCGCCTCTTTTTACTGGATGCCTGGGGGCGGTTCGCGAGAACCTCCGCCCCCTCCGCATCCGTTCTGCCCGCTTATGAACCAAAATTCCGTACTCCGCATCGGCCTGCCTTCGGGCTCCCTGCAGGAACCCACTTTCGCACTTTTTGCCAAAGCTGGATTCATGATTTCCGGAGCGGGCCGCTCCTACAAACCCAGCGTAGACGACCCCGAATTGGTCATCCGTCTCCTTCGTGCCCAGGAAATTAGCCGTTACGTGGAGCATGGTTTTCTGGACTGCGGACTCACGGGTCGCGACTGGATCTACAACAACGGTTCCGACGTGGAGACCCTGTGCGAGATGACCTTTTCAAAAGCCAGCGACCAACCCACACGTTGGGTGATTGCGGTTCCCGAGGATTCTCCCATCCGGAAAGTTGAAGACCTCAAAGGCAAAGTGATCGCCACAGAGGCCGTGGAATTGACCCGCCGCTTCCTGGCCGAACGCGGGGTGGAAGCGACCATCGAATTTTCATGGGGTGCAACCGAAGTAAAGGTTCCGGACCTTGTGGATGCGATCGTGGACGTCACGGAGACAGGCTCCTCCCTGCGCGCCAACAAGTTGCGCATTCTGGAGACCATTCTCCAATCCTCTCCGCAATTCATCGCCAATCGGTCTGCGTATCAGGATCCATGGAAACGGGCGAAAATCCAAAAGCTCGTGCTGCTCCTCGAAGGAGCGTTCGCGGCCCGGGATAAGGTGGGGCTTAAGATGAACCTGCCCGAATCCAACCTCAAGCAGCTGCTATCCACCCTACCCTCCCTCCGCAACCCGACGGTCTCGCATCTGGCTCAGGACGGCTGGATTGCGGTGGAGACAGTGATCTCGGAGAAAATAGTGCGCGAGATCATCCCGCAGCTTAAAGAGTTGGGCGCGGAAGGGATCATCGAATACCCGCTGAACAAGCTGGTTTACTAACCCGCACCGGCCGCAGAACGGGTTCCTCAGCGCCGCACTAGGGCCCTGCCGGTTTACGAGAGCAACCGGACCAAGCTAAAAATAAACGACAGATTGAAGTTGCGGCCGGGTCGAATTCCTGTTTCGCTCCCAGCCCCCCAAACGCCAGCTATCTGAAACCTCATGGGATCACTTAAAAAGAGACGTAAAACGAAAATCGCGAAGCATAAACGCAAGAAGCGGATGAAAGAAAACCGCCACAAGAAGCGTTTGCGCTACAAGAGCTAGCCTTCTGACTTGTTTATGGACCGTTCGCATCCGCCAACAGTCCTGACTGGGTTTTGTTCGGTCAACCCGCTCACTTTGGGACTCGTCTCAATAGCGGTTCTGTTCCAAATCCACGCAATCGCAGAGAAGCCCTCTCCGGTTCTCCCTGAAGAACCCGTCCCCTCATCAACCGCGCCCGGTTCACGCAATCCGGCGCGGTTTATTTTTGCGGATCCTTTTCCCTCCCCCGCAAGCGAGCCCGCGCGAGACTTGCTGATTCAGCAGAAGTCCGAGATTCAAGCCGAAGCGCTCACTTTTTACACGCTCGCGGCCATCAAGGAGGAAAGCGGCGAGACCGAGGAAGCTTCGGTGCTCTACCAAAAAGCGCTTTCACTCGATCCGGGCAACGCGGCGCTTGCCGTGCGGCTTTCGAGCGGACTGATCGCCAAGGGCCAGACGGCCGAGGCACTGCGGTTGCTCAAGGACGCGAATGCCGCCTCACCGAAACACGTCGGCGCTCTTATGCAGATCGCGCGCACTTACCTAGGAGTCCTCAAACGGCCGGACAGCGCGCTCACGTACGCCGAAAAAGCTTACAAACTGGCTCCCGAGGACATTCCGGCGCTCTCGGTGTACCTTGAGACCTGCGCCGCCGGATCGCTCAACCAACGGGTGGAGGACGCGCTTAAAAAAAGTCTGCAATCCACCCAGCAGGACGTGGATTTTTGGATTCAGGCAGGCACCCTCTTCAGAAACGCGCTGATCACCCGGGGAGCGGTCTCAAAGGTTCTGCTTGCGAAAATCAACGAGTTTTTCAAGACCGCGCTCAATCTGGCGCCCATCGAGCCCTCCGTGCTCGAGGCGGCATCGGACCACTACACGCTCACCAAACAATTTCCGGAAGCCGCAAATTTCTACCAGAGGGCCCTGGTCGAACACCGCCAGAGGAAAGGGTCCCTGTCCGCCGGCCTGTGCCTGAAGCTCGCGCGGGTGCTTCTAATGAGCGAGCAGGTGCCTGAAGCCATGGGAGTGCTCGAGGAGCTTGTCTCCGAACAGCCGACAGTCGCCCCGGCCCGTGAATTACTCGGCGAACTGCATCTCCAGCAGGGCCATGTCATCACCGCGCTCACCCACTTTAAGATCGCCCTGGACGCGGAACCGGACAGGGTCGAGGACCACATCCGTGTCACCCAACTGCAGCTGCGCTTGAAGCGCGCGCCGGAAGCCGCCGCCACAGCCCAGCACGCGCGGACGCTTTTCCCGGACGTGCCCCAACTCACGATGCTGACCGCCGTGGCCCTCGCGGAGGCAAAGCAGCATCAGGAGGCCCTGCATTGCTTCGCGTTGGCGGAACGCCAGTTTCTGAACTCCCGCAGCCCCTCCTTGGACGCCGGCTTCTACTTTACCTACGGGGCAGCAGCCGAGCGGGCGGGCCTTCCGGAGCAGGCCTCCAGGCTTCTCCTGCGGAGCATCGAGCTCGATCCGGAGAACTCGGCCGAGGCCTTGAACTATCTGGGATACATGTGGGTGGACAGAAACCAGAATCTGGAGGAGGCAGGCACCTACATCCAGAGGGCGCTGGCCCTAAGGCCCAACCACCCCGCCTATCTGGACAGCCTCGGCTGGTGGCACTTCAGGAAGGGACAGTACGAAGACGCTCTCAGGGAAATCCGCAAAGCTTTGGACAAGATCAAACGCGAAGATGCCTCTGAAGTGTACGATCACCTCGGAGACATCCTTGAAAAACTTTCAAAACCTGGAGAAGCCATAGCGGCTTGGAAAGTTGCCGCGGAGCTCGATCCATCCATGACGGAGGTTCGAAAAAAGATCAAACAACTGCAGGACAACCAGTAACAACCGAGGACCGAGCCTCCGGGGAGACGGTTCAAACCAAGCCAGCCAAAATTCAACGGTTGCCTAGGATGGACTTTCATGGCCTCCTACCCGATCCGCCTCCAGCCCATCCGGTTCTCTCCCGTTCCCCTTTCCTATGTCAAAAACCCTCGTCATCGCGGAAAAGCCAAGCGTCGCCCAGGATCTCGCGCGGGTGCTTGGAAAATGCGAACGCAACGGTGACTTCTTTGAAAGCGACTCGCTCGTGATTTCGTCAGCCGTGGGCCACCTGCTGGAAATTGCGCCTCCGGACGGGTTCGAGCCCGCACGGGGCAAGTGGAAGATCGAAAATCTCCCCACGCTTCCCCCCCACTTCGAACTGGTGCCTATCGAGAAGAACGCAGGCCGCCTCGCGGTCCTCAAACGCCTGCTCAAACGCAAGGACATAGACGCCGTCGTCAACGCTTGCGATGCCGGGCGCGAGGGGGAACTGATCTTCAGAAACGTGATCCGCGCCTCGGGAGTCAAAAAACCGGTCAAACGCCTCTGGCTGCAATCGATGACCCCCGAGTCCATTCGCACCGCCTTTGGCAAGCTGCGCAGCGATGAAGAAATGCTCCCGCTGGCCGACGCCGCGATCAGCCGAGCGGAAGCTGACTGGCTCGTTGGAATCAACTCCACCCGCGCCCTCACCGCCTTTAACTCCACGGACGGCGGCTTTCACAAAACCACGGCTGGCCGCGTCCAAACCCCGACGCTGGCGATTCTCGCGGAGCGCGAAGAAAAAATCCGTTCCTTCACATCGAAGACTTATTTTGAAGTGTTCGCTGACTTTCAGGTGGCGGCGGGTTCCTACCGCGGCCGCTGGCTTGACGAAGGCTTCCAGAAAAAGGGGGCCGACGAGGACGCCAAGCCCGAGCGAATCTGGGACAAGATCAAGGCTGAAGCGATCCGCGCCAAATGCCTCGGAAAGCCCGGCGAGATTCAGGAAGAGAAAAAGCCCACGACGCAGGCGCCTCCGTTACTCTACGACCTGACCACTCTTCAGCGCGAAGCCAATCAACGGTTCGGTTTTCCCGCGCGGATGACCCTGCAGATCGCGCAGGCTCTTTACGAAAAACACAAGGCTCTCACCTATCCGCGTACGGACTCTCGGTTCTTGCCGGAAGATCACTTGGCGACTGCAAAATCCGTTCTGGATTCCATCCCGGATCCAGCTCTCGCCGCCCACGCTCGGGTCGCCTTGCAAAAAGGCTGGGTGCGTCCAAATAAACGGATTTTTAACAATGCAAAAGTAAGCGACCACTTTGCCATCGTCCCCACGGGCACCATCCCGAAAACACTGGACGACAAAGAGCAGCGCATTTTCGATCTCGTCTCCAAACGGTTCGTCGCGGTTTTCTTCCCGGCCGCCCAGTTTGAGATCACCACCCGCATCACCCGGGTCGAGGGCGAGGCTTTCAAGACCGACGGCAAAGTCATCGTTGATCCCGGTTGGCTTGCCGTCTACGGCAAGCAGGCTGAACCGGACGAGGATTCCGAAAAATCAATCGTCGCGATTCGCCCCAGCGAGAAAGCGGATACACGCCAAATCGAAATCAAGGAATCCCAGACCAAGCCGCCCGCACGCTTCAACGAGGGCACGCTGCTTTCGGCCATGGAAGGCGCCGGAAAACTCGTGGACGACGAAGAACTGCGCGAGGCGATGAGCGAACGCGGTCTGGGAACTCCGGCAACACGCGCCCAGGTCATCGAAGGCCTTTTAACCGAGGGCTACATCCTGCGCCAAGGCCGCGACCTGTTGGTCACCGCGAAGGGAATGTCGCTGATCACGCTCCTCAAAGATTTGAGGGCGGAGGCCCTTACCAAACCTGAACTCACCGGCGAATGGGAGTTCAGGCTGCGCCAAATGGAGCGGGGGCAATTGTCGCGCTCCGAATTCATGCGGCAGATCGGCACCCTGACAAAGGATCTGGTGGAAAAAGTGCGCGGCGGCATGGGCAAGGAGGTCTCCGGACAGTTCCGCCCGCTAGTCTCGAAATGTCCGCGTTGCGGCCACGCGGGGCTCAATGAAAGCTTCCGCTGCTACGAGTGCCCCAGTTGCAAGCTTTCCATCTGGAAAACGATGGCGGGTCGGGAGCTTGAGCGCGAGGAGGTCGAAACTCTCCTTACCGCCGGCAAAACCGCGAATTTGGAAGGCTTCCGCTCCAAACTGGGGAGGCTCTTCAGCGCTTCGGTGCAGCTCAACGAGGCCACTTTGTGGAAACAATCCTTTGATTTTGAGAGTAACAATCCCGAAAACGCCGCCGCGCTTGACCTCTCAGCCGCCACCCGCGTCGCGCTCTGCCCGATCTGCAAAAAGGCGCAAGTGGTCGAAACCGATTCGGCATACCTTTGCGAGGGTGCGGTGACCAAAGCGTGCAAATTTCGGATGGGCAAGCTCATCCTTCAGCAGCCAATCGTCCTCGAGCAGGCCAAAAAACTCTGTGAAACGGGCAAGACGGATCTCCTTCGCCGTTTCATCTCCAAAAAAGGGCGTCCCTTTTCCGCATTCCTCAAACTGGACGGTGAAAAAGTTGGATTTGAATTCGAGCCGAGAGCGCCGAAGGCAGGCGGGGCTAAAGCCCCCGGTAAACGCACCGCAAAGCCGAAAGCGGCCGCGGCCAAAACCGAGGCTGTCGCAGAGTAAACTTCGCTCCAATGAGCAAGGCGCAGAAATTCCGTCTCAACGTTGCCGGCATTCTCAGGGATTCTGAGGGCCGCATTCTCATCTGCGAACGTTTGGGAAACCGCGGAGCCTGGCAGTTCCCACAGGGAGGCGTTGATGACGGGGAAACCTTGGAGGAAGCGCTCTTTCGGGAATTGAGGGAGGAGATCGGCGTGGACAGCAATTCCTACGCGATTGTTGCCCAGAGGGGGCCCTACCGCTACGCGTACGATGGGGGCCCAATCCGCGGAGTCGACGGAAAAGACCAGCATTTTTTCCTCGCCCACTACTCTGGGCCGCAGGATGCGATCCGGCTCGATCTGCCTCATCCCGAATTCCAAGCTTATCAATGGATCGCGCCCTCGGCGTTCCAAATTGATTGGCTGCCAAACATGAAAAAAGCGATGTATCAGCAGGTCTTCGCAGATCTTCTCGGCACCCAACTTTCCTAGCCCCCTCCCGCCCAACAGTCAGGAGAGGCTACCTTCCATCCGCTGCAGTTTAGATGCTTCTTTTAACTGAATGGCATTGACTGCATTTCATGATTCAGGCAAATCCCCTCCCGCCATGCTTACATTCGGTGCCCTCTTCCTAGCAGTCTCCTCGATCCTCGGTGCAATTTGGTGGGCATCCCGAAACGAAAGCACCGGTTCCTAGGCTCTTCCACGGCCTTTTCACCTTCCGGCCGTTCACCTTCCGGCCGAAATCCAACCGAAGCGCACCGGTGCCTTACTCTTCCGGTCCTCGACCGATCCCCGAGATTCGGATCCCGTAGACTGGGCCCGCCGCCGTCCCCGCCGACCGCTCAGGGCGCCAACCGTTCCAAAAGCCAACCACCCGCCGAGGCGGTAAACCGCAGCCTATCGTGCAGCCGGCTCCGGCGCCCCTGCCAGAACTCGATGCTGGAGGGTTTCACCACATAACCGCCCCAATGCGGGGGGCATGGAATGGGCTTTCCTTCAAAACGCCGCTGCAGCTCCGCGAAACAGGCCTCCAACTCCGCCCGTCCCCCCAGCCTCGAGCTTTGCCGCGAAGCCCACGCTCCAAGCTGACTGGCGATCGGTCGGGTGGCAAAGTACGCCTCGCTTTCTTCCCTCGCGACCTTTGAAGCCGTTCCAACCACGTTCACCTGCCTCTCCAACGCCCCCCACCAGAAGGTCAGTCCGACGCGCGACTCGCGGCCGATGTGCTGCGCTTTGCCGCCCTCATAATTGGTGAAAAACGAAAAACCGTCCGCATCACAGCGCTTGAGCAGAACGATCCTCGACCAGGGCTGCCCGCATTCGTCGACCGTTGAAAGCGTCATGGCATTCGGCTCCAGAATCCCCTGCGCCTGCGCCTCGGCCAACCAAGCCTGAAACTGCTGGACCGGGTCCGCATGCAGTTCGGTCTCGAGCAAACCGCGTTGTGAATAATCCTGCCGCAACGCGGCCAGCGCCTCAGGGGTAAGTGCCATCCAGTTTCTTTAGCACACCAAACCAGCGGCAGTCAGCTTTTCCCAGTACCGGCAGCAGCTTATTCGTGCCGGAACACTTCCTCCATCCGGGCCCACCACTCCCCTTCGGCCCTCGTGGCCAAAGGTTCCTGCATCGGCTCCATTAAATCCCACCACCGGCGCATCACCGGATCAGCCTTCATGCGCTCCATGTCGGCCTGAAAGTCATCACCCCAGTACTCAAAAAAACCAAACAACAGTCCGTCGTGATGAAAAATCGAGTAGTTCCGAATGTGACAGCCTGAAATCAACGCCAGCACCTCCGGCCACACACGTTCATGAAATCGTTTGTATTCGTCGTAACAACCGGGGCGCAACCTGAGCACTCCGCCATGCCTCTCCGGCGCCGACCTCATTTCGAGTCCCCCCCGGCGGTCACAGCTCGATCCAGATGCGTGTACCCTCCGTCCACATAAAGAATCTGCCCCGTGGTGTGAGCGCTTCGCACCGAAGCCGCGAAAACAACGGCATCCGCGATCTCACGCGCTGTCGTCATTCGCCCACCCAAAGGAATGGTGGCCTCGATTTTCGAGAGCGCAGCCGCGGGATCAGGTCTCGAAGAAATCCACTTTTGATACATCGGCGTCATCACTTCAGCCGGGATCACGCAGTTCACCCGCACACCGTGCGGCGCAAAATCAACAGCCCATTCACGAGTCAATGCATTCATCGCCCCCTTCGCCGCAACATACCCGCTCGTACCCCCCTGCCCGGTGCTCGCGCACTTGCTGCCAACATTGACCACCGCGCCACGACTCTCGATCAACGCTGCCATCGCCGCCTCGACCAGTACAAAACAGTGCACGATATTCTTCTCAAGAGATGCCCTGAACGATTCCACTCCAGACCCGAGTCCCGCCCCGTCATTGACCCCGGCGTTGTTCACCACACAATCAATGCGCCCGTGCTTGTCTAACACAGCCCGCACCGCCCCGCGCACTGCGTTCTCGTCGGTCAATTCACACGGATAAAACTCCGCCCTTCCGCCGCTCTGCGCAATCCGCGCACACAAATCCTCCGACTCCTTTGGATTTCTTCCCAAAATGCAGGCAACGGCCCCCTCGGCCGCAAAACCGAGAGTGATTGCCTCACCAATGCCCTTGGCTCCGCCACTGATGAGCACCACCTTATTCGCAAGTTCAAGATTCATAAAAGACTCACATCGAGGCCACACACCCTGCCGCCGATCCGACAGCATCGCAAGACCGTACCTGCCCCGCAAGGGCTGACCTCCGACTCCAAGACCTCAAGCCACGCTTGAACGCGCGCTCTTAAACAAAATCCACTCCGTGAGCCAAAATTCAACCCAGCCAACCGGCGAAGCACACCCGCGGACTACTGCACATCGACAACATCAACCTGAATAAACTGCCCGTTGAAAGGCTCGGGTGCGGGCGCAATCTCGGGGACCACGAGCTTCCGGTAATTGGTGATCATTTTTCCGTTCTGGCCGTCTCCGTGGAAGACAATCTCAGCCCCACCATCAATCTCAATGGTCTGCGTGTAGTCGATTGTAAAAATCTTATGCCCGACTTTGTCCTGGCGGTTCAGGAAAAAATGGGATTTTGGCGACGAGACACTGATCTGATAAACATTGTAGGTGGCATTGTCCTTTTCGCCACCAATGTAAAAATATTCACCGACCTGCTGGCCCCCCTTGTACATCATCGGCTCGACAACTCCACGGAAACGGAGCGTCACCTTGTAGCGCCGCCCTGGCTCGCCTCCAAACTGGCGTTTGACCGTGAAATTATCAGTTGTCTTCGGGTCGCCTGTGACCAGCGCAGAAAGTCCGTCAGCTCCCTCTTTCGGATTTTCGGGCATGGGATCCTTGCAAGGGAACTCAAACCGAAATCCGTGTATGGATGACGCCGGACTTTTGGCATCCACGGCGGCCATGCGGTGGATTGGCGGTGCAAAAAGCAACAATGCCGAGAGCGCGGAGGAGGCGGTGAAGAGTTTCATGACTGAGGATTTTACGATTTGCCGAACTATATTTGTCGAGCGCTAACTCACGAGACTAGTGGAGAACCTCGCCCGGCCTCAGCCGCCGACCCGAGTAAAGAGCACGGCTCTCATCAATCCGAACCCGAAGATGAAACCAGCTCGAGGAGATACTTAGCCTGATCAAGCTGGTCGCAGTAGTCCCAGCCTCGTAGCGCGGCAACTTGGTTTCTTGCTCGATCGTAAATCGGCGTCCCGAAAGAGACCCGCACATACTCCAACAAATCCAAAACGGACTTTACTTTGCGCGACTCGCAGAAAAATGGGTAATCCGGCGGAAGAATAAATTCGGCATCCGATTCGTCCCGGGTGGTGATCACTGCCGCGCCGACACAAGCTGCGAGATAAATTTTTGTGGAGGGCTTGTATGAATGGCTCTTCTCCCGCTTGCGTCGCACACAGTAATGAAGAGCGTATTGAGGCAGACTCGAAACCCACTCTTGGTTGTTTGGCTGTGTTGCTTCAATCAGATCAACGCGTTCCGAGATTTCGGCAGTCATAAAAACATTTCCCAAAGAACCGAAGTATCCAATCTTCGGGTGCTGGGCAGTTTGCTTTTCGCGCGGAATTCTGAAATCAACGTGATGCAGTATGCTGTAAACCGGACAGCGGGTTACCCGAACCAGTGCATGATATTGGTGATAGGACGACGCAATCACGCCATCAATCCGCCCGAAAAAAGTTGCTGGATTGATGAGTTCGTCGACGGGGTCGTAGAGAAACACCGGCCCTGCGGCAGATCTTTTTTTACGAGCAGCGCACAAAAACTCAAAAGTTCCCTTGGCACCAATCACAAGAGCATTTCCCTCAACGGCACGCAAATCATCGACGGTGACAGTTTCGATCACTTTCGAGAAAACATCGGCCAGCTGAACCTGGCGCAGGTAAGTCGAGCCTGACGTTGAGCCGTCCCGGTTGAAGAAAAACACCTTCTCCAGCCTCCTCCTTTCTCCCGCGTATTTCTGAACTGGGAGCGGCCTCGCAAAAAATTGGCGAACATGCCAGCTTACTTCGCCAGGGATTTGGTGTAGCTTCATGGATAGTTTTTAAGCTCGCGACCCGATAAACGCGTTGAACAATTTTGCGACGGCAAGCTTATCCCCACAACCAGTCACTAAGCAACCCACCCAGCACTCCGACACGATGATTCTCCGCATTTTCGCACTGATACTAACCCTTGGCACACTCCGCGCCGCGGATTTGGAACCCCTCAAAGCACTGCGTGCTGCGGATGACGAACGCGTGCTGGCCACAGTGGCCGCAGACCGCGACCGTTTGAGCGCCGTCCTCGCAGACGATCTTCGCTACGCCCATTCGACCGGCACGGTTGACTCCAAAACTTCACTCATCGATTCGATTACGAGCGGCCGCACAAAGTACAATTCCATCAAATACGAAGACCGCACATTCGAGTTCCCAGTTCCTGGAGTTGCGCTGATGTCCGGAAGAGCGCTGGTGAAGGTCAGTACGCCCGATGGCGATATCGAGAGCATTCTCAGCTTTCTCGCTGTCTGGCAGCAAATAGACGGAAAATGGCGTTTCCGAGCGTGGCAATCCTGCAAGATTCCAAGCCGAACTTCGGCAGCGTTTTTTCCAAACGGCGGCGCCGGGCCCATCGCCGCCGGACAGTAAAAGGCGATTACAAGACACCGCCACCGCTGAAAAAGCAGCTTTTACCGGTGCTCAGGGATTGAACACGACCTCCGTGCTGACCATCGCACCGCGCATATCCGTGATCGAAACGAACCAGGTGTTTGCCTCGGATGGAGACTTCGGGCCGGAAATTTCATCCCCCTGAATAGCCGCAGATACCGTCACCCACTCCCGCTTTGAACGAACCCCTGAATCCACGGTGTAGTGGAGCCTCGCCTCTTTCAGCGGCGTCTTGCTCGCAACACTCAAGACCACTCGGTCCCCGTCAAGGCGCGGCTTGCCCGGAACGGGTAGAGGCTCACCACCTTTGCACTTCGAGTCGATAAACCAGCCGATTTCAACAGGCGCCCAGCCCGAGGAGTGCCCATGAGGCATCTTCACCTGAACGCGGATTTGCTTTTCGCCCGGCACCAAAGCGTAACTCTTCATGTAGCTATCAAGCACGTAGTGCACGTCGTTAGTTCCATTCACAAAAAGCATCGGCACCCTGCACCGGTGCAGATAGCTGCTGGGATCGTACTCACGCACCCAGTCCATCCTTCGCTCCGCCAGTTTGTCTATGCTGGGTTTTTGGACGGACTCCCCCTCATGCAAAAAACCGCAACCGTAAACCGGCACCGCGGCGTTGAATCGATCATCCAATGAAGCCACCAGGCAGGTGGTGTATCCACCCCAACTAATTCCTGTGACCGCGGTGTTCCCTGCGTCGACCTCCGGAAAACTCCGCAACAGCGAATGCGCACGGATCACACTAGCGACTGCGTGAAACGGCCAGTCATCGCTCACGTCACCTCCGATGGAGTCGAACTTCTCGGCGTGGCTCTGATTCGGCCCTCCATTGTGCAATTTTGTTCGTGATTTCTCACTCTGGTCGGCACGTTTGAATGCACCGTTTTCGTCCCACTCTGATTCCGGAGGGCGCATCCCGGCGAGATCCATGGCAATCGCCGCATATCCGCGCTTCGCCCAAAGATACGCCCACTCCGCAAAGGCCGTCCCGCCACCCCCGTGGATCAACACCACACCCGGGAATCTTTGCCCGGGCTGAGCACTTCCAAGCGTCTTGGGGGAGGCATAAAAGGCGAAAACCTCCGTCTGCCTGCCAACATAACGTTCCCCCTCATAGATAAGACTCCAAACGGGCCGCTCCTGACTCACCCACTTCATCTGCGGGACAGAACGTTTCAGGGAATCGACATCCCAAGGTCCAACCTGTTCCGCAAACAGAGCCGTTGAGAATAGCGCGAGCGCGAAAGCCGTGAGTTTCATGCGCTCTGTCTAGTCAATCAGACAGCCTCCGTCCATGTCGCAGTGCGCGCTTAGCCACTATCCTGCGCAGCTGCCGGCGGATTGAATTGACTAGCCGGCAAAAAACGTGAGTCCCCTTTAAAACTCGAATGAAGATTCGTTTCTCCAACCGCAGCTATCACCGGCGATAAAGATTCCCGCTGAACGCCGGGGCGTTTCAACCCGGTTTGTTTTGCAGATTCCAAGTTCGCGTCAGAACAATAAAATTTACGATCCCGCGAAATTTAGCGCACAGTAACCTGCTCTAGGCACCCCCAGACACCCGCATGTTTCGCGTCACTTCAACTCTCACAGGCAGCTGCATCCTCCTGTGGTGCATCGGAGCACTCGCGTTGGATACTTGGGGCCGGACGCGAAGACCGGAGGGCGTGTATGACGCGATCATCGTGGCGGGTTGCAGCGTTTATCCGGATGGAAAGCCGTCCCCGGCACTTGAGTGGAGGGTGCGGAAAGCTGTCGACTTGTGGAAGCACGGGCTTTCAACGCGCGTCGTATTTACAGGGGGCGCGGGTGATTTTCCACCGACTGAAGCGGAAGCTGCGGCTGGACTCGCCGCTGAACTCGGCCTGCCCCATTCTGCAATCACACTTGAGAAACACTCGAAGTCGACACTTCAAAATGCTCAAAATGCCGCCGCAATTTTTCCGACCGCAGACCAGATGCGCGTGTTGGTTGTCACCGACGCGTACCACGCGTTTCGGGCGCGCCGAGTTTTCGCCCGGTTTTTCCGAGATGCTGATGCTGTCGGCAGTGTTTACGCGGCTTGGTCCCGCGTCAAAGGCGCCATGCGTGAGGTTTTGGCCTTGTTCAAGCATGCTCTCATCTAAATTCGATGCATGCCCGGAGCCCGTCGACGGTCCCTCCAAGGCTTTGCCATCCTTGACCTGCATGTTCCCCCGCCTGCGCGGGCCCGATTAAGTCCCCTCCCGTCTTGAAAATCGTGTGTAGCTGAACACTTCAATCAGGATGGATCAACCAAACCGCGGACCCGGAGCACTTCGGCAAAAACACACGCTCGCATGCCGAGGAGAGCGGCTTTAGAAATCTGAGGTACACCCCGCCTGATAGCGCGCCAACAACCGCCCGAGATTCCCACCCGCCATGAATCACTACCGTCTCATCATACCCATCGCTCTGCACTTGTTGCTGGCAACTGCCGCCAGGTCGGAGCCGAACAAAAGCTCGTCTCCCAATCAGAACATCCATCGGTGGCCGGGCAAACAAGCAGACGGATCAATCCTCCTGCCCAACATGTGGTCTCTTCACCCCTCTGGGGTGCAGGTCCAGGTCGCTGATTTTCCCGTCAACATAGCAGTGCATCCTGACGGCAAGTTTGCAGCAGTTCTCCACGCGGGTCATTCCTCGCATGAAATTCATATCCTCGACATCGCTGGTGCCCGTGTTGTGCATCAAGAAAAGATTGAGGAAACCTTTTACGGGATCGAGTTCAGCGCAAACGGAAAGACACTCTACACCAGTGGCTCAAGCGCGGAGGCCGTGCGTTCGTTTCAGTTCGACAAACGAACAGGGGCGCTATCCTCACAAGCACTGATTCCCCTCCAGAATGCAAAAGAGCGGGGTATCCCCGCGGGGCTTGCCCTCTCCTCGGACTCCGAGTCACTCTACGTTGCAAACGTACTGGGACAGACGGTCTCAAGGGTTGAACTCCGAAAAAGCGGAGAACCGGTCACTCACATTTCGATCGGCGCGGGTTCGGCACAGACAGCCCGCCCTGAAATCCCGGTATCGCAGCCGTCCGAAGATGAAACCGCTGCAAGCAAACGGGCCGAAGCGGCCCTTGACCCCGCGCACCCTGCGGCCCCCTATCCTTACGCATGCCGCCTCGATGAACGCAAAAACCGACTCTATGTTTCTCTCTGGGCCAGCGCGCAAGTGGCGGTCATCGACCTGCGATCCAATCGAATTCTGGCGCACTGGAAAACTGAAGAGCATCCAAATGAAATGCTGCTCACGCACGACGGAAAATTGCTCTACGTCGCGAATGCGAATCGCAATACCGTGAAGGTCATTGATACGGAAAAGGGCTCGACCATAGAGACCATTTGGGCGGCTCTTCATCCGCAATCCCCCTCCGGTTCGACGCCTAACAGTCTTGCGCTCTCTCCCGACGGTCGGACGCTTTTCATCGCCAATGCGAATATTAACACCGTTGCCGTTTGCGATGTGAGCGTCCGCGGCCAAAGCCGATCAATGGGTTTCATCCCGACAGGCTGGTATCCAACTTCCGTCCGGCTCACTCCCGACGGCAAAAGGCTACTGATCGCAAACGGCAAGGGCAACGCGTCAAAAGCAAACCCCGCCGGACCGCAACCTGGAAAAAAGACCGCTCCAAACACCGTCGTTGAATACATTGGTGGGTTGTTGAAGGGGAGCGTGAGCATCGTGGACATCCCGCCGAGACCCGAATTCGAAAAGCAGCTCGAGGCGTTCACAGCCACCGCTTTCCGCTGTTCACCTCTGCTAAAAGACAACGCTCCAACCGGAAAGCGTCCGGAAAACAATCCAATACCCGGGAGGCTTGGCGATTCGAGCCCGATCAAACACTGCATTTACGTGGTCAAAGAGAATCGAACTTACGATCAGATTTTCGGCGATATTGGCAGCGGCAACGGAGATGCGAGCCTTTGCTTGTTCCCGGAGAAGGTCACTCCAAACCATCACAAGCTCGCGAGTGAGTTCGTCCTGCTGGATAATTTTTATGTTGAGAGCGAGGTCAGCGCCGACGGACATGAATGGAGCATGGCGGCCTATGCCACCGACTATGTGGAGAAGTTCTGGCCGCTGAGCTACGGACACAACAAATCCAAAAAATTCTCCTATCCCAGCGAAGGCAACTTCCCGATCGCGATTCCCGCGGGTGGCTATCTTTGGGACCGCGCGGCAGAAGCGAACGTGAGTTTTCGGTCCTACGGCGAGTTCGTGACGAACGGGAAGAAGCCGACCGACCCGTGCAAGAGCCGACTAAAGAGCCTGGAGGGACGGTTCGACCCATGGTACCGCAGCTTCGACATGGAGTACCCCGACTCACTCCGCGTCGAGCGTTTTGTATCGGAGCTCAAACGTTTTGAGGCAGAGGGGAGGATGCCGCAACTCCAAGTGGTCCGCCTCCCGCAGGATCACACGATGGGAACAGCCCCCGGAAAATGGACGCCCACCGCCTGCGTTGCGGAGAACGACCTGGCACTCGGGAAACTCGTCGAATCCATCTCAACATCCAAGTTTTGGCCCTCAACCGCCATCTTCGTCATCGAAGACGATGCCCAGAACGGACCCGACCACGTGGACGCGCATCGCACGGTGGCGCTGGTCATCAGCCCTTATACGAAGCGTCACCATGTTGACTCAACGATGTATTCGACCAGCTCAATGCTACGCACCATGGAATTGATACTGGGACTCAAACCGATGTCTCAGTTTGATGCAGCGGCGCCGCCAATGTACGAGAGTTTCCAGCCCAAACCCGACGCAAAGCCCTACCGCGCACTTCCAGCCGGCGTCGATATTCTCGAGACAAATCCAAAAGTGGCTTGGGGTGCCGACGCGTCGCGCAAAATGAACTTCGCAAAGGAAGACGCTGCTGACGACCTCAAATTAAACGAGATTATTTGGCGAAGCGTCCGCGGCGCCAACAGTCCGATGCCGGCCCCAACGCGGGCTGCATTCGTGTTTGCGCCACCACCCAATCGCGATGATGACTGATCGAGGCAGCTTGGGTGTCACCGGTCACTTCAAAGTGTACCACCCGCGGTCGAATCAAAATGTACCACCTTGGGACGTTAGTTTTCCTAGGCTTGGCGGGTTGCTTTTGGCAAGGGCTAGTTGGTTGTTTTTAAGGCGGGTTGCAGCAGCGGCAGGCTGCTGCTGTTCCCCCTAGAGGAGGGGAACGGGGAACCGTGGTTCCCCGTTCTATTCGAGCAGCGAAGCTGCACTTTTCTCCTTCTTTGGCTGGCTGGCTTGGCGCTGATTTTGTTCGGCAATTCCCTCCCTGAGCCGATAGCTGCGCCCGGCGATTGCGATGATCTCGGCGTGATGCAGGAGCCGGTCAAGGATGGCGCTGGCTGCAGGCACATCGCACAAGAGCTTGCCCCACTCCTCCACCGGACGGTTGGAAGTCATCATCGTAGAGCGGTTCTCGTACCGTCGCATGATGACCTCTAGCAGGATCTCGCCGCTCTTGGCGGGCAGGATCTTCAAGCCCATGTCGTCGATGATGAGCAACTCGGGCGCACTCGGGCCGGGTCCTTGGCCTTGAGTTTGCGCACATAGCGCTTCACAGTAAGGACACCGGCCGCCGCTGCAACCCTCCGTAAAACAACGTAAGCCCTTGCCAAAAGCAACCCGCCAAGCATAGAAAACCAACGTCACGAGGTGGTCCACTTCGAAGTGGCCAATCACACCAGAATATAGATTGCTTAGGCGAGAGATTTTTGATTATAGACATCGGGGGGTTTATTATGGCGACGTGCAACTCATGAACTCAGATCCGCCCACGTACTGGCAGTCGGCGATCCAAAAGAACCCATGGCTTGCTTCTTGGTACACTCATTGGGCTGAGTCCCTGGATGGGCGCCGTTCCCCATTAGCAGATGAGTTGCCATGGATGACTTATGGCGCAATCGAATGGTTGGCGAAGACATTGACGCAAACGATGGCGATTTTCGAATGGGGGTCAGGCGGATCCACTATGTTTTTTTCGCAACGTGTCAGGGGGGTTGTAACCGTTGAACACGATGCAGACTGGTTCGCTCAAGTGAATAACGCGTTGCTTAGAAAAGGAGCGGTTAACGTAAATCTAATGCTTGAAAAACCGCGCCATGCGGCGTTTTTCGAACCTTTGTATGGCTCGAGCGACGCGCGGTTCGAGGGACAAACCTTCGGGGACTATGTCACCCGCATCGACAAATATCCCGACGAGTACTTCGATATCGTGATCGTAGACGGAAGGGCGAGGAATCACTGCATCAGCCATGCTGTTAACAGGATTAAAAGAGGGGGGTACCTGCTCCTCGATAACTCAGAAAGGGAAGAGTACCGGGTAGGCTGGTCAATAATTCAGCACTGGCCGACCCTGAAAATAGAAGGCCCCGGCCCTTATAACAGCTACTCATGGGAAACTAGGATCTGGCGAAAAGGATTGTAACGTTTCAAAGCATTCATTTTCAATAAATAACATGAATCAAAGCCGTAGATATTATGGATTAAATGGTCTCGATGAAAAGCTCGAGGCATATTTGAATTATAATGGAGGCTTTTTTATTGAAATAGGAGCAAACGACGGAGTAACGCAATCAAACACTCTTTACTTTGAGCAATTCAGGAATTGGTCCGGTATTTTGGTTGAGCCTACCCATCTTAATTATTTCAAGTGCAGGGCTAACAGGGCAAAACAGACTAAAGTGTATTGCGCTGCGTGCGTCCCCTTTGGTTACACTGAACGTTTCGTTCCGATTGTCTATGCAAACTTAATGTCTGTTTCCGAGATACCGGAAAGTGATATTCTTGACGCGCAAGCTCACGCGGCGGTAGGGAAACAGTTTTTGCATCCGTATGAGGATACTTTCACGTTCGGCGCAGAAGCTAAAATGCTAAATGACATTCTTTTAGAGGCTGAGGCACCGAGGAAAATCGATCTGTTTTCTCTCGACGTTGAGGGCGTGGAGCTACAGGTCCTGAAGGGGGTGGATCACGACTGCTTTCGATTCAAGTATCTTTTAGTCGAGTGCAGAGCCTTGGAGAGATTGAAAGATTTCCTCGAACCAAAGAGATACGCTTTTGTGGCGAGCCTGTCCGAGCACGATTATTTATTTCGCGACTTGGAGCAAACCTCAGGGTAAAGACCGCCGGTCGAGCTTTGCTTGAAGCGACCCCTGCGGGAGATTCTGTTATCGGACCCGAGTCAGTCTTGTGCTAACACTTGTTTTCCCGCTTTACTTACCAACACCTTGAGACTCAGGAGCACGAAATCAACGATTTCTCTTATCAATTTAGAGCTGGTAGACAATTGATCGCGGCTGAGCCACCTTGGGTGCAGGATACCAGATAAGCCCTGAGTATTTTAAAAATTGAATCAGGAAATTCTTAATTATGACGCCGAATGAACACGGAACGGGGCACAAAATCGCCTCTTTGGTTCTGAAAAAATATTGCGAGAAGTTGAGCAACCTGACCTCGGGCGAGCGGCTTGAGGGGCCAGAGGAGGCTTCCATACTATCGCGAGTATGGACGTTCGAGTCTTACCTGAAACCCCAACTGGATGCTTGGATAGGTTGGCTATCGGCCTCAAGGGAGCAATCTAACTTCACCTACGGGCTCACAGAGCTGAATGAAAAGCAGTTGGCAGGCCTGATAGATGTGGTTACCAACTGCGGAATTAGCAGGTGTCAGGAGTATTTTGAGGAAGTTAAGCAGGACAAAGCCCTGAGGCAGCACCTGGATCGGAGAACGCTAGAGTCGCCCCTTAGGTTAGCGGCAGACTTGGGGGGGGGATTCGGCAGACGAATTGGTTGGTACGCTTTCGTCAGAATCACGAAGCCCCGATTGGTTGTTGAGACTGGTGTGGACAAGGGGCTTGGTAGTTGCGTGATTGCCTCAGCCCTTTTGAGGAATGCCGCTGAGGGCTTTCCTGGAAAATATTTAGGCACCGACATTAATCCTCATGCCGGATATCTTTTTGCAGATCCTTATGCGATTACTGGGAAAATATTGTATGGAGATTCGATTGAATCCCTGTCATCCATCACGGAACCGATAGACCTGTTTATCAATGACAGCGACCACAGTGAGTCGTACGAAGCTAGCGAATATCAGGCTATCCATTCCAAGCTGCGTTCTGGCGCTATAGTGCTCGGCGACAATGCCCACGCGACCTCCGCCCTCTTTGATTACTCTTTGAAGACGAACAGGAGATTTCTTTTCTTTGCAGAAAAGCCGAAGGCTCATTTTTATCCTGGAGCGGGGATCGGAGTCTCTTTTTAAAATAATTTACATCCAGCTTTTTCCAGAGAATTAATTCACACTACGCAATGCGATCTAAAAAGTGTTACTTTATTTTCAATCTAAACCCCAGACAAGAAGATCACATTAAACGATAATTTGAAATACCTAAAACGGAAACCCATCAAAAGTGAAGTGCATTTTTGTTAACACGTACTATCCAGAGTTTCTCCGTTCCGTATACTCTCAAAACCGGAATTTGGAGCGATTAAATTATGCTTCACAGCTTTCGCTGCTGCATGGCACTTACTTCGGAGAGAGTGACTTCTATTCTCGCAATCTGCGGGCCGCAGGGTGGGAGGCTATCGATGTAATCGCCAATTGCGAGCCTCTCCAGAGTGAGTGGGGAAGGGAGCGGGGACTGGAGGGACCGCCCTTGGGCATCGCTGTGGAGCAAATCCGACGGGAGACTCCAGATGTTGTTTACATCCACGATATGTCCATCGCCTCTGAGGCTCTGATCCAGGCAATTCGCCCTTATGCGTCTCTGATCGTCGGTCAAATCGCTTCACCCGTCCATCCAAACACACACCTCAAAGGTTTCGATCTGATATTCACTTCGTTCCCGCATTTTGCTTCAATGTTCCGAAGTCACGGGATCGCTTCTTTCTATCAGCCCTTGGCATTTGAAGGAAAAATTCTTGAAAATTTTGATGAAAGCGAGCGAGACCTCCCTGTAACCTTCATCGGAGGAATATCTCCGGTGCATAGGAAGGGCACTGAATTTTTGGAGCAACTTGCGCATCTCACCGAACTCCATGTCTGGGGATACGGAGCGGATATTTTGCCGCAGGACTCTTTGCTTCGGAGTCGGCATCACGGGCCGGTATGGGGAACAGATATGTTTAACATGCTTTTGCGTTCTCAGATCACTGTGAACCGGCACATTGACGCCGCTGGCGCCAATGCAAATAACATGCGCCTTTTTGAGGCAACAGGATGCGGGGCCTTGCTAATCACTGACTTCAAGGACAATCTTCAGGACCTTTTTGAAGTGGGCAAGGAGGTTGTTGCATACAGGACTCCTCAAGAATGCGCTGAACTCATCCTCTATTACCAACGCAACGAGGAGGAAGCAAAAGCTATTGCCAAGGCTGGGCAAACCCGAACCTTGCGGGAGCATTCCTACGCCAACAGGATGAAGCAGACGTCCTGGGTGCTTCAAAGAGCCGTCCGTCGAAAATTACAACCCGCTCAATTGGTCGATACCTCGAGAATTTCCTTCGGATATTCTCCGCTAGATGCAAAAGACATCACTGATTCCCACAAGAAAGCTTGGAAAGAGGCCTCAATCGCTCAGAGCCAGAGAAAATTGGTCGAATCAGAAATTTCAAACGCTTTGCGGGGTGCGCCGCCAAGGGTATTTACTGCACTTGTCGACTCACTAGAGCCAATAACAAACCAAGGAGATTCGGTTCTGGAAATTGGTTGCGCTAGTGGTTACGCAGCGGAGATTTTGGAATATCTTCTTCATCGCTCCATCCAGTATACTGGAATTGATTATTCGGAGGCCATGATTTCAATGGCGCGTGACTACTACCCAGAAAAAACTTTTTTTGTGGCGGATGCGACGTCCGTCCCGCTCTCTTCCAATCTTTTTGATGTTACGATTTCATCTTGTGTGCTGCTTCACTTGAGTGATCCAGAGGCGGGCGTCAAGGAGGCTGTCCGGCTTTCCGCTAAATATATCGTAGCCCATCGGACTCCAATTTGCCGCGAGAGGCCGACCCATACCTCAAAAAAGTTTGGGTATGAAGTGGAGATGTTCGAGCATACTTTCAATGAAGTTGATTTTATTTCGATGTTTGACAGAAACGGGGCGTCTCTCGTGAGCGTAATCGCCCTATCAGAAGATCGCGCGCGAGACACATACAATTACAACTATATATTTAAGAAGACGATCCATAGTATTTAATATCCAAAATGACAAACGTTGAACTAGCGATCCGCAGGGGGACAAGAGTTTTAATTACGGGGGGGCTCGGGTTTATAGGATCAAACCTAGCGATTACTCTCGTGAAGCTAGGGGCGGAAGTCACATTAATCGACAGTCTCCTGCCCCAGTACGGCGGCAACCTTTGGAATGTGGACGAGATACGAAACCACGTAGCCATCAATATCTCTGACGTGAGGGACCCTTTTTCCCTCCAGCACCTTATCCGGAATCAAGAGATCATCTTCAACCTTGCGGGACAAACCAGCCACTTGGACTCAATGACCGATCCGTACACGGATCTCGATATCAACGCGAAAGCCCAACTCTCCATTCTCGAAGCATGTAAAAACTACAACCCTGCCGCAAAAGTTGTGTTCGCCAGCACGAGGCAAATTTACGGGCGTCCGCATTACCTGCCTGTGGATGAAAAGCATCCATTGCAGCCGGTAGATGTAAACGGGGTCAACAAAATGGCCGGTGAATGGTACCATCTGGTCTATCATCAGGTGTATGGAATTCGCACTTCGGTGCTTCGGCTTACCAACACATTCGGACCGCGCATGCGAATTAGAGATGCAAGGCAAACTTTCCTTGGAATTTGGATCCGGCGTATTCTTGAAGGTGATCCTATTCAAATTTTTGGAGATGGCTTGCAGATACGCGACTATAATTATGTGGACGACGTTGTTTCGGCACTCATCGCTGCCGCGAGCACTGATCAAGCATTTGGCAAAATCCTTAACCTTGGAGACTGCCAGCGTTATACGCTGCTGGATACTGCCAAGATCATGATCGACGCCTTCGAAGGGGGTGCCTACCAGTTGGTAGAATTTCCTGCCGACCGAAAAAAAATCGATATCGGTGATTATTATGCGGACTACTCCTTGGCTGGCGAACTACTGAAATGGCGCCCTCAAACATCACTCAGAAGCGGGATTGAAGCCACCCTTGGCTACTTTGAGACCAGACTGGCCCAGTACTGCTAGTCTAATCGAACATCAACCTACAGCCTGATATGCACCAAATTCCTGTTGCCAATCCATCGGCCGCCTACTTGGCACGTAAGACCGAGATCGACTCGGCACTTCACCGCGTCCTTGACAGCGGATGGTATATTCTTGGCCCTGAGGTTGAGGCCTTTGAGGTTGAATTTGCAGCCTTTTTGAATGTCGCACACGTCCTCGGCGTGGCGAATGGTACTGATGCCCTCGAGATTTCTCTTCGCGCCCTCGATGTCCAAGCCGGTGACGAAGTCATTCTTCCCTCGCACACTGCGGTGGCGACTGCAGCCGCGGTTAAGGCAATTGGTGCAGTTCCCATTTTCGCGGATATTGATCCGGTCCGTAAGTGTATCGACCCACGCGCGCTGCGAGGTTTGGTGTCACAAAAAACAAAAGCGGTGATAGCGGTCCATATCTATGGACAACCTGCCGACATCGCTGCCTTACTTAATTTTACGACCAACCATGATCTTGCCTTGATTGAAGATTGCGCCCAGAGCTGTGGAGCGGATATTGAGGGCCGCGCCACTGGCGCTTGGGGGGATGCCGCGGCTTTCAGCTTTTATCCCACCAAAAATCTGGGTGCTCTTGGAGATGGAGGAGCCGTTGCAACAAAAAAACCACACATCGCCCAACGTATCAGGGAACTGAGGCAATACGGTTGGACTGAACGATACATCAGCTCAAGCCACGGGTTGAACTCTCGTCTCGACGAATTACAAGCCGCGGTATTGCGCGTCCGGCTCGCTTATCTCTCGCAGGAAAATGAAATTCGACGACGAATAGCGGCTCAATTCACTGCGTCCATTGATCACAAGAGAATTATCTCTCCAGCAACCATTTCTGGCACACTGCATGCCATGCACCTCTATGTGGTTGAGGTAAATAACCGGGAATCATTTCGCTCTCATATGATGGATCGAGGAATCCACACAGCCCTTCACTACCCTCTCCCCGTGCATCTTCAACCGGCTTTTAAAACGACTCGCACGAGTCTTGAAGGGCTCAGAGAAACGGAGAGGCTGGCGGGACAAATTGTTACGCTCCCGCTTTACCCCGAGCTGACGGAGCCCGAAATCGCACGCATTTGCGATGCACTTGGTGACTGGAATACTGACGCTTAAAAAGTATTGATGAATCGGTATTACTGCACTTATTTTGACGCCAATTACCTCTCAAGGGGTGTGGCACTGATCCGTTCTCTGATTCTGCATGAAACACGCCCGTGGACTCTCTACGTGGTTTGTTTAGACGAGATTACGAGGGTGGTTTTGGAGAAATTAGCATTCGACGGAGTGTGCTGTATTCCCCTGCATCAATTAGAGAAAGGTGATAAAGCTCTATTTCAGGCTAAAAGCAATCGTTCGACGACTGAATACTACTGGACACTGACCCCCACGATTCTTAAGCGCATTTTTGAGTGGATGCCGCACATAGAAATACTGACTTATCTCGATTCCGACTTGTTTTTTTTCAGCACGCCCCAGCCCATCTTTGACGAATTTGCGAACTATTCAGTTTTGATCCATGAACATCGTTTTCCACAACGATTAATTTCAATGGAAGCTGGATCAGGAAAGTATAATGTGGGCCTTCTGTGCTTCCGGAACGATCCGAAAGGGAGACTCTTGCTTAATTGGTGGAGGGATAAATGTAACGAGTGGTGTTACGCTAAAGTTGAGGCCGGAAAATACGGCGATCAAGCATACTTAAACTCGTGGATTAATGAATTTGAGGGCGTTGGTGCGCTTCAACATTTGGGTGCTGGTTTGGCGCCGTGGAATTACGAACAGTATTCCATCGTGCCTTCCCCTATCGGCTCAAAAGAACCCGCGACTATAAATAATCTACCCCTTGTATTTTATCACTTTCATGGATTTCAAATGCCTTGCCAAGATATTTATTTTCCTATCAAAGCTGGGACTGTTTACGTATTGTCATTGAATATCCTTCTTGGGTGCTACTGGCCGTATGTCAGAAACTTGCACGAATCAATCCGCGATATATCACAACATTATTCTTGCCGATATGAAGCGACGCTCCCCGAGTTGGCCAATTTTGACATCACAACGTTTCTGTCGCCTTCCTCACTGGCACCCATGCTTGATTCGTGTGCGCTCGAACACACTAGGGTGGATCTGCCGTTTGGATGGAGTTGCTTTATCTCTAAGAGACAACCGGTCCTGACTTGGTGAATGAAGAATAGCAACCTGTCGGACTTTCATCTAAATGGTGCATTCATTTATCGGCCCCTAAATGCACCATCATTTCAAACACCGGATTGGATAATGCTTGCGCGTGATCCAAATTCGTCGGCATCCCTTTTTATCTAGCTCTCGCCGGTGAGCACGTCATGTGCCCCTTGCAGTGAGCACAGTAGTGCCTCAGATCACCCGTTTTCATCCAGTGTGCCACTGCAGACTCACAGTCCTCGCAGACCATCACTTCCTGCCGGGAATACCGGGTCAACTTGCCGAACGCCTCCCCGCGCGAGACCCAAGTCGTCCGACACTTGTCGCACATCACAGCCCCCGTACTTGTGCGACCCACTGGATGCGGTTCGTGCACTCCAACGCATCCCGCCAAACCAAAGTACAGCACACTTCCTCCGAGCACTGCACGCACGGCTCGAAGGCTGAATTTACCAAGCACCACCGAAATCAACACGCCCCGTAACCGTTTACTTATTTTTGGTTTCATAACCGATTGTTTTATTTTTTTAAATCCACCGGCTTGATGCCGCGGGCATCGTCGCCCCAATCCAGTCGCCGCTCCTTTTCACCACGGAAAAATTGGCGGCCAAACCGCAAAATTCCCGCAAAGATCATCTCCATCAGGCGCACGCGGACTGCGCGGAACCTCACTATGGTCTTCGCGCGGGGGAACAGTTCGGCCTCAAAAATCCAACGCTTTGAATTCCAGCCACAGGAATACGCCGTGATTGACGACGGATTCAGTCAGGAAAACTTCAGGAGGAATTCCCGCCAGTTCTGAACGCTGAGAGCAAAGTGGACGACGTCCAGTGATCCAAGACGTTCTCCGAAGCTGAAAGTCCAACGCGATTCACGTTGAAAAGCATCGGATCAGAACCCCCGAACGGAATTCAGGCTGCGCATCTGGACACCATCCGCGCGCCTACATCAAACTCAACGGATTCACTCGGCTATGCAGCGGCAAAGAAACTCGCCCGCCCCCCAGTCGGTGCGACTCAAACACCGACGCGATCATTTCAACAATTATTGTCGCCTCGCCCACTCCGCATAATGGATCACGACCGTCACGGATCGAAGCAAGCAGATCCCGCGCAGGCAGTCCATGCCCAGCCACGAGTTGCTTGATATCCTTCAACGGCTCGACGACACCAAGGCCACCGCTTGTCAACGGCACCCAATGCGCCGGTTCGGCGGTCGGGTTGAATGGATTGCCCTTTCTAACATGGATCATCGGCTCCATATCCATGCGCAAGTCCACGACCGCCTCGCTGCAAATCAATTGAACCCCAAAACCAGACGTCTTCTGACCGAGGTTCTTAACCGAATCAAAAAACAAAGGCACACCGCTCTCCAACTCGAAGCGCGCGTGCACCTCGGTTCCAGCCATCAGACCGATTCCCTCATCCCCCTCCTTTACATGCTTGCGCTCCACAGGCTGTCCGTCTTGAAACACTCCAGCAGAACACGCCACCGGAGTTCCTCCCAGAAAAGCCGCGAGGTTCAACACATGCGATCCAAGCACCCAAAGGTCCAGCGCGCCGCCCCTCAAGTCCTCCTTACCCCGGCAGCGAATCTCCACAAGCTTGCCGAACTTTCCGTCGGACAGCATCGCTTGCAACACGGGCAACGCAGGATGGTATCTGTTGCGGTGGGCGACAGCCAGACGCATCCCAGTCCGAGCACAAGCTGCAGCCAGGTCATCGGCCTCCCGAAGGTCACGCACAAACGGTTTTTCCATGTAAACCCCGCGCACGCCGGCTTGCGCGGCAGCCGCAGCCATCTCGAAATGTTGATCCGCATGGCGCGGGCCGATCGCCACAATCTCGGGCTTAATCTCCGCGAGCATCCGATGATAATCCTCATAGGGCTTTGCTTGCGGATACCGCGAGACATCTACCCCCTTGGCTCCCGCCCCTGCATCGCAAATCGCGACCACCCGTACACCCTCCACGCTTGCCCACATCGAGTCTAGACCGTGCCCGAAATTACCGCGCCCGGTGTGGCCAATCACGGCAACCTTGAACGGTCCATCAGGAGCAGCGGCTGCAAATACTTTTTGGAGCGGCAGGCATTCCAGAAATGATACGGCCGAGAGGGAGCGTAGAAACTGTTTCCTGTTCATAGGGGGGTGCGTGCTAGATTGACTCTTGCGATATGCAGCCCTTCGATTGCAGCCGACAACGGAAGCAACTCCAAGCTTGAACTCGGCGGAAGACTCTTCAGCCTGCTTAAATCCCGCACCTCCAATGGAAAACATCCAGGATCCAATCGAACTTAAAACGCGCGAACTGTGCGCAGCCATCGTCTCCCAGCCGGGTTTTCACGAGCTTTTCAAAAAGGTCGAGCGCTACCTCGGCGACATTGGCGCCCAATACCAACTCAACCAACTCACGCAACTCACCGATCTTCTGCAGCAACGGCAGTCCATGGGTTCGGAAATTTCAGAGGAGGAAATCGGCAACTACGAGGGCACCCGGAATGCCATCCTGAAGTCCGATACGATCCGTGAGTTCATGGAAGCGCAGGAGCAGATCCAAAAAACACAGCATCAGATAATGCGCCTCGTCACGAAAACCTTCGAAGTGGGACGCGTCCCCACCGAAGAGGATTTCTACGAGGAAATGTGCAACGCCACCTGCGGCACTCACCAATAAGCCGTCGTCGCGCTACCGAGTTCAATTTCCGAGATCAATGCGGGACTCCTCTCAAACGACTGGCATGCGCCGGCGAAATCAAGCCCCGTAAAAGTCTGCGATTTTTGAAACAACGTACGCCTGCTGGGCGTCCGTGAGTTCCGGAAAAATCGGAAGCGCGACCGTTTCAATCGCCGCACGCTCGGATTCAGGGAAGTCGCCCCTTGAATATCCGAGCGAACGAAAGCATTCCTGAAGATGCAGCGGGAGCGGGTAGTAAACCTCCGAACCAATGCCTGCATCCTTCAAAAAGGCCCGCAAATCGTCGCGTCGGGGCGCGCGCACGATGAATTGATTGTAGATGTGGTGGTTCTTAAGCCCTGAGTGACTCCAGGGCTCACGCGGGAGTGTGAGCAATTGATCAAGCCCGCTCCGCGCAAACACACTTCGATAAAAGGATGCCTTTTCACGCCGGCCCGCACCCCATGCATCGAGGTGCGGAAGCTTCACGTTCAACACCGCCGCCTGAATCGCATCCAATCGGAAATTTCCACCAACCGCGTGATGATAATAACGCGGTTCCATCCCATGATTGCGCAAAGAGCGGATCTTCTCCGCGAGCTTCGCATCCCTGCATGTCACCATTCCCGCATCGCCAAACGCACCAAGGTTTTTGGTGGGATAGAACGAGTACCAACCCGCCTCCGCAATAGCGCCCGCACCACCCATCGGGTGGGACGCGCCGAGCGCCTGCGCCGCATCCTCCAGCACCGGCACACCGTGCTCCGCCGCGAGCTCGGTGATGCGTGCCATGTCTGCACAACACCCGTACAAATGCACGGGGATGATCGCTTTCACGTTTGGTGTGCGCCGCAGCACCGCTGCCAGCGAGTCGGGGCAGATATTGAAGGTGCCGGGATCGATATCCGCGAACACGATCCGCGCCCCAAGTCTGGCAACACAACCTGCGGTGGCAAAAAAAGTGTACGGCGTGGTGACCACCGCATCGCCCGGTTCGATCCCGAGCGCCATCATTAAAACCAGTTGGGCGTCCGTTCCGGATGAAACCCCGATCGCATGCGCCGCACCCGCGTACGCGCATACGGAACGTTCAAGGTTTTCCACCTGAGGCCCGAGAACAAGCGTCTGGGAATCCGCAACTTGTTCGATCTGCCGCATGATCTCCGCCTTGAGCGGAGCGTATTGAAGCCTGAGGTCTAAGAGCGGAACCTGCATTTTGAAAAGTACCTCGATCCGGTCAGTTCACTTGAACTTGCGCAAGACGTCCAGCAGCCGCACACCGCCGGAAATGATCCCGTCCCTGGACAGAAATCATCTGCCAGGCATGGTGCGGTTGCGTACCGCGCGATCAACCGCCTACAGGCCGCTTCCCGCCTCGAGTTTCTTCGCTCCTTTGTAGATCACATCCTTGTACGTCTGGCCGCTCGGAATCATCGGCAACACATGCTCCGTATACGGGACCATCACATCGAGAACGTAGGCCTCCTTGGAATCGAGCATGCGCTGCATCGCCGCCCGCAGGTCTTTTTTGTGAATCACGCGCTCGCAGGGCACGCCGAAGCCTTCGCACATTTTCACGTAGTCAGGGTAAATCCGGTTCAAATCCGAGGGGTCGCCAAGGAATGTGTGCCCGCGGTTGGAGTTGTAAAACCGGTCTTCCCACTGCACAACCATCCCCAGCCATTGATTGTTGAGAATCAGCGCCTTCGCGGCGATTTTTTCAATATGCGCCAGTGCCAATTCCTGCACGTTCATGAGAAATGATCCGTCACCGTCGATATCGATGACCTCCCTGTCCGGACACGCCACCTTCGCCCCGATCGCAGCCGGATACCCGAACCCCATCGCACCCAGTCCGGCCGAGGTGATGAATGAACGCGGGTTGTTGAACTTGTAGTACTGTCCGGCCCACATCTGATGCTGCCCCACGCCGGTGGTGATGATCGCATCACCCTTGGTGAGCTCCCAAAGCAACTCAATCGCGTACTGCGGCTGGATGACATCGGGAGTGTCGTCGTACTGGAAAGGAAACTCGTCGCGCCATGCCGCGATCTGGCGGTACCAGTCGGGAAACGCCGTGAACGCCGTGAGGTCTTGCTGGTTCACCACTTTCTTCCCAGCCAACTCGAGCATCTGGTTCAATCGGCCCAGCGCGTACTTCACATCACTCAGAATCGGCAGGCGCACCGGCTTGTTCTTGTTGATCTCCGACTCGTCAATCTCGATATGGACGATGGTTCCGTGCTTCGCAAACTCCGACAACTTTCCCGTCACGCGATCATCGAAACGCACGCCGACGGCGATCAAGAGATCCGCCTCGTTCACCGCGTTGTTTGCGTAAACGGTGCCGTGCATCCCCAGCCAGCGCAGCGAAAGCGGATGCGTTTCCGGGAAACAACCGATCCCCATCAACGTGGAGGCCACAGGAATCTGGGTGCGCAGCGCGAACTCCTTCAACTCCGCGGAGGCTTCCCCCGAAATCACGCCGCCGCCCACGTAGAGCATGGGGCGCTTGGAGCGCGCAATCAGTTGAACCAACTCCTGCAGATCAGCGTCGTCTGCCTTGCGGACGGGATCGTATCCGCGCAGGTTGACTTTTTCGGAAAAAACGAGCCGGCCCATCGCCTGCTGGATGTTCTTCGGTATATCGATCAACA
Organism: Chthoniobacteraceae bacterium; assembly: GCA_044375925.1. GTDB lineage: Bacteria > Verrucomicrobiota > Verrucomicrobiia > Chthoniobacterales > Chthoniobacteraceae > Chth-196. The sequence continues at coordinate 4,363 of JBILLT010000026.1, read as the reverse complement.
CCGGACCCGGGCGCCCCGTCTGGGCGATGTGGAAAGCCTCTTTCACAATCCTAGGGATGTCCTGCACGTTCATCACCAGATAATTGTGCTTCACCACCTGGGCCGTCACCGAGAAGACGTCGGTCTCCTGAAACGCGCCTTTTCCAATCATGTGCTGGGGCACCTGCCCCGTAATCGCCACCATCGGGATCGAGTCCAAGTAGGCGTCCGCAATGCAAGTCACCAGATTGGTCGCGCCCGGTCCGGAGGTCGCCATCACCACACCGGCCTTCCCTGTGGCGCGGGCATAACCTTCCGCGGAGAAACCACCGCCCTGCTCGTGGCGCGGCAGGTATGTGCGAATCTTCGAAGAACGGGTCAATGCCTGATGCATGTGCATCGAAGCCCCCCCCGGATATGCAAAGATCGTGTCAACCCCCTCCCGCTCCAAGCATGCTACCAAGATGTCGGCGCCGCTGATCAATTCGCCTTGATCTACGGCGCTCGGGTTTTGCGAACGCTCGGGAGAGGAAATAGTGTTACTCATATAGAAAGCACGTAAACAAAGTCGTGGAACCTCATAAACTATCCTCTTTGCTAAAAGACAGCAAGCTTGCGGAGGTTGCGTCCGCCAATAAGGTGCGCGGCGAGACGCCCGGGGCCCGCAGTTAAAAATGCACCTTCAGTGGAGAAGGCGGGGCTCAGACTTCGCCGGATTGCCCAAAGCGTTTTGCCTCCAGCACCTTACCGGCCTCCTCCTTGAAACCGTAGACCGGCACGCCGTCCCCGCGGGACAAGTTCTTGAAAGCGACCGGCGCATCCCGCTTTTGAAGAACCACCTCTTCAAGTCCTTCCTCCCCGCACCGCAGGACCTTCAAGTGTCCCTTGAACTGTCGCGGCGCGCCGATCACCCTGCAAAACCCGCCCGCCGAACCCGCCGTCCCGCCCCGCTGCGCGCCGACGCGCCTTTCCATCACCAGAAAACTGTAGGGCAAAACCCGCAAGTCCACGCCGACCGCGGACGAAAGCTCCTTCCATGCGGGATCCTGATGCGCAACCGAGGGAACCCGCGCAAAGTGATGGCACCAATGCCGTTCGTTCTGCGCAGTCAGCATGGGGCAACCGGAGGAGTGCGTGCAGGGAGCCACCATGCTCCATCCCGCCCTCAACAGCGGTTCACGGACGCATTCGACCAGTCGTCTGCTCGCATCGTGCGTTGCCGCCTCCACCCAAATCACGGCGCTGGCTCCCGCGACGCAATCCGTCCATTTCGAGAGTTGAGCCGGACTCAACTCGGTGACCACGTGGCTTGCGAGCACGACAGAATCCGCGGCAATCTCCGAGGAAAATTCCGCGCCCCCGTCCCGCACATCGACCCCGGCGGCAGGCAGCAATTTCGCAGCATAACTGCGGGCCATCGGCGAACGATCCAGCAGCACCACCTCCCTCACCTGCCCGCTCCATTGATCCAAAACCTTGCGTCCGGCAACCCCGGAACCGCACCCGAAGTCCACAACCCGCGAAACGGAGGGAGCCCACTTGCGTAATTCAAGTTCGCCAAGCACTGCATCCCACTTCCATGCGATGCGCCGCGCGAAAGTCTTTTCGTAAAGATCAAGATCTTCCAACGACGTCCAATAATCAGAGTCGCCTGCGGTTCCCGCGATGAAACCTTCACGCATTTTCGAGAGACGCGAGATCTGATGAGCACTCCAGTGTTTCATTCGGCACTTTCCTGCAAAAGTTCCACCAAGCGCTGACGCGCAATTCCAAACTCACGCATGACGCGTTTCAACTCATCCGCAGATTTCCGCTGGGCCGGACCACCGCGTGTCCCGCGCGTCGCCGAAAGCATGAGGTTTTTTCCAGAATGTTCCGCATCAACAAACTCAAACACGCGCGCCTCGTAATCCCAACTCTCCAAGGCGAGCGCGCGGATTCCGTCCGTGATGATCTCCGCCTGTCTCTCGCTTAGAATCCCGTGTTTCAACACCCCGCGCAAATAATCGGGAGCAGCCAACTGGGCGCGCACTTCCTTGTGACAGCATGGCGAAGTTAAAATGAGGCGCGCCCCCGCTTTGATCCCATGAAAAAGCGCGTCATCCGTCGCTGTATCGCAGGCATGCAAAGCGACGAGCACATCCAAGCCGTCCGCGGGCACCCAGTCGCCGATCAGACCCTGAACGAAACTCAGGTTTGTAAAACCCAGTTCTGCCGCGAGCGCGTTTCCCGAGTCCACGAGCTCCGCGCGCGCCTCTAACCCGATAATGCGGGCATCCAAACCGCGCGCTGCAAACGCGCGGGCCATCGCGAAAGTCAGGTACCCTTTGCCGGCCCCCATGTCGGCGACGCGCAGCGGGCCCGCAGGATTCTGCGGCCATGAATCCACCAGATGTCCGAGGAGTTCCACAAACCGCAGGATCTGCCGCAATTTTCCGGCCATACCCGGGCGGGGCTGCCCGGCATCGTTGGTGACCCCGAGGCGACGCAAAAAGAGCTCCTCTCCGTAGGCGTTCCGCAGTGGGCGTTCCTTGTCGTGCGAGAAATTGGGCGCTTGGGCAAAAGCGGGTCTCGACTTGCGGACCCTGACTTCACCCCGCTCGTCGCGCCGGAACTTGAAATCCGCGCCGAGAGTGAAGAGGTGCGCTTCCCTCCAACGGGACGTGAATTCCTTGCCGATCCATTCCACGGCCTCCCGTGGCGGAAGGTTGTGGGTGATTTCCTGCGCGTCGCGTCGTTGAACGATGGAGAAGCACCATCCCTTTTTCAGGAGTACGGGGCGGACCTTGATTTTGCGCACGTTGGATTCCGGAGCGGCGGGCACGCTGAGCGTCAGACTCACCAACTCCGAGGCGTCCCAGGCTTTGAGGAGCCGTTCTTTCAAGGGGCAGGAGTTACTGGGATTGGTCACTGCACGTTCATAGCCCAGCGAACGGCCGAGGCAAACACTGCATGCAAGCGCAAACCCGTCCGCGCGCACGTCCTTGCGCGGCACAAATTTCAAGTTAGTGTCACCTCTGCAGCGGGTGGCAGACGGTCGCTGGCAGAAGCGGATCCCTTGGGATGCGCGATCTGACAGAGGAAAGTCCGAACACCTCCAGACAACACGCCGTGTAGAATACGCGGGTGCCGGCGGCGAAAGCTTCTGGCAACGGAAAGTGTCACAGAAAACAAACCGCCCCGGCATTTTCGGATGCAGGGGTAAGGGTGAAAAGGCGGGGTAAGAGCCCACCGCCCGGCGGGCAACCGTCGGGGCACGAAAAACCCCGTGTGGTGCAAGACAAAACAGGGGGCGTCTGGCGTCTGGCCAGCCTTGCTTTCGAGCGGGGCCGTTCCCGGGTATTAGTCGCACCCTGCCTCGGCAGGGCGTTCCGCTCCGGCGGGGCGAGAGAAATGACCGTCACGGGCGGAGTCCCCGGACTCCGCGTGACAGAATTCGGCTTACCGCCACCCGCTGCATGCTTTTTCACTCGATAGGAGCGACTTGCGATATTTTCACGGGGCGGAAATCGTTAAAGTCAGAACAGAAGTCAGAACACGCACCATTAAATGTCCACACGTTTACTGACGTCCTCAGTACCCTGTACTGCGGGGGGAGGCGGGCACACTCTCCATCAGGGCAGCGACGTCGACGCGTTGGGCCGTCCGGATTTTTTGCGCCAAATGGGCAGGGTGTTGTGAGCAGCTCGCCACTGCACCCAATTCGGCTCCACGCCCGCTACGGTGTAGAATGTCAGCATGCACCAACCACTTCCGCTGGCTACTCGTAAACGGCGCCCTGCACGCCCAAGCTCACCTTCCGGTGTAGCGCGCGCTCCAAAGCCAAACAGGCCAAGAATCGCCCAATAGACGCGCAGAACGCCTTTCTACAACGCCTACTGACACCGCCGCCGTTCTATCCTCCCGTGGAGATTCCGGCTCACCTGATGCAGCGAGTGAAAGACTGTGGCCGCCGTGAACGACTCGTCCTCTGGTGACTGACCTACAAGCTGCCCGGGGAACGTGAAGTGGACGATGCTGCGATTGCGGAAGCGGCAGCGGTCTCACGATGGGATGTGGCCAAGATCGCCGGAATCCGGGACACGTTCCGCGTGCACTGGGGGCGCATGCTGCTGAAGCGTGAGCTACGGTTGGCGCACTTTCGCGAGCATGCCCGTTGACTCAAAAGTAAATGACATCGGAGAGAGTCCGGAGCGGTGGGGTCGTTGACTCAGAAGTCATGCCACCCACTTGTGGGTGTTTTTGCCTGCATCGAGTGCGCAGGCGGCGTTCACTGCTGTGGCCGAGTGGTTTTTGATAAGCCTACACACTCCCATAATGGCCCGGATCGCTTCAGGCCCGCGGGCATCGGCTGCGGCTTGGGCCCACTGGCCGCATTGCTCTC
>JBILLT010000165.1:0-2618 GCA_044375925.1 Chthoniobacteraceae bacterium | reverse complement strand
TCCCCGCCCTCGTTCATCCTAGCGGCAGAAGTTCAGCTCATTTCCGCCAACAGGCACCCTTTCCCGATGGAATCCCAAATCGAATCCTTCCGTAATGAAGCACTTGCGGCGATCGCCTCCGCCGCCAACGAAGCCCAGGTCGAGGCCCTGCGCGTCCAGTTCCTCGGGAAAGGCGGCGGCCTGACCGCGTTCTCGGACCGGATGAGGGAAGTGTCCAAGGAGGACAAGCCGCGCATCGGCAAGATCCTGAATGAAACCCGCACCAGCGTCACCGCCGCGTTGGATGAGAAAAGAGGAATTCTGGTCGCCCAGACCGAGTCACGTGCATTCGAAGGCATCGATGTTTCCCTCCCGGGCACAGCCGCGCCTTTCGGAACGCTGCATCCCATCACCCAACTGATGGATCGAGCCGTGTCGATTTTCCGAAGAATGGGGTTCGCCCTCGCCGACGGACCGGACATCGAAACGGAATGGCACTGCTTTGATGCGCTGAATACACCGGCGGATCATCCCGCGCGGAACGAAGCCGACACTTTTTACATGCCGGACGGCAGACTGTTGAGGACCCACACTTCCACCATCCAGATCCGCACCATGCAAAAGTGCGCGCCCCCCATCCGCATCATCGCTCCCGGTGCCGCCTACCGCCGCGATGAGGTAGACGCGACGCACCTGGCGCAGTTCAACCAGATGGAAGGCCTTTACGTGGATGAAGGCGTCACGCTGGGAGACTTGCGCGGCACTCTCGAGTACTTCTTCCGCGAACTGTTCGGCAAGGATGCGGAGTTCAGGTTCCGCCCTCATTTTTTCCCGTTTACCGAACCAAGCTTCGAAGTGGACATCAAGGCGGCAGCGCTCGGGGGCGGCCGCTGGCTGGAGATCGCAGGATGCGGCATGGTGGACCCCGCGGTGTTTGACGCCGTGAACGCAAAGCGCGGGGATCAAGCGCTGGACACCGAACGACACGCTGGATTCGCGTTCGGATTCGGACTCGACCGACTCGCGATGATCATGTCGGGCGTTCCCGATATCCGTCTCTTCACAGACAGTGACCAGCGTTTTCTGGCGCAGTTTTGAGGTTCAATCCGGCACACGTTTAACATTTCTCGAAGTATGAAAGTTTCTCTCAACTGGCTGCGCGAATTCGTCGACTGCCCGCCCGATGCCGGTGCCCTCTCGGAACTGCTGACAATGGCGGGAATCGAAGTTGAAGGAATCCACGTTCAGGGTGTCTCCGCCCAGAAAGTGGTGGTCGCCCAGATTCTAGAATCGGAGCGTCATCCCAACGCCGACAGGCTGTCGGTTTGCAAAGTGGATGACGGCTCTGGCTTGCCGCTTCAAATCGTCTGCGGCGCAAAAAACTACAAAGTGGGCGACAAAGTGCCGCTGGCACAGTCCGGGGCCGTGCTGCCGGGCGACTTTAAAATCAAAACGGGAAAACTGCGCGGAGTGGATTCGCAGGGGATGATGTGCAGCGCGAAAGAACTCGGCCTCGCTGAGGACGCAGAGGGACTGCTCATCCTTGACCCGGAACTTCGTCCCGGAACCCCGCTCGCGGACGTCTTCCCCTGCGACACAATTTTCGATCTGGAAATCACCCCGAATCGGGCAGACCTTTTAAGTCACGAGGGGATCGCGCGCGAAATCGCGGCACTCAGCGGCCGGAACTCAAAATCCGCGCACCTCTTTTCACCCGAGCAGGCGGGTCCCGAGCAGATCCAGACCGAGCCGGACGCTTGTCCATTCTACACGCTGCGTTCATTCGAAAACGTACGGGTTTCGGCAAGCCCGGAATGGCTGCGAACGCGCCTTGAGGCGCTGGGATTACGGTCCATCAACAACGTCGTGGACATCACCAATCTTGTGCTGATGGAGACAGGCCAACCGCTGCACACTTTTGACGCTGATAAGCTGCGTGGCTCGCTGCGTGTGCGTTTTGCGCGAAAGAGCGAGTCGTTGCTCGCCTTGAACGGCAAAACATACGCCCTGACCGAAGAGGATCTCGTGATTGCGGATGGATCCGGACCCGTTGCCATTGCAGGCGTGATGGGGGGCGAAGCCACCGCTGTATCGGATGCAACCACGCGGGTTGCTCTTGAAAGCGCAAAGTTCTCCCCGTCTTTGATCCGCCGAACCTCGCGACGCCTCGGGCTCTCGAGTGACTCAAGCTACCGGTTTGAGCGCGGAGTGGACATTGCCGGTGTGCTGCGGGGCGCGCAGCGTGCGCGGGACTTGCTCGAAGAACTTGCGAACGCAAATTCGGGTCCGTTGCAAACCAGCGCCGAAAACCACTCGGCGGACGTCGGTGCACTCCTGATGGGCCTTACACCGGTGTTGCAGGTGCCCCTGCGTTTTGATCGCATCGCGGCCCTCCTTGGATCAACGGTTCCGGAGGCCAAGGTTGACCAGATCTTGTCCGCGCTCGGGCTGAGCAAATCTTCGGGAGGCTGGGCGGCGCCGTCTTTCCGCCCGGACCTCACCCGCGAGGTGGATCTGATCGAGGAAATTGCACGGGTCGTTGGAATCGGCCATTTTCCTGCGCGCACGCAAGCTTGGTTCAGCGAAAGCTCGAACACCGACCAGCTCTATGACCAGTTGATGGAATGGCGCAGACGCGC
>JBILLT010000164.1:0-2623 GCA_044375925.1 Chthoniobacteraceae bacterium | reverse complement strand
TGCGTCAACGACCTCTTGGGTCGAGAGACCGCGGGCTTTTAAAGCTACGAGATCCAGATCGATGGAGACCACTCGGGAGCGCCCCCCGTAAGGCCATGGAATTTGCGCGCCCGGGACAGTGGCGAGCGTGGTGCGGATTTTATTGAGTGTTGTGTCGTAGATTTCTCCCTCCGACAACGTGGAGCTTGTCAGCGAGTACTGCATGACGGGGACCGTTCCCGCGTTGTAGCGCAGAATCAGGGGTGGAGTCTGCCCCGGTGGCATCAAACGGGTTACTGTTTGCGCGATGGCAGTGAGTTGCGCGACTGCACCGTCAACGGAAGCGCCTTCCTGAAGGAAAACCTTGATGATGCCAACGCCGTTGAAGGCGTTCGATTCGAGATGCTCAATGTCGTTGACCGTGGCGGAAAGGGACCGCTCATGGACATAGAGAATCCGCTGTTCGATCTCCTGAGCGCTCATTCCCGCGTACTGCCAGATCACCGATACGACCGGAATGTTGATATTGGGAAAGATATCCGTCGGGGTACGCAGGAGTACCAGCGGAGTTATCAGCAGCAAAGCGATGGCCGCCACCAAGAATGTGTACGGCCGCCTGAGCGCTAGTTGGACGATCCACATGTGGAGTTGGCTCGGGCGCGAGGTTTGATGCGTTGAGAGTGCCTTGCCGTGAGCGTGCTCGGGTTCTCGGCTAGGATCCTGCCTTGATCAAATCTGGGCCGTCTATACGACTTTTTCAGTGCGCGTGCGATAAGTAGCGCTCGGCATCCAGCGCCGCGGCGCATCCCTGTCCCGCAGCTGTGATGGCCTGCCGGTAGGTGCGGTCTGCAACGTCGCCGGCTGCGAAGACGCCACGCAGGTTTGTGTGCGTTCCGCGCTGTTGAAGCAAGTATCCATCCGCGTCCATATCCAGCTTTCCGCGGAACGGGCCGGTGTTTGGCGTGTGCCCGATCGCGACAAACACGCATCTTACCTCTATTTCAGAGGTTTCGCCGGTTGCGCTGTTGTGGACCTTGATTCCGCGCATTTCGCCCTCCGCGTCCGTGAGGTATTCGACAGGGGCGCTGTTCCAAACCATTTCAATTTTTGGGTGATTGATCGCTCGGTCTGCCATTATTTTCGAGGCGCGCAGCGTGTCCCTGCGGTGAATCAGGTAAACTTTTGACGCGAAACGCGTCAGAAAGGTCGCCTCTTCGCACGCCGAGTCCCCGCCGCCGACGACGCAAACCGGGACGTTTCGATAAAACGCTCCATCACAGGTGGCGCAGGAGGTTAATCCATGTCCGATAAGCTCCTTTTCACGCGGCAACCCCAGCCATTTTGCAGAGGCGCCGGATGCGATGATGAGCGTCTGTGTTTCCCTCCAGTCGTCATCCAATTTGACGCGAATGCTGCCCTCGGAGTGTTCGAATTCGGAAATACTTGCGTATTCAAACCGCGCTCCGAACCGCTCTGCTTGGGATTTCATGTGCATGATCAGCTCAGGCCCCTCGACGCCTTGGGGAAATCCGGGAAAGTTTTCAACAAGAGTGGTGGTTGAGAGCTGGCCTCCCGGTTCGTGGCCTTCGAGAACAAGGGGAGCGAAATTGGCTCGCGCGGCGTAAACGGCTGCAGTCAACCCTGCGCAACCCGTGCCAACGATGATCATTTTTTCCATACAATCGTCAATGCTACCGCCTCAGGGGCGAGGAGTGCAACCCGGCGGATGCGGGCGTGTCCGGGCGAGATTCCGCGGAGACTCGGGACGTGTCGAAAGGGTGGGGGAGCATGAAAGCTGTTGCGGAGAAGGGCTCTTGTGTAGAGGTTGTGCTTCTCTTCGCTCATGCACGCCACCCCGCCGTCTACTCGGAAGCACTTTGTGCTAGACACAAACGTTTTACTGCACGACCCGCAATCGATGTTCCAATTTCAGGAGAACACCGTCTGGATTCCGGTGGAAGTGCTTGAGGAGCTGGATAAATTCAAACCGGAGAACACCACAAGGGGCGCCAACGCGCGTGAAGTACACCGGAAATTGAACGAATGCTTCCCGAGTTTTTCCCAAATGCAAGCAGGCGTGGATCTTCCAAGCGGCGGCAAGCTCCGGGTATGCTTGAATCCCCAAGTCAGGTTTGAGCAGGGTGAGTGGCGGCAGGTATCGGGCAGCCAGCGCTTCGCCCGCGCCCAGAGCCTCTTTCCCGACTTTTCGCGGATGGACAACCGGATTCTGGCGGTGGCTGCGCATTTGGCGGATACCGAGCCGCTTCCCACCATATTGGTGACCAAAGACTTGAACTTGCAGTTGAAAGCGCGGGCTCTGGGGCTCGAGGCGCAGGATTACAAGACCGACCGGGTTGAGGACGACCACGACATCCGGCGCACCCAAAAGCAAAGTGGCGCAGAGGATTACAGCCACCTTGATCTGCCCGGGAGGCGGTTACAGGCATTCGCAAGCGAAGGGCACATTGAGATCCCAGACGAGGCCGGAAGGTTTCTCGCGAACGAGTATTTGATTGTTGGCAGCAATGAAAGTCACGGCCATGGGGTGCCCGCGCGTCACTGCGGGAACGGCCAGTTCCGGACACTGCGTCGAGATCACTTGAGCATCCGTGGCGGCCGGAGTCTTCAAGCGCTCAACCTGGGA
>JBILLT010000225.1:0-2623 GCA_044375925.1 Chthoniobacteraceae bacterium | reverse complement strand
CGGGGTGGACCTGAAGTACCGGTGGCGTAAGGGGGGCGTGGAGTTGAAGAGGCAGAAAGCCGGCGAAAACGAAAGCACCGCGCATTACACCATTGTATCCGGTTCAGCGGCATCCGCCGGGGTGTATGATGTGGTGGTCTTCAACGATTACGAGAGCAGGACGAGCGAGTCGGTTGCGGTCACGCTTTTGAGAAAAGTGGTGATTGAGCAGAATCCTGTGTCGCTGGCGGTGGCGCCCGGGGCGTCGGCTGTGTTTTACGTCGGTGCAACGGGGTCCGTGCGAAAAGGCGAGTCGGATTTCCAATACCAGTGGCGCAAGGATGGTGTTGCGATCCCTGGGGCGAACTCGAGCTCTTATCAGGTTGCAGCAGCGGTGCCGGGATCTGCCGGGGACGCCGGGTCGGCGGGCAAGTACGACGTGGTGGTGAGCAACGAGGTGAACACGGTGACGAGTTTGCCGGCGATGCTGACGGTGTATTCCGCGCCTGTTCTCGTGAAAGCGCCGGTGCCGCAGGTGGCCAACGACGGGGATGAAGTAAGGCTGCAGGCGTTTGTGGAAGGCACGCAACCCATCGAGTACGAGTGGAGCGCGGTGTCCGGAGGCGCGATTGATGCAGGGTTGGCGCGGACGGGTTCGACGCTGAGGATTCCTTCGTTCAGGAAAGTGGATCATGAGAGGACGTACCGTTTCAGCGCGAAAAACAAGTACGGCAGCGTGTCGATGGAAGTACAGGTGTCCGGGTTTAAGTCGGATGACGTGTTCAAACTTGCAGCCCCGGAAGAGAAGGTGACGGTTAGTAGGAACGAGGGTGAATCGGTGACCCTGGCTGGGGTCACGATGCAGGCTCAGACGGGTTTGAGCTTCAGCTATCAGTGGCGACGGAACGGAGTGGCGCTACCGGAGAGCGGGCGCTTCAGCGTGGACGGCGGAAGTCTGACGATTAATTCCGTGGTTGAGGCGGACGCCGGCCAATATGACGTGCTGGTTCGGGCGATGTCAGGGGGTATTGAGCGTGGACGTTTGGTGAAGAAAAATTACGTGCTGACGGTGAATCCCGCGCCGAAGATTACAGGGCTCTTCGACCAGCTTGTGGCTGCGGGCGGTTCGGTGAGGCTTTCGCCCACCGTGCTGCCGGAGCGTGCAAACGGCGAAACCGATTCGTACAAGTGGGAACTGGAGAGCGGCGCAGAAAAAGCTTTGGTCGGAACCTCGGGTTCCTTGGCCGTGGGAAACATGTCTCTGGCCAAGGCGGGAACATATACCTTCACGGTGACGCGCAGCATTGCGGGGGGGACGCTCTTGACGAGCACCAAGGCGTTGAAACTCACGATGGGACGCCCGATTGAACTTAAGCCGCTTCCTGCCAGTGTGCAGGCGAAGCCCCGTGAGCGGGTGGTGCTGCTTGCGAGTCTGACGGATCCCGCGCGCCAGTCGGATCCGACGCTGCGCTATCAATGGCGCTTCAACGGACAGTCCATCCGCGGGGCGACCCAGCGCGCGCTGGTGCTTTCCGGTGTGAGCTCTGAGAACGCGGGCAGTTACGACGTGATTGTCAGCAACAACGTGGACCGCGTGAAGAGCACGGCGACCGTTCTATCCATTGTGCAGCCGACGCGGATCGTGAACTTCGGATTTGTGCAGGAGGTGCAGGGAAGCGGGTATGAACCGATGGTGACGGTTAATCCCGGGGAAAAAGTCTGCCTGAAAGTACAGTTGAGTGGCGAAGAAAACGTGAGTTATCAGTGGATCCAAGGGAACGCGCGCTCTGCGAAGGTGGTGGCGAATGCGAATTCGGGCACGTACGTGATCGATAGGGTATCCATCGCGGAGCACGAGGGCTGGTACATGGTGGTGGTGAAGACGCCGCGAGGGAATCTCTCGACCAAGCGAGTGGAGTTGAGCGTGAACGCGCCGGTGAAGATCACAACGCCTGCGGCTCAGGTGGTGAACGCGATGCCGGGCAAGCCCGTGAAGCTGCAGATCCGCGCGGAGGGCAGCGGGCCGTTGTTTTACCAGTGGACGCGCGATGGCGAGCCGATCAGCGGGGGAGTGTCGCCTGTGTTCACGGGGAATTTCACAGCGGGCGATGTGGTGGTGCGGGGTGTGGCGGAGTGGAGAAACGTGAGGAGCGGGATGCTGGTGACGAGCGCTGCGCTGCCCGAGGGGGGCGGGTTTGTGGTGACCAGTGTCAGTGAGGGAGAGGTGCGGCTCTCGGGGGCGGCGACCAAGACGGTGGAAGGGGCGCAGTTCAGCGTTGCGTTGAACACGATTGATCTTCCCTCGGTGGCGCAGACGGATGCCGGGAAATACGAGGTGGTGGTGAGCAATTCGGTGCCGTCGTCTGAGTCGAGGAGCATCCAGCTCAATGTCACCAAGCCTGTGACTATTTTGAGTGATCCGTTGGATGTGCGCGCGAGGGCGGCGGTGGATTTCAGCGGCTCGTTGACTGCGGGTTCGAGCGTGGTGGTGGTGTCGTCCCTGGATGCGCGCGGGATTGTCACGGGGATGTTCGTGAAGGACGCGGCGGGCGGTGCGTCATTGAAGGCGGATACCAAGGTGCTGGGGGTTGCAGTGGCGCAGGGCGGCAGTGTGGCGCTCAGCTTGGACAAGACTGCGAACGTG
>JBILLT010000163.1:0-2624 GCA_044375925.1 Chthoniobacteraceae bacterium | reverse complement strand
TTCCAAACCAACCTTGAGTCCCATCGCGTCACCCGCTTGATCGGAACTGCCGTCCTCGAAGTCTTTGACGCGTACCTTGTATGCGATGGGTTTTCCGCTGGTGAAAAAGTCGCCGTCCTTCGGAGATTCGAATTCAACTTCGGGAACGCTGTTCCCCACCACGACGGTCACGGTCTTGGAGTCCGTGCCCCCTTGTGCATCGGTTGCTGTCAGTTGGACCTTGTAGTTGCCGGGTTTTTCGAAGGTGTGCGAGAGTTTTGGAGCGGTTGAAATCACGGCACCCTGCTCTTGAACGCGCCATTGGTAGCGGAGTTCGCCGCCCTCGCGCTTGTGCGTTCCGGCGGAGTCAAACTGCACGGTGAGGGGCTCGCGGCCGGAAGACGTGCTCGCCTGAAGCCGGATGACAGGAGGCAGATTGCCGCGCAGGTAGGAAATCTTCACAAGCTTCGAGTCTGCGTTCGCGCCCCACGTCAGGCCGTAATCGAGCATGTAAAGGCATCCGTCCGGCCCGAACACCGCGTCGACCGGACGGCGTGCCACGAACCCTTCGCTGATCTCCTCGTCCTTGACCTTGTCCGAAACAACGGCCATCGCGTTGGTGAATGGGATGATCTCAGAAAGATCCCCCGAAGGCCCGAGCTTCGCCCATTTCACGAAGGGACGCTGCCAGTCCCAAAACAGCAGGCAGTTGTCGTACTCTTTCGGAAACCCGTTGGTCTTCTCGAAGCTTTGCTGAAAATGATACACCGGCCCCGCACACGCCGTCCTGCCCCCCGTGCCGAGCATGGGAAATTCCTTCGAGTCCTCGTAGGGCCAGTAAATGAAGGCGGGCTGCGCCGGTGGCAGTTCCTTGAGACCCGTGTTGTTCACGCTCAGGTTGCGCGGCTTCGCCGGGTCGTGAAACGCGCCGATCTTCTGCGCTTCAAAGTCGTATTTCGCGTAGGCAAAATTCGCGCCGACAAACAGCGGCCAGCCGAAAAATCCCGCCTTCCGCGCCTGATTGATTTCGTCGTAGCCCCGCGGTCCGCGCTCGGAGTCCTTCCGCGAATCCGGGCCGACTTCGCCCCAGTAAACGTAACCGCTCTTCGGATCGATGCTGATGCGCCACGGGTTACGGCATCCCATCACGAAAATCTCCGGACGCCCCGCCGAGCCGTCCTTGGGAAAGAGGTTTCCGTCCGGGATCGTGTACTTGCCGTCGGGCGTGGGGTGGATCCTGAGGATTTTTCCGATCAAGTTCGCCGTATTGGCGGAGGTGCGCTGCGCGTCCCAAGGTTCGCGTTCTGCGCGCTCGTCGCTTGGGGAGAATCCATCGGAACCGAACGGGTTGGTGTTGTCCCCTGAGGAAAAAAGCAAGTTGCCCTGCGTGTCGAACTCCACCGAGCCCGCGTGATGACAGCAGGTCTTGCGCTGTTCCTCGCTCTCGAGAATCACTTTCTCCGAAGCAAGATCCAGAGTGTCGCCCTGCATGGTGAACCGGCTCAGACGCTGCCCCGAAAAACCGGGCGGCGAATAGAGGCAGTAAATCCACTGGTTCTTGGCGAAATTCGGATCAAGCGCGAATCCGAGAAATCCGTTTTCCTGTTCGTTGAAAACTTCCAGCTTTCCGCAAAGAACGGTGGCCTTGATTTCGGGTTTCCACACTTTCAGGGAGCCGCCGATTTCATTGAAAAAAATCCGTCCATCAGGGGCGAGTTCAAGCTCCATCGGCTGGGGCATCCCGGTTTCGAGCACCTCGAACTTGTAGCGGTAGTCCGCAAGTTCGCTGCGCGCGGGCAGCACTGCAAGCAGCGGGGAAATCCCGGTGAACAGGCATACGGAATGGCGTCTCGCTCTTTGGATGAATGAGGTTGGTTTCATAGAATGGTTCCGTTCGTTGGGTGATGACGCTTGGGTGAACGCCGCCGAATTTTTATTGCTGCTCGAAGACAAACGCGCCTTTTTTGTTTCCGACGATGATTCCCGCTTTTCCGCCTTTCTTCAGAGGCGACACCGTCACCTGCGTGCCGACCCCCGAGTCCGAGTCGATGAGGTGCGGAATGAATTGTACACCGTTCTCGCGCCGGCTGAGTTCAAACCAGTAGAGCACGGCAGGATCGTTGGAGCCGGGGTCTCCGCCCTTCGGGCCGTGGGCCCAGAACCGCTTGCCCGTCACAAGGTCTGGAAGCCCGTCGCCGTTGATGTCTCCGAGGGCCAAGGCATGGGGTTGGGTGAAAACGGTCTGGTGCGGCGTGTCCTCCGGTTTGGCGCCGACGATCCAGTGGCGCCGCCACCCGATGCCGCCGGCGTCTTCCGTTTGCTCGAGCCATACCACCCCGTAACCGTGTGCCTGAATGCTGGTGATCACATCCGCCTTCCCATCGCCGTTCACATCGGTCACCAACATTTGCGCACCGCCGGCAGCGAAGAGCGCCTCGTGGAAAGTCCACTGCGGATCATTTTCCAAGCTGGCGGGTTGTTCCCACCAGCCTTTCGCCTCGAGCAAGTCCGGTCTCCCGTCGCCGTTGATGTCGCCCATCCCGAGGCCGTGCGTGAACTTCTGCCAGTTTCCCTTCGGAGAAATCGGGTGCCAAACCCACGGCTTTTCGGGGCTCGACGCATCCGGAAACGCGTACCCGAGAAAA
>JBILLT010000162.1:0-2630 GCA_044375925.1 Chthoniobacteraceae bacterium | reverse complement strand
CAGATCCACGGCCTCCTGCGCCGTGAGGCTCTGAAGCAGGCCCTCCGGCATGACAGATGCCCGTGATTTATTCGCCGCTTTCACCTCGGACGCCGGGATCTTCAGCTCGATTCCACCTGCCATTTTTAGGCGCATTTCACGGTCGGTGTGTTCCATGATGAACCCGCCCTTGGTCTCGCCGCTCTTCAGTTCAACGGCCGCCATCTGCCACTGGGGCTCCAACACTTTTGCAGGATACAGAATTTGATCCAACAAGTCCGGGCGTTTCCATTTCGAGCCGATGTGATTCAGATCCGGCCCGAACTCGATCCCCACACCGTTGAGCTTGTGGCACGCGGAGCACAGGCCCGCGAACACCTGCCGGCCGCGAACAGGGTCGCCCTCTGCGCGGAGCAGCGCTTCCGCGTTGATGTGCACACCGAGCACCTTCCGGCGCTCGGACTGCGGCAAGAACCGCTCGAACAAATCCCGACGCAACGCCTCGCTCTGCGCGCTTCCTAAAGCCACCGCAAGCTTCCGCGCCGCGCCCTGCAAAGAGCCGTCGATGATCGCAAGCGCAAGGCTGAGTGCGCCGCTGTTGGACTGCAGCAGCGCCTTCATCGCCTCCTCGTCACCTGCCACCGCGCGCTGAAGTTCCGCTTTCTCGCGGTCACGCTGCTTCAGCACGGCCTCTGGAAAATCACCCGCGTTCGTCTTCAAACTCGCGATCCAATCGCGCACCAGCAGCACCCCGCGATCGTCGACGGATTCCGCCCCGACGTACGGCATGTGCCCGCGCCCGGCGATCGTCATGCGGTAAAGTAAAACACTTCGCGCCGGGTCGCCCTTCGCGATCACGCGGCCGGCGGGAAGACCGAGGTCGCCCTGAACAGGCGCCACATCGACAAGCCGCGCTTCCTTGAGCGGCAGATCGATGTTCATCACCGACGGAACAACGCCCCCTCCGTTGAAACGGTGGCAACTGCTGCAATTCGCGTGCAAATACGACCGTGCCCGCACCTCCAGACTGCCCCGGTTGCCGTGCGGATCCGCGAGCACAGGCTCGTCTGGCACGAGACCGATTTGACTCAGCAAATCCACCTGCCGGCCGGCGGCCGTCTGCGTCGGGCGATCCAGCTGGAGCTTGTTGAACCCAGGGGTGAAGCCGGTCCACATCGTGTGGCAACGCCCGCATTCGGAGCGCGCCAAAAACTTCCACGTCTGCTGCGTGATGCCGCCGGGTGCCTGGGGATCCTTGATGTGAAAATCCGCCTCCTCGCCCTTTGCCGAAACGAGCACGGCATCGGTTTGTTCGTCGTTCCAGCGATACGTGTACATCCCGCACAGGCTGCCGTCGAAATGGAGGATCTGCGTTTCGATCTTCCGCGCGCTGGATGCGTTGCCGCGCTCCATTTCGAGCGAATACGTCTTCGCGAAGACAGCGCCTGCGGGCAGCTGCCATTGGCCTCCAAACACCACTCCCTTCGACGCAGGGGCGATCTTCACCCCGGAACCGTTCGGAAAACCAACCCACCGGAGCGAGGTCGCACCGTCTGCCCAGCGGGAGGCGTTGACTTCGTACGGCAGCACACCGGGCGCCGGCTGTTGCTGGGCGGTTTGCTTGAAAAAGCCCGTCTCGCTCAACTTCCGCGGGAAGACATCCTTCTCGCCAGCATGCGGATTTTTTTGGAGGTGCCACAAACCGCCGCCGCTATGGTCGAGCACCACGAGTTCACCGTCCTGCCCGACGCCGAACGCAGCGGGCATGAGGGAACTGCGGCAGAGCACACGATGCTCCCGGACCTCCCCGCCATCGAGGCGCAAGCCCCACAGCGTGCCCATCTGCCAATCACCGTAGACGTACATGTCCGCGAGCTCCGGCAGTCTCTTGCCCCCGTAGAATTCGCCGCCCGTGATGCTGGCCGCCTCCTCATGGGGATGGGTCACGAGCGGCTTCAGAATCGGCGTCGGGCCCTGCGCCCTGTCCGCCCGGACGTCCTGTTTGCCCGCTTCCGTGATGCTCCAGCCGTAATTGCCGCCTTTCTCGATGCGGACAATGCTCTCCCATAATTCCCAGCCGACTTCACCCACAAGGAGGTCGCCCGTTTTCGCGTTGAAGGTCAACCGCCACGGATTCCTCAGCCCGTACGCCCACACCTCTCCGCGCGCCTTCGGCAACGCGACGAACGGATTGTCCTTTGGAATACCATACAGGTTCCCGGCTTCCTCCCGGTCCACGTCGATGCGAAGGATGCTCGAGAGCACGTCGCTGATATCCTGTCCCGTCACGAAAGAGTCGGGTGGGTCGGGATTGTCGGCGTCGCCGGCCGTGATGTAGAGCATCCCGTCGGGGCCGAAGCGCATGTTGCCTCCCTCGTGTCCGCCGGAAAGCCAGGCAAACACAACGGCCCCGGACTTCAGATCAATCCTGGGAACCGCATCGGTTGTCATGCGGAACCGCAGGATGCGCGCCCCGTTTTCAACGTTCCGCTGGCCGCGCCCGTCGAGGGTGACACGCACGAACAGCAGGCGGTTTTGGGAAAACTTCGGGTGCAACGCCACCGCATAAACGCGGCTGATGTTGCGGTCGAAGTCCCGCATGTCGGCCATCAGATCGACGCGGTTCACATCGGGACTCGGTTCAAAGGAGG
>JBILLT010000161.1:0-2631 GCA_044375925.1 Chthoniobacteraceae bacterium | reverse complement strand
CAGTGCGGGACCGAGGTGAGCGAGCTCCTGCCCTATTTCGCTCAAATCGTAGACGAAGTGACCCTGATACGCGGCATGCAGACCGGCGTGAGCAACCACGGACAGGGTATTTACGCGATGCAAACCGGCGGAATTCTGGCGGGACGCCCGACGATCGGCAGCTGGCTCACTTACGCGCTCGGATCGGAATCCAGCGAACTGCCTGCGTACGTCGCGCTGACCGACCCGCGCGGCCTTCCGGTGCTCGGGGTGAGCAACTGGACGCAAGGCTGGCTGCCGTCCCAATACCAGGGCACGGCTGTCCGTTCACAGGAACCCCGCATGCCAAACCTGGACCCTGCGCCGCATCTGCGCGGACAGGCCCAGAAACAATACCTCGATTTTCTGGCGGAGCTGAATGCGGAGCATTTGAACAAACACAGGGGGGAAACCGATCTCGACGCCCGGATCTCCAGCTACGCGCTGGCTGGCAAACTGCAGATCGCGGCGAAGGATGCACTCGACATCAGCGGCGAGTCGGCCGCCACCAGAGAGCTTTACGGAATCAACGATCCGGCTACCGCCGAGTTTGGCACCCGCTGTCTGATCGCGCGGCGGTTGGTGGAGCGCGGCGTCAGGTTTGTGCAGCTTTTCACCGGCAACCAAACGTGGGATCACCACAAGGGAATCATCGCGGGACTGCCTGCGGCCTGCAAATACGTGGACCGCGGTTCCGCAGCGCTCGTGGTGGATTTGAAAGCCCGGGGACTACTGGATTCGACGGTGGTGCACTGGGGCGGCGAGATGGGACGCCTTCCGGTCATCCAGTACGACGGAGGCCGGGATGTCGTGGGCCGCGACCATAACACGTACGGATTCTCGATGTGGATGGCGGGCGGCGGTTTCAAAGCGGGACTGGTGCACGGGGAGACGGACGAATTCGGTCACAAGGCGGTGAAAGACATCGTGAGCCACCACGATTATCACGCGACGCTGCTCCACCTTTTCGGTCTGGACCACGAAAAAGTGATCTTCCAGCGCAACGGCTCGCCGATGAAACTGACTGACAACAAAGGCGGCCGGATTGTCAGCGAACTGCTGGTCTGACCAGCAGTCCGAGTTCTGGGCGTTGAACCGAGACTCTCTGGAGCGAGAGAAGCGCGCGCAGCAGAGCACACGCCAGCCCACGCTCACCAATTCCCGATCCAAGTCCGGGAATTCGATGCTGCGTTCGCAGTGGACCAGACATCAAAGCTGACGTTGCGCCCCGCCGATTCATCGTCTTTGCCGCTCTCAATCAAACTCAGACGCTTGGTGGAGTATCCGTACGGGCTTTTCGACGAACCGCTGTCCCACGGATCGCGGATGTAACCCACCGACGCGCCGTTCATGCGCAACTGCATCGCCTTGAATTCCATGTACACCGGGGCGGGGTTGCTGACACCTTGAGCCACGTCTGCCTTTCCGTTGGCGTCCGCATCGCCGGAAATCATTTTGTAAAAAGCAAGATTCGCATCGATGTAATCCGCCCCGCCGCCTTGTGACGCCGAGGAAAGCGCATCGGTTTCGTCAGAGCGCGGATAAACTGCATTGTCTGTTTTATAGGCCTCCGCCGCGGCGGCCATGGCGACTACCTCAGCGGTGCAGCGGGATCTCGCTGACTTATTGCTGGCGTAGCGCTGTATTCCAAGGACCATGCCCATGAGGGAACCGGCTACCGCAATCGCGGTCATCAGTTCGATCAACGTGAAGCCCGCGCTGAAGGAGGTTTGTCGATTGTTGATCTGCATAGGTGATGGATGGCCTTGTAAGAAAATGGGGGGCGACGGCGGTCAAAAAAATGTCGCAATGAAAAACCACCGATCCATCAGCCGCCGTGATCGCGTGGAATCGGCACCGTTAGGTGGTTGCGTTGCCCATGTTCTTGAGCAATTCAACCATTGGCATGAACAAGGCGACCACGATGGTGCCCACGACGACCGCGAGGAACACGATCATGAGCGGTTCCAAAAGTGCGGTGAGCGCGTCGACAGTGCTGTCCACTTCATCGTCGTAAACCTCGGCGATTTTCAGAAGCATGTCCGGCAACTGCCCGGTTTCTTCACCGACATCCACCATCGAGATCACCATCGCCGGAAAAACGCCGCTCGCCTCGAGGGGCGTCACGATCGACTCCCCTTCCTTGACCGCGTCGTGCACCTTCATGACCGCCTCCGCCACGATTGAATTTCCGGCCGTTTCACGGGTGATCAGGAGCGCTTGAAGGATCGGGACCCCGCTCGTCACGAGCGTCCCGAGGGTGCGCGTAAACCGTGAGATCGAGCTCTTGCGCATCAAATCACCGAAGAGCGGGAGCTTCAAAACCGTCTTGTCGATGAACACGCGCCCTTTTTCCGAGCTGTTGAGACTCTTCCAACCGACGGCGGCGCCGACGGCAAGAAGCACCAGGATATACCAGTTCGAGACCGCGGTGGCGCTCAGGTTCATCACAAAACGCGTCAGGTCAGGCAACGGCTTGTTTCCAAGGAGATCTTTAAAGATCTGCTCGAACTTCGGCACAATGAAGGTGAGCAAGAACACGAGGATCAGCATTGCAATGCCGAGAACGATCACGGGATACGTCATCGCGGAAACGACCTTGTTTTTGAGCTT
>JBILLT010000160.1:0-2638 GCA_044375925.1 Chthoniobacteraceae bacterium | reverse complement strand
GAAGAAGGGGCAGGTGTTGGTGGCGGAAATCTTCTCGCAGCGTCTCATGGACGGACACACGAACCCGTTTTTGCGTTTGGAAAAATCCGGTGCGCATCTCGCGGAAGCTTACGGGTTGGAGGTGAATGCGGGCAGCGTGCGATTGAGCACGCTTCACAACGATCCGTTGTTGAGATTTGAGGTGAAGGAGGACGGGGTGCACACGCTCCTTGTGTCCGATCTCTCCAACGCGGTGAGGGCTGGCCGCGGAGAGGCGTTCGCGTTGCAGTTGCGTGCGGAGGAACCGGATTTCAGACTTGTCGCGGCGACGGAGCCGCCCCCTGAGACTGCTGCCGACCGCGCGGTGGCGCCCCGCGGCGCGGTGTTGCGTGCGGGCGGGACGGCGGCGTTGCGCGTGGTGGCGCTGAGGTCGGGCGGGTTCAATGAGGCGATCCGTCTTTCGGCGCACGATCTGCCTCCCGGCGTTTCCTGCGAGTCGACGTGGATTGCGGCGGGCAAGACCGAGGGTGTTCTGATCCTGCGCGCGGATGCCGGGATCGCAAAGGCGGCGGCGTTGGTGCGTGTGCAGGGCACCGCTCAGAGCGGGGCGCTTGTGCGCTTTGCGCGTGGCGCGTCGGTGCGGTGGCCCGTTGCCGATTACAACAACGACACGCCCTCCGCGCGCTTGAGCCGCGGAGACGGAGTGGTGGTGGCAACGTCCGCTTCGGCTGCACCGCTTGCGCTGCACCCGCAAACCGGCGCCCCGCTTGAGGCCGCGGTTGGCGGGAAAATCGAAGTGGCGTTGAAGGTGTCGCGCTCGGCCGATTTCAAGGACGTGCTCAAGATCAAGACGGCGGGCGCGCCGGGACTCGACGCCGTGAAGGACGTTGATGCCGATGCGAAGGCGGAGACCGTTAAAATTCCGCTCGATCTTGCGGCAACCAAGCTGCCGGAGGGGCTGCACAGTGTTTATTTCACAACCCAGGCGAAGGCCAAAGTCGCCGGACGCGATGTGGTGACCACCGTGTATTCGCCGGTGGTGCAGATCCAGGTGTCGGCCGCGGCCAAGGCCGCCGAAGTGAAGCCGCCCGCGGCGCCCGCGCCGGCCAAGTGACAAATATTCCGCGCCGATGATCACAACCTCCCCGTACCACAGATCCGCTTGCATCGCCTTTTTCTCGGTGTGCGCTCCGCTCCTCGCGGTGATTCCGGTGCGGGAGCCCGAGCCGTCGAAAGTTGTCGATTTTTCGACGGATGTTTTTCCGTTTTTGAGCGACAACTGCGTGTCCTGCCATTCGAAGACCACTCGCAAGGGCGGTCTCAATCTGGAGTCGCCCGCGGATATCCTCAAGGGAGGCGATTCCGGTGCGGCGGCTGCGCCGGGGAAGGGCGCGGAGAGTCTGCTGATCAAGGCTGCAGTACATGAGGACGCCGAGTCGGCGATGCCGCCACGGGACAACAAAGTGAAAGCCAAGAATCTTTCACCCGATCAGATCGGTCTTCTAAAGCGTTGGATTGATCAAGGCGCGAAAGTTGGCAGCAACCAGGTGAGGGAACTCAATTGGCAGCAGTTGCCGCCCCATCTGCGCTCGATCTACGCGGTCTCGGCTTCGGCGGACGGCCGTTTTGCCGCATGCTCGCGCGGGAACCAGATTTACATTTACGAAGTGTCCACGGGGCGGGAAGTGTTTCATGCGAGCGCCCACAGCGATGAGGTGCAGTCGCTGTGTTTTTCGCCGGATGCCCGGCTCCTTTTTTCCGGTGGATTCCGCGAACTGAAGGTTTGGAAACGCACGGGAGAGACTGTTTCCAAGGCGTTGAATTTCGGCGCGGGAATTTCAGCGGTCTCCGAAGACGGCCGCTGGGTGGCGACGGCCTCCGGAAACGCGGTGTCGGTCCGGGAGGTGGATCAGTTGGAAAAAGTAGCGCACGCGTTTGAAACTCCAGCACCGGTGGTTTCACTGGAGTGGTCTCCCGATGCCGGTGCGGTTGCCCTCCTCAACGAGGGCGGCGCGGTGCATGTGTGGAGCCGCGGCGATGGCCGGTTGGTTTCGATGGAAAATCCCGGGAGCCCGAAGTCGATCGTGTGGAGGCGCGATGGAAAAGCGTTGTTCGTTTGCGCGGCTGACACGGTTCTTAGAGAATGGGAGTTTGGTTCGGGCCAGCCTGTCCGGGAACGCGCAGCTCACCCTGCCCAAGTGGTTGCGGTCGCAGCTGCGGGCTCTTTCACCGTGGTAGGATGTGCGGACGCCACCGTGGCCGTGTGGGAGTCGGGCGGGTCGGCTCCCGTCAAGCAATTCAAAGCGCCCGCGAAGGTGGTTGCGCTCGCGGTCGCAGCGGAAGGTAAGAAAATCGCGGCAGCAGGGGATGACGCGGTGCTGCGTGTTTTTGATTTCGAGGGAAAAATGCTGTTTGAGGTCAAGGGCGATCCCGCCGCGCACGCCGCCGCTGAAGAGGGACTGCGCCGCTCCCAGATTGAGGAGGCGAATCTTGTGTTTCAAAAGGAAACCCTCGCGGAGGCGGAGAAGGCTGCGAGCACCGCGAAGGACCGGGCAAAAAAGTCCGCGGACGCCTTGAAGTCCAAATCCGACGATGCGGCTGCGAAAGAGAAGGCGGTTGCCGCGTTTCCTGCGCAGGTTGATGCAGCGCGTAAAGCTTT
>JBILLT010000172.1:0-2647 GCA_044375925.1 Chthoniobacteraceae bacterium | reverse complement strand
CGGAATCTGCGCCAACGCTCTCGCTGGGGAGGCCTTGCGTGTTTCGAGTTTCTCAAACGTTCTTAGCGAAATAGCCGGAGGGGTGGGTTGCGACACGGTGAAGGTTCATGCACATGTGAAGCCCGGGGTGCATCCCCACGGGTTTCAACCAAAGCCGGCCGAACGGACCGTTTTCAAGCAGAACTCCGAGCGGTATCTCTCGGAACTGGACGCTCTGAAACACTGGGCGAATGCGAAGGTTGCCGAACTGCCCCGTGCTGACCGCCGGTTGGTTACCTCGCAAGACGCCTTCCAGTATTTCGCGCGCGACTTTGGCTTCACCATTTACGCCATCGAGGGCATCACAACAGCCGATCAGCCTTCCGCGGAAAAAGTGACGCGGATCATCGAGGAAATCAGGTTGAGAAAGGTGAAGGCTATCTTTCCGGAGCGCATTGTGAATCCAAAGGTACTTCGGGAGATTACACGGGAGAGCGGTGCAGCGGTCGGTCCCATGCTTTACGCTGACGGGCTGGGAGGAGGTGCGGCCGCGACTTACGCAGGGATGTACCGACACAATGTAGCCGCAATCGTGGACTCTCTGAAATAGAAGGTGACCGATGAGAAAGCGTGAGAAAGTGCCTGTCCCCGGCACGCTCTCTTTCTGACCTTCTAATTCCGGGGTAGAACAGTCACCACTGCCATGGCAAAAAGTCTTTATCTGGGATTAAAAAAGTTGGCATTTCAGCGGTTGACTCAATGAAGACATCTTGGGTGTAGACTCCTTCGGGACGTTTTTCCGGGATACCGAGCGATATCGGAAGAAGCGGTTCCTGGCCGCCGACGGGCATTGGCAATGCCTGCCCTTCCACCAATACCTGAGCTGGAATTTCCTCTGCGAAACAGACCGAGACCTGCTGGGTTCTTCCGGTGCGAAGCTGTGTCCCGGAGCGACCGCGAGGGGACCATGCAAAAAACTCAGCAGTGTTCTCAACGAAGAAATACGCCTTGGTGGTCCGGGTATCGAGCGCATGATGCTGATCCTTGATTGTTACAGAATACCAAGGTCCGCCCAGTCCACCTGTCGTTACCAGCGAATAGATACCTGTCTCTGGCGCAACAAAACGAATCGCCTCCTCTGCGCCAGGAGAGATGGACTCGTCGCGCAGAACCCGCTTTTCGATATTCAGGATGTTGTAGCGAAGCCCGATCGGTCGCCGATTTCCTGCGACATGGCGGATTTTGATCTCCGTAGTATCACCTGCGCGCGAGTGGAAAAATATGACGGACTGCTCTCGAAGCAAAAAAGAGCGAGATCCGCTAGGCCGCGCCGCGGTAGTCGGCGGCAGGTCGGGAAACTGCACCACATTCAAGTCGAGTTGGGCAACAAGCGGTTCGATTTTTGCGAGAGGAACCTGCACAGCGTCGGGTGTGGAGTGGCCTGCGGCCAGGCGAGCTCGCACCTGAGAATTAGCTTTTCCTAACGATTCCCAGTAGTCTGACGGTTTGGCATTGGGAGGCAGCGCAAGATCCGTTTTTTTCAGGTCGGGCTCGAGCATTTGCAAGGACCAAAAGCTGTATCCATCAGACGTCAGTGCCACATGGTAGGCATGGCTTTCGAAACTTTTTGGAGCATAGTTGTTGACGCGAAACCACTGAATGACTGAGGCCTTTGGGTTGATCTTGCGGATTTTAGCGAACCCCTCCACCACACTTTCATCCATGCCATTCCCGTTATAGAGGCTCCAATCATCTGCGATAAAGCGTCCATCGGCCCGTGTAAAGTTGGTCATGGCCGCTTCGTAAATCCAGTTGCCGGGATGTGCGGGCATAAACCCCAGTTGGACTTTCGGATTACGCTTCAGCACCTCGTCCGCGAGGCGACGAAGGTTTGCTTGGACGGCTTCTTTGAAGGCAGCATGGTAATTTGAGGCCATGCCGGCATCTTCAAGGATTTTCCGTCTGGACTCGCGGGTCGCTGCCACATCCAGTCGGTGCTCCGTTGCAAATTTTTCCCACGTTTGGTCATCGTAGGAGATGGCGCTGTTCGACATCGTTTCGAGGTCGATTTTGAGGGCAGAGACAGGCATTGGGCAGGTGGTTTCCGCCAGCTCCAAAAGATTTCCAAAGAGTTCCTGCCATGCTCGCCAGTGTGCAAGGCTGTAGAGGGTTGGATTCTCTATTCCATTCGGCCCAATCCAGGCAGGCGCCTTCGAAGAGGCAGGGTCGCGAGAGGAATCGTGGGGGTGAGGATAGAGATAAAGTCCAAGATCGAGACCGTGCTCGCGCACTCGACGCACGAGTTCTTCGAGCGCTTGTCTGCGTTCGGGGGACCCGGCAAGGTTCAGATTTGTCGGTTGCAATTTGAGATCGATCGTATTGAAAGATGCAGCCTGCATGGGCTTCAAATAGAGCTTCTCCAGGCGGTCGAGGTCGGGCTTGGAAAGCGAATAACCCCCATAGGCACCAAGCGAGGCGCTCTTCGCGATGGTCATGGATGGTTCGGAGGCCGCAGATTTACTCGCGAGAGCAAAAACAAGCAGCGCAAATGCCGGCATAGAAAATCGAAGGAGTTGCATCACGTAGTCGGTATTACGGTTTGGCAGGTGAGAGCTCGGCGAGCTTTTTGGCGGCCTCATCGAGGCTTAGCAGATTGTCATCCGCGAGC
>JBILLT010000099.1:0-8175 GCA_044375925.1 Chthoniobacteraceae bacterium | reverse complement strand
CCGCCAACAGTTCCCCGACCAGCGCCCAACCTCCCCAGTTTCGATAGCGCGGCAGACAGTATGATGGTCGGGGCTCAACCCAGTTGCGCGTCCCAATTTCGGAACCGGGTCTTGAGCCGCTCGATCGTATGGCGCCATCTCTGGGTGCTCGGCTGACACACCGTGTTCTGGTTGCCAAACAAGCCCACCTCCCAGAAGACTTGGAAGAAAAGCACGTTGATCGCCACATCGCGCTGGTTGAGGTAGCCGATGATGCGCTCGGTGGAGAGGTCGAGCTCGGCTGCGACGAGAAGGATCTGGTGGGATTTGTTGAGGTTTTCCTCATCCAACTCCGCGCCGAAGCGCTTTTGGAACGCCTCGCCGAGATTACCGCCCTTGGAAAACCGTTGGTAGATTTGGACGATTTTATCGGCGGTGAGCGCCTCGACCCAGGAGGCGTAGTCGAGCGCCTGCGCTACGATTTCGCGCGGGGTGCGGTTGCGTTTGAGCTCGATGAGCACAAGCGAGGCGTCGGGAGCGATGGCCAGAAGGTCGATGCGGCCACCCAGTCCGGTGGGTTCCTGACGGCCGATGAGCATCCATTCGCGGGAAAGAATCTCCGGCGCGGAAACGATCATGTCCTCAAACTGCTGTTCGTTTTGGAGCGTGCCCGTGGCCAGGGGCGTGGGCGGTTTACCGATTTTCCAGAGGGCGTGTTGGACGGGCATGGCTTAGGAGGCGGTGAGTTCGGCGACGATTGCGGCGAGGAGGTTGGCGGCGGTGGCGCGGGAGGCGGCGAGCTGGGTTTCCAATGCGTCCACCAAGGCCATCAGTTCCTCCACTTTGGCCACGATCCGGCGTTGTTCGGCAAGAGGCGGGATTGGGATTGGAATAGAAACCCACTTTCCCTTGTTCAGGATCGCGATCGTTGTGCTGCTCGATCTTTCCCACGCAGCTTCTTGAAAATAGGATGAGCGTACCGCAACTAGGAGATATTGGGGTTCAACCCATGCAACCGGCAACATCGAATTGATTTGCTGATTAAACGCACATTCTCGGTCGATTAAGTTACACTTCCCGATTGTCCCGATGCAGACCATCAAAAGACTTCCCCTTGGAGCAAGACGACTACCGCTTTCGGCTCCATTTCGCGTAAGACTCTCGGTTGAGTAATCAACACCGTTAAGGGTGATAGCTGCTGGCTTGATAAATGGAATTTCACCATCGAAAGCTATTTGGTCATTTTTGCTTGGTGTGGTCCCTGTTTGAGCAACGCCGAGGTCTGCAAGTGGCATCCATCGCCATCGTTGGGGGACATCGAATATCGGCTCGGCTTTGTCGATTGCTTCCTTGGACGACCTAATATTGAGCGCAGCTGATAGTTCACCGACAGCTCTGCGAAAGTCTTCCCTGCTGGGCAACTCGTCGTCGTTTGGGTCTTGGGGGAAGAGTCTGCCTTGGACGGCGAGGGTGAGGATGGACTTGCGTAAGTCTGAAGGAGGAATGCGGAAGGAGGAATGGAACAGGAACTGGAGGTTGGCCGGGGTGGGCGCTTCGGCAAAGCGGGCCAGCGACGCGCGGGCGAGCTGGCTGGCCTGCTCCTCCCGTTCCTGCTGCTGCGCCTCCAGCCGATCACACAACGCCATCAACTCATCCACCTTCGCCACGATCCGCTTCTGCTCCGCGAGCGGAGGGAGGGGAAGACGAATACTCTCTAATTTCCCCTTCGTAATATGCCGAAGTCCGACTGCTCCCTGCGCGTGGGAAATCATCTCGTCGGGACGCGAAAGTGATGCCCGGCAGAAAGGTGTCTCTGTTGCCCGGATGCGTGAAGGGAAAGCGATAAGGCGAGAGCCTGTAGTAATTGTGGTGCTCCAGGCAATGCAGTGCGAAAGCCTCATCGTCCACCACCAGTCCCCGCGCCTTCAGGATATCAAGCTGCTCTAGGTAGGTCTTAGCATCCTTCGGCTTGCTCACGCGCACCTCCTTCTGAACATACGAGGCCCAGAAAATAAGAAACCTCCCTTGGTGCGCATCGTGGAGAGGCGTGGGAGGTGTTGTTGCTGGTAACATGCCACAAATCCTGAACCGCACGAGCTGAGACTCGCAAAATCTTGCCCGGCCGGAGAGGGCGAGAGCGTCCTGCCCCCGCTCCAAGTCAGCGAACAGCTTGAACTTCCCGAAAAAGGTTTCCAGATTTGTGCGCTGTTCTCCTCTGCGTTTCGGCGGCCCCTCGGGCCGCAGCAGGATCGAGTCCGTCTCCGCGAGAGATTTGGGAGTCACTGACTCCCAAATTCGGGGATAGCCCTGGTAGAACTGGCGATAGCGGCGGAGTTCACGCGGTGTGACCCGGGGCAAGCCATGGACTCCAAGGCGTTGAGAGAGAGAGTCCATGAGGCTTTCGCCATAAACGACGAAATGACGAAGATTCTGACCGGTGTGGATTGGTGGTGGGGCAAATTTGCGCCTAGGCAGTTTCGTGAGAAGACTGAAGATTTAATCGTTGTTCGAATTCAACCGAGTTCCGGTACGGCCGTCGTCAAGAGTCTTTATGGAGGGCCCACGACGAACTTCAGCAGCACATTGAAGGAGAGTTTTGGTATTTGCCCGTGGGGTGCCGTTCGGAACGATCGCGAGGCTGGGCATGGGGTGAGTAGAGGATGCGATCGCATCGCTCGGCTCGGCTGATCTCGAATGCGCAAAGAGTTTTCCAGAGACGCCCGGGGTATTTCCCGAATTGACTGAATTGGTCGCACGTCAGACCGCAAGATTACGGCGAAGCTTGCTGATTCCGATTTGAGTCCTCAGGAACTTGTGGGAGAAGAGTGGGCAGAATGGTATCTGCTCACGTCAATTGAGCGCTGGCAGCAAAGCTCGATCTGCTGCTGCTGCACGGGGGGTGACGGCTGGGCTTCGAGTTCAAGTTTTCAGACCAGCCCGGAACGACAAAGTCGATGCGCACCGCGCTGCAGGACCTCGCGCTTGAGCAGCTCTATGTGGCGCACCCGGGTGAGCATGAATTTCCGGCTTGCGGAGGCAATCACCGCAATTCTGCGACGGCGCCTGATTGAGCGTCTTGAGTTGTCGGCGGCGGCGGAGCCTTTCGCGACGGAGCAGGTATAACCATCCATCGAACACCCCCTCGACGGGATTCTCGCGGTAGGAGACGCAGGCGCGCGGGCATGAAGCGATCCGTCACGCACAGACGCTGATGAAATCGACCGCGGGCGGCAAAGTGCAGCACAGGATGCTGCGTCATGTGGCGCAGGTGACGGGTCCGCCGCTGGAATGGCGAACGCTGTTATGGCGGTTTTTGTTGAGCACGCTCGTGGATTTTGCAGGGTTCGATCAGCGCTTCACCGGGCGCGAGATGTATCTGGAGAAGTTGGCTGGGGAAATCGTGAGGGTGCGCGTCGCGGTGGATACGAGCGGTTCGATTTCAAGCGCGGATCTTGGGGTGCTTTTGTTCGAGGTGTGCGGGATCCTGAATTTGTACCGCCCCACACATCAAACGCTGATCCATGCGACCTGTGACAACTGAATCTCTCGAAATCCGCTTAGTGCATCGCCCGCAAAAGCTCCTGTAAACTCAGCACTCGCGGGTCGGGTGAACGTCGATGCAACGTTTTCACTTGGCGGTAAGACCTGCGAGATTCGAACGCCTTAATCTGCTTCGTCACTTCTGGCTCATCCCACTTTCGCCCTGCGTAGGCGGCATCCGGCTCCACTTCAAAGACTGCGTAAATCTCGCCACCAGCTGCGCCGGGGTATCCTCTCGCCTTGAGGTCGCTCGCGGAATAGACCCTGTAGCCCGGCTTCGTTAGACGGAATAAACCTTCTGTCACTTTGCCGTCGTGCGTCCGCAGGAGAACGTGCCGCGCTGAGGCCATCTCTGGCGGAATGTTCCACGTCCCCGGTCGGTCTCCTAACCGCACGTTCGCGATGCACTTATCTAGCGTCCATGCTAGTTGTTCCGGTGTGTGATACCAAGCCACCACTACATGATGCTCGGACGGCGGCAGCGCCCGCATCGTGTCGCTCATCTCGTCCCGCTCTGCCAGCACCAGCGAGCCATACTGCACAGGCTCCTCCTTCAACGTGTAGCTCTCGGCGACGTGATAGCTCACGCGCTCCTGTGCCGTCGTGCGGTTTCCCAGATGCGCCAGCACTTCATCCAAGAACTTCTCCAGTGATTCCAAACCTTGCGCCACTCCGTTCTCGTCCGGTGCGACACCGAATGCACCCAGCCCCGGCAGGATTTCGTGAAAGCCCTTCAGCTTCACCGCCGCATTCGCCCGCCCTGGATAAAGCACATACGCACCTTGCGAGCGTTTGATGGCGTCCCGGTAGGCGTGCATCTTCAGCAAGTCCTGCCTCTTGTAGTTGCCCTCCACCTCATCGTCAGCGTCGTCCGCTCCTTCCGCGCCGAACAAGCCCTCGATGTCTTCCACACGATACTTCGCGTCAAAATGCACATGCACCAGCAGCTCCTGCCGCTCCGCGTCCGCCTCGCTCAAATCCTCGGGCCAAAAGGTCAGCGTGTAGTCGGGATGCAACCGGCGTGTCCAGCTTCCGCTCGCGTGCCTGTCCTGCGTCACTTCAAAGCGTCGGTTATAGGCGAAGCGCGCAT
The DNA here is from genome assembly GCA_044375925.1 of Chthoniobacteraceae bacterium. GTDB lineage: Bacteria > Verrucomicrobiota > Verrucomicrobiia > Chthoniobacterales > Chthoniobacteraceae > Chth-196. The sequence continues at coordinate 3,566 of JBILLT010000099.1, read as the reverse complement.
TCAATCGGCGGCTCTGCCCCGCGAACGTACCAACAAATGGTCCCAGCTCCATGCGCTTCCGCAGCCGCAGATTCGGCGAACCCTCTTCCAGCCCTTCAATCAACTCTTCCACCGCCGGACGATTTCCTTCCCGGCACTTCTGGCAGAACCAGCCCAGTAACTCGAAGAACAGCCAATACTCGTAGAGGCTCGCCACATCGCGTTGCCCCGCATGAAACAACTCCTCGCCTCCTTCCCATGAAAGCTCCGCCGCTGTGTGAAACCGCAACCACGAGCGCAGCACCTCGCGATAGCCCGCCTTGCGCTGCAATACCGGACTGCCCAGCGGTGCGAAACGCATTTCGCCCACTTCTCGGAACAAGCTGCGCCCAAGCCAATCTTCCACCGCGGCCGCCAACCTCCGCGACAACGCCGCCGATGCGCCCCACCCCGCACACGACTCGAAAACGCCCTGCGCGTGCGTGAGGAAAGCTCGGAACTCGCCCAGCGCGAACTTCACAAATCGGTTCTCCAGCGTGTCCAGGTCCCGCGACTTGCGCGGCACCAGCACTCGCTCGGCGACGGACTCCAAACCGAGTTGCGTCCTTAGCTGATGCGACGCCGGAACCTCGCGGCGCGGATTGCCCTTTACCAACTGCCGCACCGCCGACGGCGTCCAGCGAATCGGTCGGTCGGTGGAAACGGAATCGCTCACCGTGGACAGCCGCTCATGGGGAAAGCTAAGGATGCGTTGCAGCGCGGCGGAGAAATCGGCGCTATCCAGCGTCTCGCGCAGCAACTCCAGTTGGATTTGCAGCCAGCCCGCATCCGTCAGGTCTTCAAATGTGGAGCGGAAACCGGCCTTGGCTGATGACCGCGCATCGGCCACCAGCCCCGCGATTTCATCCGACAGCCGCCGTAGCATCCCCCGGTATTCCGTCCGGTAGTCCAGCTTGAGCGAGCGGACGTCTAGCAACGCCGACGCCACCGCTGACTTCGCGTTATCCACCTCGCCCTCGACCAGCTCTAGCAGGAGCGTGCCGCAAAAAGAACGCGTCTCGATGAGTCCCGCATCCGGCTTCTCTCCGCCAGTGCCAAGACTGCGGCGACGGCTGGAAAGACTGCAACGCAGTCGCAAGTCAATGCCGTTGGTGGACACCACTTCATATTCGTACCGCTCGGACTCGCGCAACTGAACCGTCGTCTCCCCGTGTTCACGGGCGTCTTCGTCATCCGTCTCCGCCAGCGGTGCCGTAGATGCGCTCTCCGCATCCTTCACCGGCATAAGCGTGATGTGGGCCACCACTGCGCCGGACGGCGAGCGAAACGGAACGCTGGTATCAGTAAGAACGCGCATGACCTCATGCCTCGGCGAAGGAGGCGAATCCGTTTTCAATCAAAAGTCGCCACATCCGGCCAATCTTCTCCGCGCTGAGAGGATACGGCGCACCAGCCGGGACGACGACCGACGGCTCTGCCTTCTTGTCGGTCGAACGCGCTGCCTCGTCCGCCGCCTTGAGCGCGTCCGCGCCACGGCGAGTCGCATCGCTCACGCACAGAAACCACAGCTTCTTGAGCACCGGCCCCAGCTTGGCCCGCGAGCCATGCAGCTTCGGCAATAGCTTCTGGAAAACCACGCAGTCGAATGCACCTGGGAACCAACTGGTGTCGCCATCTGGGTGATTGCCAAGCAGTTTGTAGAAGTAGATGAAGCGTGCCGCCTCATAAGCCGTGCGATAGCCAAACTCCGCGCCGTGGGCCTGCAGCATTTTGAAGAGCAACAGCATCTCGGCATTGTAAGCCGCCTTCACACCCCTCATTTCCTCGCTGCTAAGGTCTGCCGGATCTTTCGTCGCATCCACGAAAGCCCTCCCGAAGGACGCTCCCTTGTGATCGAGCTTCGATAGTTCTGGCTTAGCCGGATTGTACAGAAAAGTTTCCAACTCATCAGCGTCCATGCGAAACTCGATCACGTTCGCCCGGTCTAAAACTTTTGGCGAGAACATGTAAGTAGTCTCGTCAACGTTTACCGTGCCGATGATGAACAGGTTTTTTGGAAGTTCGATTGCAGCGGGGATGGTCGCGCCATTCGCTCTCCTCTCCCAATCTTGATGCAGGTGGATTTTCTCATCTGACTCGATAGCCGAGAGGATGTCCGCAAAGTAACGTTCCACATGAGACAGGTTCATCTCGTCAAGAATTAGGAAATGGGGAATGGCTTGGTTAGCTTTTGCGTGGAGAATTACTTCCAGTGAAGGCTTGCTGATATATGACCCTTCCTCGAGTCCGTTGGGATAGCCGAGGACATTCTCGTTTCCCGTCCAATCCGCCCCAACTGCGACAACGCGAAAGCAGTTTGATGACGATGGCAGCCAACGAGCGAGCGCCTGCGCAATCTTTGTCTTACCGGAACCGGCCAGTCCCGTTAGCAAGACTAAGTTTTTGCTAACAAGTGACGAAAGTAATCGAACAATCAACGTACGCGAGACGATAACGCCACCTTGTCGCAGGGCGTATTCAAACGCATCGACACTTTTAGAGTCGAAAGGCTCGTGATTCGTCGGCGCGGTAGCGCTGTTGACTGGGCAGAGACTTACTAAATCAATTCCGGGAAATAGAGCACCCCCAGCCTTTTGCCGATAAATCTCATCCCACAGCTGAACTAGCTCTGTTGGAGCTTCTGTGAGGTAGGAGCCCTGATTGAGATTGAATTCCTTATTGAAGAATAAACCACGATGCTGCTCGAGCATGTTCGATATGCGAGTTCGATAGTTGTTATTCGCGAGAAACTCGGACCGATGAATAGGCAGGGTCAATTGGCGGTACTCACGAAGTGGAATCCGGTAGCTCTTACGGCCAGCCCACTCAGTCCCCTCAACGCCTACAAACGAGTCGTCAGCATGACTCGAAGCTACTGAGATACCTCGAAGCTCCTTGTTATCGACGAAGTGGAACACTATGTCACCCTCTCGGACTTCGCGCATTAGTCTATAAATGTCTCGATTGCCGTCCGCGCGCTGGGGAGACCAAAGCGCTTTTCCAAGGGAATGAGGCCCTTCATTCCGATCTGGACGATCTTCTGCGATCGTTTTCTCCACCCAGAAGCGACGAGTAACGCCGTTTTCTGTCTGCTCTTCCTCGATGGGCCTCCAGCGCTCTCGCAATGGGGCCTCATAAAAGTCTAACACTTCGTCCGGATGTTCCGCCTCAAGTGTTTTTCGCAATGCTAGTAGCGCGTCATCAAATTTCTGATCTCCCCACTCCTTGACATCTTTCTTTGTCGCAACTCCAAAGCCTGCGAGGAGCCCCCCGCGCTCACGGTTTGAGGAGATGCGCTCAACGCGGTCCGGGAAGCAAAAAAATCTCAGCATATGCCGAAACTGCCGGTGGCGTTCGTCCGGAACATGAGCGATCCACTCGACGAACGTTTCGTAGTCTGACATCACCTTGTGCCGCTCCCTGGAAGGTAGTTCCTTCAAATTGCCGACTAGAGAAATCAGAAAAATCAATTCCCTCCAGCGGTGATTGTTGAAGCCGGGCCCGCCAGACCCTATCCCTGCGAGGACGTCGTCACTAAGCAGAGACTG
>JBILLT010000094.1:0-9057 GCA_044375925.1 Chthoniobacteraceae bacterium | reverse complement strand
CTCATGGGGACAAGCTTCGTCCTTTGGTGGTTGATTACGTAAAAGTCAATTGCATCACGCAATGTCGCCCCTTCGCATTTCTCATCGAGGAACAGTTCTATTTCGTGATAGTAGCGACTTGGGTGCTTGAGCGGATAAAGGCTTTTGGACTCGTCTGGATTTTGGGCGAGCTTTTCCAGTTCTCTTTTCACCTCAGCGAAAGCTTGCGTGTAGGTCTTGTAGGTGTTCCTGACTGGATTGCCCGCATAGCAAAAGTAGGTCCCGCAGGTCCCATTTGCGTAGGGATAGAAGGAAACAGAAAATCCGCTCAGTGATTTTTTGATCGTGGTGCGGTTTGGTGTCTTTGACTGCTTCTTTGGAGCCATCCTTTCATATGAAAGCATATGAAGAAAATGTCACGCCAGATTGGGGTGAGACTGCGCAAAGAACATCAGAGACACCTCCTGTAAACACCTTGTTTTGAGCGGCTTCACTGTGGATTTAGTGCCGCTTTGAATGGTGGAGGCGAGGGGAGTTGAACCCCTGTCCTGAAAGACTTTGTCACAAACTTCTACATGCTTAGCACCGCTTTCAATTCAAGGAGAACGCCACCAACGGGCGGGTCGCGCTTTCCCGGGCAACCACGGTCGATCTCACCCCAGGCGGCGGTTACTCCCCCCCAAGGCCAGCCTGCTGACGCCGCCTCCGCGCCTAGCAGGCGTTGGCTCGGAGACGTTGCCGCTAATTAAGCAGCAAGAGCTAGATCTTCGTAATCGTTAGCGTTTGTTTGTTTGCCCAGAGATTTTAACGAGGCCAACCAGGCTTCCTCGGCATGCCGTCTGTGTCTCCACCTATCAGTCGAAACCAGTACGCCCCCCGCTGTTCGCTCAAAACCACCCTTCCAGTCTCCCAGAAGCGTGGGTCTCACGCAGGTATGTCTAAGATAGCACGTCCACCATCCAAGAGCAAGGGGCACCGGCCAAATAACCGGGGCCCCTTCCTAAAATCCTATCCGGCCGACAACCAGGTGGGCTGTCTTATCCGCAGCCAGTCGGCCCTCTTTCCTGCAGCCAGCCGGCTGCCGGACCCGCGCGCGGCTAGAACGCCACGCCGATTCCGACACTGCCCACCACGTCGTTGTTCGAGGGGTTCCCCGTCGTGCTCGCGTCGAAGTTGTAGTAGATCAACGACGCGTTCGCCGTCCAGTGGCCCGCTTCGGTTGCAAACGGCAGGTTGTACCGCGCCTCAAGCCCGGCGGAGGTATAGGCAAAGCCGTTCTGGCCGGTGGTGTAGAAGTTGCCGGAAGTCAGCGCCCAGCCCAGAGGCACCGAGAGCGTGACCGGCCCGAGACCGATGCTCGGGGCGACGCCTAAGTGCCAGTAGTGGCCGCCTGCGCCCATTCCGAATCCGGGCGTTCCGCTCAGGCTCGCAAAGTGCGTCAGCGTCGGGTGCAGCGCCAGCGCCCCGAGCAGGTCGGAGTCGTCGTAGCTCAGGCGGCTCTGGAGGCCGCGGAAGTTGCGCAACGCGGGGTTGGAGGGGAAGTGCGAGAGCTGCAGGGATTCGGTCAGGGTGAACTTGCCCATGCCGAGCGAGACGCCTGGGATCAGGTCGAATTCGGACCAGACTTTGTTGTTGCCCATGCGGCTGTTGGCGTCGGTGAAGTTGCTCCAGAAGCCGAGGTGGAACGCCACCTTGTCGATGAGCCCGTCGCCCTCGTGCGCCTTGAGCGAGAGGTTGGCGTAGGGCTGGAAATTCAGGCCGTGCCGGTTCTGGACCACGCCGCGGTTGATGTAGGCGGTGGCGGCGTTGATGCCAAGGTTGCCGGTGAACGATTTGGATTCGCCGGAGACGGAGTCGGCGGCGAGCGAAAGGGCGGGCAGGCAGAGCGCGGCGATGGCGCCGGAGAGGGTGGTTTTCATGCGAAGAAGAGGAAAGCGAAGTGCGGGTCTGGGAGTCAAGTAGGATGCGGGTAAACAGAAGGGCGGGGCTCCAGAGGAACCCCGCCCAAATGTGATTCAGATCAGAGTCTGAATTAGAACTTCACGCCCAACTGGAGTGCAACCAGATGCGTGGTGTTCACTCCGTTGTTATTGTTAACGCCAGGAGTCACAGGGTTAGTTAACGGAAGGTTGCCTGCACCCTGGAGCTGCGGGTAAGCGCCATCCTGATCCAAATTACTCGACGCACTGTAGGTCAGGGAGAGTTTGGTGGAATTCGTGGGGCTGTATGCCACACCGACTTGGAAGCCACGCTGATTCAGGAAGCCCAGCGCGAAGTCGGAGTCACTGAACGCGGCGTTGACCGCAGCGGCACCCACCTCACGGTAGTTGGCGAACACAGACAAATCACCTTTATGCTTGTTCTGACCCAACTGCATCCCAACAAGCCACGCCATACTGTCCTGCGTTGAACTTGTGTCGCCCGGTAGGTTTAGGTTTGGCGTGAGCCTCTGTGTGGCGTCAGTATTGTTCGAGACGCTTGCGCCGAAGTTGTAAGCGAAATCCCAGAGGAACTTGGCTTTTGTTCCTGCGACATCGAAGGTCACGTCACCGGGAAGAAGGAGAACCGCGAGATCACTCAAGTAGGCATCCTGGTATTGTCCGCCAATTCCGCCGAGACCGAGTGTTCCTTTTCCACCGCCGGGATTATTACCGCTGTCATTAGCACCGTTTGCCCATAGGAAGCCTGGTGCAAAAGTCAGCTTGGCACCCAGGTCTGCCGTAATTTTGAACTGCCCTTGATACATCCAACCATCGGTGTTCAGATTATTGCCGGTTGGGTTGATGTCGGCAATATACGACTGCTGATTTCCCATGATGAATTGGCCCGCAATGAAGTGCAATCCGAGGCCATCCCCGAGCCCAAGGAGTTTACCCAGGTTGATGTCCTCCGTGACACCGTCTAGGCGCACGTCGTTGTCCCAGACCATTTCGGTGGAGTAGAATGGAATGCTTTGGCGACCTGCGATCAGTTTGATTTCCGGGGTCGCGTTCCAGCCAACATATGCCTTGCTTATCCCAAGACCATAATCGCCGTTGTTGGCGTTCGCACCGTAGGTGTTGAACCGATCAACGGAACTTCCCGCATTTGAGGTTGCAAGTTCCACGCCGCCGAAGACCCCGTCAGTGAGGGTAAAGCGGGTTCCCAAAAGCAAACGAAAACGGGAACTCTGATCTTGGAAGTTGCCGCCGCTTTGTGGTGCAGCCGGTGTGTTGAGCGGCTGTCCAGTCGGTATTTGTTGCTGAGCTTGGGCATGCTGCCAGCGGAGTTGCAGGTCGCCGTAGATCGCCATTTCCTTCACGGATTCGTTCAGCTTGATCTTGGAATTGCCGCCGGAACCATGGTGGGCGGATTCGGCCTTGATTTTCTGTGCGTCGGCCTGCTTGAGCACGCCTTTTTTGACCAGCGCGTCGAGGAGAGCCTCTTCGCTTGCGTACGCTGCGGTCACGGATGCGCCGGCGATGGCCAGAGCTGCAAGTGTGGTTGTAATGCTACGATTCAACATATTTCTGTGGGTGGTTATATGGTTGTGTAATGCCAGAATCGCCCATGGGGGGCACCATCCGACGCTCGCCGTTTTGGATCAACTTTTTGAAATGTGCAACAAATTTGTTGCAGTCAGGTGTCGGAAAGCGGTGGATTCAGGGTGGGTAAAGCATTTGCAAGTAATTCATAAGGATTGCTTTAAATTGGATTCATTGGCCTTTCCGGCAGATGTCGAAAAAAGTGCATTTTTCAGAATTCGGCTGGCGCGTTTTTGCCAACGAATTAAGCCGTGACGGAATCTCGCGGGTTCCGCATCCGGCGAATGGCATGGTGACCAAGCGGCCGGAACCAAGGACGGGCCGCCATGTCTTCTCGTGCAAGCCCCCGAGGCTCCGCCCGCGGGCTTGGCGGCCCCTCGGCGCGCCACCCACCCCTACGTCACGTGGCGCAGCGCCTCGATCGGGTTCATCTCCGCCGCCTTCCGGGCCGGGTACAGTCCGAACACCACCCCGATCGCCACCGAAATCCCGAACGCCAGCGGCAGCGACCACGGCACCACGATCGGGTGCATCGTGCGCACCACCTCGGGGAGCGCCGCCATCGACTTCGGGAACGCGCGCCGCATGACATCCATCACCACCGCAAACACGGGCGAACAAGCCAACCCCCCGAGAATCCCCGTCAGCCCGCCCCCGATCGAGAGCACGACCGTCTCAACTAGGAACTGCCGCGTGATATCCGCCTGCCGCGCCCCGATCGCCCGCCGGATCCCGATCTCCCGGGTGCGCTCGGTCACCGTCGCCAGCATGATGTTCATGATCCCGATACCGCCCACCACCAGCGAAATGGCCGCGACCAGCCCCATCATCGCGATGAACATCAGCCGTGTGTTGCGCGCCTGTTCGAGCAGCTCGAGCGGCACGGTGACCATGTAATCCTCCTTCTGATGGGTCCGCGCGAGGGTGCGCCGCACCACGTCCGCCGTGTCGATCACCTCGGAGGTGTCGCGCAGGGATAGCGTCAGCTTGGAGGCGATCGGCACCCCGCTCTCGGTCTTGGCGTAAAAGTCGTACACCTGCGCCCACATCGTCGAAATCGGGATGTACACGTCCCGTGCGAACTCCTCCTTCACGCGCCCCCCCGGAATCTCACCCGCCGCCTCCTTCTGTTCGAGCACGCCGATGACCGTGTAAAAATCCGAGTTGATATGGATGGCGAGCCCGATGGGGTCCGTGTATCCGAAAAGGGTGACGGCCACGTTCGGGGCGAGCACGCAGACTTTGTTGGTCTGGGCGACGTCGGTGGCGGTGATGAAATGCCCGCGCGAGACCCGCATATGCTGGAGGTTGAGTAAATCGGGCGTGGCCCCCACGAGCCGCCCGTACATCTGGCGGGAGCCGTAGCTGAAGGAGCGTTTCTCCAGTTCGCGCATCGGGATGGTCTTCACGATGCTGGGGATGGTGGCCTCGAGGGTATTGATATCGTCCCTGGTGATCCCGAAGCCCCGGATTTTTCGGGAGGACTGCTCGGGCGGAGGGATGACGGTGGTGAGGATGATGTTGTTCGCGCCGAGTTCGGCGATTTGCTCCTGGGCCTTGGCGCTGATGCCTTCGCCGATCGCAAGGAGCCAGATCACGCTGGCCACGCCGATGAAGATCCCCAGCACGGTCAGCAGGGAGCGGAGCGGATGCAGCAGAAGGTTCTTGAATCCGAGTTCCGCCGTGCGCAGGAGCACGGCGAGGTTGTTCCCCGAAACGGCAGGGGTCGCCGGGACGATGTCGGGATCCGCGTTTTGAGAGCTTTTCTCGAGCGGTCGCAGGCGGGTGTCGGAGACGATCATCCCGTCCTTGAGCCGGACAATCCGGCGGGCGTGATGGGCGACATCTTCCTCGTGGGTGACGAGGACGATGGTTTTGCCTTCCCGGTTCAATTCGTCCAGCAGCGCGAGGATTTCGCCCGAGGTGACGGAGTCTAGGTTGCCCGTGGGTTCGTCGGCGAGGATGTAGCGGGGCGAATTCGCGAGGCCGCGTGCGATGCCGGCGCGTTGCTGCTGTCCGCCGGAGAGCTGGAGCGGGCGGTGCGTGAGCCGGTGGTCGAGCCCGACCAATCCGGCCAGCTTGGTGCAGTAGGCCCGTCCCTCCTCGGTGACATGCCCCTGGTAGGAGAGGGGGGATTCGATGTTCTCGATGACCGTGAGCTGCGGGATCAGGTTGTAGGACTGGAAAACAAATCCGATCCGCGACGCCCGGATGAACGCGAGAGAGTCGTCATCGAGGGAGGCCACGTCGTCGTTGCCCAGATAGAAATTTCCGGAGGTGGGCTTGTCGAGGCAGCCCAGCAGATTGAGCAGGGTGCTTTTGCCCGAACCCGAAGGTCCCATGATGGCGATGTAATCGCCCTCCGGCACAAGCATATCGATGCCTTTGAGCACCGGCAGGGGTTCCCCCGCGAGATCGTAGCTCTTGTGGATTCCCTCCAAGCGGATCGCCATGGGCGTTCCGGGCGCGATCTGATCCGGTCCGCTCGGTGCGGGCTGGGTGCCTGCGTTGGGAGGGGGGTGAAGGGCTGACACCGTCGAGAATGGGGATGAGGTGGGAGAAAAGCGGATGACTTAGGAGAGCCGCGGAGTCCGTCGGGTGAAATGCGCCTCCGGGCAGGAACGCTACGGCAGGGGTTCCTTGGCGGCTTTTTTCGAAACTTTTTGGGGAGTGCTCGGGCCGAGGGGGCGCGGGCTCGGTTTTGCCGGTTCCGCCGGATCGACTGCCGCGAGTTTCGGGCGGGGCGGCCGGGTGGCTGCGGGTTCTTCGCCCGGGACGACTTCCGGGAAGGCGACCTCCTCCTCGTAATTCTGCGGGGCGAGGAGGACGTCCTCTCCTTGCGTGAGGCCGTCCTTGATGATGACCGTCTGCCCGTTGGAAGAGCCGACGGCGACTTTGCGCACCGTGAGGTTGTCTTCGTCGTGGGTGACGATGCAGTAGAATTTCTTGCCGCGTTCCAGAACCGCCTGGACGGGGACCTGCAGGGCTTCGTCGAGCCGTTTGACTTCGATGGCGACCTGGGCGGTCATGCCGGTGCGGACGCCTTTTTCGGGTTCGTCGATCGAGATGTCGGCGGCGTATTCCTTGATGGTGCTGTACGTGCTGGCGGCGGGGAGCGGGTATTCGCTGATCGCCCGCACGGTGCCCCACATCGGGCGGTTCGGGAACGCGTCGAGGAGGATGCGGGTTTGCATGCCGATTTTGACCTTGTCGATGCGGGACTCGTTGATGCGGGCGGAGACCTGCATGCGCTGGGGGTCGGGTAGCCGGATGATGATCTGGCGTTCGCGCACGAGTTTGCCTTCGGCGATGAGCGGGTCGCGTTCGCCGCCGACGGGGTTGGCGTAGACCACCTGGCCGGAGGTGGGGGCGGTGATGTTGCAGTTCTGGAGCTGGTCTTCGAGGTTCTTGAGGCGTTCTTCCTCGAGTTGGTTGCTGTTTTCGCGGGAATGCAGCTTGGCGCTCGCGGTTTCGACGGCGGCCTTGAGGCGGTTGATGGTTTTGACCTTGGTGAACCGGTGGAGCACCTCGAGTTTGGTGGAGGAGTTCTCCAGTTCCTTGCGCGCCTTTTCAACGGCGAACTTGTCGGCTTCGAGCTGCACCTCGGTGACGTATCCTTTCGACGCCAGCTTGTTGCTGTAGCGCAGGTATTCCTCGGCGCGTCGCAGGTTTTCCTGCGCCACAAAGCGCTCGCTCTCCACCACGCCGAGCTCCTGCTTGAAGGTGCCGGATTCGTATTCGTTGTACGCGAGTTCGGCGGCTTCAAAGTCCGCGCGGGCCTCGGTCAGAAGCGCACTGGTGGTGTGGCAGGTGATGCGTTGCTGGACCAGATCCGCCTGCAGGGAAGAGTCGTCGAGTTTGACCAGAAAATCGCCTTTTTGGACGTAGGTGCCCTCCGGGACAATCTCGATGATCGGCGTGCCCAGGGCGCTCTTGGACTGCACCATGCAGCGGATTTCAACGTTGCTGGAGCTGGCGACTTCGCCGCGTTCGACCACCTCCTCCACGTACGGCCGGACGTTGGCCGTGGCGGTCATCGGCCCGGCCGGCACGAGCGATTTGGCGGCTGCGGCCGAGCGCGAGCCGGATTTGGAGCCCTTCTTCGGCAGCCCCCATGCGAAGAGGCAGACCAGCACGGTGATTCCTCCCAGGATCTGGAGTTGTCGCTTGGTCAACGGCGGGCGTGAGGGAAGGTGTGCGGTGGAGCTCATCGGACGGTGGGGGGCGCCTGTTTAAAGGAAACGCGGAAAGCCGGGGTGCCGGAGGGTGATTGGGCGACGGCGGGCGCAGGATCCGCGCGAAGCGGAATGATTTGGGGTGAGATCTTGGGGGCGCGGGGTTGCGGGGTTGCGGGGGATTTGGAATCGGAGACCTCCGACCAGTTCGGGGCGCGGGCGGTGAGGGAGGACGGGGTGATGACGCCGGGATCGATCCAGAGCCCTTCTTCGTCAGTCTGCATGGTGCCGACCTCGAAGTCGAGCAGCATACGGAGTACATCGAATCCCACGCGGAGGCTCAGGAAATCGTTCTGCGAATCCAGCAGATCGTTCAATGCGTCCACCAAGTCGCGCGCGGTGGTCGCGCCGATGGTGGCTTGCACCCCGGGTTTGGGAGGCTCTTGCAGGCGCAGTTTTGCGAGGTCGACTTTGGAGATCGCAATCTGGATTGCAGAACGGCGCAGTTCAAAGTTGAGCTGGCTGATTTCGACAATGCGCAGCGTGTTGCGGAGACTCTGGCTGACCCGGTCTTCGAACAGCATGTAGTCGCGCCGTGCGCGCTCGTAGTTGATCTGGGCTTCACGGTAATCATTCCGTTCGGCCAGCCGGTTCAGGGGGGTGTCAAAACGCAGGGCACCCCGCAGGGTGCCTGTGCGGCCATCGAATCGTGCCGCTTGGTTGCGGATGGTCCCGAGCCCGCCGAACATCGAGAAATCGACCGCGCTTTGGAGCGCATTGGCCTGCACGCCGATCGTGCGCCAGACGTCCACGAGGCGTGCGCGCGCGTTCATCCAATCCAGCCGGTTTTCTCTGGCAATCTCCAGAGCCGTTTCCTCGGAGAGCTCGATTTGAGGGAGGACTGCGGTCTCGAGGCGGATCGCTGTTTGGTTGAGCGACACCGAGAGGAGAATCCCTGAAAGGTCGTTGGTTAAATCCACGAGTTTGGAGCGAGCGGCCTCCAGTTCGAGGGTGTCGATTTCCTCGGCGAACTGCGAAAGTGCTTCATCGAATTCCTTGAGCTCTTTTCTCGAAATGGAACAGCGGTCCGCGGATTGCTGGACTTTTTGCTCGAGCAAGTTTGGGTCGAGGCGGTCAGGCTCGACGGAAAGCGAGCGGGCCAGTTCCGAGGACACGAGAGTGGTGAGCTGCTGTTTGCGGATCGGTACTACGCCGCGGAGGGAGGTCAGGTCCGCCTCGGAAGCGCCGATGAGTTTCAGGAGCGCCGCGGCAAGATTCCGCGCCTCTTGCAGGTATTCTTTGAGTTCCTCCTGGCTCGCCGCGAGATCCCGGTTCTGGATCTTTGCGAGCAGGACGACGAGTTTTCGGTCCAGCACGGT
>JBILLT010000189.1:0-2685 GCA_044375925.1 Chthoniobacteraceae bacterium | reverse complement strand
GCCGTTCAGCCTCGTCGTCCCGCTGCCCGCGGACTGCGTCAGCGACGCCGCGGTGATCGCGTTGGCGGTCACATCCGTCGCGCTCGCGATCGAGACCGCGCCAAGACGCGTTCCGGTCCCGACCGCATCCGCGAACGTCACGTTGCCGGTGCCGGCCGTCAGCGTCAGGTTCTGCCCACCGTCGACCGTGCTCGAGAACAGGATGTTCCCCGCCCCGGCGCCCGTGTTCACCGCAACGTTCCCGCTCAGCACCGTCGCAGACGCGAATGTCACGTTGTCGTTCGTCGTCGTCACGTCGCCGGCCGTCGTGATCCCGCCGCCAGCCGTGACGCTCACGGCACCGTCGGACACGACGTCGCCAGCCGCAGCGATCGTCGTCGTCCCGGTCTGGGCGAACGTCACCGTCCCGTTATTCGTCGTCGTCACACCGGCGTTCACGGCCAGGTTGGCGCTCGTGATCGACACGTTCCCGGTCGTGTCGACCGCGCCGTTCAGCCTCGTCGTCCCGCTGCCCGCGGACTGCGTCAGCGACGCCGCGGTGATCGCGTTGGCGGTCACATCCGTCGCGCTCGCGATCGAGACCGCGCCAAGACGCGTTCCGGTCCCGACCGCAGCCGCGAACGTCACGTTGCCGGTGCCGGCCGTCAGCGTCAGCGCCTCGGCACCCGCCGTCGTCCCGTTCACCGTGCTCGAGAACAGGATGTTCCCCGCCCCGGCGCCCGTGTTCACCGCAACGTTCCCGCTCAGCACCGTCGCAGACGCGAATGTCACATCGATATTCGTCGTCGAAATCGTCACGGCACCGATCTTGATCGATCCCGGTTCGCCGCCAACCAGCGCCCCGATCGTGTATGTCTGGCTACCGGTCGTCGTGACATTCGCGTTCAGGAGGATATTGCCGGTTCCGCCGTCACGCTGCGCGAAAACGGCGCCCGCATCGTTCCCCGTCGCGGAGAAGGAGCCCCTCAGATTGATATCCTCGTTGATCTCGATCGTCCGACCGGCCTGAAGGGTGAGGTTGCCGGGATTTGCGTTGGCCGACGAGTTGATCGCCTCGCTCACCTTGATGTCGGTATTGGCTTGAAGCGTGACATTGGCCGTGTCGAGCAATGTGACGATCTTGCTGGCCGTGAACGACTTGCTGTCTGCAACGCTTTCCGCGAAGGCATCGTTCGTGTCTATGACGGCGTCATCCGTTCCGGTCGCGATGATCTCGATGTTCTTGGGATCGAGCAGCAACGTCCCGAGCCTGCCCTGCGCCGCCCGCAGATCGACGCTGCCTCCGAAATCGAGATAGGACTTCCCGGACACCTCCACGAACCCGCCATCCCCGCCCTCCGCGCCGCCGCGGGCGGAGATGGAGCCGTAATAGCGCGTCGTATGGTCGGACCAGACGACCACGGTGCCGCCGTCGCCGGTCATGTAGGCGCTGGCGTCGATGGCGGCGCCGGGGCCGACGAAGGTGACGCTCGCGTTTGTCTCCGGGCCCTTGCCCTGGAAATTGCCGCCCACGAGGACGGTGCCGCCGCCGGAATTGCCGGTGGCGTCGATACGGGCGGAGTCGAACATGCCGACCTTGTCGCCAAGCAGCGCGACCTGTCCGCCCTTGCCGTTGGCGGCGAGGCCGCGGGCGCTGACCGTGCCGGTCTGGCGGGTGGTGCCCTTCGACTTGGCGCGCACGCTGCCGCCCGATGCGCCGTCGGCGCGGACCGTGCCGCCGATCGCGACATTGTCGCCCGTGATGTCGATGCGGCCGGCGGCGGCCTGGGCACCGCCCGACGCGGAGACCTCGCCATCGACGCGCATGCCACCGTTGACGGCCTGGAGCGACACGCTGCCCGCGCGGCCATCCGCGGCGTCGACATTGATCCGGCCCGTCTGTCGAACCACGTCCTCGACCAGCCCGCTGGCGGCATGGGCGGTGAGCACGACCGTGCCGCCCTGCGCCTCGATCACGCCGCTATTGGTCACCAGCGCCGTAGCGCCGCCGGCATTGCGCACCGCCTGGGTGACGTCGATCGACAGCAGCCCGTCGCCGGCGAGGTCGAGCTTGAAGGTCTCGGCGCCGGCCAGCATCACCGTGCCGAGCCGCGCGTTGATCGTGCCGCTGTTCGCCACGTTGGGTCCGACCAGCGCGGCGATACCGCGATCGGCGACAGTGATCGTACCGTGGTTCTCGACCGTCGCGCCGGGCCGCGGCGCGCCGTCGAAATTCATGTTCCCGGCCATGAAGTTCTGGTTGGTGATGTTGGCCGAGCTGGCGACCAGCGCGCCGACATTGACCTGCGAGCCCTGGGTGAAGACCACGCCCGACTGGTTGACGATCGCCACGCCGCCATTGGCGGTGATGCGGCCGGCGATCAGCGAAGGATCGGGGCCGACGACGCGGTTGAGGGTCCAGGACTGGCTGGACGGCTGCTGGAACTGGACGCTGTGCTGGCTGCCGACATTGAAGGACTGCCAGTCGATGGCGGCGCGATTGCTGGATTGGACGATCGTCGTCGCGGCGCTGGTCTGGCCGATCGTCGCGGTCCCGGAGACGACCTGCCCGCCAGTCGGTCGCGCCGTCACGGACTGCGCCGCCGCGCCGACGATCATCACCGGCATCAGCGCGGTCGTCGCGAGCAGGCAGGACAGAAGCGCTTGCGTCCCCGAGCGGTTCATCCCAACCATGACGTCATCTCC
>JBILLT010000085.1:0-11254 GCA_044375925.1 Chthoniobacteraceae bacterium | reverse complement strand
TACATTCACTCGCAGGTATACCGAGCGGGCGTTGAAATACATCCGTGAGCATGAACAGAAGCCTTTTTTTCTCTATCTTCCGCACAATGCCGTTCATTTCCCCCATTATCCCCATGATGACTTTATCGGAAAGTCCGGAGGCGGGCTGCAAAATGATTGGGTGATGGAGGTGGATGAATCAGCAGGTCAGATTCTCGCCGCATTGCGCGAGTCGAAGCTTGATCAAAAGACGCTCGTAATTTTCACAAGCGACAACGGCGGACCGCTTAATTATCAAAGTAACAACATGCCCTTGCGGGGAGGAAAGGGGAGCACCCTCGAGGGAGGAATTCGTGTTTGTACGATCGCGTGGTGGCCTGGAAAAATACCCTCTGGCTCGCAAACGCATGCCATCACCTCTCACATGGACTGGCTTCCCACATTCGCTGCAGTCTGCTCGGCGAAGGTTCCGGATGACCGCAAGATTGACGGAAAAGATATATCGGCCCTGCTTTTCGCGCGGCCGAATGCGGCGGGCCACCACGTTTTTCATTACTACAGCGGGTTTCATTTGCAGGCGGTTCGCAGCGGTCCGTGGAAGCTGCACCTCGACAAAAACGAGCTGTATCACCTCGAGTCCGACATCGGCGAGACCGTCAATGTCGCGCACACTAATCCCGGGATCGTCGAAAATCTCAGAGCGGAAGCCGATAAAATGATCGCAGACCTTGGCGATAAAACAGCGGACGCTCCCGGAGTCCGTCCGTTGGGCCGCGTGGATAATCCTTCTCCGTTAATCTCTCAGGACGGCACTGTGCGGCACGGCTTTGACAAGCGTTACAAGGTGCTCCCTTGATCAAAGGCACCTTAGGACGAGCATCCCTTAGCGGTCGGGAATCTCTTCATTGGGCATTGCGGCCCCGTCCTGCTTGGGACGCCCGGGGTCTTCCGCTCCCCGCTTAGGGATGATTCTGGGCATCCAATCGGGTTTTGAAAGTTTGCCGATGGATGCGTATTCCAAAAGCCTGCTGACAGGGAGCAGCACCAGACCCGGCACCCCTTTTGCATTGATATGGGCGAAGAACCGCATGTAGTCGTCCATAAAATGGAGATCGCCGTTTCCGAGGAGATTAAATCCAAGTCCCTCCACCTTCAGGTCGTTCGTGCGAAAGATGCCGTCCTTTACGGTGAAAGAAGCGGTGGCCTTGTGGGCCATGCTGTATCCGACGCCCGGCAACACGGTGCCAAGTATCCCCGAAAGAGGCCCGAGAAAAGGAATCGCAAAAACATTCCCGTCGGTGATTTTAAGGTCACCGGAACCGTCCACTTTCCTCCCATTGTCTCCAACGCCTTTCCATAGGAAATTGACGTCCAAAAGCCCCTTTGACTCATCGTAACCCGTGTACAGCTTACTGAGCCTGGCGAAATTCATGTCAGTGATTTTAAGCGACGCCTTGTTGACCGGATTTGTCCTATCGAGCGATATATCGGCGTTCCCATCCAGCCGTCCTCCGAACATCGGGCCGCCAAGCTCGGTGATTTGAAGGCGAGCTTGGGCAAATTTGAGTTTCGCAGAGACCCTGTCGAATTCGAGCACCTTACCGGCGAAGGTGTAGTCCATCCCTGTCTGGCTATCGACTTGCACGTCTAGGAAAGTGCGTTGCCGTGTTCCAGGTGCCGCCCGGCCGCTCAGTCGAACCAGAGGAGGCGATCCTTTGAATCGGTATGGTGCGACTTCGTCGACCCAAGCCGGCTCAATCATCCACATGGTCTCAACCGGATTAAGCCTCAGATTGAGGTCGTGCATGTAGATGTCTTTGTTGATGGTATCAACGGTAACGCATCCGTTGCCTTTGCCCTCGCTGCGCGTCAATTCGAAGGGGCCGATGGACACTACACCTCCTGAGAAACTGGCGTATGTCGTCGCTCTCTCGATTGTGATTCCTCGAAAAACACTTTTTCCAACGGTAATTGTTCCCCAAACGCTGCAAGCTTCAAACGACGGTGCTGTTCCTGCCGCTTCAATCTCGATTTTAAGGGGCCCTTGGTTTTGAAGCCATCCTGCCGGACCATCTGCGACTCGCGCCGGCAGCAAGGAAACGATGATCTGAGCCGGAATGGTATTGGATAGTCTCGCATTAAACGAATCCGATGTGCGCACCGTGTTGCCTGCCAGGTATCCGGTTGCGTGTTGGAGGCGAAAGTCACGGACGGAGAAACTTTCACCCTCCCATGCAAAGCCTAGCGCGAGAGACTCGAAGGGAACCGCTCTCCACGAAAAAGATTTTGCCCTCAACGAACCCGTGAATTTCACGGGGACACCGGGCTCCGGTAATCCCGTGATCTCAACCATGAGCGAGGGTCTCTCGATAAATTTGAAGTCGTCTGTGTATGGCCCGGCGCCGAATGCACTGCCGATCTTCGCGAGATCGAGGGTCGACTCGACCTGGGATTTCGCAGTGCCGCCGACGGAGTCAAGGAGCCCGACCGCACGCAGTTTTCCGTGCGCGTCTTCCAGCACGAGTTCTTGGAGCGCAAGCGTCCGTTCGCGCCAACTTGCAGACAGCACCATGGAGTCGAAATCACATCCCCGCACCGAAAAGTCCTCGGCTTCCAACTTCAACGTCGCTTGAACAGATTCCGGAACAGCCATGTCGCCGCTGAATTGTATCCTGATCAACGGCGGGTCTGATGCGTAGGAAACAGCGTCGAACTCCGGGATGAGTTTGTCCGCAAGCTCCGTTAGTTTTTTAGAGGAATCATCACTGGAAGCGCTCAGCATTTCGGGATTTGAAATCCATCCGTTTGCGCGGATCCTAATCCCCAGCAACCGCGCCTCCGCATTAACAAGATGCACCTGTTTGTTTGGAAAAAGTAGCCTCGCGTTGAGTCGCGTGACGTCGATCCGTCTGCTGTTCGGATTGCTCTTTTCCAAAGGCAGAGAAAGACGCGCGTCTTTAAGCTCCAAAGCGCTGATGAAACTTTTTCTGCGGATCAGACGGTTGAAATCGATGTTCAGAACCGCTTGGTCGATTTCAGCCAGAATGCGACGCCGGTCGGCTGCCTCGAATATTTTCACTTCGCTTGCGACAAAGCCGCGCCAAGGATCCGCCGTGAGTTTTCGGAATGTGACTTCGATCCCGCGCTGCCTGAACTCCTGAAACACCCGCTCGCGCCATGAGCGGGTCAAACCGCGTTTTGCTCCGTACCAGCCCAACCACAACGCACAGATGGCCGTGATAATACCCAGGGCTTTGAGGAAACTTCTGACTTGGCGCGGCATGCGGGTTTTCGGTCCCGATAGGAGGCAGTATCTTGCAGAGTTTGTCTAGCCGAAGCAGTGAAAGAGTTGTTCGAGCGATTGTTGAACCGCGTTGAAGCTGATCCGCTGGCCGGCCGAATTCAATGCGCTTTCCACCGCCATTTCGCGGTCGTGGCTGTGATCAAGCAGCCGAGAAGCGGTCAAAGCGAGGTCCGGCGTATTCACTCCATGTCCGCACAACTCCGGGAAAACAATCCTTTCGGTTGCCGCGGTTCCTCCGATGCAAGGGATTCTGCACAGGAGCGCGTCGCCTGCAACCCGGCCCGATCCGCCGCTGGAATCCAGCTGGAAAACCATTTTGTGGGCCGCCATTTTTTTCAAGTATTCGGCGTATGGCAGCCTTCGTTCGATCACGCGCAGTAAACCAGAGGGATAATCCAGTTGCCTGAGCCACCTCCGGCCGCGCCAGCCGTCCAAGTTAAAAACAGTAACCGGCTCGTACATCTGTCCTGCGACATCCCGGAGCGCCAGCAGCGCCTCCAAGTGCCGCTTGAGCGGGTTCTGCCAGTCCCAAGTCCCCAGCAGAATCCCGTGCCGGTTTTCTGCCGGTTCCGAAAAGTCCCATTCAGGCGCATCGACCGGCAACGGTTGTGGGATGGTTTCCACGTAGAGCAGTCCCCCCGCCCGCAGAACAGGCTCGATGTCCGCTGTGACGGCAAGACCTGCGTGGGCGCGTGCACAGATTTCCCTCAAAACCGCTAAATCGCCGGGTGAACGCAACCACTGGTTGACTTCAAATGCACCGGTTTTTTCTAGCGCGAGGACGATGGTTTTAGCGGCGCGCCGGAGGTTGATGACGGTTTGGCGGCATGCTTTGAGATTCTTGTTCAGCACCAGCAGCACTCTGCGCTCGTCCAAGGGAATGCGTGCGTCATCTCGATAAACGGCACCGCCCGTGCAAGCCGCGAGTCCCCGGTACCCAAGCGGCGGAGGAAAACTCGGGTCGGGTGACCCTGCATAGTTCGAAAATTGCTGCTCGGGTTCACGGCTGCCGGGTTGAAGGACGCACAATTTCATGGGGTGTCGTATTGGAGATCGTTCACAGAAGTTGGAACTCCAGCCACTTTATTTTACTTGGAGTCCAGCGAAATACGAGCCGATGAAAATCACGCGCAACAGCGCGCTTTCTCCTTTCCCGTGCTGATTTGCAAATCTAATCCGCATCATTGCAAATTCGGCACGCTTGATAATCGGTTCACTCACCGCGTAACCTGCCGCAGAATTTGTCGCGATCCACGCTGGAATATCAGTCCGGCGCGGATCATCTTTGCTTCATTCCGCCCCATGCTCACCCAAGACCAAATCCGTTCCGCTCTTGCAACCGTCCGTTATCCCGGGTTTTCACGGGACATTGTCTCTTTCGGTCTGGTGAAAGACATTCGATTGGAAGGTGGGTCTGTAGTCGTGCAAATGGTACTTACCACCACAGACCCGAAGATTCCCCAGCAGATCAAAGAAGAGTCGGAGGAAGTCATCCGATCGTTGAACGGAGTGGCGAGCGCGACGGTTCGGATTGATATTCACGCACCAGCGCAGACGGCCACGGTTTCCAGCGCTTCCGCGATTGATGGGGTCAAGCACGTGGTGGCGATTGCGAGCGGCAAAGGGGGTGTCGGAAAAAGCACGGTTGCGGCCAATCTAGCGGTCGCTCTGGAGCGGTCTGGAGCCACCGTCGGCCTATGTGACTGCGATTTGTATGGACCGAGTATCGGCCTGATGTTCGGAACCCATGAACGGCCTTTCGCCGACTCCGAAACGGGCAAAATTCTGCCTGTTGAACGGCATGGACTCCGTCTCATGAGTATGAGCTTCCTGCTCGATGACGGCGCTCCCGCCGTGCTTCGCGGACCCATGGTCACTAAGTATACCCAGCAGTTCCTGCGGCAGGTGGACTGGGGCGATCTGGATTACCTCATCCTTGATTTGCCGCCCGGAACGGGTGACATCCAGCTGACCATCGTCCAGACGGTGGGGTTGTCAGGTGCGGTGGTGGTCACGACCCCGCAGGAGGTCGCGTTGATTGACGCGCGCAAAGCAGCCAGCATGTTCCAAAAGGTGAACGTGCCGGTTCTGGGAATTATCGAAAACATGAGCTATTTCCTCTGCCCGTCCGACGGCAAACGGTACGACATTTTTGGCGAGGGAGGCGGGCGTAGCGAGGCCGCCAGGCTGGGCGTGCCGCTGCTCGCGCAGGTCCCGATCGATATCCCCACAAGGGAGGCCGGCGACAGGGGACTTCCCGTGACTGCAGTGTCCCCAGATTGCGCTGTATCAAAGGCGTTTGTCGAAATTTCTAAATCTTTGCGTCAGGCGCTGGAAAAAAGCGCCGTCATCGGTTAAGTTCCCGCCAATTATTTTTAACATTTTCCGCCCACCCCATCCGCCCACCCCACCCCATGACACCCTCCCCGAACAGCAGTGGCGCTGCTCCCAGCTCCTCGAGAAACGACTTGGTTAAGGATTCGCTTCTTTACAAAGAGTTTCTGGCTGAGCGCGAGGAGATCCTCCGGCACAAATGGATCGAAAGCGAGAAGGCGGGGCATGACATTGGGTTTGAAAAAGCGCTCCTAGACTGGATCGTGAGGCACCGTTCGACTTGGCGAGCCCTGCGTAACGCGTCGGGTTCTCGAAGTTCGGCTGGGGTAGCAACTTCCTAACAAAGTTTCCCCGTCTTGCGGCGCCTGGCCAAACAGTTCTAGGCTGGAAGGGAGTATTCGGATCTGATGCACTCTGCATCGGCCTCCGCCTTTTCCCAACCGTGCCTAACACTGCAGCCCCACCCCACCCTGCCCGCCAATTACTGGACGAGGCCGCGCTGACCGCGGCGATCAACCAGATCGCTGATCGTATCCTGGCGAGGCACGAAGATGCCGCCGCGTTGGCGCTCATAGGGATTCCTTCTCGGGGAGTTGAGCTTGCGTCGCGGTTGGCTTCCGTGATTGCCGACCGTTCCGGCAAGGCGCCGTTCAGCGGCGCGATCGATATCTCAATGCACCGCGATGACATGGAAGCGCGCCATGCTGTGCATGCAATCCAGGCTACTTCGATTCCTGCTTCTCTCTCCCATGCCGTTGTGATTTTGGTGGATGATGTTTTGCAGTCGGGAAGGACGTGCCGAGCCGCAATGGACGCCCTTTCTAGTTTTGGGCGCCCCAAGCGTATCGAGTACGCGGTGCTCATTGATCGCGGTCTTCGCGAACTGCCCATCGCGGCTGATTACACCGGCCATTCCGCCTCGACGCTTCTTAGCGAACGCGTTTTTGTACGTCTTCGCCCTCTCGACTCCGTGGAGGGAGTATGGATTGAAGGAAAACATCGATCATGAGCAAATCTGATGCGCCTGAATCAAATAGCGTGATCAAGCCACCGGCTGCCGAGCGATGGAAGTGGAAGGATCTCGTCGCCTTGCAGCCTCTTTCCGCCGCGGAACTCCAGTTGCTTCTGGACACTGCATCGGCATTCAAAACGGTGGGGACCCGGCACATCAAAAAAGTACCTGCTCTTCGCGGTAAGACGCTGGTTAATTTCTTTGTCGAACCGAGCACGCGAACTCGTGTTTCGTTCGAACTCGCCGCGGCGAGGTTGAGTGCGGACGTGATCAACGTGAGCGCGTCTTCATCGAGTCTATCGAAAGGGGAAACGCTCAAAGATACCGCCCGTAATCTTGAGGCTCTCCATGCGGATATCATCGTGCTCAGGCATAGTTCTGCCGGAGCTGCGCAGTTTCTTGCGGAGCGTCTTGAAGCCAGCGTGATTAATGCGGGCGATGGAGCTCACGAGCATCCCACGCAAGGATTGCTGGACACTTTCACGATCCGTGAACGCAAGGGGCGCATCGCCGGACTGCATGTAGCCATCGTGGGTGACATCTTGTTCTCTCGCGTGGCGCGGTCCGATATTTTCGCGCTCACCAAGCTTGGGGCAAAAGTGACGCTGGTCGGGCCGAGCACACTGCTTCCCCGTGAATTCGAAAAGCTCGGCGTGGCCATCACGCATGATCTCGATGCGATCCTACCCGATCTCGATGTAATCAATCTCCTTCGGATCCAGCATGAACGACAGAGAAAAGAATATTTTCCAAGCATCGGTGAATATTCCTCGATTTTCGGCCTTAACAAGGCGCGCGCTTCACGCCTGAGAGACGACTGTTTGATCATGCATCCAGGCCCGATCAACCGCGGGGTGGAGCTTGATAGCGATGTCGCCGACAGTCCTCGAAGTGTCATTTTGGAGCAGGTCACAAACGGTCTCGCCGTGCGAATGGCGGCGCTCTTTTTATGCAATGCAGCCAGATCCGGCGAATCCACATAACGCGCCGCAGGCTAGACCTTTCGTCTTATTTTTATGTCGCGCTCGATATTTCTTCGTAACGGCCGTGTGATCGATCCCGCCAACAAGCGGGATGAGGTCGGCGATGTTTTGATTCTCGACGGACTGATCGCGCCGCTCAACTCTTCGGTCCCGCAGGGCATTGAAACGATTGATTGCACCGGGCTGATCGTTACGCCGGGCTTGATCGACCTGCACGTGCATCTGCGTGAGCCGGGCCAATCTGCGAAAGAGACTATCGCGTCAGGTGCACGCGCGGCTGCCGCGGGAGGGTTCACTACGGTGGTATGCATGCCGAACACGTCACCGTCCATCGACAGCGCTTCAGTTGTTTCATGGGTGATTGAAAAGGCCAGAGCTGAAGCCTGCGTAAATGTGCTGCCGACAGGGGCAATCACAAAGGGGATCGCTGGCGAGGAACTCGCACCGATCGGCGCGCTCAAAAAAGCCGGTGTTGTGGCGATTACCGATGATGGTCGATGCATTCAGAATCACGAATTGATGCGGCGCGCGCTTGAATACGCGCGGATGTTCGACTTGGTGGTGATGGATCACTGTCAGGATTACCATTTGGTGGGGAAGGGAGTGATGCACGAAGGCTACTGGAGCACCGTGCTGGGTCTGCCAGGATGGCCGGCTGCAGGGGAGGAGTTGATCGTTCAGAGAAACGCAACCTTGGCTGAGCTCACCGGGACACCAATCCACTGCCAGCACTTGAGTGCGGCCGGAAGCGTACGCATTCTGAGAGAAGCGCGCTCACGCGGAGTGCCGCTTACCGGGGAAGTCTGTCCCCATCACATCGCGCTCAGTGATGCAGCCCTTCAGGGATACGACACGGTGTACAAAATGAATCCGCCCCTGCGCAGCGAGGAGCACATTGATGCACTGCTTGAGGGGATCGCTGATGGTACGATCACTGTTCTAGCAAGCGATCACGCTCCGCATTGCGCGTATGAGAAAGAAGTGGAATTCGATCAAGCTCCGTTTGGGATCCTGGGGTTGGAGACCGAACTGGGGCTTTTCATCGACATTCTCATTCACAAGCGGAAGGTCATAGACCTGTATCGTCTGGTCGAGTTGTACACGGTCAATCCGGCAGGCTTGCTGGGATTAAAGGCGGGCACGCTGAGTGAGGGGCGGATGGGTGATGTCACGGTGATTGACCCAGAGTTGGAGTGGACTGTGGATCGCGAGCAAAGCTTTTCACAGAGCCGGAACAATCCGTTTCACGGATGGGAATTAAAGGGCCGCGCAGTGCGCACGATCGTCTCTGGAAGAAGCGTCTGGAACATCGGGCAGTAGGGGCGTGCTTGGATCCCGACTGGATGTACGGCTGCATATGCGGCTCCAATTCTCGAGCCACGAGCAGCCTGTCGGGCTTGGGAAACGGGATTTAACCTGAACTCCGAAATTAAAGAGCATCGTTTTTCGGTTAGAAGCTTGGTTGAAGAGAGTTGCAACAACCCCCCAACCGTACTCCTCGCACAAAACGATGCACAAAAGTGTTCGCCGTGGTTTAAATCAAAACCAGTCCAAATTCGCCCCAACCCGAAAGCCGTGACGCCTTTCGCCGGACTAGGCAGCCTTATCGAGTCGGTCCCAAAAAACACGTGAAGTAGTTTTCGGGTAGTTAATTATGAGTTAATTTCGGCATGTTTTTTTCTGTGTAAACGGACTTCAATCCCTCAAATTCTGGGAAAATCGACGAAGCTCAAACCAACTGCATCCGCCCCCCAAGGCGTCCTCTTCAAAGTCGAACTCAGCTCCATCATCAGCTTGCAGCATCCATTGGGGAAGCTCGCGTCTCTCATCCCTTGGGATCACTTCGAGCGCCAACTCTAACCAACCTATGCCCCGACCACAGGTGCCCCGGGCATCAGCACGCGGTTGATGGTTGCTCTGCACATCCTGAATTTCAGCACGATTTGAGCGACGAAGATGTCGTGAATGCTTGGGTGGAAAATCCCTGCTGGCAGTTCTTCAGTGGAATGCAGTTCTTTTCCCGTCAAGCACCGATCGACTCTTCAAGCATGACTCGTTGGTGCTCTCGCTTGGGCGCTCTTGAGTGGCGTTGCGATGAACTCTGGCAAGTTGCTGGCGTGGGTCGGGTGTTTTTGGCTCTTTTTCCGCGCCTTGCTCGGGGCGTTTTTTTCGCAGGCGTACCCCCTACCCGCCTTTTCGGTCGGGCTTTTTCGGCATCGACTATTGGGGGTTGCATTCGGCCTGCTATGCGGATGCGGCCACCGCCTCCGCGATCGCCTTGCCCGCCAGCCAGCCCGTTGTCCATGCGGCCTGAAAATTGAATCCCCCGGTGATGCCGTCCACGTCGAGTACCTCGCCGGCAAAGTGTAGTCCTTTCTTCAATCGGCTCTCCATCGTCCGGAAATCCACCTGCTTGATGGACACGCCGCCGCAGGTCACAAATTCATCCTTGTGCAGGCTTTTTCCAGTCACGGGTATTTCTGTGTGCAGGATTTGATCGGAGAGCGCCGTGGATTCGGCTTTGCGCAGTTGCGCCCACCGCTCTTCCACTCCAACGCCGGCGCATGCGGCCAACGCGGACCAAAGGCGGGCGGGGATTCCGAAAAGGGGCAGGTTGGTGATGGTTTTTCCCGGATGCATTTCACGCGCCTT
The DNA here is from genome assembly GCA_044375925.1 of Chthoniobacteraceae bacterium. Classification (GTDB taxonomy): domain Bacteria; phylum Verrucomicrobiota; class Verrucomicrobiia; order Chthoniobacterales; family Chthoniobacteraceae; genus Chth-196. The sequence goes on along the minus strand of JBILLT010000085.1, from coordinate 990 downwards.
TTGGAATGCTTTTGCAACCGATTCGGGATTGGCGTCCGGCGCCCATTTCACCGTGAGCGGGAACTGGTAGTCGAGAGCCGCGAGTTCGCGCGCACCCCACGCCGATAGCCGCAGTACGCATGGTCCGCTGACACCCCAGTGGGTGAAGAGCAGGGGACCTTTCTCTTTCAGGCGGGTGCCTGGAACCGCCGCTTCTGCAAGCGGCACCGAGAGGCCCGCAAGCTCCCGCACCCAGGGCACGTTGATGTGAAAAGTGAAGAGCGAGGGCACCGGCAACTCGATCTTGTGGCCGATGCCCTCGAGCACCGCGGGAAGGTTTCCCGAGCGGCATCCGCCTGTGGCCACGAGAACACGGGTGGCGCTGATCTGCTGGCGGTCCGAGAGGGTGGCGATCCATTTTCCCGCCGCGTTTTGAGCGAGTTGCTCAAGGCCGCATCTGGTTCGCAACTCTACGCCCGCGTCGGCTGCGGCTTTCATCAGGCAGTTCACGATGGTGTCGGAACTGTCTGTGATTGGAAACATGCGGCCGTCCGTTTCGGTTTTCAGCGCGACGCCTTTTGCGTTGAACCATGCCACCGTGTCGGAGGGTTGGAATTTTGAGAAAGCGGAAAGCAGCGCGCGTTCGCCGCGCGGATAACGGGTTGAGAGGGGCCGCGGCTCGAAGCAGGAGTGCGTCACGTTGCAGCGGCCGCCGCCGGACACGCGTACTTTTGTGAGCGGCTGCGAGCCGCGCTCAAGGATCACAATGCGAAGGCCGTGATGGGCCTCCGCCGCGGTGATGGCCCCGAAAAAGCCTGCGGCTCCGCCGCCGATCACGAGAAGGTCAATGCTTTCCATGGGATTGGCGCGGTGTCCGCCTAGGAATCTAGTGGGATGAACCCGATTTCAGAAGTTGTAAAGACATCTTTCTGCGAGTAAGGTGGACCCCGAAAATCGGGCCAGAGGTTAAGCTATCGAAATGATTTGGTGGGGGGAGTAATAAACCCAACT
>JBILLT010000025.1:0-40200 GCA_044375925.1 Chthoniobacteraceae bacterium | reverse complement strand
TGTCTTCGGGGCGCGCGACCGGTGCGACGAGACGGTGTTCCGGCTCCGCACGGTGCGCGACAACCGCTACCGCTACATCCGAAACTTCACGCCGGACCGTCCGTTCCTGCAGCCAAACGCCTACAAGGAACGCTCCTATCCCGTCTGGAACCTGCTCAAGGAACTTCATGCGGAAGGAAAACTCACGCCGCCGCAGGAGTTGCTCTGCCAGCCGTCGATGCCGGAGGAGGAACTCTACGATCTTGAAAATGACCCGCACGAAATCCGGAATCTCGCCGGTTCCGAGCAACCCGAGTCTCAGGCCGCGTTGCGGCGCATGCGAGAACTGCTCGAGGCTTGGATTAAGGAAACCGAGGATCAGGGTGACGTGTTCGAATCCCCCGAAGTCATCGCAACTCAAACCCAGAAGAGCAAAAAGGCGAAATAAACGCGCAAGGGTGCCCTTGACTGCCGCAGCCGCGAACTGATCCTCCCCGCCTCCGACAGAACGCCGGAAATCAGGAAACCCGCGGCGCGGAATCCGTCGTATGCGGAAATGCGGCGGCCCGGCAGAGATCGCCCGCATCCGGGTGAATTTTTAAAACTTTTCACCCCACTAGTTCTGACGATGATCCCGCGGCCATACACCCGCCCCGCCGCCTGACCACTTCCGCATCAGCACAGCTGTCCGCCCTCTTCCAAAAGCCAGAACCGCTGCTCGTTCTGGCCCCGATGCAGGATGTCACCGACCTGCCCTTTCTCAGGCTCATCCACGGCTACGGCGGAGCGGATTTGTATTTCACCGAATATTTCCGCGTCCATGAGGACTCCGGTCTGGATCCGTGGATTCTTTCTTCCATCACCGAGAACCCGACGGGACGTCCCATCATCGCGCAGTTGATTGGCAACCACATTCCTTCACTCGTCCGGATCGCGCGCGAACTTCAGAAACATCCCGTTGCCGGAGTGGATCTGAATCTGGGATGCCCGGTTCCCGTGGTTTACCGCAAAAATGCCGGAGGCGGGCTGCTCCGAGATGTTGCGCGCATCGACTCGATTCTTGGGGCGCTGCGGGAGGCCGTGGATATTCATTTTTCGGTCAAAACCCGCATCGGCTTCGATGATCCGTCCGTCTTCGAGGATTTGCTCGCGGTTTACGCGCGGCATTCGCTGGATTTGTTGACAGTACACGCACGGACTGTGGAGGAAAAATACCGGAACATCGTCCACTACGATTACGTGGCGAGAGCCGTCGAGGTCATGCAGTGCCCGGTGGTCCTGAACGGAAACATTTCCTCCGCGGAAAGCGCGCAAGCGGCGCTCGATCAAACCCGCGCCAAAGGTTTAATGATCGGCCGAGGAGCCATCCGCAACCCGTGGCTTTTCCAACAAATCCGCCAGCATCGCAGAGGCGAACCGCGCTTCCTACCGCGCGGAAAGGATGTGCTCGCGTACGTGCATGGCCTCTACGAAATGCGCCCGCGCGACGGTGTTCCGGAGAGCTCGTACGTGAACCATATGAAGAAGTACATGAACTTTCTTGCGCTCGGAGTCGACCCGAGCGGCAGATTTTTGAGCGAGATCCGACGGGTCACCACCCAGCGCGCGTTCCTCGATCTCTGCCACGAGTTTCTCGACCACTCGAACCCGATGGACCTTGAGCCGTTCGACATTCCTTTCAGCCCGTCTGAGAAAACGTGCGGTTGAAAGGCGGCGCGAAAACCGCGCCAAGCGTGGCGCAGAAAGTGCGCCAAGTGTGGCGCAGACCGCACGCCAAGCGCGGTAATCCCCTAGAACTCCAGCTTTGGCAGCGACGGGTTCGCCGGGGCGTTCTGGTTCTGCTGCTGGATCTGGATCGGCGTCACAATCTGGACTCTCGGCACCTCGGTTGCATCGGGCTCCGCCTTATCGTCGAGGGGGATCTTGTTGTTGAGGGGGGCCGCTTGTCCGGTCTCCTTGAAGTTTCGAATCGCCCGCGCAGTTCGCTCGGCCTCGGTGGACCGGTAGGGGTCCTCGCCAAGGACCGTGGGGCTTTTCATCACAACGCTGGCGACCGCGCTCAAATCAAAAGTCAACTCCACCTTCGCGGGCGCCGACCCGTCGGGGGTCTTTTTCCTGCGCGGCCGTTTTGGACCGTGGACGTCGCAGAGATCCGCAGGACCAGGCGTTTGAACCCCGGTGAGCCAAACTTCCACCTCGGTCGCCACGGGTTCCCCTGCAGCATTCAACTCCTTGCAATTCGGGATCAACCCGTACCCCGACTTGGAACAGATCTTGCATTTGTGCAAATCGTCAGGGCGCGCGAACGGCTGCGGCGGGTACGCGGCGATGCTTGCATTCATGACCTCGGTCCAAACCGGCATCGCGATTTCGCTGCCAAACGCCCCGAAAAAGATCGGCGTGCGCGTCTTGTCAAAGCCCGTCCAAACCCCGCAGGTGAGCTCGCTTGAGTACCCGACAAACCACGCGTCGGCGAAGTCGTAGGTTGAGCCCGTTTTCCCCGCAAACGGAAGCCGGCGAAGCGCGAGATTCGAGAAAGCCGCAGCTCCCGTGCCCTCCTCGAGAGCGGCCGTCAAACATTCGTGGACTTGAAAAGCGCTGCCAGGGCTCATGACCTTCTGCCGGTAGGAATCCTCCCGGAAGATCACTTTGCCCCGATTGTCCTCGATCTTTTCTATGAGGATGCTCTTCGAAGGACGCGTTCCACCTCCCGGAAAGCTGCTGTAAGCGAGCGCGAGCTCCATGAGGGTCAACTCGCTGCTTCCGATAAAGCTGGCGGGATACGCGCGCAGTGGGCTCTGGATTCCAGCCGCTGCGGAGAGAGCGGCGACGTGTTCGACCGACTCCTTCAAGTCGTCGCCAAGCAGCATGCCAAGCCGAACGGTCGCCGCGTTCTTTGATTTGATGAGAGCTTTGCGCGCCTCGATCACGCCCTCGTACGGTGTGTTGGTCTGTTCCCGAGCCCATTCGCCCAAAATCCCGCTCGTGCCGCCCACCATCACCTTCCGGTTGTCCATCACCGCATCCTGAATCGGGAAGAACGGGTGCAGCCCCATCTCGAAAGCAGTGGCGAATACGAAAGGCTTGAATGCGCTGCCCGGAGCGCGTTTTGCCTGGGTGACGCGGTTGAACTCGCTGTGACGCGCATCGCGCCCGCCGACAATCGCACGGATCGCGCCTGTGTGATTGTCGAGAACAACGATCGCACCCTGAAGATACTCCGGGCGGGGCGGCGGTTCGTCCTGGCCCGCCGCGATCTGTTTGCGCCACGCACGGTAAAGGGCATCGAAGGTTTCGAAAGATTGCCGCGTCTTGAACTCCGGGCGATGCTCGACGGCCTCGAGCTGTTTCTTGAGCGCCGCCTCCGCCTGACGCTGGAGGCTCAAGTCGATGGTTGTGTAAATCCGGTAGCCCTCGCTGGAGCTCTCCTCCTGACCCACAAGCTTTGTCATCTGCGCAGCCACCATGTCTGTCGCGTAGTTCTCCATCAGAACGGGCCGCCGGTTCTTCACCTCCGGCTCGCTCGCAAGAGCTTCCTCGTGCTGGCTGGCGGTGATCGCGTTCAACTCCCTCATCCGTGAAAGCACGTGATTGCGCGATTCCATGCCGGCGCGGCGGTTTCTCCAGGGGGAAAGATGGTTGGGACTCCTCAACAAACCCGCCAGCAGCGCGGCTTCGCCGATCGAAAGTTCGGCCGCTTTTTTCCCAAAGTACCCCTGGGCCGCGGCCTCGGCCCCGTAAAACCCCGATCCGAAATAAACCCGGTTCAAGTAGAGCTCCAGAATCTCGTCCTTTTTGAGCCGTTTCTCGATTTCGAAGGCCACGAACATCTCAAGAAATTTCCGCCGGTAGGACCTGTCATCGCTCGGCAGCGCGTCCGGAAAACTGTTGCGGGCCAGCTGCTGCGTGAGAGTACTGGCGCCCTGCCGGGTCTTGCCCGCCTGCAGGTTCCGGGAAAGCGCCCGGCCGATCCCGTAATAATCGACACCGTTATGCATGCGGAACCGGGCGTCCTCCGCGGAGACAACGGCCTTTTGGAGGTTCACAGAGATTTCGCCCAGCGGCTTCTGATCCCTGTTTTGCACAAAAATCCGGCCAAGCAGTTCGCCGTGCCGGTCAAAAATCAGGCTCGCCGACTCCATTTCGCGCAGTTTCCGGTAATCCAGCGCTTCCGCTTTTTCCACCCAGAGGGAACGCTGCCACAGCGCGAGCGAAAGCCCGATGCTCAGGCTGATTCCCGCCAACAAGGCACACGCTTGGACAAAGCCGCGAAACTTTGATCGCTTTTTCAGTTTGTTCGCCGGGGCCGCCATTTTTTGGGTAACCCTGATTATCTCCGTTGAAAGCCCGCGTGCCAATGGCAGAAAGCGGGAACTTTACGCGCATTTTACACAGTAAAACAGCTCCAAACCCGGCCGCGCCCTTTCACTCCGGGGAGCCCGTCTAACTTTCACCAGGAGAAAGCCCCCGTCGACACGGAGCCTTGCCCCCGATTTCCCTCTCAAAACTACTTCTCGATGGCGAGACCGTTCAACCGCGCCTGAAGAAAACCGCCGCGGAGGTTCCACACATTCTCGAACCCCAGCCCGTGGAGGGTGCAAGCGGCGAAATACCCCCTCTGCCCCTTTTGGCAATAAGTCACGATTCCGCGATCGATTGGAATGTCCCGCGCCCTCGCCCGCAGTTCACTCAACGGGATATGCAAGGCGCCAGCCAGCCGGCCCGATTCCGCCACCTCGTCCGCGTCTCGGACGTCCACCAGCAGCTCACCGCGCTGGCGCCAATTCTCCGCGGAAACAGTCGCGACATCCCCGCGTGCAATGTGCGCCGCCACGTAGCCCGCCACATTCACAGGATCGTTCGCGGATCCGAAAGGAGGCGAATAGGCGAGATCCAGCGACTCGAGATCGAAGACCGACATCTTCGCGCTGATCGCCGTGGCCAGAACATCGACGCGTTTGTCCACCCCGTCCTCGCCCATCACTTGCGCGCCTAAAATCTGCCCCGTGCCTTCCTCCGCGATGATTTTGATCAGCAGCATTTTCGCGCCGGGATAATAGTGCGCATGGCTGTAGTCGCGCGTCAGACTGCTGAAACAGCTGAATCCGGCCTTCTCGGCCTGCCGTGAACTCAGGCCGGTGTAACCGACCGTCATGTGCAGCAGTCTTACAATCGACGTGCCCAGCGCACCGGGGTAAATCAGCTTTCCGCCAGCCGCGTTTGCCCCCGCCACACGGCCCTGCCGGTTGGCGGGCCCCGCGAGCGCGATCCGCGTGCGCGCCCCGGTGATGGCATGGATGGTCTCCGCCGCGTCACCCACCGCGTAAATGTCCGGATCCGAGGTCTCCATCCGGCCGTTGGTGCGCACCCCGCCTGTGGGCCCGATCTCCAGTCCCGCGTCCTTCGCCAGCCCGACTTCCGCCCTCACTCCCGCGCTCAAAAGCACAAGATCCGATTCCAACTCGCTCCCATCCTCGAACCGAACGCGGCCCGGCAAAAACTCGGACACCTTCGCGTTGAATCGAAAATCCAAGCGTGCAGATCCGACCGACTGCTGCAGATGCACCGCCATGTCATTGTCGAGGATCGGGAGAATCTGCGGATTCTTTTCAACAACCGTCACCTGCATCCCTCGGTGCAAAAAAGCCTCCGCCATCTCCAGTCCGATGAACCCCCCGCCAATGACAACCGCGCGCTGGGGCTTGCCCTCCCGGATGGCGTCGATGATCCGGTCCATGTCGGGAATGTCGCGCAGCGTGAACACGTGCGGCAGCGACACCCCCGGAATATCGGGAACGAAAGGCTTGGCGCCCTGGCTCAAGATGAGCTTGTCGTAAGGTTCGTCCCGCTCCATGCCGCCGGGCCCCTTGACGCGGATCGTTTTGCGGTCGCGGTTGATGGAAAGCACCTCGCGCCCCACATGTGCGCGGATGTTGGAGCGCGAAGCAAACCGCTCGGGAGTCATGACCACCAGCTGGGACCGGTCCTTGATCTCACCTGCAATGTGGTAAGGAAGCCCGCAATTCGCGAATGAAATATACGGACCACGCTCGAAGACGTGGATCTCCGCCGTCTCGTTTACCCGGCGCGCCTTTGCTGCAGCTGACGCCCCGCCCGCCACGCCGCCCACCACCAGAATCCGACGCGGCCGGCTCATTCCGCACCTCCGTTTTGCCCAACACCGCTGCCCGCTGCGCATGAAGCGTTGCCAGACCCGCATCCGGGCGCACCCTTGTTCCAAGGCATCCGCGCCATCACTAAAGCGAGCCCGCAAGTTCCCGTAAGACCCGCAAACAGCAGCCCCAGCCCCATGAAAAGAGGGATCAGCCCGAAAAGCGGGTCTTTCCAGACCGACAGAGCAGCCCCCACGGCGGACACAACGCCGATCACGATTTGAACCTGCCGCATGAGCGGCAACACACGGCTTTCCCCTTTCAACAGTCCAAGCCCCGAGGCCCTGCAGGCCTCAATCCCGCCCTCCACCACCGCGCATCCCCCCACCCCTGCACCGGCAAGCATCGATGCCGCGCGCTTCGCACGCCCGCCGGTCTGGCAAAGAATGTATGTTTGGGCGCCCTGCTTTAATCCGAGACGCTCCATGGCGTGCGCGTCCAGGGGGACCGATCCACCGGCCCCCGCCAGTTTCTCCAGATCGTGCAAGGGCATGAGGAGGGAACCAGGCAAGTGCTCGGCAGCGTACTCAGCCGGCGTCCTCACGTCGAGGAGGGTGCATTGCCGCACGCCGCCGGGCCCAATCGCCTGCCGGAGCTGCGCAGGGGAAACGAAGCGGAAACCCGAATGGGGAGCGGGATCGGATTTCTGGGAAAAAACAGGTGCATCAGTCATATGTATTACTGTATGGTTATGTCTTCATGAGTCAAAGCCAAAAACAGCGCGCCCTCTCCGAGGAGCAGCTCGCGCGCGTTGCTTCCGTTTTCAAGGTCCTCGGCGAACCCACACGCCTGCGCATCATCCAGACCATCTGCGACGCCCCAAGGCATGTGGGCGAAATCGTGGAACTCACCGGCGCTACTCAGGCCAACGTCTCCAAACACCTGAGCCTCCTGCTGCAGGCCGGCGTGCTCCAGCGCCGCAAAGACGGACAGCGCGTCTTTTACGGACTGCGGGACGCGCTCGCCCCGCGGTTGTGCGAGATTGTTTGCGACAGCCTTTTGTAGCGCCGTACCCAAGCCCTGATTCGAGAACGAGTTGGGGTCCGCGCATCGACGGCCTCCCAAGGCAGGCAAACCCTCAAAAATTCGCAAGAAATCGGAGGTCCGAAAGGTTAGTCTCGGTGACCAATCATGCGTTTCCTCCTCCCCGCCCCTCTTGCGCTCGCGCTCCTCGCAACCGGCCTTCATGCGGATGGAATCGATTTTCAGCGCGACATCCAGCCTCTCTTCGCCGAGCACTGCCTCGAATGCCACGGCGCCGACAAGGCCAAAGGCGGACTCGCGCTGACTTCAAAGAAGGCGGCGCTCAAGACGCTCGAGAGCGGCGCCGTCGCGATCACACCGGGCGACCCGGGCTTGAGCGCGATCGTTGCGCGCCTTGAGAGCACCGACAAAGACGACGTGATGCCGCCGCTTAAGAAAAACAAACGGCCGAGCGCGGGCGAAATTGCAAAGCTCAAGGAGTGGATCCAATCGGGTGCGGAATGGTCGCTGCACTGGGCTTACGCACCGATCGCAAAACAGACGGAGGCTGGCGACGCGGGGGTGGCTGCGCGGATTGATTCGATCGTGCTGGAACGGCTCAAGAAGCACGGCATCCAGCCATCGCCCGAGGCGGAGAAAACCACCCTTTTAAAGCGCGTGTATTACGACCTGCTAGGACTTCTCCCGAGCGAGGAAGAGTCCGCCCGCTTTCTCCAGGACGAGTCTGCCGGAGCCTACGAACGCCTGGTGGACTCCGCACTGGCCTCGCCGCACTTCGGTGAGCGCTGGGGCCGCCACTGGCTCGACCAGGCCCGTTACGCGGACAGCGACGGGTACGAGAAGGACAGCGCCCGGCCGGATGCGTGGCGCTACCGCGATTGGGTGATCCGCGCGATCAACGAGGATCTGCCGCTGGATCAATTCACGGTGCAGCAACTCGCAGGCGATCTGCTTGAGAGCCCCACGCCTGAGCATGTTCTCGCGACGGCATTCCACCGCCAAACGCTGACCAACCGCGAAGGCGGCGTTGATCAGGAACAATACCGCGTTGAAGCCGTGTTTGACCGCACAGAAACCACCGGCAGCGTCTGGCTCGGCCTGACCGTGGGCTGCGCGCGCTGCCACTCGCACAAGTACGACCAGATCTCGCAGCACGAGTACTACCAGCTTTTCGCATTCTTCAACAACGCCGATGAATCGGTCGCGAAGGTCGGTGTTTCAAAAGCGGAACTGGATGCGTTCGAAAAGAACAACGCCCAACATCTCGCGAAGCTTGAGCAGCACAGGCAGCAATACGAAAGAGTCCGGGCGCGCCTCGCGGGAAAGCTGCCGGGATGGGAGAAGGAAGCGCAGGCGCGTCTGAAGTCGCTCGAAGGCGCCGCCCCGCGCATTTCCGCGCTCTCGCCGACTCTCGCCAAAAGCGAGCGGAACGCCTCTTTCGCGCAGCAACCCGACGGCAGCACGCTGGTCGCCGGGGATCTCGCGGCGACGGATTCGTACAACATCTCGGTCGCTTTGCCCGACGGCGTTATTTCCGGTTTCAAGCTCGAAGTGCTTACGGATCCATCGCTGCCATCCGGCGGTCCGGGCCGGAGCAAGCACGGCAACTTTGTCCTCACTAAATTCGAGGTCCGCGCGGAGGACGGTGGCGAGCCGTTTCCGATGCATTCGCCAAAGGCCACCTTCGCGCAGCCGGGATTCGCCGCGGAATCCGCCATTGATTCGGATCCCCAGACCGGTTGGGCGATCGCTGGGGGAACAGGCAAGCCGCAGTCGATCAGCTTCCAACTGGTGCATCCGATTGGTGCGAACGGGCCTCGGAATCTGCGAATCACCCTCGAGCAGCAACACAAGGCGGCCGCGCAGCATCTCATCGGCCGCTTCAAACTCTCGGCGGTCATCGGAGAAACCCCCGAGAGCTTCGTGCCGTCGGAGGTGAAGCGGCTGGTCTCCGTGGGTTATGAAAAATGGACGAACGAACAGCGGGAGACGATCGTGGACTGGCTCTCGCACTTTGACCCGGAGGCCGACGCTGCACGCCGCACTCTCGAGAAGTTTGAAGCATCGGGCCCGCGCCCGCCGATGATGGATGCGCGGGTGCTTTCGGAAAGACAACGGCCCCGGGAAACCCGCGTTTTCCACCGCGGCGAGTTCCTGTCCCCGGGCGACCCAGTTTCTGCCGGCACGCCGGCGATACTCCCCGCCCTGCGGGCGCGCAAGCCCGGAGCCCCGGACCGTCTGGACTTGGCGAGATGGCTCACGTCCCCTGAGAATCCGATCACCGCGCGGGTGCTTGCGAACCAGATCTGGATGCGATTGTTCGGGGAGGGGTTGGTTCGGTCGGCCGGGGATTTCGGGGTGCGTGGAGAGGCGCCGACGCATCCGGAGTTGCTCGACTTGATGGCGAGCCGGCTGCGCGACCACGGGTGGAGCCGCAAAGAACTGATCCGGCAGATCCTGCTTTCGAGAACCTACAAACAATCCTCGAGGGTGCGCAGCGAATTAAAAGACATCGACCCGCTCAACCGCCTGCTCTGGCGCCAGAACCGCCTGCGCGTCGAGGCAGAAGTGGTTCGGGACCTTCACTTGGCGGCGGCGGGACTGCTCTCGCGGAAGATCGGAGGCCCCAGCGTGTTTCCCCCGATGCCCCCCGAGATTGCTTCACTGAGTTACGCAAACAATTTCCGCTGGAACGAGAGCAAGGGAGAGGACCGCTACCGCCGTGGGATGTACACGTTCTTCAAACGGACAGCACCCTATCCCGACCTTGTCACATTCGATTGCCCGGACGCGAATGTGGCGAACGTGCGCAGGAGTGTCTCCAACACGCCGCTGCAGGCGCTGACGACGCTCAATGCCAAAACATTTTCGGAGGCAGCCCAGGCTCTGGCCAAAAAAGTCACTTCGCATCCGGAAGCAGGCAAAAAGTCGGACGCGCAAAAGATGGATGAGCTGTTCAAAACCTGCCTGCTGCGCGGCGCTGACCCCTCGGAATCCAGGGCGCTTCTCGCGCTGCTGGAGACCTCCCGCGAGACATTCGCCAGCCGCCCGCAGGAGGCGGAAAAATTCGCAGCCGGCGCCGAGCTCGCGTCTTGGACGGCGGTCGCGCGGATTGTTTTAAACACGGACGAATTCATCACGCGCGATTAGGCGCTCACCTTGCTTCCTGCACCGCTGCAACAAAACCGGCCAGACTTTCTCCCGCATTTTCACCCCTCGATTATGAATCCGCTCCAAGACGCGATCCATTTCACAAGACGCGAATTTTTCACCTCCACCGCCAACGGCCTTGGGCTGCTGGCGACCGCATCGCTTTTGGAAAACGACGTTGCGCTCGGCGCCGCCGCCCCAGCGCAGGCGGGAGCAAACCCGCTTGCCCCCAAGGCTCCCCATTTTTCGCCAAAAGCCAAAAACTGCATCTTCATCTTCATGGAAGGCGCACCGAGCCAGCTGGATCTTTTCGACCCAAAACCCAAGCTGAACGAATTGAACGGCCAACCGCTGCCCGAATCGCTTACCAAGAATGTGCGGTTTGCGTTCATCAAAAAAGAAACCGCGGTGCTGATGGGGTCTCCGCGGAAGTTTTCGAAGCACGGCAAGTCGGGGATGGAATTCAGCGACCTGCTGCCCTGTCTGTCGCAGTGTGCGGACGACTTGGTGCAGGTGCGTTCGATGCACACCGACCAGTTCAACCACCACCCGGCGCAGCTGGTGCTCAGCTGCGGGCGCGGCACCTTCGGTCTGCCGAGCATGGGTGCTTGGTTGAACTACGGGCTTGGCAGCGAATCGAGCGATCTGCCGGGTTATGTGGTGCTGACGGCGGGACGCGGCACCAGCGCCGGCACGTCGCTTTGGCAGTCGGGCTTTCTGCCCAGCGTGTACTCGGGGGTGCTGTTTCGCAACCAAGGTGATCCGGTGTTGAATCTGCGCAATCCGGAAGGACTGCCGGAGGTCCTGCAGCGCAGGGGGCTGGACGTTCTGGGCGAGCTCAACGCACACCGGTTCCAAAAAATCAGCGATCCCGAAATCGCCTCGCGCATCTCCGCGTACGAGCTGGCTTTCAGGATGCAGACGGCCGCGCCGGAGTTCATCGACTTTTCGGACGAAAAACCCGAGACGCTCGAAGCGTATGGAGTCGGGCGGGAAGATCTAAAAGTGAAAGCGGACCGCGCCGGAGGTCCGGGTCAATACGGTCAGTACGCGAAGAACTGTTTGCTTGCGCGCAGGCTTGTGGAAAGAGGCGTACGCTTCGTCAATATCGTGCATGCGAGCTGGGACCACCACTCGAATCTCGACAACGAGCTTACTTTCAACAGCGGCATGGCGGACCAGCCCATCGCCGCGCTGATCAAGGACCTCAAGCAGCGCGGTCTCCTTGACGAAACGCTTGTGGTTGTGGCGGGCGAGTTCGGCAGAACGCCCCTCGGGGAAAACCGCGGCGGATCCAAGAACGTCACCGGGCGGGACCATCACCCGAACGCGTTCTCCATCCTGATGGCGGGCGGCGGCCTCAGAGGCGGATTGACGTACGGCGAAACCGACGAGATCGGATGGAACATCACGAAGGATCCGGTTCACATCAACGACTTCCACGCGACGCTGCTGCACCTCTTCGGCGTGGATCATCTGCGGCTCACCCACCGTTTTCAGGGCCGCGACTTCCGCCTCACCGACGTGGCCGGCAAGGTGATTCGGGAATGGATCGCATAAAGAATTGCGGGGAGCCAGGGGTGGCGGAATTCAAATCTTCGCTGAATTCTCCTATTTTCGGGATGAGGAGCGGAGTCTACGGGGCTCGAACCCGCAACCTCCGCCGTGACAGGGCGGCGCTCTAACCAATTGAGCTAAGACTCCTCCGAGGGCGCGAAGAATATCGGGCGTCGGAACCCATGCAACCCTTTTTTGCTTCTGAAAAACCTTATTTTAGCCGAGTAACTACACGGGCTTGGTCAATGCCCTGCCCCAGCGAAATCTCCGTCGAATCACGCGGCAATCCCCCCCACTATGAAACATCGATTGATCCCCAGTCTCCTGAGTCTTTGCCTGTACTCTGCACTCCCGGCTTCCGAGATTCGACTGGAACCGCCGAAAGATTTGAACGGCTATTTTCCGTTCAACCCACCGACAACCCTGAAGGAATGGAACGAGCGAAAAGCGTTCATCCGGCGTCAAATCCTGGTCGCGGAAGGGCTTTGGCCCATGCCGTCCAAAACACCCTTAAACCCTGTGATTCATGGAAGGATTGACCGGGACACATACACCATTGAAAAGGTCTACTTTGAAAGCGCACCGGGCTTCTTTGTGACCGGCAACTTGTACAGGCCGAAGAACGTCAAATCCAAAGTACCGGGCGTTCTTTTTGCACATGGCCACTGGCAAGACGCGCGTCTAAGCATCCAAACAGACGCGAAGTTGCGGCAGGAAATCGCAATCGGCGCCGAACGATTCGAGAACGGAGGCAAAAGCATTTTCCAATCACTTTGCGTCCAACTCGCCCGCATGGGATGCGTCGTGTGGCAGTGGGACATGCTCAGCGACTCCGACTCGATCCAGATCCCGCGGGCTGTTGTACACTCGTTTGCAAAGCAACGCCCTGAAATGAACACAACGGAACATTGGGGGCTTTACTCTCCGCAGGCAGAGTCACACCTCCAGAGCGTGATGGGACTGCAGACTTGGAACGCTGTCCGGAGCCTTGACTTCCTGTTGACATTGCCGGAAGTCGATCCTGAGCGCACCGCGATGACCGGCGCAAGCGGAGGCGGCACTCAAACTTTGCTACTCGCAGCCATTGATGACCGACTCAAACTGTCGTTCCCATGCGTGATGGTCAGCACGGCAATGCAGGGCGGATGCACTTGCGAGAACGCAAGTCTCCTGCGAATCAACACGGGAAACGTCGAGTTCGCCGCAATGTTTGCTCCAAAGCCGCAGGGCATGAATACGGCGAACGACTGGACCAAGGAATTATCAACGAAAGGATTTCCCGATCTCCAAAACCTCTACGCACTCCACAATGCGAAGGAAAAAGTTTTCCTGCTCCGCGGGGAACACTTTCTCCACAACTACAACGCGGTGACTCGGTCGGCGTTCTACACCTTCCTGAATCAGCACTTCAAGCTGGGCGCTGAATCTCCGGTCTTGGAGCAGGACTACACCCCCCTGAACAGAGAATCCCTGAGCGTTTGGGATCAGGCGCATCCTGCACCTGCGGCGGCAGACCCGGATTTTGAGCGGCGACTCCTACAATGGTTCGCAGAAGACGCGCGCAAACAACTCACGGCTGCCGTCGCGAGCAAGAACGGAATCGAATCGACTCTCCGCCCGGCCTTCGAAGCGATCGTCGGTCGACCTTACAACAACGCTGGTCCCGTCGATTGGGAGCTAAAAGACAAAATCGATAAGGGCGCTCATTTCGAAATGAGCGGTATATTGCTTAATCAAAAATACAGGGAGGAAGTACCCGTCCTCTGGTTGTACCCCAAGCAGTGGAACGGCACAGTCGCAATATGGCTCGATGACGGGGGAAAAACAGGTGCGCGAATCCGCGAGGCGATGGATTTGGTAAACGCGGGCACCGCTGTGGTGGGTGCCGACTTGTTATTGCAGACCCCAACACCCGTAAGCCAGACGCCGGTCGTGCCTAACCCGCGCGAATTTGCCGGATACACGCATGGCTACAACCACGCGCTGTTCGCTCAGCGCACCCATGACGTCATGACGATAACCTCTTTTTTACGCAACACCCGGGTGGGCGGTCACCCGGCGCCTAAAAAGGTCGTTCTAGCCGCGTGGGGAAGCACGGGTCCTGTGGCGCTTGCTGCCCGAGCTCTCGCCGGTGCTGCAATCGATAAAATCGCGGTCGACACGAATGGTTTTCGCTTCGGAAAAGTTCTGGACTATCGGGATCCCATGTTTCTGCCCGGAGGATCCAAGTACCTTGATTTGCCTGGAATCATCGCGCTGAACGCGCCCCATCCAACTTGGATTGCCGGCGAGGGTTCGAAACCCGACGCGCATGGGGTACCGTTTGACGGCTTGTCCGCGTACTCCGGACCCATCGAGCGTAAAATACAGTCGGCGACGGACTGGTTGGGAATCCCGCAGTAATCGTCGACGCGGCGCTGATAGCCGCTAGCGGGCTTGATTGCTTTGCGACGAGTTGCGACATGCAATAATATTCAGGAATGGCCACTTACATTTACGAGACCACGGATGAGACCCGACCGCCGCGCCGGTTTGAGATTGTGCAAAGCATGAAAGATACGGCCCTGACACGACACCCTGACACCGGCGAACCGATCCGGCGGGTGATCACCGGCGGATACGGTCTTCTCGCGAAGCCCGGAACCGCCCAAGAGGCTGCGCGCAGTTCCTCTTCAAATGGCCCGGGCACCGCCGGCGGTTGCGGCACCTCTTGCGGTTGCCATTGATCCTAGGCGGACGCTTGATTATTCCCATCCATCGGAGTCGGCACCCTACCCCCCGCGGAAAGTCCGCGGACTGCCCCACCTTATGCAGGGCGGCGTTGACTTCCAACGAGATTGCATCCAAGGTTTAGACCGTTGAACTCGTTAGCCCCCAACGGTGTTTCTCGGCGCAGTGCAATCCAAGCTGGAGCAATCAGCTTACTCGGATTGGGAATGAATCACATCGCGGCGATCAAATCGCTCGCCGCCAACGCGTCTCCCGGCGCATCCCAACGGTCGGCGGGAAAAGCAAAGTCCGTCGTGTACATTTTTCTCTCCGGCGGCCTTGCTCAGCACGAAAGTTTCGACATGAAACCCGACGCGCCACTCGAGTTTCGCGGGGAGTTCAAACCGATTTCAACAAGCGCTGACGGAATTCAAATTTGTGAACATCTTCCGTTTCTTGCGAAACGCGCGCACAAGTATGCTTTGGTTCGCTCCCTGACCCACCCGAGCAACGACCACTCGGCCGCCCATCACATCATGCTCACGGGTCGCAGCGAAATTCCTTTGGGTTTTGATCCGAGCAAGCCGAGGGAAAGCAACTGGCCAAGCATGGTCGCGCTTGCAAACCACCTCCTGCCCCCCGGCAACAACCTTCCGCCGGCGCTCACGCTTCCCGACAAGCTTCAACACCGGGAGGGTCGCTTTATTCCGGGGCAGTTCTCAGGACAACTCGGCAAGCAGCATGATCCGTGGTTCCTCGAAATGTCGCCCTACCACCCAAAGCATTACGGCGCGTTTCCAGAGTACCTATTCCACCATGAGAAGGGTTTTTTGGAAGAGGCGTCGCTGAAATTCCAAGCCCCTCACTTGTCCCTTCCTGAAGGTCTCACCCAAGGACGCTTTCTGGACAGAATATCCCTCCGCAAAGAGCTGGAGCAGCAAACCCGCGCACTCAGCGAAGCAATCGAGGACACGACTTTTGATCGTTACCGTGAGGCCGCCGCATCCTTGATCACAAACGCAGAAGTCCGGAAAGCATTCGACCTTTCTACTGTTCCCGAACGGGTGATCCAATCCTATGGAAACAACAGCTTTGGCTGGTCCCTCATCATGGCCAGACGCCTACTGGAGTCAGGAGTCAAACTTCTTCAGGTGAACCTAGGCAACAATGAGTCTTGGGATACACATCAGGCCGCCTTTCCCAATCTGAAGAATTTTTTACTTCCACCGATGGACCGCGCAGTCAGCGCATTTCTGGACGATCTGGAAGCCGCAGGACTGCTCTCGGAAACTCTGATCGTTATGGGCAGCGAGTTTGGCAGGACACCGAAAATTTCTAAACTGCCATCCGCTCTCCTCCCGGGAAGAGACCACTGGGGAGCCGCACAAACCGTGATGCTCGCCGGTGGAGGCGTGCGCGGCGGAACCGTAATTGGCTCTACTGACAGCAAAGGAGCCTATCCCGCAAGCGACCCCCAAAAGCCTGAGAATCTCGCCGCCACCATCTATCAAGCGCTCGGGCTCCCACACACTCTCGAATGGCACGACCCGCTTCAGCGACCGCACTCTTTGTACCAAGGACATCCCATCCAAGGCCTGACCTGAGGCACGGCTGACCTGAGCCCCTGGCATGGCGGCCCGGCGAACCAAGATCAAAGCACCTCAAAAACAGCTTCGACCTCAACTGCCGCACCTGTCGGAAGCTGGGCAAACCCAAGCGCGCTGCGCGCGTGATACCCGTTCCCTTCCTTGCCGAAAATATTGTGCAAAAGGTCTGAACACCCATTGATGACCAAATGCTGGTCCGTGTAATCCAGCGTGGAATTGACGCATCCGAGAACCTTGACCACGCGCAACCCGTCCAAAGTCCCGTGCGTGTTCCAGACAGAGTTAAGGATTTTTTCCGCGCAATTTCTTGCAGCCTGATAGCCGCTCTCCGTTGACACGTCGGCCCCTAGTTTGCCCTTGAGATCACTCACATGCCCCGAGGTGATCAACTGGTTACCCGAGCGGATACAAAGATTTAAATACCCGGGAGTTTGTTTGCTGAAGAGAATTCCGGAAGCTTCTGCGATCTGTTGCGGTTTCATCATGGGAAGAAGTCGGTGCAGGCCCCACCATACAAAATCATTGCCTCCCGGCAATGTCTCAAAAATACAGCATTCACGTCGACTTACGGCATCGTAAGGACCCCGAGCTTCAAGCACCCTTCGTTCAGTGCGTTATCGGGCGCCCGCCACGCGGCATAGACCGCACACCGCACGCTTCCTGAACTGTTTCGTCAACGGCCGAATTGGGTCGGCCAAGATGCGATCGAAGGAAGACTTGCGTCCGGCGTCACCACGCCTGTCTAATTTCCGGACCAAGCCGATATCCGTTGTCAAAACCCTTAAGTTTGCGACTCGGACTGAAACTAATTTCAAAGTTGAGGCGCCAATTTCATCCCGCCAACCGCATTGTGAATAAAACACCGCAGCGCTCCCCCGCAGTTTTTTGCGCAACAAAAGCCATCCTGATCTTGTTGTTTGCGCTCCATCAACCTTTGGACGCGCGAGCACAATCCGCGGATTCCGGAGAGCCTTTGCGAACCATTCAGAACACCTGCTACCAATGCCATGGGAACGGGCAATCGAAAGGAGGGATCGATCTGCACCGTCTCCAGTCGGAGCCCTCCTTCCACACGGAATTCGAGCTCTGGAGGCGGGTCAAAACGACTCTTCAAAACGGCGAAATGCCGCCCGAGGACGCGAAAGCACCACTGCCACAGACTGAGCGTTCCGCGCTTCAGCGTTGGATTGAATCCAATCTCGCGAAGGCGGCGTTTGCCAACGCGGGAGATCCCGGCAACGTGACACTCCGACGACTCAACAATACGGAGTATGATTACTCAGTACGCGATCTGACCGGCATCGACTTTGAATTCCGCAAAGAATTCACAGCCGACGGAGGCGGCGGAGAGGGATTCAACAACCTCGGTGATGTTCTTTTTGTTAACCCCCAGCACCTGAATGCATATTTTGCAGCGGCGCGAAAAATCGCCGACCACGCAAGCATCACGCCTGGAACGGGCGTTGAATTTCATCAGATACGCTTAGGCGCACGCGGGCCCTCGCAATTGAAAGCGGGAACAGAATCAGTGCTGTATCGGTGGTACCAAGAGCGCTCGCTTCCTTATCTACCAAAGGATGGCGAGAGTCTTCGGGAGGACGAGTACATGTTGGCTGCGTGGCAGTGGAAGCACAGGCAGCAAACAGGTGTAGAGTCTTTACGCGCTCTTGCCGAAGGGCAAAATCTTGTTCTTCCGTTTCTGGAAAATTGGATCGCAGCACTCGAAAGCGAAGAACCAAAGTCGCGTTTTTTAGACCTGACCCGATTGGCATGGCGGGGTCTCGAGCCGCCAGCACTCAATGCCCCGAAGTCAGTTCCTCAAAGCGTCAGAACGGCGATCGCGCAGATTCAAGAGGAACGCCGTTCCTGGCTGCGCCCCGCCGGTTGGTCGGTGCAGCGCGCGCAGCAAGACGCGGATGGGTTGCAGCCCTACCCTAGCGAAACCGACATCAACGGCGCGAAAACCGTGCAACTCGTTGTCGGGGACACAGGCGATGGAGCGCGAGGCGACTGGGTTTTCGTCGAGTCATTGGAACTTCAGGCCGACGGAAAGAAACACCCCTATTTTGACTGGCTTCGCAAACGACTGGAGGCAGACCGCTCAATACTGCTGCTTGACGATGCAACGCTCCAGTCAAAGGGCCTGCTCCGAGAGGCACTCAATGAACGAGTCGCTGAGGCCGAACGGCTCCTCTCCGGGCTCGGGGTCCACCCGTTGGCGCTCAAGATCGATCCAAAGGCGTTTATCCTGCACGCGCCTTGCATTCTTGATCTGCCCGTACCCGAAAACGCGCAGAAATTGAGGTTCAAAGGCCGCCTAGACCTTCAAAACCCGGAAGCTGAGTTCGCGACAGCGCAGTGGACTCTGACGACCGGCAACCCGCCTGATCCCGAAAAAATCATTCCCGGAGTCATCACCGTTTGGAAACGCCAGACCGATGCACAGCGCAACACAATGGCGGACTTTGACGGGATGCGCCGTGTTTTTCCGGCGAACCTGGAGCACCGATTGGAGCAGGTCGCGCGCAACTTCCACTCCGGCGGCAAAGGTCCAGGCGTCTACTACCTCTCCGACGCTCAACTGCGATCACTTCTCCCCCCGCCGGAAGTTGCTCGGCTCGATGCATTGCTCGAGGACTGGCGATTCGTCCGTTCCCCGATAAAAGACGCCCAGAAACAACAGTGGGATTCCGCCGTGCTCAAAAGCCTCCTCCGCTTCGCAGCAAGAGCCTGGCGTAGGCCTCTCACTGATGCGGAACAGGCCGAACTTTCCGCGGGCTACCGGTCGGGCATCGATGCCGATCTTGACCGTGAATCTGCTGGGCGCGAGGTTCTCGTGCGCATCCTGGTGGCACCTGAATTTCTGTTTAAACTTGAGCGTAATCAAGGAACTCCTGTCCACCCCGTCACAGGATGGGAGCTGGCGTCGCGTCTGAGTTATCTGTTGTGGTCGTCCATTCCTGATGCGGGGCTTGCGCAAATGGCGGCAAGCGGTGAACTACTTAATCCAGACAACCTCGCAGGCGTCGCGAAACGGATGCTTCACGACCCAAGGGCAAAGACGCTCGCCCAAGAATTCGCAGCGCAATGGCTGGAGTTTCATCACTTCGACGCGCACGCGAAGGTGGATGAAAATAAATTCCCGGAATTTACTCCGGAAATTCGCAGGTCTTTTCATGAAGAGGCGACCGCCTTCTTTGATTATGTCATCCGTGAAAACAGGCCCGTGAGAGAAATTCTCTCAGCCTCGTATACTTTTCTCAATAAAACGCTGGCTCAATTTTATGAGATCCAAGGAGTCGAAGGCTCCGATTTTTCAAAGGTCGAGGTAAGCCAACATTCGCGGGGTGGACTGCTCGGCATGGGCGCGGTGCTCACCAAAACTTCGTACCCGCACCGCACTAGCCCGGTGCTCAGAGGGAACTGGCTTCTTCAAAACGTGCTTGGATCCCCCACCCCGCCACCGCCGAACAATGTGCCCAAACTGGATGAGAATGTGGCGGCAGCAAAAACACTCAGAGCCAGGCTTGAGCAGCACCGCGAAGACAAAGCCTGCGCGGCATGCCATGACAAAATCGATCCACTCGGCTTTGCCCTAGAAAGTTTCGACCCGATTGGACGTCTCCGCGCGCACGACGAAACTGGCGCGCTGATCGACGACAGCGCAACAGTAAAGGACGGCAGCACCTTCAAAGGACCCTCGGGCCTGCGCGAACACTTGAAAAAACGCGAAGAAGAGTTCCTCGCGGTGTTCTGTCGGAAGCTGACGGGTTACGCGCTTGGACGGACCGTCTTGCCATCGGATCAACCACTCCTGGACGAGATGCGGCAGCGCCTCGCGAAGGAGGACGGGACCTTTGAGTCCGCACTTTTTATCCTTGTGCGGAGCAAACAATTCACCCACCGCAGAAACGAATAGATATGACCGCATCTCTCACCCAGACTTGGCGGATCGTACATTGACAGCTGTTAGTAGGGACCGACAGATTCCCGCGAGAAAACATCGCCATGAAACAAAACACACCTCCCCTTGATCGCCGCCATTTTTTGCGAGGCACCGGGGTTGCCCTGAGCCTCCCTTGGCTGGAATCCTTCACCGCGTACGGCGAGTCTGTTGCTGGAATGAATGGAATAGGCCGTACGCCTGATGCACCGCGCCGTCTTGCCGCCGTATTCATGGGCAACGGAGTCAACCCTCACCATTGGGGAGCTGACTCGTCCGGCGGTGGAATGCTCCTGAAGGATTCCCTCCGTCCGCTGGAGTCGCTCAAACGGAAACTTCTGGTTTTGAAGGGACTTTGGAATCCGACGACAATTGAAGGACCGGGCGGCCATTACCCGAAGATGAATGTCCTCGCGGGGCTCAAGGTGAAGCAGACCACAACCGACGTACAGGTTGGGGTCACCATGGACCAGATTGTCGCGCGAGAGGTAGGCCGCAGCACTCCCGTGCAAAACCTTGTGATCGGCACGGAAGGACCAGGGTACAGCACCGACAGCGGATACACCTCGCTGTATTCCGCATATATTTCATGGGCGTCTGCAACCATGCCGGCACCCAAGGAGATCTACCCACAGCAGGCTTTCGACCAACTTTTCGACGACGGCAGCAAGCGGCGCCGAGACAAGGGCATCATGGACCTTGTCATGTCCGACGCAAAGAGTCTCTCCAAGCATCTCAGCAGCAGAGACAATCTTAAGATGCAGGAGTACCTCAACTCCATCGACGAACTCGAAAAGCGCATCGAACGCGCCGATGCATTCAGCCGCAAGGAAACCAACGGAATGGGCTGGCAGCCTTCTGTGAAAGAGCCGACATTCGCGCGCCCTCCAGCAGGCATCCCCGCGAATCCAGGCGAGCATATGGGCATCATGCTGGACATCATGGTGCTGGCGTTCCAGATGGACCGAACCCGCGTTGTCTCGCTGATGCTCAATAACGATCTTTCAGGAATGAACTTTGGCTACCTTGGTGAAATTCGAGGTGGCCTGCACGAGCTATCGCACCACGCGAACGATCCAAGCCGCCTTGCGATGTATCAAAAAGCCAACGAATACCACATGAAGCTATGGGGTGCGGCACTTGAAAAAATGGACGCCACCAGCGAGGGGGAACGCAGCCTACTTGATAACAGCATGGTTTTGTTTTGCTCGAGCCTTATGGACGGCAACGCTCATGACTCAAAGCAACTCCCAGTACTGCTCGCAGGCGGCGGCGGCGGTTCGATCAAAGGCGGGCGCCTCCTCGACTACAGCAATGACCCCAACCGGAAACTTTGCCGCCTGCACCTTGCGTTGATGGAACGCATGGGTGTTCGAATGAACCGGTTTGGGGATGCGGACACCGCTCTCACCGACCTCGCCTGAGACACGGAGTTCTCAAGTCACGGTGAATCGGCACTTGATCAAAGCACACCAGTATCACGCAGAATCGCAAGGATCTCACGTTTTTCTGAAGGGGGCAGGTACCCGAATTCTTCGGGGCCGCCCCCGGAAAGCGCCTCCCTCAATGAGCGCAAAACGGTTTCCTTCATCACCGGCTGAAGGGCCTTAAACCCGGGCGTGTAAATCATGTAACTGCAGCGGTGACGGAATAGCCTCCCTTTAAGATCCAGATCACGCAAAGAGGATCCCGAGGAAGCGACCACACGGCGTCCCAAAAAATCTCGAGTAAATGCCGCATCTGCGATGAGCCCTCCAGGCGGCAAAGATGCTTCACCTTGAAAAAGCATGTACCGCACCAGATTTAGAGCGATGTCTTCAAGCAAAGGTCGATCCACTTCCCTCACCGTGCCTCCTCCAGCCAACAACGCATCGCGCGTCCGATAAAGCGCGAAGGTCACCAGATTGTGGAAGCCAAGCTGATGCTCATGAATCAGGTGCACAAACAAGTCACTCGTGCGTGCCGGATACCTATCCCAGTTGAAACGCGTGCCTGGGGGGTTGGCAATGCAGGTGTAAGTCCCCTCGTAAGACTCTCCCATCAGGTTGCCCAGATGCTGCCCTTGCGCGTGTTCCCCGGTAACGTGCCAGCCACCAAGACGCTCTTTGAGCGGAATCGCATGCCCGACCTTCTCCCTGCGAAAACCGTCAAGGCTCGCACCGCTCTTTGTCGGGATCACCGACTCTGCAACCAGCCCCGGCAACTGCCCAGAAGTACGGCCGCCGTGACAGTTCATACAACGCTCGGACCGAACCGCAGCGACCCGCGAACCTCCATCGGTGTTGAGTAAATAAAACACCGGACCAAGTTGAGGGTCAATGGAGGCAACTTCCATCCTACCCCCGGGCACGAACCCCACATAACTTTCCTCGTTGAAATACAATGCTCGGGGATTGCCGGGATTGATGATGCCGCTCTGCAAACTTGTCGCTGAATACACCAATAATTGGGAGCTGACGGGAATGTTCAGAGCTTTGAGCACTTCAAGCAGCTTCTGCTTTTCATCCACCGGAGATGCAGCGCGACCTGCACCGCCCGATGCGCCGCCGCTGTTCATCCATTGGTAAAATGCATCCTGAGGCGTGCTAGAATAATACTGATGCGGGGCGTCCTGAAATCGGTGAATCTCCAATTCTTCACCCGCGCAAGAGGGAGAGAGAAAGGAAAGCAGACACAAAACGCCAACGGTCGCGCCTGCATGCAAAAACAAGAAAGAAGAGGAAGTCTGGGATGAATCGCCGATGTCAGCAGTCGATCGCATCTGGCATCACCTTGGGTCTACGAACCTGAACGCGTTTCCTTCCCAGAAACCCTTGTGAGCTCGCAGCGGTTTGCTGAAGCAATAAACAACTCAGCGACTCTGCGACGCAAACGCCACCCACGCGCCATGATCCAAAGTGCGAGCAGGGCGTAGGCCGCCCACAAAAACAGATCGGTGCGGTCCATGAAAAGCCTGCGATAGGCAAGGATCCCAAGAGCGATCGAATTGATGAGCACCGTTGTCACGACAGGCTTGCACTCGAGATCAACTCTGGTGAGACATTTTGGCCCCCCGTGATACTCAGTCACTGTCGACGCCTGCACACTCCAGAAACGGTTCCCGTACACCTGCAAATCCCAGTTCTTCCAGCCGGTATCCGCCGAATACCGCCATCCCTCCCGTTCCAACAGCGCGAACACCTCTGAAAGGAGCCGCTCCCTGCCCTGACCGGATTCATTCCAAAAATTCAAACGCCTGCTGCCTCCACGCTTATTGGCGGATGTCACTCCCTCTTCACGAAGGGAGATAACTTCGGGCGGCGTGTGCTTGTACTTCATCCAAGTGAAGTAGCGGGCCCACCCGCGCGCGAGGGGCTGTGCGAGCGCCAGAAATCCGACCAGCAGGCGCGCCCGAACGGTGTCAAAACCCATTTCGATCCGCGCGTGAATCATGTGCGAGAGCGCCACTAAAAACGTCGCTCCAAACATCAGCAGCGGCACCATTCGCATCTTCTCGAGCGGGACGCCCAAGATTGCCATGAAAGCAGTCAGAGCCACCCATTCAATGCTGCTGACGTATGCGGCGACCTCAGACTGCGGGGTCGGATAGATGGACTGAAACAAACCCTGCCCGAAAACGCCGTGATAAATGATGGGCGAATTAAAAAGCCAAGTGAAGCGGGGCGCCCCGTAGATCTGCCCCTTCCACTTCGCTGTCCCCGTCGGTCCGAAAAACACAAGATGCTTGAACCTCAGCATGGACTCCGCCTCGCCATACCCCTCCTGTTGTTTGCGGAAAGCGGTCAATGTAAAGCGGCGGTAGTGCCACACGATCGCGCTCGGACTGAACGCTATGACGCCGCCGTTTGTCTGAAGGCGCCAGCAGAAATCAACGTCGTCCCCAGCCTTCCGGTATTCCACGTCAAATCCTCCGACGCTCTCAAAAGCTGCGCGATGAAACGCCATGTTGCATCCGGGGATGTGCTCGGCCACGACGTCCGACAACAGGACGTGACTCGGACCACCGGGCGCAGCGGCAACCGCAGCTTGAATCCAATCTACCGCCGGAGGCGAAATATTTGGCCCCCCAACTCCCACATAGTCGCCGCTCAACAGCGTACCAACCATGTAGTACAGCCAATCCGGGTCCGCCATGCAGTCAGAGTCAGTATAAGCGAAGATATCTCCCTTCGCCTGGCGGGCCCCTTCATTCCGCGCAAAGCTCAATCCCATGTTCCGCTGCACTATATTCAAAAAGTGCGGCAGCTTTTCACCGGTTTTCAACGCACGCGCATTCCGTGATTTTTCGTACTCTGCGACCAATGCCTGCGTGTCATCCTTCGATCCATCATCGACTAGTACGATCTCGAAATTCGGGTAGTTGACCTGATCCAACGATTCGAGACAGTCCTTCAACGTCTTTCCTCCGTTGTAGGAGCATACAATTACTGACACCATTGGATAACTCGGAAGCGCGACGTGATCTGTCACAGAGCGACCACCGGAGAGAAACTCCTTCAGCATGTAGAAAGCCTTCTTCGGCTTTCGATCCCTGGTGACCAAACCGAACTCCCAATCCAAGATCTCGTGGCCGCCCGTGAACCATTCGTCGGTCCACGAAAAGAAGATCGTTCCCGCGGCTCCCCCGCGCACAACCGACTCAAGGTGCCATTTCAGCACCTCTACCTGCAACTCCTCGCTCTTCCGCATGGTGTCCAACCCGAACTCACCGAACACAAGGGGCTTGTCTCCCGCAAGGTTCTGCAATCTGGCAAGATACTTTTCAAAATCGCGCTGCCTCTCCAGATACACGTTGAATGAGTAAAAATCGACGTTCTGCGGGAGCAGATACTCGGTCGGCGGATAACTCGCGTACGAGTACAAGGGTCTTGGATCCGTTGCGCGCGCAACGGAGATCAGATGCTCCACGAATTCCGTCACGCGGCGCGCCCCAAGCCAGCGCACCATTGAACAAGGGATTTCGTTGCCGACCAGATAACCGAAAATCGCGGGATGCCCTTTGTGGGTCGCAACGGCGTTGCGAATGGTCTCCACGATCTGGCGACGCATTTTGCGGGAATTTAAAAACTCAACGTGCTCCGCCCACGGAATGGAAATCATCACCCGCAAATGGAACTGCTGCGCGAGATCCAAAAACCATCTAGGCGGCACATGGTAGATGCGTAGCAAATTCGCACCCATCTGTTGGATTAGCGCGAAATCCGCCCGCGCTTTCTCAGGATTTCCGACGTAAAAACCCTCCGAATCGGGTGCGAAAGGACCGTACGTAACACCTTTTAGGAAAAATTTCTTCTCCCCTTCGAACAGAAACTTCGCCCGCACTTTGATCTGCGGGAACGGGTCTGCGGCGCCGGTCGGGACGACTGCCAACTGGGAGGACGGCTGCGAGGAATACGAAGCAGGGGCGGGGTGGGATTCCTTGGCAGAGGAACTTTGCGAGTCTTGAGACATGGAAGGCCCCATTATCTAGATGGTAACAAGCCGACGTGCAAGGTCGCTCCACACGCCTACATCGTTGAAAGAACCTCAGACACGACTTTCTCAGTCGCCTCCAGATCGAAGTCGGAATGTGCCGCACACAGGAAACCCGCTTCAAACTGAGAGGGCGCGAAATACACGCCGCGCTCTCGGCAGCCGTGAAAAAACCGCCCGAACGCCGCTCGGTCGCTCTGCTGGGCCGATTCAAGATTCCACACGTCAGCCTCCGTAAAGTAGAGACAGAACATAGAGCCGATCCTTCGAAAATTGTAGCGTTTGCCGGTCTTTTTCAGAGCCCTGCGAACCCCGGCCTCAAAGGCCTCCCCGATCTCTTCAAGCTTTTTCCATCCCTCGATGCGCTCCATTTCATGGAGCTGCGCGAGGCCCGCGGCCATGGCAAGCGGATTACCCGAGAGGGTGCCCGCCTGGTAAACGGGGCCCTCTGGGGAAAGACAAGCCATGATGTTGGCCCTACCTCCGAATGCACCTACCGGCAGCCCGCCTCCGATGACCTTCCCGAGGGCTGTCAAATCCGGCACGACGCCGCAGCGCTCCTGATATCCACCCCTAGCAAGACGGAACCCTGTCATCACCTCGTCAAAAATCAAAACCACGCCGTGCTTCGAGCAAAGTTCGCGCATCAGCTCGAGATAGCCGGGCTTTGGGAGGTAGAGCCCGGCATTAGCGGGGACAGGCTCCACGATCAATGCAGCAAGTTCATCCCCGTGCGCGGCAAAAGCAGACCGCATGGCATCGGGCTCGTTGAATGGAATGGTGAGTGTAAGCTCAGCAAGTTCTGATGGGACTCCAGCGCTGTCAGGCTGACCGTGTGTCAGCGCCCCGCTGCCGGCTTTGACTAACAGCGAATCCACATGGCCGTGGTAACAACCCTCGAACTTCAGCAGTTTTTTACGGCCTGTATAGCCCCGCGCCAGACGAATGCACGACATGGTTGCCTCAGTCCCGCTGTTGACCATGCGCACTTTCAGAATCGAGGGAACCCACCGCAAAATGATCCGCGCCATCTCGATTTCCAGCGGGTTCGGAATTCCAAAACTCACGCCGCGCTCGGCGGCAGCGGAAATTGCCTCGCGCACCACCGCCGGCGCGTGGCCCAAAATCGCCGGCCCCCACGTCCCAACGAAATCCACATACTCATTTCCATCCACATCCCAGATTCTTCCACCCCGCGCACGATCCACAAAGAAAGGCTCTCCCCCGACACCCCGAAAAGCGCGCACGGGGGAGTTCACTCCGCCTGGAATGAGGGTTTTCGCTTCGGAAAAAAGTTGCTGGGAACGTTGGTTGGAATGCATGCCACCCAATGAAATACTTGGGACACGCGCCGTCTTCAACACCGGAGCGCTACCGGTGTTTGAACGGTGCCTGCTACTTTGGCAACCGGGACTGCACGCCCGCGTAGATCGCGGCAAGTTTGAGCAGCAATGCCTCCATCTCGGCTTGGTAATCTTCCGGAAGGCGCCTCATCTTTTCCGCGCGCAGAACCGTGATTGAACGTTCGATTTCCTCCCGCTGCGCCCTCTCGCTCGATGTTAGTGCGGCCTCCTCTGGGCTTGGAAGAAAATGCCATTGCCGCGCCTTGGCACCTTCAACCTCCTCCGCACGGTCCTTTGACGTTTTTTTATCGTCGGATTTTCCGGGCGTCTTCGCCGCTTCGACGCCGATCGCCTTCCCATCTCCCGTGTCCTCCAGCACTGCATGCTCTGTGAGCATCCGCCCTTGCTGCTTGTAAAAGGCGCCAACTTGCGATGCCGCATGCCTCCAAGCTTCATACAATGACACCTGACCGTCGGCGTCCGCATCTGCCACAAACCCGGTAACGGCCTCCGCGAAGCACTTCGAAAATCGTGTCCAATTCTCTTCCTCACCCGATCGCGTCGCAGCCACAATGCAGCGGCCGGGACGTGACAAGGGCTTCACAAAAGCGCCCCCGCAAGAGAATCCTGCCACGACAATAACCGGGCATCTTACTTTATCCAGCATCGCGGAGAGCATCTCTACAGACAGATCCTGTCCCTCCATCACAAACTTTGCTGACTTTCCCTGGGCACTTCCGTGGCCCGTTAGCACAAGCCATAGCAAGTCCGATGCACCGCCCTCCGGTTGGGCGATCTTTTCCAACGCATCATGTAATCGGTCAACCTGACTCATGCCGTCAGCGCCTTTGTTGGTGTCGACACGGAGCACCGCATGTCCAGCAGACTTGGCAGCCGCGGCCCAAATCAGAGACGTTGCGTCAATTGATTCCAGGAACGACTGCTCACCGCCGAGACCGTCTACAATCACCACACTTTGACCCGCGAAAACCAACCCGCCGAAGACTACAACCACTGCCGAGAACGCACGGAGCATACCAGTGATCGCGGCAACGGTGAGACTGCATCGTACAAAGGGCTTGGCATTCATTCGAATCGACCTTGAATTTTGAATATGAGGAACGTCATGTCTTACGCGGCGCCGTTGCGGCGCCTCAAGATCCACTCACCGCAGAGGCAAAGCAGCGCAAACCCGAAGAACCAGCCCGTATGCCAAAGCGGACGCACGCGGCTTTCCATCGCCAAATTCGGGATCTTCCTGAGCTTGCTCGGAAGTTCGGAGAGGTCCTCGATGCGGATCACTTCACCGCCGGTGAGTTTTGCCAGATTTTCCATCCCCGCGTGATCGGGGGCGGCACTTCTGAATTCGACATCCGAGCTGTCCTGCACCCATCCAACTGACGCCCTCCCCAGCGCTAGGCTGCCTGCTCCGATTGCACGAACCTCCGCGACCAGCGGACCGCTCGCTGGCGATGAATAAACTGCAGAGTAGGAGCCTGGCTCACCCTCTGCTTCAGGACGGATGATGATTGCAGAGTTCTCTGGCTCCCCCGCACGGCGAACACGGACCTCAACATCGGCATCCTCGACTGGTCGAGCCGCTGCGTCCCTGACACGAACCGTCAACCTTGCGGACTGCGTGGCGGAATTCCACTCCGCGGCTATCTCCACCGGGCCGGGCACGTCTGCGACCAACCAACGCACGATTTGCCGCCAAAGCTTTGAGAGGTCGGCGATCTGGGCAGGATCACCGATTCCCCAGTGAAATAAATCGCCGGCCAAAAGCGCGCAGCATCTTCCGGTCCCATAACGCTGGCTTACCAATGCCGGACGGCGCTCTGATTCGACTGAAGCCACGGCTAGGACCGCAGCGGCAGGCTTAATACCTTCCACATGATTGACAATTTCAAGACCCGGCAGATGTACGCCGCCTCACCCACGGTTCCAACAACCCCTCCCTAGTGAGAGCCCAGCGCCGGGACTGGCGGCCTGATTCATCCGCCGACTCCTTCCCCATCCAAACGGGCAGCACGGATTCAATTGGAGTCCCCCGCCACCCGCCACCCTCAAAACTTTCCATGCCCCCGAGCATCAGCATTCCTCCGCCACGCTCGGCGACAAACCGTTGAATCAGTCGAAGCTGGTCGGGCGTGAAAAAAGCTGACTCCACATCGTCCAATATCACGCCTTTGTAGGAAAACAGCTCCTCCGCAGTCTTTGGAAACCCGCCTGCAAGCTCGTCTGCGGTATCCACGTTGACCCGTATTACCACCGGTTTGTCATAACGCTGGAGGTCTGCGTCATCGCCTGATTGAAATCCACGGAAAAGCGGGTTGGAAGCCTCTCCGCCGCGCCCTTTGAATGAAAACTTCGGTTCCCTCTTCGCGATCCGGATCAAACCGCGCAATTCCACCTCAGGATCTCCCTCGATTGCACGGCGCAACGGTCCGAACTCCCAATTTGGACGGCCCGCGACATAAAGAACTCTGTGAGGTCCGCTGGCCTTATTGACGCAGACCATCCTACGGTTGTTTTCCAAGGTAAGTTCAGCGTCCGGCCGGATCTCGTTAGTGTCCACCTGAACCGTGTAAAATGTCGGACCGCTGCGCGGCGGGGTTAACTGCAATTGCACAACGCCTGTGGGCTGCTGTGGACTAAGCTGAATCCAAGCCTCACTCAACGCACCGGATGCCCCCGAAGGCGACGGCGGCTCCAACGGTTCAACGCGAACCCGTGCATGCAACGGACGCCCGCCCGAGAGTTTCACTTCTGCGGCCACTGTGACAGGGGAGTCCTCAAAAGCAGACTGAGTCGTGCTGACAACGCCGAGCGATAGATCTGGAGCGGAGCCGTCCCTTCCGAACACGACCGGAAAAACAGGAGGTATCCCAGCAGTCCGGAAACTCCGCGTGTCGGAGGAAACTCCGTCCGTGAATAGAATGATTCCGGCCAAACCATCGCCGAGGCGCTCGCGCACGTCTGCGATCGAACTTGCAAGAGAAGTTGGACTTCCTTGAAAATTCATTTCAAAGCCTTTTCCCAACTCGCTTGCAGATGACGCGAAAGCGAACGAGCGCACCCGAAAATTGTGCTCCAGCTCAGACCGCCAGGATGCAGCGCCGTTCGCCCACTCTTGGATCAAGCGTCCCCCTCGCGTGAAACCGCTCACCGCATCTGGAAGTTGCATGCTTCTCGAGTCGTCTAAGAGCAGCGCAACCGAGTTGGCACGCTCCCTCGGAACAACTGTCACCCACTGAGGCTCGATCCAGCACGCGATTAGGGAGTAAAATCCCGCAAGTTTAAGTAAAACCGCTGTAAACCGACTCAATCCAAACAGTGGTATCCTGCGGTATGCAAAAAGTGTCAGAACCGTGGCGGCAATCGCGCCCCCAACCACCACCAAAAGCGATGACGAACGCCCAAGACTAAGCGATGCAAGAAAACTAATTCCGGCCATTATTTACCCCCTCCCAATGCCTCGTAGTACCGGCGCACGGAAGCCTCGTATTTTCGTGGTACTGGGTCACGGTCGACTGGCGCCTCGTTCTCGCGACCCTCGCGGCGGGCCAATTCTGCGGAGATTGCATCGCGCAACTCCGTCAAGGGAGCCATGAGGTTCTGTTGGATTTGATGCTGACTCGGCCTCGATGCATTGCGCTTGATCTCGGCTCTCAGCTCCTCTGCGGCTTGCTGCACCCTTGCCACTCCCGCCCTTAATTGCGGGCGTTCCAGAAGCGCGTCAACGCGATCAAGCCTATTGAGCCAATCCCCCAAATCCTGCGCTGGCACACCCCACCCGCCGGCGTAACCAGCACCCAAGGCGCTTTCATTCCGCGACTGGACCGCATTACCCCCTGCATCGCGCGCGTGATCCTCCCGGGCAACCGTGCTCGCCACCCCGGATTTACGATTAAATCCGCTACTGGAATCCTTGGAATCACCCGAGCCCACGGAAGAATTGGACGAGGCTGACTGCGCCGCCTGCGGATCTGATGCCTGCCCAACCCTTGAGTTGGCAATAGCGCTCTTCGAATCACTCTCGCCTTGGCCGCGACTTATGGCACCATTACCCCCGTCCTGTCGTTCCTCGGAGTTACCTTTTCCCGCCCGACTAAGCTCGGACTTTTTAGACGCGCCATCCTCTTTTGCGCCTCCCGATGCAACGCCCTTCCCTTCTTCGCCAACTTTTGCATTTTGATCCACCACCTCCCCCTCCGGCCGCCTCACGGAAGCGCTTTTCGAAGGCCCAGCAACAGCATTTTCCGGCCCGCCATGCGACACAGCTTCTTTGCCATCGGAACCGGAGTCACCATCGCCCTCGGACCGTCTATCTGGCGGATGATTTGCGCCATCACCACTTTGAATCGCAGCCCGCTCAGGCCCGCCTGGGCCTAAAGGCGGGCTGTTCATGGCAACGCCTGACCTCTCGGAGAGTTCCCGTGCAATTTTTTCCACCGCGGCGCGTGCCTGCCGCAGAGCCTGCGCGTCGTCGCCGAGCACATCATCGGCAGCTTTTTCTACCGCACGCGCAAGTTCTTGGACATCTTCTGCGGCTGACTTTTCAGCACGCTGCGCCACATCCTGCCGTCGCGCTGCCAATGCGTCTTCCACGACCTTGAGCTTCAGTTCGATTTGATTCTGCACTGTCGATCTGTGTGCATCCTGAAGCGCTTTTGAAAAAAGCGGCTCTGAAATCTCCGTCGCTTCCGCTGCGCGTTGCATCTGCTCTTGAAGCATTTTTAATCGCTTCCGCTGCGACTCAACCTCCTTCCCAACACCATCCTCAGATAGCCGAGACGGACCCTTTTTTTGACTCTCAAGCGCCCCGGCTATCTTCTTCTCTTCCGAAGCTAATTCCTGTGCGCGCTCCTGCAATTCCCGGGCAGCCTCGCGGGTGCGTCCCGACAACTGCTGTCTCAACGCGTCTCCACCAGCGCGCAACTTTTCTGCGGAACGCGATGCGGAAGCGCGCGCCTCATCCAACGCACCTTTTTCAAGCGCAGCAGCCGCGCGCTGCGCGGCCTGTCTTGCCGCATCCATTTCCTGCGTTTGCTGCGCGAGCGCCTCGTTTCTCTCAGAGGCTTTTTGCTGGGCATTTTCCAATTCGTGAGCGAGGGCCTTTTGCTCATCTGAAAGCTTCTTCAGCTCGCGTTTCGAGGCCTCACGCTCCTTTTCATCCATGGTCTCCCTGATTCGCGATTCTAACTCGCGCATCCGTTCCAGCACCTCATCCTGCCTTCTCGCCAGCGAACGCAGTTGCGCGAGCAGTTCCTCCATCTGTGTACGCTCCTCCTGCTCTTTTTCACTCATTGCCTCGCTCTTGCTCTGATAACGGTCCTCCTGCTTTGCAAAATCCAAATTATTCATTTGGTTCGTCTTCTCCTCCATCTTCCCCGCGCTGGGCTTGCGAGATTGCTTCATCACGTAGGAGGAGGGCGCGACATGAGCCAGCGCGTCATAGGCTGCGCGCTCCGCCTCGATGGCAGCTGAGATCCGGGCCGCATCCGACGCAGAACCTCGCAGCTCACGGACTGCTTTCTCGAGCTGGACGATAGCCTCTTTGTAATGCGCACGGTGGGCGTCGCTGTTCTCGGACTCCGCCTTTTCCTGCGCGAGTTCAAGCACCCTTGCCTCGGACGCGCCCACGATCCCCAGATTCTTTTCCGCCTCATCCTTCAATTTCGCCGCAGCGCCAATGCTGCGCTTGAGGTTCCACGTTGCCGCAATGACCTGCTTCTGAAGCTCGAGCAGTTGCGGACCGCCGGAACCCTTGCCCTCCTCCTCGGAATCATCCTGCCGGTACTCCTCCTCAAACGCCCTGATGCGACCAAGGTACAAGTCACTTTCGGTCCGGCGGACTCGGCCCGACCCGTCCAAGTCTTCAGCCCAAAAAAACCAGCTCACTGAATCGCCCACCCTCATTCCCTTTTCCTCGAACGCCTCGAGCCGATGCATCTTAATCTTCTGTCCGCCCGGGGCGCCGGATCCCAACACCAATTCCTGCACCTCATCCGCGCCCAGCTGAATACCCACTCCCCAACGCAACAAGCCGGAGTCATCCCACACCTCAGCCTCGAAATCAACCTCCTCGACCAAAGTGAACCGCGCATCGCCCCGGGGCAGAAGCGGCCGTATTTTCGCCGGTGCGTTCGGCAGCACTTGTATCCGGAATTCAACCTGCGACTTGGAACCGCGTCCCTCCGCATCGGCAATCTCAAGTTTTGTCTCTACTGACCGCTCCAACGCCTGCAATCTCCAAACACAAACCTTGCCTTCAAAATCGGGCGAAAGGTCGTCCGTCACTCCATT
Organism: Chthoniobacteraceae bacterium; assembly: GCA_044375925.1. Lineage (GTDB taxonomy): Bacteria > Verrucomicrobiota > Verrucomicrobiia > Chthoniobacterales > Chthoniobacteraceae > Chth-196. Next base: position 6,974 of record JBILLT010000025.1, on the reverse strand, counting down.
CTGATGAACCAAACGGACTGTCTTCACCGGCTTGTTAAACCGAAGCTCCCAATCCACAGAGGTCCCTTCAGGGACAGTCAACTTGCGAGCATTCTCGAAGCGCCGCTCAGCAGGCTCCGTCCCCTTGGGAAAAAGCGCGAGAGCATGGGAGGTCTCCAGGCTTGGGAATTCAAAAACCTTCGCGACGAAGTGTTCTGAGGACCCAAAAGCGGTTTCCACCCAATATTCCAAATCCTTCTCTACCGACTCAACCGAAGCCCCGTACAACGGCTCACCCACCGCCTGCCCCATCCCGATATGCACGGTGCCCCCAGAGCCCGGCTCTGTCTCGCGGGTAACCAAAAACACATCCGGCGCAAGCGCAAGGAGACGTGCACTCACCGAGAGTCGCGTCCCTTTCTCTAGCTCAGTATTCCCAGGAAGCACCACAGCTTGGACTTCCGCAGCCTTTGCTTGAATCTCTGCAGGAGCGCTTCCCGGCTGGCGCTCCTTTCGGTCGAAGATAAAAAGCATCGCGGCAACGAATGCAAAAAACTGCGCGCCACGGAGTGCGAATGACGCAAAAGCGAAACGCACTGACGACACGCATTGTTGCCAATTTCCTGTCCCCGCGAGCTCCGCCACCTCTTTGAAAAGTCGCAACTGGACATAGGAAAATTCCTCATGCCGTCCGATCTGCTCCAGCGCTGTGTACAACCGGCCTTGCAGTCGCAAGTCAAACCTTTCAATCCGACCAGCGACGTCCCGCACACTCGGATCAAACGCGCTCCTGTATTTTTGAGTCAGATGGTCCGCAATCGCCCACGCAATTAAACACGCCAATCCCAATCTGAGGTGACCCGTGTGCCAACAGAACAACATCGAACCAAACAGGCAGATCTCCAAAACCGCGCGCACTAATGTGAGTCGATACTTCTGAAACCTACGCAACGTTGAATTGAATTCCTGAATACTGTCGGCATAAACGCCGGACAGACTTGGCTCGGAATCCAGTTTCTCCAAGGGTTCACCGCTCATACGACTCGACTCCTTCCTGAAGACAAATTTGCGGACCAGAACGTCTCAATTCCAAGAGCGGCGATCACTGCTCCCAGTAGAATACGCCACCATGACTGCCGTGACTCAACTTCACGCGCAGCCATAGCGTCGTTGGAGAGCCCTTGCGCGGAGCGCAGCCCGGTCGGTTGAGTGTCAAACCCGTCCGCATCCACCTTTGCAACAGGCAATCCAAGTGCTTCGAGGCGCTCCACAGGAATGGAATCAAAAAGCCGCTCCTCCCTCGCCACGTTCACCACCACCATGCCCCCCGAGGGCTCTATGAAATAGACACCGGGCTCTTCCAAACAGGCGGACGCGTCACTCACATCGATCCTCAACCCGTCGGACCTTTTGAGGACCCGTGTCTCAACAGGAAGCTCCAAAGACTCCCCAGGGGTTCCCAGCAGCAAGGGACGCCGACCGCCGCCTGAGTACTCTAAACACCCCGACAAGAACGGCACGCATCGCGTGGATAAAACCCACTGACCATCCTGCGAATGCCAACCGCTTGCCCAAACAATCAGCCTACCCTTCCCGACTGGAAACTCGAGAACAGCAGGGTCTCCCCCGTCGAAACGCGCAAGGACAGCCGCTTTGGAGTCTTGGTTAAGGCTGATCTTGCGGTACTTCCAGAACCTGAGTCCGGAAAAATCTGCAAATTGGGGTGTCGAAAACGCAGAAAAAACTGGGTGTGCCCGATCCACAGATCCGAGCACCGCATAACCGTCCAACGCCGCCTCAGCGACGCCCACAGACTCGCCAGCCAGAGCAGACAAGGATTTTGCGTCGTCCGCAGCCTCGATGACAGCCACCCCGGTGGCGCCATTTTCCAAAGCGGACCGCATCCGGTCTGTCCATTTAGCATCAGCGCTGCCCGCAAGCAGCCAGAGATTCACAGCTGGATCGTCATCAGCGGCCAAGCTCGAGTCCTGATGCAAACTCGCACGCCCGGAACCAAGGGCGGCCAGCGCACGCTCGATGAAGTAGCGTGATCCCATGCCGTTTGCACCGCGTCCAGCACCACAAAGAGCAACCCGCACCTGAGCCTGAGGAATCCGTGCGACCCACACTCCCACTGAGAAGTCATCAATCTCTCCAGCCCTGATGTAAGCGTGATCAACCAGTGGAAACGGCACGCTCACGGTCGACAACCTCCCGGCATGCACGGATGCAAACCACTCTGCGGTTGTTGCTGATTCCATACGCATTTTCACACGATCGCCCCGAAATCCGTCCGCGGCAGATAACTGCACCCTGAAGGGCGCCTCGGAATTGCCTTCAATCCCATCCGGCGCCAGCCAATGCATGCCCACCGCATTCGAGCGGTTATCAGAAATTGCCGATCCAACCCTTACCAACCTGATCGTAAAGTCCTGAGGCCAGACAATTCCCTGGACTCCGGCAAGCGAAGTTCCCTCCTGAAAATCCGAAACGATCGTAACCTCGGTCTGAACACGCCCCGAGCCAGCTGCGTGTCGCTCCACGGCGTACCGCAGCGCATCATCAAGACGCGCTTTTCTCCAACCGGCTTTTATCCCGCGCAACAACCCCTCCACCAATGCCGCACGCTCCCCACGCGCTGTCTGCTGCCATACCTCTGCGGAAAGAATCACCGTATTTTTTTGATCGAACGCGACGAGCTCTAATTCATCCGATTCCGTAACCGCACCAGCGAGCTCGCCCACTTTCGTAAGCGCTTCAACAAAAACTCCACCCCGCTGCATGCTTGCACTTCGATCCAGAAGCACCATCCGCCGCTTTGACATCGATGGAGCAAGAGAGTCCTGGGGCTTCAAGCTCGTGAAATAAGGGCGCGCAAAAGCAAGCGAAAGCAATGCCAGCGCTGTTGCACGTACTGCGAGGAGCGCGAGGTGCTCCCAACGCCGTGCGGCAGTCCTCGGAGGACGTACTTCAATAAAATCAACCGCGCTAAAGCGCACCCGATTTTGCACGCGAAGACGCCGCAGGTGCGCGACCACTGGCCCCGCAACCGCAAACAATCCGAGCAAAAACCAAGGTGAGAGGAATGCCATTTCTAAGTGCCCGTTTCTGATTCCGCCGCACAGCGCGATCCTGACCGGCGGCTCGCGACGGCCGCAAGCGCGCCGCGCAACAGCGGCTCGAGAGGCTTTTGCGTGCAGGCTTCGAACAAGAGCGCTCCATGGTCCTCCGCCAGGGATCTGAGCAATGAGCGGTGGGTCCGCACTCGCTCCAGATAACTTTCACGCACCTGCGCCGCGTCGACCTCAAGAACACGGCCGCCTTCCAGCATCTCGAACCTTGTATCTCCCTCGAAAGAGAACTCAATTTCCCGCGGATCGAGCACCTCGAAGAGAACGACATCATGCCGGGCCGCGCGCAGCAACGCGAGTGACTCTTTCCACGATTCAGGATTGGAAAGAAAATCACTGACCACGACCACCAATCCAGCGCGCCGCATCAACCGCTGTGCTGCCTGAAGTGCCGAACATAGATCCGTCCCCTCTCCCGAAGGAGGGGCCGCAAGAAGAGGCCACCAACGGGACATCTGACGCATGGCGCGACGCACGGGAACCGCCTCACCCACCCCGTCCGCAAATCGCAGAAGCCCAACCGCATCGCCCTGTCCGTAAAGGAAAGCCCCCAACGTTCCGGCTAGAGTCCGCGCGTAATCCGCCTTGCTGTAATGCAGGGACCGAAAATTCATCGACGCGCTCAGATCCGCGACAATGAGGCAACTCCATTCGGATTCATCCTCATACTGGCGGACGTAAGGCCGATCTGTGCGCGCCATTCTTCGCCAGTCCATGTGACGTAAATCGTCACCCGGAACGTACGGCCGATACTCGCTGAATTCATTTGAATAGCCACGCCGCACGCTCCTGTGGACTCCACGCTGGATACCCTGCACAAGACGCCGCACCCGCAATTCGAGCGATTGGATAGACATCAGCGTTGGCACATCCAGCCATGGTCTCGCTTCCGCATGTGGATCCCCCGCGCCCCGTCCATTTGCAGGAAACGGCAGTGGTGAGGTTGTCCCGGCAGCCAATCCGCCGCGTTGAAAGGCGATTCGCGCGAAATGCGACCACCAGCGCCTGAATCGAGCGTGCATCACGCTAATTGCCCTCCTTGATCAAGCGCTGGATGATGGACTCCACGTTCACTCCCTCCGCCTCCGCTTTGTAGTTCAACTGGATACGGTGCCGCAACACGGGATGGGCAAGCGCTCGGATATCGTCCTCGATCACATGGGAGCGCCCCCCCCAGACTGCGAGCACTTTTGCACCCATCACCAGACACTGGCCCGCCCGAGTCCCAGCGCCCCAATTGACGAACCTCTTCACAAAGTCCGGGGCGTTATCCGACTGAGGCCTTGTTTTTTTTGCGAGTTTTACGGCAAAGCCCACCACGTCCGTTGATACCGGCACCGTCCGCACCAGCTGCTGAAAAGCGATAATGTCGTCGCTCCCGAACAACCCGTTCACAGGCTCGCCGGTTGGTGAAGTCGTGCGTTGGACGACTTGCACCTCATCCTCCTCGGGCAAATAATCCATCACGACATTGAACATAAAACGGTCCAACTGCGCCTCGGGCAGCACGTACGTTCCCTCCATCTCCACTGGGTTCTGGGTTGCAAGCACAAAGAACGGGCTCGGCAGCGGGTGACGCCTCCCAGCGACCGTCACTTGCCTTTCCTGCATCGCCTCAAGCAGAGCAGCCTGCGTTTTAGGCGGAGTCCGGTTGATTTCGTCAGCAAGAAGCATTTGAGCAAACACCGGCCCGTGGACGAACCGAAGCACCCGCCCTTCAGGCGTATCCTGCAAAATCTCCATACCCGTGATGTCCGCAGGCATCAGGTCCGGCGTGAATTGAATCCGGTTAAAGTCGAGATGAAAGACGCGAGCCAGCGATTTTACCAGCAGTGTCTTGGCCAAACCAGGCGCACCCGTGATGAGGCAATTGCCGCCGGTGAGCATGGCGATCAGGATCTGATCAACCACGGATTTCTGTCCTATCACCGCCTTGGAAAGCTCATGATGAATACGATCACGCGCGCCGAAAAGTGATTCAAATGTCGAGGCCTCTTCTTGAACAGTCATGGATTGATTTTTGTTTAAGTCTTTTGCTTCAGTATTCGGCCCGAGGATTCATGTCTTTGCAGGCGATCAATGGGTAAGCACCCAAAAGAGAAGGTTGATCATGAGTGGGTACGCTTTCTTCTCAGAAAATTCTCGAAAGTAATACTCGTTTTCCCCCTCCCGTTCCCACCCGTCACCGTTGTCGGTGTTGTGCGTCGCCATGGCGCACATCCGGCCCTTGTCGTCATACCATGCACGCACGTGCATGTCCTGCGCATCAGGGCGCTCCCATGTCACACCGTTGAACTGGCTGAGCGTGCCAAGCCTTACGTTCGGACATTGCAAATTCAACGATTCAGGCAGATCGAAAACGCTGTGGAAAAGCGGATGGGAGCGGGGCACTTCCTTCCACTCGCGATCAGGAAAAATGCGCCTCATCTGCGCCTCAAATCCATCCCACTCATCCTCGCCCCAAAAATCATCCGCCATCATGAACCCGCCGTTGAGAAGATACCGGCGCATTGCGTCAACCTCTTGCTCTCCCAGCAACCAGTCCCCCGGTTCGACCACGTAAACAAACGGATAACGGAATAAATCCGGGTCCGTCATTCTTAAAACCCGCGCATCCGGGTCCACTTTGAGTGAAGTCATCTGCTGGAGACGGAAAGACAGATTCAGGTCGGCGTCGGGATAATCCGTGGCCCATTTGTGGACGTTATAACGTCCAAAGCGCCCCGAACGAGCCCCGCTCTCGTATCGCAGACGCACAAATGTAAAAACATCTTTCTCGAACCCCGGGGGGTTCTTCCAATTCGGAACCTCGTTCGGATCCGACAAAGCCTCTCTCGCTGTTTTGGGATTTGGGGGCGGCACCCCATCTCCCAGAACGTTCCATGGCGACAGGAATCCCACCGCGGCGACTCCAGCCAACGCGCCGACAAAAAAATCAACGCCCCACTTCATTTCGAGCCGCCTTCCTTCTCAACGCCCGGCGAGGCCTCGCGTTTGATGTCAAATGCGTGCAAAGGTTCGGCGCTTTGCGCAGCGCTTGGATGCTTCAAAACGATGCGAGCGAGAGCTTCCAACGCCGTGCGGTCGCGCGGATTGACTTCCAGCGCATCCAATAAATGAGAGCGCGCCTGACTCGGAGCGCTATTCTCAAGCAAGATTCCGATTTTCGAATGCCATCGGGGCGCGCGTTCAGGATCGAGCCTCAATGCCCGCTCAAACTCCGCGACAGCGAGGGCGTTTTGACCCAACCGCTCATGGGCAATTGCCAGCCCCTCGATTAATCCGATCGACATTGGATTCACGCTGAGTTGCTGCCTGGCGGTCTCAACAAGGCGCTCCCAATCGCCTGACTTTGAGTAGAGCTCGATGAGCCTCTCATGCGCACCCGCGAAATCCGCGATCGTATCCAAACATCGCCTTAGCGTGGCAACTTCCAGCTCATCCAATCCAAGCGCGCGGTAAGTCTTGATCAACCAGAACAGCGCCCCTTCGCTATCAGGCACATTGGGAGCCGCATTCAGCACAGCTTCAAAGCAGTTCCGTGCCGCCTGATAATCCCTCGCACGGAAGGCTCGTTCACCTTCACGAATGAAATCCTCGTACGATTTCTCATCGGACTTCTCGGACGAGTCTTTTAAAGCAGCCGTGTTCACCTGCGAGGCGGCTTTCCATTTCAGGCTGCCGGCGAGGTCTGTCGCCCAATCTGCAGCATATTTTGAAAACTCCAGGTTGAGTTGGCCGATCGGGCCGTAACGTTTGGAGATCGCGTCATGGATCTCTAATCCCTTCCCCAAATCCTCAAGTAGCGCGCGCAAAGCCTTTGATCCTGACTTTTTGACCAACCAGTCTACGATAAGCCCGGCT
>JBILLT010000173.1:0-2755 GCA_044375925.1 Chthoniobacteraceae bacterium | reverse complement strand
CAGCGATCCCGCCGCAACAAATAAAGACCCAGTGCTGCTGTTTAATCCACTATAGAGCAAGCTTCCAGAACCCGACTTGAGTAGAGTACCGGCACCCGAAATCGAATTCGATAGGACCGAGTCTGCCTGTGTATCAATCACAAGAGTCGCGCCCGATCCAATATTAACCGACCCGGAGCCGAGACCCGAGGGTGACAAGGCCAGAAGTGTTCCCGCAGAAACATTGGTTCCACCCGAATAAGCGTTCACCCCTGCCAACTTCACAGCTCCGAGCCCACTCTTCACGACGCTGCCCGATCCTCTGATCGGATTCGTAAGTTCATAAGACACGTCAAACGCCACGTCTGGTCCAGCGGAGGTACTGGCGGCAATTGACTCAGCGCTTAGCGCCACGCTCCACATCCGCAACTCGGAATAGGACGCAGCGGAGGTCATGTCATCGTAGTGGGAGCGCCCCAACCAAAACACCTGCGAGGGAACGTTTGAAGGCGTGCGGCCTGCCTCTGAAAACTGAGAAATCAAAGCGCCATCACGGTAAAACCGAACGATATGATCGGCGGAACTCCACACCACCGCGTAGTGGTATAACCTTCCCATCACAGTTGGCAGGTCTTGCATGGGCGCCACGTTCCCAACTCCGGCAGAATCACAAATCACGGGGCGCGTGTAATTGTTCTCCTCTGCAAAAGTGATCAAGAACGAAGTGGCCGGATTGAACCCGTTTCCAATATCAAAAATTCTCGCCCATGCAGATGGGGCGTTGTAGGACGCCCATACTTCAACGGTGAAATCTGTCAGTCCATTCAACAGGCCGCTCGGGAGGCTGGCGTAGCTTGCCTGACTCTTAGCGCCACCAGACATCACAAGACTCCCTGACGCAAAAGAAGCATTGGAGACACCGGAAGGATTCACCACCGCCGCGTGAGCGTTTCCGACAGAATCACTAATAAGCGTGCCGGCGATTTCATTGAAGGACCAGCGGTGAATCAGACCCTGCGGTATCTTGACTGGCGTATTCAAGATCACGGCTGTATTCGGCGCAGTATTCACAACGCCACCGCCCAGAGACTCGCCACGATTAGTCACAACGCTTCCCTCATTGAGTTCGAAGCTGGAAAGCTGATTTGAGCCCCTCAAAATCAGCGCGCCTGAACCCTCTTTTGTCAGCGTGTATCCGCCAAAAATTGACCCGCCGACTTCGAATGAAGGCGCGTGCACATCAACCCGCCGATTCCCGTTGAGACTTACGCTGCCAGATCCGATGTTCATGCCGTGAGACCCGAGAATCGAAAAGTCAGCATTCCAGTTCTGCGGGGTGTTTCCTGAGAGATTCAACGGCGCCGCAAGCGCACTTTCAATCGAACCACCAGCCAAGGTTAGCGACCCAGCTCCTAGCGCTAAGTGATTGCCCAATCCCAGGATCCCCTCCTCCACCACCGTCCCGCCCGAATAAGCGTTTTCTCCCGAAAGAATCCACTTTCCAGTTCCTCTCTTGAGCACCCTTGTGCTGTCAGCGGCGCTGTGGTCAAAAATCGCTCCTGAAATTTCCGCCGACGCATCAGTGGAACCCTGTAAAGTCAGAGTCTTTGGACCCGTTGCGGTAGCAGTCACGCTGCCGGTCATCAACAACCTGCCGACACCTGATTGGTCGAGCACCCCATTCCCAAGAAGATTAATCACACGGTCTGTTGATTGAGACCCACCGGTCAGCCTCAAAACTCCAGTGGAGCCAAAATTACCAAGATCAATTCTCCCACTGATCACTGACATGGGGGCTCCTAAGGACGAAGTTGGCGCACCGCCCACGACTCGATTGAGAGTGGACACGCTTAAGATTCCATCTTGGATCCAAGTACGTCCCGTATAGCTGTTCGCGGCAGACAGGGTGATGAGGCCGGTCCCTGCCTTTGTGAGCGTGGAGGATCCAGCAAAGGTGAGTGAAACATCAGCGCTCATGCCACCGTCTCCCAGGGTTATGGGGCTGCCCGGACCCAATACAAGCACAGGTAAAGACACATTCACCGTGCTAAAATTCACCGAGTCTACAGGAGCAAATACGACCGTCTGCGATGCAGTGCCTGCTGCTGGAATTGTATCGGGAGCTGTGAACGCAAAAGTACCCTCAACGGATCCCGAACCGCCGGTCAACACAGAGACTGAAAGCGGCTGACCTAGAAAAATTGGCGAAGCGACAGGGGGATTCACCACAGGAACGGCTCTGTTCACCATCACATTCATTGAACCGGTCGCGACCAGGTAATTTGCGAAATCGGCAGGAGTGAAAACAAAACCAAACATCCCTTCACCCACTGCAGGCGTCAAACCTGTGAGAGCAAAAGAGAAGGAGCCTGCTGTCGAGGCAGATCCTCCACTCAACATCGCCTGACCCAAGGTTTGGCCGTAACTTAGAGCAGACGCACTCGGCGCAGCAAAAATCACAGGCACTGTCTTGTTCACCGACACGCTAAGCACTCCGGTCGCCGTTGCATAATTCTCAGAGTCAGCTGGCACAAAACGGAAAGTGAACTCGTTCAACCCCGCAGTTGGGGTGACGGCCGGCGAGAGCCATTCAAAAGAACCTTGGACCGACCCAGACCCACCGGAGAGCACGGACGCACTGAGCGGTTGCCCGTAACTCATCGTACCCGCCACCGGCATTTCCAGAATCAATGGCACCGCCTTGTTCACTTCCACAGAAACCAAGGTCCCAGCAGTCAGATAACTCACCGCGTCGCTTGGAGTGAATGTCACTACC
>JBILLT010000206.1:0-2768 GCA_044375925.1 Chthoniobacteraceae bacterium | reverse complement strand
ACCGAACGATCACCGAGATGTCGCTTGCCGTATGAATTCGAACACTCTCCGTGTAACCCAGCAATGGTGAACTACATCGGTGTCAGTACCGCAGCGGTACCTCATGGTCTGGATGGGTGCGAGTTTCAGCTACTCCTGCCGACTGGCCGTCGAGAGCATCGTGCACGCCGACCCCGGCGCCCGGGTCGAGATCCATCTCCTCGGTGACCGGCCGATGTCGGGGCATTTCGATCTGATCGAGACGCTGCCCGATGTCGAGATCGTGCCGATCGATGTCGATGCGCTCTTCATCGATCACCCTTGCCTCCGCCCTGTCTACGACCGGATTCCCGATGGCGCCCACTCAGCGCGGAGCAACCTGTTGCGGTACCTCTTGCTCTGGCACCGCGGCGGCATCTACGTCGACTTCGACATCATCCTCATCAAGCCGCTCGCCGAGTTGGCCGACGGCGCCGATTTCGTGGGTATCGAACGGGTCTGGTCGCACGACCAACCGCGCGTCGAAGGTGCCTGGCGTCTGTCGATGCTGCCAGGAACGATCGGCTGGGCGCTCACCTGGTTCGCACGCCGCTGCGACAGCCGGGTGCTGCACGGGGCCCTCCGCCTCGGCGACCGGCTCCGTGTGCTCGATCCCCTCTGGTCGACGTTCCAGCCGAACAACGCAGTGATCGGTGCCCAGCGCGGCTCACCCTTCATCGCCAGAGTGCTCACCCGCGCCCACGACGCCGATCCGCGAGTGCGCTACGCGCTCGGCCCGAGTCTGGTCGCCGAGGTGGTCCGGCAGCACCCCCACACCATCCGGACGCTCCGCGAACCGGTGCTGTATCCGGTGCCGCCTGCCGACAGTTTCCGGTTCTTCGAGGACCGTTCGCTCGAACTGCGCGACGAGACGGCGCTCATCCACTACGTGAGCAGCAATCACGGTCAGCTCCTCGGCACGCTCGAGCCCGACGACCCCCGATTCCGCGATCGACCAGAGGTGTTCTGGCGATTGGCCAGAGAGGTGTCGGCCGCCCGAGGGGCAGACACCGATCACCCGACGCTCTCCATCTCATCGATCGACACCTGACCGCCGAGAGCCACGACCGACCGATGCCGACTCCCTCCGCCGAACCGTTGGTCAGTTGCCTGATGGTCACCCGCGATCGACCCCACCTCGCCGAGCGCGCAGTCCACTGCTTCGCCCGTCAGACGTGGCAGTGCCGTGAACTGGTGATCATCGATGACGGCGATGTCGACTACTCGGCGATGCTCGCACCGTTCCAGGCAGCCGGCGCGCTGATCCGCTATGTGCGAATCGCTTCTCGTCCCGACGTGCTGCTCGGTGAACTCCGCAACCTCGCCATCGACGCGGCCGACGGAGAATGGTGCCTGCAGTGGGACGACGACGAGTGGTACGACGTCGAGCGCATCGCAGTCCAGATGGCCCATCGGGGCGACCACGCTGCCGTGGCACTGCGATGGACTCTGATGTCGGTCGAGTCGGCCGAGCACGGCCGCCTCGCATTCCGGGCCGACGCTGGCATCGCCACACCCGGCACGGTGCTGCACCGGCGAGACGCAGCCCGATATCCGAATCTGCGCCGAGGGGAAGACAGTGCCGTCCTCCGTCAGCTCCGCGCTCACGGCCTGGTGGTGCTGGGGAGCGAGTGGTCGCATCTCTTCGTGCGCTGCTTCCACGGCGACAACACCTGGGGCGAGGCCCACTTCCTGCAGCGTCTCCGTCGGCGCCCTGTCGACTGGCCGTCGTATGCAGCGGCGCGGTGGTGGCATCGCGACCTCCGTCGTCACCGAGCCTTTCGTCTCAACGTCGACGAGCAGGCGTGCCTTGCCGCCCTCGACCGGTACTGGGTCGACCAGACGGTCGCGCAACCGGGGGCAGGGCTGCCATGACAGCAGCTGCGCTCGCCCCGGCACCCATGTCGCTGCGCCGTCGATCGGCCGTGATCGCGGCTGGCCAGGCAACGGTGAAGGCGAGCCAGGTCGTCATCGCGGTCGTTCTCGTCCGACTGCTCTCACCGGCCGAGTGGTCGTCGGTTGCACTGCTCCTCTCGGTCTACCTCGCAACGATCACCCTCGGTTCGCTCAACCTGCAACAGAGTCTGCTGTTCTTCCTCCCCCGTCTCGAACCCACTCAGCACCGCAGACTCGTCGTCCGCACCGCTGGTGTGATGGCGGCGACAGGTTCACTCATTGCGGCTGGGATCTTGATCATCGACCCGTGGGGTGCAGCCCAGACCGCAGCGTTGACGATGGTGGCACCGCTCATCGCCGTGGCCATCGCGATCGAGATCCCCACCGCTGCCGGGCCGACCGCGCTGCTGTCGATCGACCGGCTCACGGGGGCGGCCTGCTGGGACATCCTCGCCACCATCACGCTGGTCGGCTGTGTCGTCGCCCCCGCCGCGCTCGGATGGGGGCTACGCGGCATCGCGCAAGGCATCGTCGTCGCCGCCTGCCTGAAGGCCGTCATGTTCGGTGCCGTGGTCCGCAGAGCCTTCCCTCCGTCGTCGCACACCCTGCCGCCCGGCCTGCTGCGACGCCAGCTCGGGTATGCGCTTCCGCTCGGTCTCACCATCGGGGCCTCGGTGCTGAATCGGAGCGTCGACAAGTGGCTGGTGGCCGTGTTCGATCCGGCGAATCTCGGGATCTACGCCGTCGCGGCACAGGAGATCCCACTCCTCGCCGTCTTGCCGTACGCCGGTGGCGCCGCAGTCGTGACGATGCTGGTCGATGCCTTCCGTCGAGGCGACCATGGCGATGCCCGC
>JBILLT010000198.1:0-2770 GCA_044375925.1 Chthoniobacteraceae bacterium | reverse complement strand
CGGCAACGATCTCGTCGTCGGCACGGGAAATTCGGAGACGATCCGCGGTTTCGCCGGACGCGACGCGATCTACGGCAATGGCGGCACCGACCTGCTCTTCGGCGACGACGGCGACGACGATCTGCGCGGATCGGGGACGCTCGATGGCGGGCGCGGCGACGACGTGATCGTCATGACTGGTGCCGGTCTGGCGCTCGGTGGCGAGGGCGACGACGAACTGGAGCTTCAGTCCGGCGACGGGATCCTGGATGGCGGCACCGGCGACGATTTCTTCGACGTCGCGGCCGGGACCCAGGCGACGATCCGCGACACGCTGGGCGCGGATCTCCTGCTGTGGCGGGTCGACGTCCGGCGCATCTCGGGTATCGATTACCAGAGCGATATGGTCACGCTCGAAGCAGCGCTGAGCGGATCCAGCGTCACGTTCCGGGATCCGGTCCGCGACGCAGACGGCGCGGTCGATTTCGTCCTGTTCGACCCTGACCGGTCCGGCAGTGGGGTCGAGTCGGGCTTCATCGTGGCGTCGTCGCCTGCCGGCGGGACGGCGAACGAGATCTTCTTCGGCGGCGAGCCCGGCAGCGGCACCGTCTCCGGCGGCGCCGGCAACGACATCCTGTTCGAGCGTTACGGCGGCCCGGACAACGATGGTTCGGCGCGTCTGGCAGATGGCGGCGCCGGCGACGACATCCTGTTCCTCGACGGGTATGGCGAGACCTATGTCGGCGGCGGTGGGGCCGACATTTTCCGTGTCAGTTCGCATTTCCGGATCGCGAGCAATGTCGCCTTCGAAGGCGGAATCGACTGGGTCCTGCCGGATCTCGGTGCGGGCGACACGGTGCTCATGCTGGATCGCCAGGGAATCGACGATGCGCAAGTCCCGGTCTTCGAGATCAGCGGCGTGTTCGACGGCACGAATGCCGGAATGGCCGTCGACAACGCGCCCTATTTCGTCATCGATCTGAGCGTCCCCGGCGATCACCGCCTGTTCTACGACGATGATCGCAGCACACCGGGCTATGCGCTGATCGGGCGGGTCGGGTCGGCCGCGGATGCGCGCCAGGCCAGCTACGCCGTGCTTGGCGACGACGACGCCCGCGCCCAGACCGGCGAAGGCGGGCCGGACACGCTGCTCGGCCGCCGGGCAGTCGACACGCTGGATGGCGCGGGCGGCGCCGACACGCTTTACGGCTTCGGGGGCGACGACATGCTCGTCGGCGGGCCGGGCAACGACACGCTCGACGGCGGCAGCGGGACGGACGTTGCCGATTACAGATCGCTGACGACGGGATTGACTGGAACCCTGGCGACCACCGGCACTGCCAGCTTCACCGCGGCGGACGACGACGTCGATGTCCTGATCGCGATCGAGGTCATCGAGTCCGGTTCCGGGAACGACAGGCTGACCGGAAACGCGGCCGACAATCGCATCGCTGGCAACGACGGCGACGACGTGCTCGCCGGCGGGGCCGGCGACGACGACATCGATGGTGGCCCGGGATTGTCCGACAATCTGGACGGTGGCGACGGCGACGACGTGATCCGGGACGACGATGGAACGTCGCTGGTCCGCGGCGGTGCCGGAAACGACGACATCCTCCTTCAGTTCACCACCGGCTTTACCGGCTCGAATTCCTTCCTGCAGGGTGGCGAAGGCAACGACACGATTTCCGTGACGTTCTCCGGTCAGAACATCTCCAACCGGAATTTCGATGGTGACCGGCACACCGGCAGCGACCGCGACGCCGTCGATCCAGGCGACGGCGACGACACCGTCGTCTTCCACGGAACCTGGACCGGTTCGAACATCGCGCTCAACCTGAATGGCGGAAACGACATCTTCCGCAATCTCGGGTCTTCGGCGATTCCCGTCCATGGCGGGGCGGGCGCCGACCTGATCCAAGGCGGGTCGGCGAACGAATCGCTGTTCGGGAACTCTGGCGACGACACCCTCGAGGGCGGCACCGGAAACGACACGCTCGACGGTGGCAGCGGATCAGACACCGCCGCGTACGCCTATCGCGCGTCGGCGCTGGTGGCGACCCTCGCTTCCTCGGGCACGGTCACGATCAATGTCGGGTCTGGGGACACGGATGTCCTGATCGCGATCGAGAATGTCTTGGGCGGCAGCGGAAACGACACGCTGGTCGGCGACGCTGCGGTCAATCGCCTGGCCGGATGGTCCGGTGACGACCTGTTGTCCGGTGGCGGCGACAACGACAATCTGGACGGTGGAGCAGGGGTCGATACCGCCGATTACGGCTATGCGACCGGGGCACTGACCGCGACCCTGGATGGCGCAGGAACGGCGACGGTCGTCGCGGGAACCGGCGACACGGACACGCTGATTTCGATCGAGAATGTCGTCGGCGGCAGCGGTCATGACGTGCTCTTCGGAGACGGCGGCGCGAACGGCCTGAACGGCGGCGGCGGCAACGACACGTTGCGCGGCGGCGCGGGCAACGATCTGCTGGATGGGGCGAGCGGCAACGACACCGCCGATTATGGATACCTGGCGGCCGGTGCTGCCCTCTCCGCGACCCTGAACGCCGCGACGACGGTGATCCTGGCGGTCGGCGACGCCGACACGGACACGCTGGTCTCGATCGAGAATGTCTCGGGCGGGGGCGGGAATGACTGGCTGACCGGCGACGGCGGCGGGAACCGGATCACGGGCGGCGCCGGAAACGACATCCTGTCGGGCGGGGCGGGCAACGATTTTCTTTCGGGCGGTAGCGGCGACGACATCCTGGCGGGCGATGACGGCGACGAC
>JBILLT010000199.1:0-2772 GCA_044375925.1 Chthoniobacteraceae bacterium | reverse complement strand
GCCAGTAGCGGCGTAGTTCTTCCTGAGTAGTGCCTGTGTCGGGGGGGCGCGAGATGACCGCCAACTGGGCGAGCTTTTTGGCGTGACGCGCGAACACCAGCATCTCGTCGGTGTCCCGGCCCTGCACGCCGAGGCAGAGCGCCGTGGTCTTCAGATTCGCGCTCGCGCGTGAGAGTACCTCCATGCCCTCGAGTTTTTCATCCTGAGTGAGCAGGTCGATGCTATCGTTGGACTGCGGCCAGATCATTCCTTGGCTGCCGCACCAGTCCATAAACCTCGCAGACCTAGCCAGCACCTCGAAATCCACCGCACCGTCCTTCGTGAAGGGCGTGGAGAGAATGGGAAAAGGGCCACGAAATCTTGGGTGATCCGAGTTTCGGAACGGCCTTGTTACCGAGTCGCTTTGTGCTGGAAGCCGCCGCGTGGTTGCTGACAGTGCGAACGAAAGGGCGGCGGAGCGGAGGAAGGTGCGGCGTTGCATGCGGGGGTTTGAGAGTTATTTTTGGAAATCTCAGGGTTTTTTGGGAGTTGCGAGGGTTTTGATGAACAAAACCAGCGAGTCAATTTCATGTTCCCTTAAAACGCCCAGAAAGGAAGGCATGCCGATGCCGGTGCGCTCCATTTCATAGCCCACGGGAACACGCCGCGCCGGGTCGAGAATCGACTCACGGACGTAGGCGGCATCGACGGCAGCGATTGTAGAGCCGTCCGCAAAAGTGCGGGGCGCGTTCCAAAGACCCTTCCACGGCGGCCCCACCGCGCCATTGGTTCCCACAGTCGGGGTTGGTGGGGTGGGGAGAGACGGGTCGCCGACGGCATGGCAGGAAACGCATCCGTATTTCAGGGCAACCTGCTTTCCGAGGTCCGCATCGGGCTGGATGAGCCCTCCGTCAGCGGCCAGATCCAAGCGTTCCGAGAGGTCCACCTCGTTGCTCGCAAAGCCCTCTCGGTTCAGGTCGAACGAAGGGAGGGAGCGGAGGCTGAGGTAAGCATTTTCCACCCTGTCCTCACCGGACACCGGCAGCCGGTAAGTGAGTCGAAAAGTGTTTGAGGGGCGCATGCCGGGGATTCCCAGAAAGATGGATTTGCCGTCCTTTGACAGTTTCGCGCTTGAGATTGGAACGGTCTCCTGACCGGGTTGGTCGTTGTCAGTGCGGTAGTTCCCGGAGCCGTACAAATGCGTGAGGTGGTAATTCCAGCGGTCGGCCGAGTAGCGGCCTAGCTCGCCGGCGAGCTCTGGCGAAAGCGGCGACTCGAAGCGCAAAAGGATCCCGCGTTTTTCAGCGCGGATTTCCTGAGGCAACCATGCGGTCTTTGTCCCGGGACGCACCCGGTAGAGGCCCCCGACGCGGCTGCCTCCTGAGGGGAACCCCGAAATCTGAAACCCGGCAACGTAGAGTAGGCCGTCCTTTGGATGAATGCGCCCATTGAGCAGCGCAGACGGAAACCCCGCCAAAAGAGGCACCACCGCACCCTGATCTCCTTCTGAATCCAAATAAACTCGGAACAGTTCCGGCCTTGCATAGGCAAGGTGCAAAAGCGCGCCGTTGAGCGCGCCCATCGCGGGAGGCATGCCCCCGGACTGCTTGATCCACACCTGACTCGCTGCGGACTGGTTGATGAAATGCGGGATCCAGACCTCGGGCGGCGTGATGGGGGCGGGATGAACTGGCTTGGGACCCAGCTTTTCGGGCTGGAAACCGAAGTAGCGCCCGCTCTCAATTCGGTACACGGGCGTGGCCGGCTTCCAGTTGCCCTGCTGGTCTGTGGCGGTGAGAAGTCCAGTCTGGGGATCGTAGCCGAGGTAGGGCTGCCGCAGCCCGCTCGCAACCACCTCAAAGGCGCGTCCGTCCCGGTCGACTTTGAGCACGACCCCGTTGTATTTGCCGATGGTGGAGGCAACCTGTCCGCCCAATGCGAGGTAAACGCCACCTTCCCGCGCCGCAACCATGTCCATCGGGTAGTTGCGGCTCTCGGCGGACTGCGCAAAAGCGTTGCAGAAGTTTTCGTACCAGTCCGCCTCGCCGTTGCCGTCGGTGTCCAACAATCGGACGATGCCGTTGCGGTCAAACACATGGATTACCCCCTCGATGAGGCATAGGCTCTGGGGTTCGTGGAGGCCGGAGGCAAACCGCCGCCAAACCGCCGCCGCGGCTCCGAGGTTTTCAACGATCCACACGTCGCCGTCGAAGGTGAGAACCGCAGCGCGGCCATCGGGAAAAAACTCCAGATCCGCGGGGCGGACCTGCCGTTTCCAAGGGTTGGGCACGGGCAGGGGTAAGTCGTCGAATACCCAGGGCGCATCCTTCGTCGCGACTGCGGCGGCGGGCGGTTCGACTGATGCCCGCCATCTGGAGGGAGACGGGCTCTGTTTTGGGAAAACGGCGGGGTTGGCGCTCGGATTATTCGCCCCAGCCCGAATCGGGATCTTTCGGGTGGTCCTGCTTTTTGAGGGGGGAATGGGCAACCAGTCGGTGTCTTCCGGGCCGGTGCGTAGGTGAATAGGAAAAGCGTGCGCATCGACCTCGACGAGGCGTGCAGCGTCCATACCTTCCGCGACAAAGCGCTCCCGCACCTGAATCCCCGCGACCTGGTACTCGAACTGTGCGCCGCCCTCCACTAGTCGGATTCCGGAAAAACGCCCGAGTGACTCGGGGACCGGTCCGAGCCCCAGTTCCCCGGGATCCGCATTGCCGCGCTGGCGCGGATCGCGGGCGAAGTGCGTTTCGCCCGCGGCAACGCCGGGCCGCGGCGGCATACTCAGCAGCGGTA
>JBILLT010000024.1:0-40595 GCA_044375925.1 Chthoniobacteraceae bacterium | reverse complement strand
AAGCAAACCGGTGAACAGCCTCCGAGAGCCGGATGCGGGAAACCCGCCCGTCCGGTTCGATGAGGGGGAGATGAGGACACGGAGTGGTTGTGGCCGCAAACCATCCTTGTCTCCCTACTCTATTAACCAGTAGCTGGCTTGGGCTGGGCTTTTTTGACTCTTTTTCCGCCCCCCAAATCTTGGGCTTTTCCCGGGCTACCCCCTAAATGCCTTTTAGGCGGCGCTTTTTGAGCGTCGACTATCTTAAATCCCCTTTTCCAACGCCCGAAAGGCTGCTACACGCTAACGCTCCTACTGCGTGGACGCTTGCTGCCGCATTTCCTCAAAAATACGCGCGTAGTCAGGATTTGACTTGGCCGCTTCTCTTGAGAACGCCTCCGCGTTCTGGAGCGAATTCATCAGGAAACTCAAATTCGCTCCGCCCCACAACAACTCTGCACGCTGCGGACCGATCGGCACGGACGATACGCGCAGTTGCAGCCATTTTAGAAGAAACAAGGGCGAGAGCTTCTCCCACTTGATAGGGACCATAGCGCTACCGGCCACTTGGACTTTGAGCTCGGACGCATCCGCCGCAGCGGGAACGGACTGAAAAGGACTTCCATTCTTCATGACCGGCACAGCCCTGCCGGCCGCGGGAGCCCCGCCGAGACGATTGATGTCCGCGACCACCCACTCGAAGAGCGACTGAGCGGAAGTGAGTTGGTCGACGAGTGATTTCTGACGCCGTTTGTCCGAGTCGGACGCAGCCACCAAGGCCCTTGCCTCACGAACCCCCTCCTTGAACTGGAACGATTGAAACTGCTCAAGAGCTTTCGCGCGGGCTGCGACAAAAGCCGGGGACGCCTTCTCAATCGTAGAAGTCGACACGGGAGCCGGAGTGGTCTTCACCATGCGCGCCGGATCAGCAGGAGCAGGTTTTTGTGCCGACTCCGCGGCGGGCGCCTCGATCTTCTCCGCTTTCTTGGCCTCTTTATCCTTGGCCGCAGCGATCGCGTCAGCAGTCGCCTTTTTCATCTGGGACACTTTTGCAGAAACCGCGGACTTCAGAACGGGCGCAACTTGAATGAGAGAAATTGTGGACTCCGCCTCTTTTTGGAGCGCCGCCGGATCATTCGACACGGACAGCTCCCCCGCGAGCCTTGCAACTTTCAAAACCAAATCCACTTCCTTCAACACCTCAGGCAGCAAGGCGAGAATTGCACGTACCTCCGGATCGCCCTGCCCCAGCCTCATGCTCTCCGCCAGATCCAGCGCCACCTTCGCGCCGGAAAAATCGGCGCTCGATATCGCAGAGAGACCAACGAAGAACTGAAGCAACGCCTCCCTCTCCGCATTTTGATTCGAGGCAGGCGCCGCGGACGCTTTTTCGCCGACCTTCGCAAGAGCTTTCGCCACGGCACCCCATTCCGCGTCATTCTTCAAATCCAAAGAATCAAGCTCCGCAAGCACGGAGGTAAAGAGCGCCTTTTTGCCCGCAAGAGCATGCGATAACGCAAGCGCCGCTTTTGAGAGGACACGCATTCTTCCGCTGAGAGTTTGAGATTTTGAAACAAGATCCAAACTCTTTACGGCGGCATCCATTCGCCCCTTGGCGACGGACTTTAGCGCAGACTGAAAGCGTGACTCATCCGTGCTCCCCGCCTCCTCGACCACAGTAACCTCGGCTTTGCGGCTTCTTTGGTAGAACAGCGCAGCCACGGCAACCGCACCCAATGCAACCGCCGCTGTAACCGCAATCATCTTGCCGCCGCCCTTCGCACGCGCCGTGACAACAGACTCCTCACCCGAACGCAACCCGGCAAGCGCGTGGCGCAAATCTGCGATGAGGGATTCGTAGTCCGGATAACGTTGGTCCGGATCGAAGGCAATCGTCTTGTTGAGTGCTGCCGCCGTGAACGGGTGCACCGATGGCAACACCTGCTTCAAATCCACCGGCGTCCGCTTGCTCGCCAAGAGTTCCGGAATCGACGTGCTCAAGCATGAATGAGGCGGAGCTCCAACGAGCGAGTGCCACATTGATGCACCGAGCGCGTACATGTCAGACCGGAAATCTTCCTTCCGCCCCTCGAGGGCCTCCGGTGCAATGTAGTAGGGAGTTCCCCACAATTCACCGCCGCCCGCAGTCGACTGGGCCGACATCAACGCCAGTCCAAAGTCCACGATTTTAGCCTGATTCTGTTCACCGAACAGGATGTTGCCCGGCTTGATGTCGCGGTGAATCAAACCGGCACGATGCGCGGCAGCCAATCCTTCCGCAACCTGCATGCAAGTCTGCAGGACCTCCTCCTCCGGAACCTTCCCCACCGCGTCCATTTTGGTGTCCAAAGCACCCTTATCAACCAACTCCATCGCGATGTAGAACATGCCGTACGCGACGCCGGTCGAATAAACCCGCACGACATTCGGATGATTGATACGCGCCGTCAGCGAAGCTTCCCTCTCAAACTGCGCCGTCAACTCCCGGTTGGAGCTCCACGTGGATTGCAGCACCTTCAACGCGACGGGCCGTTTGAGAGTCAAATCGACGGCCTTGTAAACGGCGCCCATGCCGCCTTTCCCAAGGATCCGCTGTAGTTCGAAGGGGCCAAATCTTTTGAGCACCTCCATCGGTTGCTTGCAAACGGGACACTCGACCATTGTCAGCGGAGCGACATCCGTCAGATCCAACTGCAGCCGACAATTCTTACATGTTTCAACAGCTGTCGCTGGCGGCATGTGGGTGTCGTTTTGCATCAGGGATGGAGGCGGCGCTGGGGATCAAAATTCAGAGTCCACTCCCCGCATGCAAGCCAAATGATTGCCACGAAGGCAGTTTACGTGAGGTTCACGAGTGCAGTACAGCGCGGGCAACTCGCCGCGACTTGCCCACCCTCTTCACGCCTGAAATGAAAACCGCACATCCCACATTGTGCGACCTGACGCGCAGCCTCGTGGTCCCGTCTCCTGCGCTGCCATTCGCCATAAACCCACAAGGCAATCACAGGTCCGAGCATCAGCACCACGAGCAACACCGCGAGGGAACTTAATCCAACTCGAATCATACTCAGCGAATGCCCCCCTCTGAGCGCGGAGGACTGCCCAGAACCACGGTCCCATCTGCCCATTCAACAGCTCCGGCGCGTGGCTCAAACTTGATTGATTTCAAGAAACTCAACGCCTCGGAATCCGTATCGTCGCTGCCGCTGCTCCTGCATAGCAAAACCCACTGAACATCACCGCTCGGAGAAACGCCGATCCAATAAGTGGGACTCGAAACCGCAATCGACAAGGGCGCCCGAGGAACAGGCATCCCGGGGCTGAACGCCCGGGATGCAAGCGGCCCGGCAAATTCCGCCCTTCCCTCGAATTCTTTCATCGGAATCCCGCCGTCAACGGAACGCGCACCGGCGGCACTGTTCCCTCCCGAGACCAAAAACGGCAACGGGTAGGCCTCCCGGCTTTTAAGCGGTTCCACATCGCGGAAAGTCCTGCCGGCCCCGTCAAACGAGGAGCGGTACGGAACCCGCAGCAAGTCATCCACCGGCAGCAAAGCGTGCGAGAGCGCCATGGTAGGCGCCTCTGCTTGGACCGCTTCAAGAAGCAGCCGATGCTCTGCAACGTCGGAGCTTAGCAATGTCACCCCACGCTCCCGCGCCGGACTGTTTACCACGGAATTTTCGACGACTTGAAAAACAAAGAAAGCAGCCGCGTGCGCCAGTGCTGAAACGGAAAATAGGGCTGCAAATCTGGCGGAAAACCAGCGCGGCAGAGGCCAATCAAACGTTAAACCCTGTTCAAGCCCCATCGGACGCAGATTTCTGAGGCCGTCACTTTGTGAGAACCGAAGCTTCAGGCTGGAATGCGAGAGCCACAGCAAAGCCCCGCCTCAATGCCAGATTGCTGATTTCAACCACCCTTTCATAGGGAGTCCCTGCATCCGCCCTGATGACCACGGGCCTTCCAGCCAACCCCCGGTCCATGAGGGCTTGTTCAAGTTCAGGAACACTGACTTTTTGCTCACGCAAATACAGGGTTGGAACCGGAGCGGCTGTGATGCTGATCACCAACGGGTCGCTCTGCGGTGCAATTGTAAATGTCGACGCTGGCAGCGATAGAACCACCCCAGACTGAAGGGTGAAGCGCGAGCTCAAGGAAAAAAGCAGCAAGGCCAAGAACACCACGTTGACCAGAGGCAGAATGTGGAAAAGTTCAACTCTGAACTGAAAAGTCCGGGTGAGTTTCATCGGTGCTCTGTGGCATTCAATTCATCCGATCGGATCGACGCGCAATGTTTCACAGCAGACTTGGACCGCCGTTCCGCGGCGCCCGTTTCACCGTTTGTTTATTCCGCCGCCCCCCTTGAGGACCTTGATGCTGGGCCGAAGTCGATGATTTGAGACTCCACGCGGCTGTCCATAATCAGGTTCACGACCTCGATCCCCGCCCGCTCCATGTCGCGCATCAGCGCATTCACTCTGGATGATAGGTAGGCATACCCAATTGAACAAGGGATCGCCACGACCAGCCCGCCGGCCGTTGTGAGCAAGCTTTGATAGATCCCAGCGGCCAGGTCGGTGGAGCTGGTGAGCCCGCTTTGGGAGCTAATTTTGGAAAAAACCTCGATCATCCCGGTGACCGTCCCCAGCAAGCCGATCAAAGGCGCGACGAGCCCGATGCCAGAAATCAGCCCCAGATTCTGCTCCAAACGCAAAACCTCAAGCTGACCGGCCTCCTGGACGATGGCCCGCAACTCCTCCCGCGGTGCTGCGTGACGCAAAACCGCGGCGTGCAGCACCCTGGTCACCGGGGTTGAGAAGCTCGCGCATTCAACCTGCGCCTCCGACCAGCGCTGGTGCCGGATCAAATTCGAGAGGCCCCGCATGAAATCACCCAAATGCAACGTCACCCGGAAATAAAACAAGGAGCGTTCAAGAAAAACGGCTCCTCCCAGAACGCTGCAGAAAAGCAGAAGCCACATGAGCGGCCCACCTTTTTGCATATAATCAATCATTAAAGGACTATACGACGGCGCCAAAAGGAATGCAAGATACCCGTCCCCCGGCCGAATCCGGCGCCGGACTGTGAACTTCGCTTGTCCATCAGGCCCGCCTCCTGCATAAAACCCGCTCCGATGACCCACCACCAACAGACTCTGGCTTCGAGCGCCTCCCTGAGCGGCTCCGCCCTTCACACCGGCCAAAAGGTGACGCTTACCCTGCATCCGGCGCCCGCAGGTCACGGCCGCAAATTCCGCAGGAGCGACCTCCCGGACAAACCCGTCATCGATGCGTCCATCGCCCTTGTCAAAACCGTCGAGCGCGCCACCACGCTCGGCGAAGGGAATGTCCGCGTCCACACTGTGGAGCATGTCCTTTCCGCCCTCTCAGGACTCGGTGTGGACAATGCCCTCATTGAAATGGACGCGAGCGAACCGCCCATCGGCGACGGAAGCGCCGTCTCCTTCGTGGAACTCATCAAACGGGCCGGCATCGCAAAACTCGACGCACCCCGCCCGGTTTTTGAAGTCAGCGAACCCATCCACATCGAAACCTCCTCAGGGTCGCTCCTCACGCTGCTCCCCTACAACGGATTCAAAGTGTCCTGCACCAACGTCGGGCCGGGAGGAAGATTCACCCAGTACTTCTCCTCCGAAATCTCGCCGGAAAGCTACGAACGCGACATCGCGCCCGCGCGGACCTTTGTGTACTACGAAGACGTCAAGCCGCTCCTCGACAAGGGGCTCATCAAGGGTGGCAGCCTCGAGAACGCAGTGGTGGTCAAAGGCGATTCCGTCCTCAGCCGCGAGCCGGTGCGTTTCCCCGAGGAATTTGCACGCCACAAGGTGCTCGATATCATTGGCGATCTGGCGCTGTTCGGCCGACCCGTGAAGGGGCACGTGGTGGCGGTGAAACCCGGGCACAGTCCGAATGCGGAGCTCACGCGGGCCATCGCCAAGCAGTTCGGCAAGGCGATGGCCATGGTCCCGCCCGCGGTCACCCCGAAAGGCGGCGCCGTGATGGACATCAACGACGTGATGAAGCTGCTTCCGCACCGCTATCCGTTCCTGATGGTCGACCGCGTCGTCAGCTTGGAAGGCGAAACGCACTGCACCGGAGTGAAGTCGGTGACCATCAACGAACCCTTCTTTCAAGGCCATTTTCCAAGCCAGCCCATCATGCCCGGGGTGCTGCAACTGGAGGCAATGGCCCAGGTCGGGAGCATCCTTCTCCTGAACAAGCCGGGAAACGCCGGGCGAATCGGGTATTTCATGAGCGCCGACTCCGTAAAGTTCCGCAAACCCGTGGTGCCGGGCGACACCCTGTTTATCGAAGTGGAGCTCACCCAGCAAAAGCGCAACGTGGCGAAAGCCAAGGGCCGCTGCCTGGTCAACCAAGAGGTGGTTTCGGAGGCGGAACTCATGTTCGGACTCGTCGACCGGTGAGCAATCAAACCGTGATTCATCCCAGCGCAATCATCCACCCAACCGCATCGATCGGTGCGGGTTGCGAGATTGGACCTTTCTGCGTGATCGGGGCCGATGTCGAGCTGGGGGAAAACTGCTGGCTCCACAATCAAGTGACCATCATGGGTCCCTCGAGAATCGGGAGTCACAACAAGTTCTACGCTTTCTGCTCGATCGGCCAGCAGACCCAGGATCTGAAATACGCGGGCGAACCCACCTACCTGCAGGTGGGAAGCGGCAATACCTTCAGGGAATTTGTGACGGTGAACCGCGGAACCGCCCCGGGTGCCTACACCAAAATTGGCGACGAAGGTAATTTTTTGGCGTACAGCCATGTTGCCCACGACTGCACCGTCGGCAACCGCGTCATTTTCTCCAACAACGGAACCATTGCGGGGCATGTCGAGGTGGGTGACCATGCAATTATCAGCGGACTGACCGCAGTGCACCAGTTCTGCCGGATCGGCTCGTATGCAATCACCGGGGGCTGCTCCAAGATTGTCCAAGACGTTCCTCCGTACACGATCGCGGACGGAAATCCGGCCAAGATCCGCGGACTGAACAAGGTGGCGCTCGAAAGGCACGGTTTCTCGCCGGAAGCCCAGCAGGCCCTGAAAGACGCCTACAAACTCCTGTACCGAAGCAAATTGAATCTTCCCGAGGCCCTCCAGCGAATGGAGGCCGAACTGCCGCAACTGCCGGAGGTTCGGCATTTCACCTCCTTCCTTGCGGCGAGCACCCGCGGCGTGACGAGGCAATCGCGGGCATAGCCTCAGGCGCACCAGTCTCCGATTTGCCGCTTCGCCGCTTTTCCGCGCGCGACCGCGAACGGCGGCACTCATCCGTGTCGCTGGGAGGATTAAGGGGGAAAACGCTGCTGAGATCCGAGGCGATGGTTCTTTTGCACTGCCCCTTGCACAGAGGCCAAGCAAGGTTCATGGTGTGGATGTGCGGAAAGTGCATTCACTTCAAAATTGAAAGCATCCCAAAGGGGATTGCTTGCGATTTCTTGAGGCTTCTTGAACCAAAACCCGATCATGACGGTCATAAGTTCCAGAGACAGAAAGCATCTCTCCGCGCAACCCGACCGATCCGCCACCGCTTAAAATCCAAGGCATATGATGAACAACTTCACTCCCCGCGCACAGCAGGTCCTCACCCTTGCCCGCAAGGAGGCGGACCGCTTCAATCACAATTACGTGGGCACCGAGCATCTTCTGCTGGGACTCATCAAGCTCGGACAGGGCGTGGCGGTGAACGTCCTTCAGAAGATGGGGCTCGACTTGGACACCGTCCGCAGCGAGGTCGAAAAGCAGGTTGGCTCGGGACCCGAAACAAAAATGGTGGGAAACATCCCCTACACTCCGAGGGTGAAAAAAGTCCTCGCGCTTGCGGGGAAGGAAGCCAAGTCTTTGAACCACTCGTACGTGGGCACGGAACACATCCTCCTCGGCCTGTTGCGCGAGGGAGAGGGAGTGGCGGCGCGGGTTCTAAAAAATCTGGAGGTGGACATCGAGCGTACGCGGAATGAAATCCTTAAAGAACTGGACCCCAATTTCACCCCGCAGGAGGCAGAGGCCGAGACGGGCGGCGCCGAACCGGCAGCGGCGGGCGGCGCGAAAAAAGAGAGCAAAACTCCGGCCCTCAGAGCGTTCGGACGCGACCTGACGGAGCTAGCGCGCAAGGGCGAGATTGATCCCGTGATCGGGCGCGAAAACGAGATTGAACGCGTGATTCAGGTCCTTTGCCGGCGCACCAAAAACAATCCGGTGCTCATCGGCGAAGCGGGGGTTGGCAAGACGGCGATCGTGGAGGGCCTTGCGCAGGAGATTGCGCACGGCAACGTGCCTGAAATTCTGCGGGAAAAGAAAGTCATCACCCTCGATCTGGCCCTGATGGTCGCCGGGACAAAATACCGCGGGCAATTCGAAGAGCGCATCAAGGCTGTGATGGACGAGATCCGACGCGCCAAGAACGTGATTCTTTTCATCGACGAATTGCACACCATCGTCGGGGCGGGCTCCGCCGAGGGCGCGATGGACGCATCGAACATCATCAAACCGGCGCTCAGTCGCGGCGAAATGCAGTGCGTGGGTGCCACCACGCTCAACGAGTACAGGAAATACATTGAGAAGGACGCCGCGCTCGAACGCCGCTTCCAGCAGGTGAAGGTGGAGGCGCCCAGCGTCGACCAAACGATCCAAATTCTGCGCGGGTTGCGCGGGAAATATGAAGCGCACCACAAGGCGCGCTACACGGACGAGGCGCTTGAGGGCGCGGCCAAACTTTCGGACCGCTACCTCACAGGCCGTTTTCTTCCTGACAAAGCGATCGACGTCATGGACGAGGCAGGATCGCGGGCGAGAATCGCTGCGATGACGCGCCCGCCGAATGTGAAGGAGATCGAGAAGGAAATCGAAGAGATCCGCGGCCAGAAAGAGGGTGCGATCAAGGCGCAGGATTTTGAAAAGGCGGCCGCCTTACGGGATACCGAGAAGCAGGCCAAGGACAAGCTCGAGAACATCCTGAACCAATGGCGCCAGCAGCGCGAGGAGAAGGAAGTGATCGTCGGCGAGGACGACATCATGCATGTGCTCTCGAAATGGACCGGGGTTCCGCTCAGCCGCATGGAACAGGCGGAGACTGCGAAGTTGCTTAGAATGGAGGAGGACCTGCGCGGCCGCGTGATCGGCCAGGAGGAAGCCGTGGTGGCGATCTCTAAGGCGCTGCGACGCTCGAGGGCGGACCTCAAGGACCCGAGGCGGCCGATCGGTTCGTTTATTTTCCTCGGCCCAACCGGCGTTGGGAAAACATTCCTGGCGCAGTCGCTCGCGGAATTCATGTTCGGAGACCGCGATGCGCTCATCCAGATCGACATGTCCGAGTACATGGAAAAATTCACTTCTTCGAGGCTTATCGGATCGCCTCCCGGATACGTGGGACACGAAGAGGGTGGACAACTCTCGGAAGCAGTGCGCCGGCGGCCTTACTCGGTGGTTCTCTTTGACGAGATCGAGAAGGCGCACCCGGATGTGATGCACCTGCTTCTGCAAATTCTGGAGGAAGGCAAGCTCACGGATTCGCTGGGCCGGAAGATTGATTTCCGAAATACGATCATCATCCTCACTTCCAACATCGGCGCCGAGTTGATCAAAAAACAAGGTGTGATGGGATTTGGCGCGTCGCAGCGAGACGAGACCAAGTACGACGTGATGAAAGAAAAGATTTTGGAAGAAGCGAAGCGCGTTCTGAAACCGGAGTTCATCAATCGGCTGGATGATCTGATCGTGTTCCATTCGCTGACAAAAACGGAATTGGTGCGAATCGTTGATCTTGAAATTTCGAAAGTGACTGATCGGATCAAGGTGAAAGAGATCACGCTCGAACTGGACGAGACTGCGCGCGATTTCCTCGCTGAGAAGGGCCACGACCCAGCCTACGGTGCAAGACCAATGCGCCGTGCGGTTGAGCGCTACTTGGAGGACCCGATGGCGGAGGAAATCCTGCGCGGGAATATCAAGGCTGGAGACACGGCCAAGGTGGTCGCCGTGGATGGCAAACTGTCCTTTAAAGTCGCGGATTCCGCCAAGCCGAAAGCGGCGAAGGAGAGCAAAGATTCGAAGGAATCCAAAGAAGAACCGGCGTCACCAACCCCGAAGAAATAGCTGTCGATCCCCTGCCCTCGGGAAGCCGCCTCGGGAAGCCGCAGTCGCCGGACCGGCCGTCGGGCGGCCGGAGCCAAGGACCGCAATAAGCCGCCCAAAGGGGCGGGCCGTGGTTCGCATCGAGCGGCTTGGGTTCGGCGGGTTGCGGTGCTTGTTGACGGGAAAAATCGACGGCGCAGGTGCTTGCTTCGCCTCAAACGAAAGAACGACTGCCGGGAAAAGCGCCGCAACGCGGCAAGGTGTCGGTCGTCGTGATTGCAAAGCTGTCAAACGCGGGCACGCATTTGCTCGACTCGCGCAACGATTTCAGAGGGCATCTGCACGAGGTCCGGCCATGAGCGATGATACCCCTCGCCCGGGAGCTTCTTCGTGGCATCAAACCCCATGTGGGTTCCGAGATTCGCGATGCTCGGGGCGTGGTCTAGCGCATCGCTCGGATTGCGCGTCAAGACGCTGTCTCGACCCGGATCAGTGTTTGCGCACATCCGGAACAGTACCGAGCTCGTGTCCTGCACGTCGCAGTCCGCGTCTACGACGACAATGTATTTGGTGAACATCATCTGCCCCATGCCCCAAAGCCCGTGCATGATCTTGAAAGCCTGCCACGGGTATTGTTTGCGGATGGATACAAACACCAGGTTGTGGAAAACGCCCTCGGCAGGCAGGGCGATGTCCACAATCTCCGGAAAATTCATCTGGAACACGGGCAGGAAAATCCGTGCGCTCGCCGTGCCCATGTAAAAGTCCTCCATCGGCGGTATCCCGACGATCGTGCACGGATAGATTGCCTCCCTCCGATGCGTGATGGCTGTCACATGTAGAACCGGGTAACGATCGACCGGTGTGTAAAAGCCGGTGTGATCGCCGAAGGGTCCCTCCTCACGCATCTCCCCCGGGTGCACAAAACCCTCGATCACGAAGTCAACATCCGCGGGGACCTCGAGCGGCACGGTCAGACAGGGAGCAAGATCCACCGAACGCTTGCGTATGAAACCTGCGAACAAAATTTCATCCAGCCCGTCCGGCAGCGGAGCTGTAGCGGCGAAAGCGTAAGCGGGATCGCCGCCGATCGTCACGGCAACAGGCATGGGTTCGCCCTTTTCGTAATACCGTTTTCCATGCCGCGCCCCCACTTTGTGCACCTGCCAGTGCATTCCGGTCGTTTTTTCGTCGAAGATTTGAATCCGGTACATTCCCAGATTGCGGTCACCCGAATCTGGATCTTTTGTGTGGACGCAAGGCAGGGTGATGAAACGACCGCCATCCTGCGGCCAACACTTGAGAATCGGCATGTCGAGTAACGTCGACAGCGAGGACGATGCGCGGCCTTGTGCCTGCGGGTCATCCTGCGGGAAAATGTGCACGACCTCCTGACATGGGCCGCCCTTCACTTGATTCGGCTTCGCGTGAAGCAGATCAAGCCCCTGCATGGCGAGCTTCCATGCGGAGCGCAAATTCGTGGGCGGTTTCG
Organism: Chthoniobacteraceae bacterium; assembly: GCA_044375925.1. Lineage (GTDB taxonomy): Bacteria > Verrucomicrobiota > Verrucomicrobiia > Chthoniobacterales > Chthoniobacteraceae > Chth-196. The sequence continues at coordinate 29,014 of JBILLT010000024.1, read as the reverse complement.
CTTTGATAATGAGCTGCATTTGCTCCATGAGTTCATCCACGCTGCCCAGCCCCAGAGCCATTGCCATCCGCTTGCGCGAACCCATCGTGTTGACGGCAAGAGGAAACCGCGACACCACTCCGTTTAGCGTAGGCTGCTCGAACAAGAGCGCCCTGCCTCCACCCGGAGACTTCATTTCACGATCCGCCCAGGCGGTGATTTCCAATTCGGTGGCCACAGGGAATGGGACGCGGATCAGCTCACCCTCGCGCTCGAGGGCCGCAAGAAATTCCATCGAAGATCGGTAGGCCATCCGAGAAGTGTAGCAGGGCGGATGAATCAGGAAAGCGGGATGCGGCCCTCCGGAGGGCCATCCGCAGGACCCCCCCGGCACAGCCCAGACAATGCTTGAAGTTTTTATCGCTCTGCTATCGTGCGTCGTCCGCACGCATTCGCGCATTCGTTATGGAAGTCATCATCCAACCCTCTCAGGAAGCCGCCAGCTTGTTGGCGGCGAAAATGATCGCGGGCCTCGTGCGCCGCAAACCTACCGCAGTGCTCGGACTTGCTACCGGAAGTACTCCTCTTGGTCTTTATCGCGAACTCGCGCGCATGCACCGCGAGGAGGCACTGGATTTTCAAAGGGTCACCACCTTCAACCTGGACGAGTACGTCAGCCTCGCTCCGGGACACCCTGCCTCGTACCATCATTTCATGCGTGAGAACCTGTTCAGGCATGTCAATATCGCCCCGGAAAACACACACATTCCCGACGGGCTTTCGTCCGACATCCCCGCCACCTGCGAGGCCTACGAGGCGTCGATCCGCGCGGCGGGCGGGATCGACCTGCAAATTCTGGGGATTGGCAGCGACGGGCACATCGGCTTCAACGAACCCGCCTCCTCCCTCGCTTCCCGCACTCGCATCAAAACCCTCACGCCTCGCACCAGAGCCGACAACGCCCCTTTCTTCGCCGAAGGCGAGGAAGTGCCCCACCACGTGATCACCATGGGAATCGGTACGATTCTTGAAACCCGCCAAGTGCTTCTGCTCGGTTTCGGACTCAAAAAAGCCGAGGCGCTCGCGGCCGCGATCGAAGGCCCGATTTCTCCGATGGTTCCCGCTTCCGCCCTGCACTTCCATCCGAGGACGCACGTCATCCTGGACGAAGCAGCCGCCACCCGACTCGAGCGCACCGGCTACTACCGTCACGTGTTCGAAAACAAGCCCGTCTGGCAAAAACCTTAGCGCGCCAACGGTCCCCTCGGTCGGTTGATCACCGGCGCCTCCACTCATGGAACTTGACCTGCAAGTCACTCCGGAACGCACGATCCTCGACTTGCGCACCCTCGAGGTTCCGCACCTGCGGGTGCTCGGGCGCTACCGTTATTTGCGGGCGCACCCGCCCTTGGCAGACCACTCGCATCCGGGAATGATGGAGATTTCCTACCTCGCGCGCGGCACCCAGAACTACTGGATGGGCAAAACTTGTTTCCGCATGTCGGGCGGGGACCTGTTCGTCACCTTCCCGGACGAACCGCACAGCACCGGACCAGACCCCGAGCACTGCGGGCTGATGTTCTGGATGATCCTTGAACTGCCGGAGCGCCCGGAGAATTTCATGGGGTTGCCGGCGAAACAAGCGCGGGCGTACTGGGAGGGATTGCGGAATTTCCCCCACCGGCACTGCTCCGCAGGCCCCGGATTGCAACCCATTCTGGACGGCGTGTTCCGAACCGCGGCATTGCAGCAGACGCCGCTTCAGCGGGCGCGGATGCACCTTGGCATTCTGGAGTATCTGCTTGAAATCCTTTCACTTGCTCAGCGCGAGCCGGTGCGCGCCCTGAGCCCGGAGATGGCAGCCGTCGTCGAGCACATCGAGCGTCATATCGATGAACCACTTCCAGTCGAGCGACTTGCAAGGGAGTCCGGGCTTTCCATCCCGCGCTTCAAATCCCGTTTCCGGGCCGAGGCCGGGTTTCCACCTGCCGAATTCGTGCTCAGACGGCGCATCGAGCGGGCGAGCCGCCTCCTCTCAGCGACCCAAGCCACGGTATTGGAGATCGCGCTGCAGTCCGGCTTCACCAGCTCGCAGTATTTCGCAAGTGCCTTTCGCCGAGTGACAGGCATGACTCCCACAGCGTTCCGCGAGAAGATCCAGCAACCGGTATGAAGCGTCGGAGCCTCGCCTGCTGTTTGATTTTGTATCGCAATATCATTACGCACGACACCCTTGGCGGTTTGCTCTACAAACGCGGCCTGTTTTAAAAATCCCCCCACTCATCCTCCACCATGAAATCCTCCCAACACGACGTCTCCCGCCGAACCTTCATTCAAACCTCCTCCGCCGCAGCCGGAACCCTGGCGATGCCCGCGATCCTGCAGGCGCAGCACAAGGCGGAAAGAATCAAAATCGGGCTTGTAGGATGCGGTGGCCGCGGTACCGGTGCCGCCAACAACGCTCTAAAAGCGGATCCCGGCGTGCAACTGGTGGCGATGGCGGATCTTTTCCCGGAAAGGCTCGAGTCCAGCTACAACAACATCAGCAACGCTTATTCCTCCACGCCGGGTCGCGTCGAGGTTCCCAAGGAACGCCAGTTCGTCGGTCTCGACGGCTACAAGCAACTGCTTGCGACCGACATCGACGTGGTGCTTCTCGCCGCGCCTCCCGGATTCCGTCCCCTGCACTTCGCTGCTGCCGTCGAAGCGGGCAAACACATCTTCTGCGAGAAGCCGATGGGCACGGATGCAGTCAACTGCCGCAATCTTCTGGAGAGCGCACGCCGCGCGAAGGAAAAGAAACTCAGCGTGGTGGCGGGGTTCTGCTGGCGCTACAATTCGAGCCGACGCGCGATGTTTGAAAAGGTCCAATCCGGTGCGATTGGAAACGTGCGCGGATTGCACCACACCTATCTGACAGGACCGGTAAAGCCGATGCCGGCTCCGGAGACGCGTCCGGACGGAATGAGCGACGCGGAGTGGCAGTTGCGTAATTGGATGAACTTTGTGTGGCTCTCGGGCGACGGGTTGGTGGAGCAGGCCTGCCACAGCGTGGACAAGATGATGTGGGCGATGAAGGACCAACCCCCGCTTCGCTGCACGGCGACCGGCGGCCGCCAGAACCCAAATGTCGGAGGCAACATCTATGACCACATCAACGTCAATTACGAGTGGGCGAGCGGCGTGCGGGGCGTGATGGCGCAGCGCCAAATGGGCGGCTGCTTCAATGACAACAACGACTACATCACCGGAGACAAGGGTATTGCGACCACGAAGGGGGGGCCGCTCGTCACCGGAGAAAACCCGTGGAAACACGAGGGAACCATCGTCGATATGTACGTTCAGGAACACATGGAACTCTACAAGTCGGTGCGCGAGGGCAACGGACACAACGATGGCGAATGGATGTGCCAGAGCACACTCGTTGCGCTGATGGGACGCATGGCCGCTTACACCGGACAGGAAGTGACTTGGGAGCACATGCTCAAATCGCAGGAAAATATTTTCCCTGAACATCTGAGTTTGAACATGGAGCTGCCAGTGCCGCCAATTGCCTCACCGGGCAAGTACCGCTTGGTGTAACACGCGAATTCAGACATCCCCCCGCCCTGACGCATGAAAAATCCACTTTGCTACGGCGCAGTTCTCTTTGGTTTTATTTCCTTCGCCGCACAAGGTGCGGAGGTGAAAGCGCCGGAGGGTTTCACCGCACTGTTCAACGGAACCGACACCAAGGGCTGGAGGGGTGGCTCGACGTTTGACCACCGCGCGCTGCTTGAAATGCCCGAGGAAGAGCGCGCTTCGAAGATCGAGAAGTGGACAGCCGACATGCTCTCGCACTGGTCCATTATCGACGGGGAACTCGTCAACGACGGCAAGGGCGCGTACGCGACCACGGAGAAGGATTTTGGCGACTTCGAGCTTCTGCTGGAATACAAAACCGTGCCCAAGGCGGATTCCGGGGTGTACCTCCGAGGCGTTCCCCAGGTCCAAATTTGGGATCCCACCGAACCCGATGAAAAAGGTCTCGGCCGCGCGAAAGGTTCTGGAGGGCTTTGGAACAACTCCCCGGGCGCGCCCGGCAAGGATCCCCTTGTGAAGGCCGACAAACCGTTCGGGGAATGGAATCAGCTTCGCGTCGTGATGGTCGGGGCGCGAGTCTCCGTATGGCTCAACGGAATGATGACCGTCGACCACGCGCTGCTCGAAAACTACTACGACCGGGCCTCCAAAGATCCGGAGATCAAAGCCAACCCGCGGCCGATCCCGCGCACAGGCCCCATCCAACTGCAAACCCACGGAGCGGAGATCCGCTGGAGAAATATTTTTCTGCGCGAAATTCATTCCGAAGAAGCGAACCGAATTCTTGCAGCGCACGGGGAATCGCAGGACTGGAAAAAACTCTTCAACGGCGAAAACCTCGAGGGCTGGCAAGGACCCGTGGACGAGTACGAGGTGGTGGACGGGACCATCAAATGCAAACCAAAGAAAGGCGGCACCCTCCACACGATGGAGTCTTTCGCGAACTTCAAGGTCCGCGTGGAAATCAAGCTGCCGCCGGGCGGCAACAACGGACTGGCCATCCGTTACCCGGGGAAGGGCGATACGGCTTACGTCGGAATGTGCGAATTGCAGGTGCTGGACGATTCCGCTCAGAAATACGCGAAGCTCGACAAACGCCAGTACCACGGGTCCGCCTACGGGATGGTCGCGTCCCACCGGGGGTACCAGCGCCCGGTGGGCGATTGGAATTTTGAAGAGGTCACCGTCGAGGGTTCGAAAATCAAGGTTGAGCTCAACGGATTCCTGATCCTCAACGCCGATCTCTCCACCGTGACTGAATTCATGGCTAACCATCCGCACCCGGGGAAGGACGTGACGTCGGGGCATTTCGGCTTTGCCGGTCACGGTGACGATGTTAGCTTCAGGGCCGTGCGAGCGCTGCACTTGCCCTGATCCGCCAGCCCTTTCACCCCGAACATTCGGGCCCCAATCCTTATCCCCCCTCATGTTAACACCACAAAACCGTCGGTCTTTTCTGCAACAACTCGGGACAGCCGGCCTTCTGGCTCCGGCGTTTGTACGCAACCTGATTTCAGCGCCTCCGAGCGGCCGCGTCAGGCTTGCGAGTTTCGGCGCGAACGGCATGGCTTGGAGCGATCTCACAAGCCACCTCGCGCATCCCAAGGTGGATCTGGTGACTGTCGCTGAAGTCGACTCACGGCGCCTTGACAAGATCGCCACGAAATTTCCCGACGGCAATGTGCGGGTCTATCAAGATTGGCGGCAACTTTTGGAGAAGGAGGCGAAGAATCTGGATGCGGTGACGATCGCCACCCCTGATCACATGCATGCGCCCATCGGCGTCGCCTCCATGCAGCTTGGCCTTCACGCCTACATTCAAAAACCGCTGGCGCATGATCTCCACGAGGTGCGCCGGCTCACAGAAATCGCCCGCGAACGGAAACTCCAAACGCAAATGGGCATCCAAGTGCACTCGAGCGGCCAGTACAAGACGGCTGTGGATCTCATCCACTCCGGCGTGATCGGAAAGGTCAAAGAGGTGCATACTTGGAGCAACAAAAAGTGGGGCGACTCCAATCCGGAGCCGCCGCAAGCGGACCCAGTTCCCGCGGAACTAAACTGGGATCTTTGGCTGGGGGTTGCCGCCGAGAGACCCTTCGTAAACGGCGCATATCATCCGGGCAACTGGCGCAAGCGGCTTGCGTTTGGCACCGGGACATTCGGCGACATGGGCTGCCACATTTACGATCCCGTTTTCAAGGCGCTTGGCGTGGGATCGCCGATCAGCGTCCGCAGCGAGGGTCCCGCACCAAGCAACTGGAGCTGGGCGATCAATGCGGTGGTGCACTACGAGTTCCCCGGGAGCCGATTCACGGATGGAAAGACCGTCAAGGTCGTTTGGTACGACGGCGATGAGAAGCCGCCAGCAGACATCCAGAGCCTCATCGACGGACAGCCGCTGCCCGGGCAGGGCTCGATCTTCATCGGAACAAAGGGCAAAATGCTTCTGCCTCACGTGGACTGGCCGAAGCTGTTCCCCATCGCAGATTTCAAGGATTACCAAATCAAAAGGCTCGAGGCTGAAGATCACCGGGGGCAATTTATCGACGCCGTTCTCGGTGGCCCAACCCCGTCGGCTTCGTTCGACTATTCCGGCCCGCTCACGGAGGCGATTCTATTGGGCGGTGTTGCGAGTTTCCACCCGAAGACAACCCTGGAATGGGACAGCGCCGCGATGCGCTTTCCCAAAAATGCGGAGGCAGACAAACTTGTAAAACGCCCATACCGGAAAGGCTGGGAAGTCGCGGGTCTGGGATAGCATCGCGAGCCGTCCGGAGGCTCGCCAGTCAATGATCCGAATCAGAGCACAGCCCGTCATGCGGGCCGTGCTTCGATTCATGGGTATGCTGGCAAAGGTTTTTTCTGCAGCCGTGCAGGGAGTTGAGGGGTTGGAGGTGGAGATCGAGGTGAACTCGTCGGGGGGCGCGACGGGAATCGTCATTGTGGGCCTTCCGGACACCGCCGTGAGGGAGAGCCGCGACCGTGTCACGACGGCGGTGTCCAACAGCGCGATGCACTGGCCTCGCGGCCGCACGACCATCAACCTCGCACCCGCGGATGTCCGCAAGGAGGGCCCCTCCTTCGACCTGCCCATCGCCCTCGGGCTCGTTGGCGCATGTGAAGAGACGCCCATGACGAATCTGGCGCAGTTTTGCGTGGTTGGAGAGCTGGCCCTCAACGGATGGGTGCGCCCGATTCGTGGCGCGCTTGCAATCGCACTCGCCGCCCGCAAAAAAGGGCGACGTGCCCTGATCCTGCCCGAGGCCAACGCCGAAGAGGCATCGCTTGTCGACGGAATCGAGATATTCGGAGTCCAAACCCTGCACCAGACCATTCAATTCCTGCGCGGCGAAATCACGCTCAACCCCACTCCACAACAAAGCGGGGTCCTGCACGCAACACACTCAAGCGCAAACGCGGTGGATTTCGCGGATGTCCGCGGGCAGCATCTCGCCAAGCGCGCAATCGAGGTGGCCGTCAGCGGCGGCCACAACATCCTCATGCTGGGCGCGCCGGGTTCTGGAAAATCAATGCTAGCCAAACGGATCCCATCCCTGCTTCCGCCGATGTGCTTGGACGAGGCGATCGAAACCACAAAGATCCACAGCGCCTGCGGACTTTTGATCGGAAAGCATCCGGCATTTGTCGCAGAGCGTCCCTTCCGCGCGCCGCACCACACCATCTCGGACGCCGGACTTCTCGGGGGCTCGGCGAGCCCGAGCCCGGGAGAGGTCAGCCTCGCGCACAACGGCGTTCTCTTCTTGGATGAGCTCCCTGAGTTCAAACGCAACACGCTGGAAGTGCTCAGGCAGCCCCTCGAAGACCGAGCCGTCACGATTTCACGCGCCGCAGGCAGCATGACGTTTCCCGCGGATTTTGTGTTCGTAGCCGCCTTGAACCCGTGCCCGTGCGGATATTACGGGGACCGGAAGAAGGCGTGCCGCTGCTCAGAGCAGCAAATCCACCGCTACCGCCAGCGCATTTCTGGCCCCCTTTTGGACCGCATCGACCTGCATCTCGAAGTGCCCACGCTCAGCTACCAAGAGCTCTCGAGCGGAGGTGAGGGCGAGACCTCCGCCAGCATCCGCACCCGGGTTCTTCGCGCGAGAGCCCGACAAACTTCACGTCTTGGGGAGAAAACCCGATGCAACGCCCGGATGAACTCGCGCCAAATCAGGGAAACCTGCGCCCTCGGAGAACCCGAATCCGCAGTGCTCCAAAAAGCGGTAACGGCACTGCACCTTAGCGCACGCGCATACGACCGTATCCTCAAAGTGGCCCGCACAATCGCCGACCTGGAAGAGCGAGAACGGATCGCCTCACACCATCTTCAGGAGGCGATCGGATACCGCGCACTGGACCGTGAAATCTGGAAGTGAATGTGAGCTTGGCACCCCGAAAATCGCCGTTTCACCACCATTGGTTCAAGCAAACGACGACGCAAACACCCAACCCCGAAGACCGGAGAGCTCGACCAAATTCGCCGCTTCGCGCCCGTCCGACGTTAACGCATCACATGTTGCGCCGATAAGCCACCACCTTCGTGCGAAAATGGAGATCGTAGATTGTTTTGACATGATCCATCTTCATCAGCACCCAAGGCTGGAGGGGCGAGCGCCCATTTTTCGTCAGGACAATGTCATCTGCAACATAAGCGCAGGAATGGTAGGCATCTCCTGTTTTGATATCCGCAAAGAACAAGACGTCCCCGCACTGATAAGGCGGCTCCACCACTGTAAAGTTCTCCAGCACGTACTGAGTGGCCTGGACAGGGTCACTCAACCTTTCCAAGGGCTCCACGTTGAAGAAGTTGAGAGATGTCCAGTGGCAATCCGGCAGATAACCATTTTCTGAAATCAGAGGATTGGGAAATGTGTACAAAATCTTACGCACTCCCGAAGGAAGGAGATGGATCAAGTCGACCTTTTCCACACCCGGCACTCGTGAGAGGGACTCAAGGAAAGGAAGCGTGTTTTTAAAACGAACTCCCTGCCCCCAGTAAGAGGCCAGGTCTTTGGTCGGAGCAGAGCTCAGCAACAAATTCGCAACGATCGACGGAGTACGGCTCAAAGCCTGCCGGAACCGAAGGCGCTCTTCTTCAGAGCGGCAAATCTTGAGTGCTTCGAGCACGTCGGAAAAAACAAGACAGTCACCGCGCAAGTAACAGGTCAACTCCACAAAATTCAAAAGCTCGTCGGAGAAATCATATCCGCTCAGCCATTCCCGGGATGATTCGGCAAACACAACCTCCGGCTCGACATGGAACCGGTTCAAGCCGCTCTCCGAGAGTTTCTGGTAAATCCTCATGCGCGCCTTGTTGGGGATTTGCTCTAAAATCTCACGATCCACACTGATGGAGACAACCCCGTCCGCTTCCATCCACCGCGTCGGCCTGAGGATATTCGACTCAAGCTCGGAGGGTAAATCCAAGTCCTGAAGCAGTTGTTTCACCTCCTCGTTGGTGGATTTTTGAAAGTACCAGACCGAGCGAAAAGAGGAAATTTCGGCTGTTTTCAATATAGAAATCGGCGCCTCCAACAGCACCTCATGATACTCAAACTGACCCCACGGCCCTTTTTTTGCTTGGTTCAGTTTTAAGTTGTCATGCAAAGCCCGCCGGCCGTCCGGTTGGTTCATGGGAAGTTTCAAGACAGGAGGCGGAGCCGGCAGCGCGGGCGATCCCAAGCACGCGGAGGAAAAGACACATGCGAGAACGCAATGAAGTGCCACACCCAAGGCAAGCCGCTCAGCGCCCCGGCGTTTGTTGAATTGCGAAAAGACGGATGGGATGGATTTCATGGAAGCCGCTAATTCAGCGCATTTGTTTGGCACTCTCAAAAACTAACGTTTTGGCGCGTTTATGAAACCAAATTAACGCGCCCGGCCCTCATGAATGACACCACGCTTAACATGTACAAGGCAGCAGTCTCGGACCTGAGCGTCAGTTCCCCCAAGCTCACCTCAATTGCCCCCCGCTCAACAAACGCCTGAACCTCGGCCGGACTAAAATCACCCTCTGGCCCCACAATCAAACGCACCGGCCCCGATACGTTCCCTTTGAATACCTCCTGAATCGGCCGCACATTTTTTCCGAGAGATCCGATCACGGAAACCTCGTGCGGCAGCGAACTGGAGGACAGCACATTCGCAATATCCTCCGGAAGGCAGACCTCCGGAATCCAGTCCTGACCGCACTGCTTGCAAGCCTCGACAGAAACGCGAAACCACTTTTCCCGCTTGCGAGCGCGCTCGGCCGGATCGAGACGAACGACCGTACGTGCCGAAAAAATCGGGAGGATTCTCGTGGCCCCCAGTTCCACCGATTTTTCGACGATCCACTCCATCAACTGGCCTTTGGGCACCGATTGAACGAGGGTGAGTGCAAAGGAAGGCTTGGGCTGCGTCTGCACGGCGTGCACTTCGAGGTCCACTCCACGCCGTGAGGCCGCCTTCAAAACGGCCTTTGCGCGCCTTCCACATCCATCAAAAACATCAAGAGTATCGCCCGCTTTAAAGCGCAAGACCTCGACCGCATGGCGCCCCTCCGCCGCATCGAGGAAAACCGTATTGCCGGACCACTGGTCGGGCGGAGCATAGAACCGCGCCATAAGAGCGAGACAACGTCCTAGCTGAAAAACTCGCGCGCCTTTTCAAAAAAACTTTTATGGATGGGCGAATTGTCCTCACCCATCGAAGCGGCGAACTCCTCCAGCTTTCTGCGTTGCTCGCCGTCGAGCTTTGTCGGCACTTCCACGAGAACGCGCACCAGCAGATCGCCGGGCACGTTCCTGTTCAGCTGGGGCATTCCTTTGCTCTTCAATTTGAACATCGTCCCGCCCTGGGTTCCCGCCGGAATTTTAAGCTGCGCCTTGCCCTCAAGGGTCGGCACCAAAACCTCGCCGCCTAACGTTGCTGTGGTGAAAGAAATCGGCACCTCGCAGTAGAGATTCGCACCATCACGCTCAAACACCTGATGCCGTTTGATGCTCACAATCACATATAAATCACCCGGAGCACCGCCCCTGACGCCCGCCTCGCCCTGCCCCGTCGAGCGCAGGCGGTTCCCATCCTCGACACCCGCGGGGATCTTCAGCTTGATCCGGGAGGGCTGCTCCTGCCTTCCCTCGCCGCTGCAACGCTTGCAAGGCTTGTCAATCAACTGCCCCGTACCGCGGCAACGCCCGCAGGTCTGCGCCACCTGAAAAAAACCTTTCGACGCGAGGACCTGTCCACGGCCACGGCAATCCGAACATGTGACGACCTTCGCCCCCTGTTCGCCGCCCGACCCTTTGCACGCCGGGCACCGCTCCATCTTCTCCAAAGGAACGTCCTTTTCACACCCGCGCGCCGCCTCCTCGAGGCTTATCTCCAAATCATAGCGCAGATCCGCCCCGCGGTTGCGATCCTCGCGGCGGCCGCCGTTTCCGCCTCCTCCAAAAAACTGTTCGAAAATTCCACCGCCCCCCCCGCCGCCGCCTGCCCCGAACACCTCCCTGAAAATGTCGAATGGGTCGTGGAAGCCACCTCCCCCGCCCCTTGCAGCGCCGCCACCCTGGGCGAAAGCGTTGTGGCCGAAACGATCGTAGGCAGCCCTCTTTTCCGTGTCCGAGAGCACGTCATACGCCTCACCAAGTTCCTTGAACTTCTCCTCGGCAGACGCGTCTCCCGGATTTTTGTCCGGATGAAACTGAACCGCCATCTTGCGGTATGCGCGCTTGATTTCGTCGGCAGACGCCGTTTTCGAAACCTGCAGCACTTCGTAATAATCTCTTTTGGATGCCATGAATGGGTGGGAAGTAGTAGGTGAAACAAGCCGTGATCCCAAGCAGGGATTTAGTGGAAAAGCCTAGCACAGACGCACGGATCTGCAGCCGGGGCACCGACCCGCAGCACAGCCCTTCGGACGAAAGGACGCACAAAACCGTGTGAAGCCTGCCGGTGAACACCCCAAAGGTGCTGCCTCAAAAAGACCAGGTCACGCCGGACCGCCCGAAACCACCACCAGTGCAGCCCGCACCAACCGGTCCCGCAGCCGGTAGCCCTTTCTGAGTTGACGGATCACCTTGCCCTCCGCGATGTCCGCGTGAGGTTCCTGGGCGACCGCCTCGTGAAGGTTCGGATCGAAATCAGCCCCCTCCGCCTTCAGCGTCTCCACCCCGATCTGGGTCAGGAAATCCTCGATCTGCTTGCGCACCATCTCCATGCCCGAAACGATCTGCGCAGCGCCGTCCGAGGCGCGTGCGGCCTCCAATCCAAGGTCGAAATTATCAAGGATCGGCATCAGCTTTTCCACCAGCGAGAAATTCGCGAACTTCACCGCCTCCTCGCGCTCGCGGATCGAGCGCTTGCGGTAATTCTCGAAGTCGGCTTGCGACCGGAGCGCAAGATCGCGGAACTTCTCCAGATCCACCTGAAGCTGCGATACCGCCGCGTCGGGGGTTGCGCCGAGCACATCCTCCCCACCGCCGCTGAGGATCTCGGACTCCACTTCCTTGTCTGTCTTAGCGTTATTTTCTGAGCTCATTTCTTACGGATTACTATCAGTGTAATATCATCGTGTTGAGGAGCTTCTCCGACAAATTTTCTTAACTCTGCCGTCAACCGCTCCACCACCACATCGGCGCCTTTGGGCGCACTCTCCACTATAACACGGGTGACATTCTCGACACCAAACTCTTCTCCGGCGGAATCCAACGCCTCTGTCACACCGTCGGTATACAAAACGAGGCAGTCACCGGGGAACATCTCGAGAGCAAAATCGTTTGTGACCCTGTTGAACACCGCACCGCCATCGATTCCGACGGCCATCCCGGGAGGATTCACCCGCGTGCAACTTTGATCCGACGCCCGGTAGAGGAAGGGCGCATCATGGCCAGCTCTGCTAAGAACCACTTTGGGATCATCGCAATGCAGAAGCACGTAAGCCATGGAGATGAACATGTCCTCCTTCATGTCGGGAAACACCATGGCATTCACTTTCTTGAGCACCGAGGAGGGCGAGAGCTCCCCGCCCGCAACGCTCCGAATCACGCTCCTGCAAGTGGCCATGATGAGCGAGGCAGGAACGCCCTTGCCCGAGACATCGCCGATCACCACTCCGCAGTGGTCCGAATCCACATTCAGAAAATCGTAGTAATCCCCGCTGACGTGACGCGCGGGAACATTGATCCCCGCGAGTTCGTACCCTTGAAACTCCGGCGCTTTCGAGGGCAGCAAAATACGCTGGATCTCGTAGGCGACCTGCAGGTCGTGGTCGATTCTGCGTTTCTCAGCCGCCTCCGAGAAGACTTCCGCAGAGCGAAGGGTAAAAGCCGACTGTTCCGCGAGCGTCGCCAGGACCTGGGTATCGGCCGCTGAGAACACTTCATCCGTTTCCGCTCGCGCCACAATCAACACGCCGAAACAACGGCCCCCGTAAAGCAGAGGCGCCACGGCCACGTTGCCCGCCTCGGCGCCCGTCTGCCGGGCCATCTCCAGTCTTTCATCCGCGCCCGAGAGAACTTGCGCGGTACCAGCTTCCCAGACCTCTGCAAGAATTCCCTCCCCTTTCCGCACGGTTTTAAGCCGGAGATGACGCTGCATGGCGTCCAAGTCCGAGGGCAGCTCCTTTGCAGACGCGAACGGAAAGTTCACCAACGGCGGGCAGCCGCGGGACACGAATGCAGGATGCAGTTCCTTGCCGCTTTCTCCCACCAGATAAAGGCCCCCGGACTGCGCGCCCAAAATGCGAAGCACACCGCGCACAATGAGCTCGTGCAAATCCGCGCGCCGCGCGGTTCCGTTGAGCGCCTCGCCCAGTCCGTGCAGAAAGTCGAAGACCCGGGCCTCTTCGGTCACCACACGCTCGCGAGCGGTCTTGAGTTCCCGGATAATGCTCCTCTGACGCCAGATCAAACCACATGCGACCCCAAGGGATCCGCCGGCGAGCGCTGTGAAGAGGATGCTCATACTTTCGCCCAATTTGACCTAAGGCCCAGCCGCCCGCCAACCTTCATTTTGTGATCCGAATCGGTTCGAGCATCTTTTCGATCCGCTTTTTATAATTTTCAGCTGTCTGCCTCTGGTCCTCCGGCAAATCAGGATCGGCGAGAGCCAGATCAAACTCCTGGATCGCCTCTTTCCCCTTCCCCGTCATTCCCAAAGCCTGACCCAAGTACACACGAAACCACGAGGCCGAGCGCCCTTCCTTGACCGCAATCCGAATCAACTTGCGCAAAACCGAGATCTCCTCCTCGATCGCGCCCACTTCGTGCGAGATCTTGGCATGGTTAAAAAGCATCACAGGATCCTCCGGCGAATCGTCCAGAAGTTCCTTTGAGAGCAGGTACGCTTCCTCGAAACGGCGCGAAAAATACAAACCCTGCGCCCTCACCGACTTGGCCCCTCGATCGCGTTTATCCAACTTCAGGGCGCGATCCGCCGCCGCCACCGCTTTCTCCATCTCGCCACGCGCCAGACGGAAATGCCCCTCCGCAACCCAGACCTCAGCCACCCCGTCACCCAACCGGTGCGCTTTTTCCAGAACCTTGAACCCGGCTTCCTTGCGATGCGCGGCGACGAGTTTTTCCGAAACACAGGCGAAGGCGTACGCCTTCCGCTGCTCGGGGGCGGGATCCCAGCGGGCCAACACCTCCGCAATTTTATCCTCAGAGAAAGCATCCCCGCTTCCGCGCACATACATCACGCTGAAAGGATCAACCCAATCAAGCGACCAGTCGCCGGACTGCAGCAAGTGCTCTTGGAGCGGCTTGTATTGAATGGGATCGCCGCACAGCAGGATCGCATCGAAATGCTCCTGCCGATCAAGCTGGCGAAAAAGTTTTGGGCTGAGAGCGGCCTGCGCCATGGCTCGCACTCTCGGCGACCGGATTGTCCGGTCTTCCTCACTCAACCAACCCGGCCAAGCCACAAAGACCCCCGCCACGGCTCCGCCGTTGAAAAACACGGATTTCGCCCCGATTTGCTGCAACCGCTCCAAAGCCAACTGAGGCGTGGTCGCAAGAGGATCCCTCTCAGCGCGGCAAGCAGAAAGAAGCAGGAAGCAGATGGCGGCCAGAGAGCCACCCTTCAAAGCGGCACGATTCATCCGGATCCTTTCCCCGAGAGTCCATCGATCTGTCTGCCGGCATCTCGCACGCCCTCTCCGCCCCGCCCCCCCGAGTCCAGATTTTCTGCCAAAGCCACACGGCGGACCACTTCACCCGCGGCGGCGAAGCCAAATGCGGCGGTGACGAAACTCGCCGCGCCGAACCCACTCGCGCAATCGAGCCTCAGTGTACCGCCCTCCCCCTCTTTTTCCTCACATACGCGTCCATCGGACCATGGATAAACCTGCGGTTCCGCGGAATAAACACACGGAATCCCAAACTCCACGCCAACCTCTCTTGCAAAGCCGTAGTCCCTGCGCAAATCCCTCCTGACAGTCTTCAAAAGCGCATCTTTTCCCGTTTTTGCAAGGTCAGCTACACGAACCTGGGTCCCGTCGCGTCTTCCACCCGCGCCGCCAACGGTCAAAACCGGAATTCCCCGCCTCCTGCACTCGAAGATCAAAAATGCCTTCTGCGCCGGATGGTCGATTGCATCAATCACCCAGTCAAATCCCCCCGACAAAATGCGGTGCGCGGATGACTGCAAAAAAAACTCCGCGATTGCGCGCACATTGCAACCCGGCGAAATCGCGCGCATCCGCTCCTGCAGGACGTCAACCTTTGGGCGCCCGACGGCGCCATCGATCGCGGGCAACTGACGATTCGTGTTGGTCACGCACACCTCGTCAAGATCCACCATGGTCACGCCGCCCACAGCCGATCGAACCAAACCCTCCACAGTCCATGAGCCCACGCCGCCCACCCCGATCACGCAAACATGCGCCGCCCCGAGGCGATCAAGTCCCGCCCGGCCGTAGAGCCTGGCAATCCCGCCAAACCGTGGATCTTCAGCCATCATCGCCACAATCGCCTAGGGTCGAGCCGCAATAAAACCCTCTAAAGCCTCGCGGGTGATCACGTGGCGCGCCCCGCATCTCGGGCACCCCATTCGAATCAGGGTCTCCCCCCCGAATAACCCTTCAGGATCCTGAGCCATCACAGGAACCAACACCTCCATCATACGCTGCTGATTGCATCCGCACTCCCAGCGGTAACAGCGTCTCTCGAGGAGACTCAGGGTCTCCAGCTCATCCAACCGCACCACGTCCTCCTGCGAGAGACCCGCAAGCCATTCCTCATCGCAGTCGGGCTGGGCCGAAACCATCACGAAATCCTCTTCCTCAAGCTCGAAAAAACGCGCCGGCCGCTGCTCACTTCGCGCGTAAAAAGCCTCCACCGCCCCGAACACGTTCTCGGCATCAAAATCCACCGAGCTTCTCCGGGGCTTCTCGGTCCCGCGCACAACATCCGCGCAGAACAGATTTTGGCCCGTTTTGCGGACGTTCTCGCTGAAAAGCTGCCCAACGATCCGTCCCTTCGGATTGTCGCCCGTGACGAAGAGGTTCAAGCCTGCCTGGTCAAAATGGACTGTCCAGCCGATCATTTCATTCCAAGGCCTTGACGCGCAGTGCAGAACAAGGGCGGCAAGCGCTTCTTTCAGCAACCCATCGTGCGCCGGGTGGTGCTGATACCCGTGCTGACCCTGGTG
Organism: Chthoniobacteraceae bacterium; assembly: GCA_044375925.1. Classification (GTDB taxonomy): domain Bacteria; phylum Verrucomicrobiota; class Verrucomicrobiia; order Chthoniobacterales; family Chthoniobacteraceae; genus Chth-196. Next base: position 12,814 of record JBILLT010000024.1, on the reverse strand, counting down.
CAGGTAATAGTCCAAATAAAGATCCGTCATCCGCGAGCGGGTTACCAGTGCATTACGGCCACGCACAAAGTAACTTAGCACCTCGAGGGAGCCTTCGGAGTTCTCGATGGGGCCAGATTCCATACGGGCAGTATTCTCGCGAACCCGAAGGCGCCGCGATCGAAAAATGGAAGTTTTTGAGGCGAACTCGCCGCGGCATCGTCCGAAGGGCGAGCGCCGCAGGCCCACAATGGGTTGTAGACCTGCAGATTTACCACCTCAACAGGTTGTTGTTTCGGCAATTTTCGGTTGTACCTATCCCAGCAAACCCTATTGTGGAGGCTCACCTTTTTCCCGAACCCCCTTTTCCAGCCCCAGGCACTGCCTATGTCAGACCAAGCCGCACCGGACCCGATCAACAGCTCCCAAGAACTCTACGACGCTTCAAAAATCGACAAACTGGAGGGATTGGCCGGCGTGCGCCAACGACCGGGGATGTACATCGGGCCCACAGACGAGCGCGGACTGCACCATTGCGTGTTTGAAGTCTTGGACAATTCCATTGACGAACACCTCGCGGGCCACTGCAGCAAAATCGATGTCACGCTTCACGCGGATGGCTCCTGTTCGCTTAAAGACAACGGACGCGGGATTCCGGTCGACATCCATCCGAAGTTCAAAATTCCCGCTTTGGAACTGGTTCTGACCAACCTTCATGCCGGGGGAAAATTCGGGCAGGGCGCTTACAAATACTCGGGCGGCTTGCACGGAGTCGGCGCCAAATGCGTCAACGCACTCTCTGACTGGTTCAAGGTGGAGGTGACCAGAGACTCGAAGGTTTACCACATGGCCTTCGAGCGCGGGGTAACCACGCAAAAGCTCACCGTCATCGGCGAGGTGAAAAGCAAAAAACAGACGGGGACGCTCATCACGTTTCTGCCCGACCCAACGATCTTCACGATCACCACGGAGTTTCAAGCGCCGAAGCTCGCGTCCCGGCTGCGGGAATTGGCATTCCTGAATCCCGGACTTGAAATCACGCTGACGGACGAACGCACGGAGGAGATGCGCAAGGAGACATTCCTCTACAAAGACGGAATCGAGGAGTTCGTGCGGCAACTTGGAGAGAACAAAAGCCAGCTTCATCCGAAAGCGATCTGCCTTGGTGGCAAACGGAAGGTGAAGTTCAAAAACAAGGATCAGGTTGAGATCGAAGACGACATGCACGTGGAAGTCGTCATGCAGTACAACGACTCCTACAACGACCAGTTGTTGTGCTTCACCAATGCGATCCCGAATCCGGATGGAGGCACGCACAGCACTGGGTTTCGCACCGCGCTCACGCGCGCGATCAACCAGTACGCGAAGCAGAACAATCTTCTGAAAGACAAAGATCCTTCGATCAGCGGCGACGACGTGCGCGAAGGATTGATCGCCGTGCTTTCAATCAAACACCCCAACCCAGGATTTGAGTCGCAGACAAAGGTTAAACTTGTGACTCCGGAAGTGGAGGGCATCGTCAGCTCCATCACTTACGAGGGACTGATGGCTTTCTTCGAAGAGACCCCTGCGGTAGCGAAAAAAGTGGTCGAGAAAGGATTGATGGCGGCGCGTGCACGGGAAGCCGCGAGAAAAGCGCGCGAAACCGTCCGCAAAAGCGCGCTCACCGGCGGCGGCTTGCCCGGCAAGCTCGCGGACTGCTCGGAGCGCGACCCCGAGTTCACCGAAATCTACATCGTCGAAGGAGACTCCGCAGGCGGCTCCGCGAAGCAGGGCCGGGACCGGCGCTTCCAAGCGATTCTCCCGATCCGAGGCAAGCTTATCAACGTCGAGAAGGCGCGCCTGGACCGCGTTCTGCAGAACACCGAAATCCAGACGCTCATTACCGCCATCGGAACCGGCATCGGCGGCGGCGAACAGGAGGGCTCCTTCAATATTTCAAAACTCCGTTATGGAAAAATCATCATCATGACGGATGCCGATGTCGACGGATCTCACATCCGCACCCTGCTGCTTACCTTCTTCTACCGACAGATGTCGGAACTGGTAAAAGCGGGTAACATCTACATCGCATGCCCACCGCTTTATAAAATCAAACGTAAGAAGCGCGAGGAATACGTGGATGACGACGCACAGCTGAACAAGATCCTCATCACACTGGGCGCCGAGGAGGTGAAACTCAAAAACCTAGCCGACGGCAAAACTTTCAGTTCTGCGAATTTGAGCGAACTGCTGACGCTTCTCGAGCGACTCGCAAAGTTTGCAGACGCCGTGCGCCGGCACGGAGGAGACTTTGAGGCGTACTTGAACAGCCGCTCCGATTCAGGTGCTCTGCCGATCTATCTGGTGCGCGTGCGCGACGGCAACCAGGAATGGGTGAAGTACTTCACGGCGGAGGAGCAAGTGCGGAAGTTTCACCAGGAAAACCGGGATCTGGCGCTGTTCGAAAATGAACCCGCCGCGCCCGGATCCGAGGAGGGCGCGGCCCAGCCCGTTGCATCCGCTCCGACGCCGCGAAAAGGTGAGACGAGCCGGCGCCGAGGCCGCTTGGTTGAACTTCACGAGTCAAACGCGGTCACCAAGCTCATCACGGAATTGTCGCGCAAAGGGCTTAAAATCGAGCACTATTCCAGCGGGGACAAACCGCTGTTCGAAATCGTCGAAGGTGACGGCGACAAAGCTCAGACGCATCCGGTTTTCGGCATCCCTGAGATTCTCGCGAAGGTACTTGAGATCGGTCGCAAGGGCATGACGATCCAGCGCTTTAAAGGACTGGGTGAAATGAACGCGAAGGAGCTTTTCGAAACGACGATGAATCCTGAAAAACGCAGGCTCATGAAAGTGGACCTGAACGAGACCAACGCCGTGGACGCCGACCGGATGTTCACCATTCTCATGGGTGACGTGGTGGAACCACGGCGCCAGTTCATCGAAGACAACGCGCTGAACGTGCGCAATCTGGATATCTAAAACGACGAAAAATCCGGCAGCACCCAAAGCCGAGCCCCGAAAGCCTACTCCCTCGGCCCCTCGCCAACCACCCTACCGCTTTTCTACAACGCGCCCGTTTGAAAGGGCACATTGTTCACTCCCAATTCGAAGATGTATTCGCAAAACGAAAAAATTGAAAAAATCAACGTTGCCGAAGAGATGTCCCAGTCCTTTCTGGCATACTCGATGTCGGTCATCGTTTCCCGGGCTTTACCCGACGCCCGTGACGGATTGAAACCGTCGCAGCGCCGGATCCTCTTTGCGATGAACGAGCTCGGGGTATCCCCTTCGCGCAAGCACCTCAAGTGCGCGAAAATCGTCGGTGAAACCATGGGCAATTACCACCCGCACGGTGACCAAGCGATTTACCCGACCCTCGTGCACATGGCCCAATCGTGGGCGATGCGAGAGATGCTCATCGAAGGACAGGGAAACTTTGGTTCCGTGGAAGGCGATCCGCCAGCATCCATGCGTTATACCGAGGCGCGCCTGCGCCACCTCGGGGCGTCCTTGATGGACGACATGGACAAAGACACCGTGGATTTCGTACCCAACTACGACGAAACCCGCGAGGAACCCACGGTGCTTCCAGCAGCCTGGCCAAACCTTCTCGTCAACGGAGGCACGGGTATCGCCGTCGGGATGGCGACAAACATTCCGCCGCACAACCTTTCTGAGATCACCGACGCCATCTGCGCGCAAATCGACGACCCCGAAATCAACATCGAAGGCCTGATGGCCCACGTCAAAGGACCGGATTTCCCCACAGGCTGTATCCTGCTGGGCACAAAGCCGATCAAACAATACTTTGAGACCGGTAAGGGCTCGCTTCGGATCCGCGGCAAGGCGGGAGTCGAGGAAATGAAAGGCGGCAGGGAAGCCGTGATCATCACCGAAATTCCTTACAACGTAAACCGCGCGGAACTCATAAAGCGGATCGCGGACTTGGTGAATGAAAAGATCCTCACGGACATCAGCGCCGTGCGCGATGAATCAACGGAAGAAACCCGTGTGGTCATCGAATTAAAGCGCGATGGCAATCCGAAGGTTGTCATCAACAATCTCTACAAGCACACCGCGCTTGAAACGACCTTTTCCGTGGCGATGCTCGCCATCGACCACGGCCGCCCGAAGCTGTTGTCCTTGAAGGACGCGATCGGATGCTACATCGAACACCGCCGGGAAGTGGTGTTGCGTCGTACCCGCTTCCTGCTGCGTCAAGCCGAGGAGCTTGCCGAGAAGCTCGAAGGCTTCCTGATTGCTCTCGCGAATCTGGACGACTTTATCAAGATCATCCGCGATTCACGCGACCGTGAAGATGCGCGCAACAAGCTGATGGCCCTGGGCTGGACGCGTCCCGTCGTGGAAAAGATCGGGATCCTCATCCGTGATGAAGCACGTTTTGTGGATGGGAAATACAAGTTCTCCGAACGCCAAGTGAACTCGATCCTCGACCTGCGCCTTTATCAACTGACAGGGCTTGAGCGGGAAAGCATCCAGAGCGAGTACAAGGCGCTGCTCGAAACCATCAAGGACCTTCTCGACATCCTCGCCCGTGAATCGCGGGTGATGACCATCATCAAGAAGGAACTCCGCGACCTCAGGGCCAAATACGGGTCAGAGCGCCTCACCCAGATTGTTCCTGACGAGGGGGAAATTTCCATCGAAGACCTGATTGCAAACGAGGGCACGGTTATCACCATCACGCACAAGGGGTTCCTGAAGCGGACCGCCGTCAGCAGCTTCCCCACCCGGAACCGAGGCGGAACCGGCATGAAGGGCATGCAACCCAGAGAGGCCGTGAACCAGGAGGATGAGGATGACTTTGTGGAGCATCTCTTCACCGCAACCACGCATGATTACCTGATGTTCTTCACGCAGTCCGGGCGCTGCTATGTTGAGCGTGTGTTCGAGCTCCCTGAAATGGGCCGCGCAGCAAAAGGCCGCTCCATTGCGAACTTCCTCCAGCTGCGACCAGACGAAAAAATCGCCGCGACCATCCGCATCCAAGGTAAAAAGACCGATGAAGAGACGTTCAGCGATCAGCTCAATATCATCTTTGCAACCCGCAGCGGCATCGTGAAGAAGTCAAACCTCCGGGACTTCAAAAACATGCGCAAGGGCGGGTTGATTGCGATCAAGATCGAAGAAGGCGACCGCCTCATCGACGCCAACCTAACCGACGGAAACAACGAGCTCGTGCTCATCACCCGTCAAGGCATGAGCATCCGATTCCACGAGGACGAAGCAAAGCCGCAGTCGCGCGATACCATCGGCGTCTGGGGTATTCGTCCCGAACCGGGCGACGAAGTTGTGGCTGCGGTTTTGGTCAATCCGGACTGCACTCTTCTGGTTGCAGGCGAAAACGGCATCGGCAAACGGACTTCGTTCGAGGAGTACCGCTCGCAGGGTCGGGGCGGCAAGGGCATCATCACGATGAAGACCGGCGAAAAAACCGGTGGCGTCGCCGGAGCGCTTGCAGTGCGGGAAACCGACGAACTGATGCTCATCACCACGAAGGGCAAAATGGTCCGCACGCGGGTGAAGCAGATCCGCGAAACCGGCCGCAACACCATGGGAGTGAAACTTATCGAGCTTAAGCCAGGCTCCAAACTTCAAGCCATTGCCCCAGTGGTACGTCAGGAATCCGACGGAACCGGGGAGGAAGGAGACGCTCCGCCGCCTTCGGAATAAGCCGTCTTAGACTAAGCGTCCGATGAAATAACTCGATGAGTCCCGTGATTTAAACGGGCCTCCACATCCTTAAAAAGAGCGCCACGCGGATTTGAGTCCGCGTGGCGCTAGATGCGTGCATTAAGCGGGGAGGCCTATCAGGCACCTCCCCGCTTTTTCTGCACCCACACCCTTCCGAATAGCACCCATCAGACCGTATGGCTTTAAAAAATTTGCACTAATCCAATACATCGTGTAGTTACACGATGTATGTCCCGCCCCAAAAACACCCTGCTTTCCGCCCCGCAAAAGCGGATTCTCGAGGCGCTTCTTAAAATGGAAAGCCATGGACAGCCTGGCTTTATAAGCGACCTAGTCGCTGCCCTGAACCTAAGGGCCGAAAGCAGCCTCACGCCGACCTTGGAGCGCATGGTGCGCAGCGGTTTTTTGCTCCTCAGCGGAGGCGGGGTTAAAGGGCGGCAGCGCCTGGCGCAGATCAGCCCAAAGGGAAGACTTCTGCTGGGCGCGGGTTTCCTGCCCTTGCTGGGAGAAATCCCTGCGGGCCCCCTCCAGGAAGCCATTGCCCAGCATGCGGAGCCCTCCAGTTTTGAGCAGCTTCTTCCATGGCGGGCAGGCGACTTCCTGCTGCAGGTGAAGGGCGACTCCATGGTCGGTGACGGCATTCTGGAAGGCGACAAGGTTTTGCTGCGTCCAGACATCGAAATTCAATCCGGAGAAATCGCAGCGGTTCTTGTCAGCGAAGAAACCGGAGGAGCCCCGGAGGCGACTTTAAAGCGTGTCTATTTTCAGGAAGGGGAATCCGTCATCCTGCGCGCCAGCAATCCTCGGTATCCGGACCGCGTGGTCGAGGGGGCGCGCGTAAAGATCGCGGGTGTCTACCGGGGGCTGATTCGCGCGATGAACAGGCATGATTAAGGGGCTTTTTGGGCGGCCCTTCAAAGCTCTGCGGCGGTTAAAAAACTTGATGTGAGTGCGGCATTAAACATTCCGGCATCCGAAAAGAGCCAGCGGATGGAATCGCTTAGGACGCTGATTGCGGAAAGGTTCGCCCCGGCGCGCCCGAAGCCTTCATGCGCTTTATTTCGCACCGGCATTTCCAAATGGGACGCTGCCACCGGCGGGATCGAGCAAAGCGGCACCACCGAAATCTGCGGGCCCGCGGGCAACTGCTCCATCCTGCTGGACGGCATTCTGGAATCCGCCAGCGCGCAGGGACTTTTGATCGCGCTCGTGGACGGCGGTGGCAGCTTTGAACCGGAGGACTACAACGCCACAGCCCGGGGTGGAATGCTTTGGGTTCGAAGCCAGAATCCGCAAACCGCCCTCCAAGCAACAGACCTTCTGCTGCGGGACGGCAACCTCCCGCTCATCGCGCTGGACCTGCACGGCTTTGCGCTACGGCAGCTTTGCAAGATCCCGGCCTCGACATGGCACCGGTTCGCGCGGCTACTGGAGCAGAACCGCTCGGCGTTACTGGTGCTCAATCCGCAGCCTTTGGTGGAGGGATGCCGGACGCGCGTCACCAGTCAAAGCAGATGGTCATTAAAGGAACTGCATATGCGCCGCCGTGATTTGATGGAAGCGCTCCCCCTTCAAATTTTCACGCGCAATACACAACCCCTGCGAGTGCTTTAGGGCAGAGCCGAAGCCATGTACGCCGTACTGCTTCTTCCCCAATTCCATCTTCAAGCAGCATTGCGTTGGAAGGAATCCATCACCTGGATGGATGCGGTCGCACTCACCAAAGAAGGAACGGCTCAAGGGATCATCACCGAAGCCACGCCAAGCGCACGCGCAACCGGCGTGCATCCCGGCATGAGTTCTTCAACGGCTCTCGCAAGGTGCCCTCAGCTGCAGTTCATGCGCCCCACGCCCACCGCTGAAACCCACACGCAAGCCGCGCTTTTGCAAATCACAAAGACGCTTTCGCCCTTTGTCGAATCCACCGCACCCGGAGTCTGCACGGCGGACTTGCGGAACACCCTCAACAAGCGGCACGAGGCATCCGTCGGTGCAGCGCTTAAAATACTGGATTCCATGAACCTGCATGCATCCGCAGGCATTGCAGGCAACCCCGACATTGCAAGGCTTGCGGCGCACAAAGGCCGTCCGATTTGCATCGTCCATGGCAGCCGGGAATTTTTAAACAAAATCCCCCTCTCCGAACTCACGGACGCATCATCCACCCTTCAAATTCTCAGCGACTGGGGCATTCACAGCACGTCTGATTTATTGCGTCTGCCAAAACAACAAGCACTGGAACGACTGGGCGTAGAAGGGCGCAAACTTTGGTCGCTCGCGGCCGGCGGAGTCGAACGCCCACTGCGCATTGAAAAACACGAAGACATTTTCGAAGAAGGAGTCGAATTCGAGCACGAGATTGAAACGAGCGAACCCCTCATGTTCGCAGCACAAAGGCTGCTCGATTCTCTCATCCAGAGACTCCTATGCGCCGACCGCGTCGCGGAAAAAATTCATTTCAAGCTGCCCCTCGCAAACGGAGGACACTATGAGCGAACCTTCACGATCCCCTCGCCCACCTTGCAGTTGGAAATATTGCAGCGCATTATCTTCACCCATCTGGAGTCGTTGCAACTCACGGAACGCCCGGTTGGATTGCGCATTAAAATCGCACCAACCCTTGCGAAATACGCCCAATTCGACCTCTTTAACAGCGCTCTTAAAGATCCGAACCGCTTTGCGGAAACACTCGGCAGACTCGAGGCGCTCTTGGGCGCTTCAAGCATCGGCGTGCCGGCCCACGCAGCGTCACATCACCCGGATGATTTCACTCTGCTGAACGCCGTCGAGACTTTCGAATCCATGGCGCAACGAAAATCCCAAGCAACATCCCAATGCTTGGCCGCGGCCCGATCCAACTTTGGCATTCCCCTGCGCAGGCTGCGCCCGCCAATCTGCGCGGAAATTGAAACGCGCGCGCACCGCCCGCACTTTATCCGAAGCACACTGCTTGTCGGCGCCATCGCGGAAAGCCAAGGGCCTTTCAGGATTTCCGGAAACTGGTGGGAAACCCCATGGGAACTCGAAGAGTGGGACATTCATGTGCCGAACCAAGACACACTTGCGCGTATCCGCAAAGACGCCCTGATGCAATGGTCGCTGCAAGGCGTCTATTGAATTCCAGCCCCGACAACCGGCCCCAATTCACCCCGCATTATCACTCCGGAGTTTGTTCACATTTGTGCGGATTGCAGATAAAACGCACGCGGCACCACCCCGATTCTATGACCGCTTACGAGAACATTTGCAAACTCGCACACGAAATCGCGCTGCTCGGCAGCACCGCATCCACCCTTGGCTGGGATCAGGAAACATCCATGCCTGCGAAAGCCCTGGAACACCGCGCGCAGCAGCTTGCGTATCTAAGCGCCAAATCCCACGCACTCGCGACTGGAAAGACCTTTAGAAAAGCATTGGACCGCGCACTCAAAGAAGGCGCGGCGCGCGGCTCCCAAAAGTCTGCAAATTTCCGCGAATGGGCGCATGAAATCGAGCGGGCAAGCCGCATCCCGACATCGCTTGTGGCGGAGGAAAGCAGCATCACCGCGCACGCAAGGAACGCATGGGTCGAGGCGCGCAAAAGGTCCGATTTTTCATTGTTCTCAGCATACCTTGGAAAAATTTTGTCCATCGCCCGCCGCAAAGCCAAACTTTGGGGATACGAAGACGAACCGTACGACGCGCTTTTAGTCGGTTATGAACGCGGAGCCCGCACACGCACCATCGCGCATCTCTTCGACGACCTGCAGCCACGCATCGCCGCGATTGCGAAATCCGCCGTTGATAAAAGCCGAACAATCCCAAGCAACCTTCTGCGCGGCAAATACCCAGTTGCAAAGCAGCAGTTACTCAACCGCGAAGTCGCTGAAAGCATCGGCTTCGATTTTGACGCGGGCCGCATTGATACCACAACGCATCCGTTTTGCACCACGCTCGGCCCCTTGGATGTACGGCTCACCACGCGCTACGACGAGGCAGACTTCACATCTTCACTCTTCGGCGTGTTGCACGAAGCGGGGCATGGACTTTACGAACAGGGCCTGCCTGCATCCGAGTTTGGACGCCCCGCAGGAACCGCGGTTTCCCTTGGTATCCACGAATCCCAATCGCGACTGTGGGAAAACCATGTCGGCCGCTCCGAGGCGTTCTGGAAGAAATGGCTTCCCCGCGCAAAGGAACTCTTTCCGTCGCTGCGCAAGCTGCGCCTTGGAGATTTCATGGCAGCAATCCATCGCGCGGAGTTTTCCTTTATCCGCGTCGAGGCGGATGAAGCCACATACGATCTGCACATTCTCTTGCGTTTCCACATCGAGCGCAGCCTCCTCAACGGGTCTCTGGAAGTCGCCGAAATCCCCCGGGCTTGGAACGATCATTTTGAGCACCTCTTCGGTGTGCGCCCCCCCGACGACGCTCACGGATGTCTTCAGGACATCCATTGGAGCATGGGGGGACTCGGCTATTTCGCCACATACACACTGGGCAACCTCAACGCCGCCCAGTTATACGCCCATGCGAACCGCGACCGCAAAATCCATTCCGCCTCGGCTGCGGCAAACTACGCCCCCCTCCTTTCCTGGCTTCGCTCCCATGTACACTCCCATGGAAGCACCCTCTTGCCCAACAAACTCATGGCGAAGGCGACAGGCTGCACCACGGACTCGGCTGCTTACCTGAACCACTTGCAGCAAAGATTCGGAGCGAGGCGCACGAAACCCAAATTGTGACCTTCCGCGGGCCCCTGGATCACCGTCCCATGCCTCTATGGCTTGACGTAAACCCTGCCGCCATGGAGAAGGAGCGTTGAGCGCCCCTGCCGCAAACGCTGGAAAGTTCAGCGAGTCCGCGCGGAATCTGGCGCCCCTGAAAAACCACCCCCTAATAAACCGCCCTCAAAATCATCCTCCCTTACACATGAAACTCCCCGCCCCTCTTGCCTTCCTCGCGATCACCGCCGCTTTCGCAGGCATCTCGCTTTCAAAGGAAATCACTCTTTTTAACGGTAAAGATCTTAACGGCTGGGAGGGCAACCATGCGCTTTGGTCGGTCGAGGACGGGGCCATCACTGGCAAGACAGCACCCAGCCCTGAAAACCCCCAGAAAAGCACCCTCCGCCACAACACTTTCCTCGTCTGGAAAGAGGGCAAGCTCGAGAACTTCGAGCTCCGCTTCAAATACCGCATCCCGACGGCTTCCGGCAATTCCGGCGCACAATACCGCAGTTTGTTTGTGGAGGAAGGAGCCGACGGCCCGATCATCAGCGGGTACCAGGCGGACTTCGAAGCCGGCACAAAGTACTCCGGGATCCTGTACGAAGAAAGAGGCCGCGGAATTTTGGCTTTGCGCAGCCAGCAGGTCAAAGTCGTGCCCGACGCTGAGAATCAGGAGAAACACAAGGTTGAAGTCACCGGTTCGCTGGGTGACTCCGACGCGATCCAAGCCTCGATCAAACAGGGCGACTGGAACGATTACCTGATCATTGCGAACGGCAATCACCTGCAGCATTTCATCAACGGGAAACAAACCGTGGATGTCTTGGACGAACAATTGAAAGCGAGAACCGAGGGATTCCTCGCGCTGCAAATGCACGCAGGACCGCCCATGACGGTCCAGTTCAAAGATATCGTGCTCAAAGAACTGCCACCCACTGAGAAGAAAAAGCGCAATGTGCTCATGATCGCGGGGCGTCCCAGCCACGGCCCGGGACAACACGAGCACAATGCCGGGGTGCAGCTCTTGGCAAAATGCCTGCGCGAAAAGGCCGGAGACCGCGTCAGCGTATCCTACACCCTCAACGGTGAATGGCCGGACGACGCATCCATCGCCAAAGCCGACACTATCCTGATCTACTCGGATGGCGGCGGCAATCATCCCGCAATTCCCCATCTCGCCCAACTCGACGAGCAGATGAAACGCGGCTGCGGTTTTGTGTGCCTCCACTACGCGGTTGAGCCCGCGTACGCTAAAGTTGGCTGGCCAGAACCTGAGATCGGCGCGGACGGAAAACCCGTGAAACAGACACCGCCCGCCGGCAGAGGTTCCAACGGCGCCGGCGCGCTGGAGTTCAAGCAATGGATGGGGGGCTACTTTGAACAATACTGGTCCGTGAACCCGCACTGGGATGCGAATTTTTCCCGGCTTCCCTTCCATCCAATCAGCTACGGGGTGCGTCCGTTCACAACCAACGACGAGTGGTATTATCACATGCGGTTCCGTGACGGCATGAAACGCGTCACGCCTATTCTCTCCGCGGTACCCCCTGCCTCCACCACAGAACGAGGAGAAGGCCCTCACGCGGGAAATCCCGAACAGAAAAAAGAAGTGCTGGAAGCCAAATCTCCGCAGCACGTCGCCTGGTCGGTGGAACGCGAGGACGGAGGTCGCGGATTCGGTTTCAGCGGAGGACATTTTCACAGCGGGTGGAAGAACGACGACCAACGCAAGTTGGTACTCAACGCGATCCTTTGGACCGCCAAAGCCGAGATTCCGAGTTCGGGCGTGAGCACGACTGTCACTGACGAGGACATGCTGGCGAACCTTGATCCGAAGCCGGCCCCCAAGCCGAAAAACTAAGTTTACGAGATGAACTGAAGCCGCCCCAAAACAAGGCGGAAAGCGAGCAACCGGCCCGCTGAACCCTGATGCTCTGACCGAGGCCTATCTCGGTTCGATGATGCTGATGGGCGGAGCACTCTCTCAAGTTCATCCCGCTGATTCCATGGCGCGGCCTGAAAAAACAGACCGCGCGCCGCAGCGTTCTTAAAACACAGACGGCCGACGGACCAACCCCCTGATGAAACCTCGATTTTCAAAAGCCGCGCTCGCCGTGCTAGTCAGTCTATCAACGCAGGCCCGAGCCCAAACGGCACCTCTTGATTTCGTGCACAAGGTCGCACCCATCCTCAACGAACACTGCGGAGGCTGCCACACGGGTGACAAAAAGAAGGGCGGATTCTCCCTGAACTCGCACGAGGATTGGCTCCACGGAAGCGAAAACGGGCCGGTATTCAATTCCGAGGTGCCAAGCAAAAGCAGGGTGCTGGAGGTGATCCAAAGCACGGACCCTGATACCGTCATGCCACCGCCGGCAAAGGACAGGCCGCGTCCCAGTGCGGAGCAAATCAGCATCCTC
>JBILLT010000229.1:0-2791 GCA_044375925.1 Chthoniobacteraceae bacterium | reverse complement strand
ATCTTCGAGAACGTGGGCGTGGTGCAGGAGGGGATGCGATCGATCGCGGTGCCGCGGCAGATGCCGGATGCGCCGGATGCGAAGGAGCTGGAGGTTTCGAAGGGCGAGATCCGCTTCGAGGCGGTGCGCTTCGGCTATGGCACGTCGCGGGGCGTGCTGCACGACCTCGACCTGCATATCCGGCCCGGGGAGCGGGTGGGGCTGGTGGGGCATTCCGGGGCGGGGAAATCCACGCTGGTGAACCTGCTGCTGAACTTCCACACGCCCGAGGCGGGGCGGATCGTGATCGATGGGCAGGACATCGCGCTGGTGACGCAGGAGAGCCTGCGCACGCAGATCGCGATGGTGACGCAGGATACGTCGCTGCTGCATCGCTCGATCCGGCAGAACATCGCCTATGGGCGGCCCTGGGCGAGCGAGGCGGAGATCCGTGCGGCGGCGGACCAGGCGGAGGCGACCGAGTTCATCGAGCTGTTGGAGGATTGGGGCGGGCGGCGCGGCTTCGATGCGCATGTGGGCGAGCGCGGGGTGAAGCTTTCGGGCGGGCAGCGGCAGCGCATCGCCATTGCGCGGGTGATCCTGAAGGATGCGCCGATCCTGGTGCTGGACGAGGCGACATCGGCGCTGGACAGCGAGGTGGAGGCGGCGATCCAGGGGCAGCTGGAGACGCTGATGAAGGGGCGCACGGTGATCGCGATTGCGCACCGGCTTTCGACGATTGCGCGGATGGACCGGTTGGTGGTGCTGGAGCATGGCAGGATCGTGGAGCAGGGCAGCCATGCCGAACTGCTGGCGGCCGGCGGGGCCTATGCGCGCATGTGGTTGCGGCAATCCGGCGGGTTCGCGGAGGCGGCGGAATAGCGCTTCGTGCTTGCCAAAGTGCGGCGCGGGGTGCAATTGCGAGAGGGAACCGTTCGGGCATCGCCCCGGCGGCGGCAAGACGGGGCCGAATGGCTCCGAGGCGAGGGAGGCAATCCAGGCCCATGGCCACGGTTTCGGTGCGTTCGGTGCGCAAGGCCTTCGGCAGCGTGGAAGTGCTCCACGGCGTGGATGTGGAAGTGGAGGACGGGGAGTTCGTGATCCTCGTCGGGCCTTCCGGCTGCGGGAAATCGACGCTGCTGCGGGTGGTGAACAACGTCGCTCCGAAGGAGCGCGATATCGCCATGGTGTTCCAGAACTACGCGCTGTACCCGCACATGACGGTGCGGGACAACATGGCGTTCTCGCTGACCCTGCTGAATGCGCCGAAAAGCGTGATCGAGGAGAAGGTGGGCCGCGCGGCGGGGATCCTCGGGCTGGAGCCGTACCTGGCGCGCTATCCGCGCCAGCTTTCGGGCGGGCAGCGCCAGCGCGTGGCGATGGGGCGCGCGATCGTGCGTGACCCGCAGGTGTTCCTGTTCGACGAGCCGCTTTCGAACCTGGATGCCAAGCTGCGCGTGGCGATGCGGGCGGAGATCAAGGAGCTGCACCAGCGGCTGAAGACCACCACGATCTACGTGACGCACGACCAGATCGAAGCCATGACGATGGCCGACAAGATCGTGGTGATGAACGGCGGCAACGTGGAGCAGATGGGCGCGCCGCTGGAGCTGTACGACCGGCCGCGCAACCTGTTCGTGGCCGGCTTCATCGGCTCCCCTTCCATGAACTTCATCAAGGGGCATGTGCGCGACGGTGCGTTCCGCGCCGGCGACGTGGTCCTGCCGCTGCCGCCAAACCGCGGCGCGGTGCAGGAGGGGCAGGCAGTGGTGTACGGCATCCGGCCCGAGCACCTGTTGCTGGACGCATCCGGCGTGGCGGCCACCGTGCACGTCACGGAGCCGACGGGGTCGGAAACCCAGGTGATCATGCATCTCGCCGGCACGCAGGTTGTCGGCGCGTTCCGCGAGCGCATCGCGGAGAAGCCGGGCCAGAACCTGCACATCGCACCGGATCCCGCGCTGGTGCATCTGTTCGACGAGCAGACGGGAATGCGGCTGAACTGAAAGACTGCAACGCGCGGCCCAAGGCCGCCTCAGGGAGGACGATACACATGGATCGCTTCACGCGACGGGATGCGTTCAAGATGGGGGCCGGCGCTGCGCTCGGCACCGCCGCCCTGGCTGGCGATGCCAGCGCCCAGGCCGGGATTCCCACTTCGCCCGCCACGGCGCCGAGCTTGCCGCTCGAGGCCGGCGCCACGATCCGGGTGATCCGCCCGACCAAGTTCGTGGATGCCGACGAGACGGTGTGGAACGAGAACCAGGCGAAGTTCATCCGAGCCACCGGCGTGCAGGTGCGCACCGACTACGTGGGCTGGGAAGACATCCGCGCCCAGGTGGCCGTGGCCGCGCGCACCGGCGCCGGGCCCGACGTGGTGGCCGGCTGGGCCGCCGACCCGCACCTGTATGCCGACAAGGTCCTCGACATGACGGACCTGGCCACCTACCTCGGCCAGAAATACGGCGGCTGGGGCCCGCTGCCGGAGCGCTTCGGCAAGAAGTTCGGCACCAACCAGTGGATCTCGATCCCGATGGGCTGCGGCGGCGGGGCGCTGGTGTGGCGCAAGAGCTGGATCAACGAGGTCGGCTATTCCTCGCCGCCGAACGAGCTCGACCGCTTCCTCGACATGTGCCGCAAGCTGCAGAAGATCAACCGCCCGGTGGGCTTCGCGCTGGGCAACGCGGTGGGCGACGGCAACGGCACCGCAACCTGGCTGCTGTGGTCCCATGGCGGCTTCCAGGTGGACGAGAAGGGCGCGGTGACCATCAACCGCAAGGAGACAATCGAGGCGCTGAAGTATGCCGCCGAG